>NZ_JBQCIV010000079.1:0-3754 GCF_051953405.1 Trinickia sp. | reverse complement strand
GGAAGTGCAGTCATCCTTGTGAACAGGCAGAGCAATTTGCTCGCGGACTTTCCGGGTCTATCGGGCGCTCAGTACAAGCTTTGGTATTCCTACATTCTCTGGCACGAACTGGGTCATACCTTTGAGAGTGACTTGAAGGAGGCTCCAACAAACCCACTCTTCGATAAGAAAAAGAATCCGAAAAACTATCAACTCTACAAGGAGGCACACGCTGATATTTTCGCCCTCGTCGGACTTGCTAGAGTAGAGAAAGGCGATGTGCCTGCACTCGACCGCACTGGCTACGAGCAATTCATGAAAGAACTGATAGCGTGGCGCCGGCGCTCCACAGACTCTATACACGCTACAGCTCCGTTTCTCGCGCAGGTAACGTGGGAGGACATTCAAGCGACGACCGAAAGTTGCATGGCGGAAAGCGGCGGCTGTCGGAATGAGTACGCCGTTTCACTGGACATTCTCGAAAAGGTCATCAATCGAACCCGCAAGATGGTTCACACGGCGGCAGTGTTCCGGAGAACATGACGGCAGACCACTACGATGCGCACCAACTCGCCATCCGTCATAGGTCCGGCCGAGCGTTAGATTTTCCGTACGCCCCGGCGATTGACGTCAGTTGGTTTGGGCGGTCGGGATGACTGGTTCGCTTGTTGACACCGGCGAACTTGCCGGTGCCGCCGCGCCGGCGTTAGCAGCGGTAGCGTTAGATGTCGCCGCTACTGCAGCCTGTGCCTTCGTTGCACGGTCACGCTCGAGCGCGGAGATTGTCTCGAAAAGGTCCTTAGCGTTCTCGTCGTGTGCCGCTATGCGTTCGATGCGCTGCATGACTTGCGGGAGCCATTTCGGCTTGTACTCGGGTTTGATGGTATCAGGGTCGTCGAAGTGGAAGTCGGTGCCGCCCCCTATGGCGCCGAAGTTGCGTTCCACCGCATCGACCAGAAACACGCTTTCATTGTCTTTCCCCGGACACGTCTTCTTGTCCAGGATGACCGCGTGCCCGGCCGTGTGCTCGAGGTCCGGCGGAAGGACTTCGTCCCCCTGACTGTGGCGCACGGTTTCTGGCCAATCGCGCACGTACGGGACGATGAGGCCGCTGTAATGGCACTTCGAGTCCGCCTTGTACCACTGCGGATGGAAGCCGACTACTTCCACCATCTCCCGTTCCTCGGGGGCCTTGTGAAGCGGGTAAGTCTGGTCCGGCCATAGGATGACGCTCCCGACCAGTGCACCCGCAATGTAGATGGCGTGCGCCGCTCCAAAGATGATGTCAAACATGGTTTAGCTTTCGCAATGTGCGGATAGGCCGTAAGCGCCCGGCGAAGGCATCCCCGGGCGTCCTCGCCGTTAATTAAACGGCGGCAGGAGCCCAGCGATGCGGTAGAAGCGCGGCGATGTCGTCGGCTCGGTGGGTCGGCAATCGGTTGAGAACGTCTTTCAGATAGACGTAGGGATCGTGGCCGTTGAGTTGCGCGGATCGAATGAGGCTCATGATCGCCGCTGCTCGTTGCCCGGCACGCAATGAACCGGCGAACAACCAGTTCGACCGACTGATGGCCCATGGACGAATTTGATTTTCGAGCCAATTGTTATCAATAGGCACGTGCCCATCGTCCAGATAACGCGTGAACGCTTCCCAACGCCTGAGGCTGTAGTCGAGCGCCTTGGCGATCGCCGATCCCTCCGAGACGAGTTTGCGTTGGGCGAGCATCCACTCATGTAACGCATCGGCAATCGGCCGAGCACGCGCCTGACGCACTTCTCGTCTGCGATCCGGCGTGAGTTCAGCAACATCGCGCTCGACAGCGTAAAGCTCGCCGTAGTATTTCAGCGCCTGTTCGGCGATTTGACTCTTGTTGCTGGTATGAAGCTCAAAGAACTTGCGTCTTGCATGGGCAACGCATGCGATCTCGGTGATGCCCAGCTCGAATCCGGCTTTGTAGCCGCTGTGCTCGTCACATACCAGCTTGCCGCGCCAGTTGCCGAGGAACTTGCGAGCATGTTCGCCTGCGCGGCTATCGGCGAACTCGTAGACGACGGCGCGCACATCGGCGAACTGCGTCGTGGCGTATGCCCATACGTACGCGCGCTGCGTCTTTCCTTTCCCCGGAACGAGCATTTGCACCGGCGTCTCGTCAGCGTGCAGCACATCGTGCTGGAGAAGCACTTCGCGAAGCGCGTCGACCAGTGGCTGCAATCGCACCCCGCATACGCCAACCCACTCGCCCAGCGTTGACTGGGGAATTGCAAGACCGGCGCGTTCGAAGATGCGTTCTTGACGGTACAACGGCAAGTGATCGCCGTACTTGGCGACCAACACTTGGGCGAGCAACCCAACGGTGGGAATGCCCTTATCGATCACATGCGGTGGCACGGGCGCCTGAATCAGCGTCTCGCACGCCTTGCAGGCCCACTTGCCGCGGACATGGCGCTCGACCGTGAACACACCGGGCGTATAGTCCAGCTTCTCGCTGATGTCCTCGCCGATACGCACCCGCTGGCAACCGCAGGCGCACGTGATGTCGTCGGGTTCATGGTGGATGTCGGTGCGCGGCAAGTGCGCCGGTAACGGTGCTCGCTTGGGCTGCTGACGCGGCTTATCTGCGGGCGTATTCGACTGCAACTGCTCAAGCTCGATTTCCAGCGCCGCTAGATCGGCGTCGATGGCCTCGTTGAGCAAGCTCATCTGCTCGGCGTTGAGTTGCTCGCTGCGCTTGCCGAAATGCAGGCGCCTGAGCGTAGCAATCTCGTGCGTGAGTTGGTCGATACGAGTCTGACGATAGCGCAGTTCCCGCTCGTTCTCGCCCACCTGAGCCATCAACTGCGCAGCCAGCGTGCGCAGTTCGTCGGGGCTCATCGCGTCGAGATTGGCGGGTAGGTTCATGCGGGCAGTCTGCCAGAACCTACCCCGCCGCGGAAGCAAGCCAGTTTACGGCTTTAGGGACATTACACGACGGTGATCGCGTGATCGTGGGCGAGCGTGCGCCAGGGCAGCCCCATCACCAGCGCCTGCAATTGCTCGGGGTTAAGCGCGGTGGCGATCATCAGATCCCCATTCGTCCAGATGAATCGCCCCTTGTTCAGACGCCGAGCGGCCAGCCAGATACCCAAGCCGTCATAGACAAGCACCTTCATCCGCGTCGAGTTCTTGTTGGCGAACAGGTACGCGTGATGCGGACGCGCTGAGCCGAAGACCTTGACGACACGCGCGAGGATCGTCTCCGTGCCGGCGCGCATGTCGAGCGGTTCGGTCGCCAGCCAAATCGCCTCGATGCGAATCACCGCAGCCAACCTTGCAGCCACGTGCCGCAGTCGCTAGCGGCCGACAACGGCCAACGTATCGTGATCGTCGTCGCCCCACGACACACTTCCACCTCGATTGCGCCGGATGCCGGTGACGTGCTCGGCGGCGCCGCAATCTGCAGCGGGACGAATTCGGCAGGCGACACATCGGTTGAATGACTGGTTTGCTTGCCGCCCTGGCGCTTGGCTTGCCGGGTGATCCAACTGCGAACCAGATTGGCATTGAGACGGTAGTGCAGCGCTACCGCTGCGACCGACACGTGCGGCTGCATCGCCGCACGCATCACTTCCGCCTTGAATTCTTTACTATGCCGGCGGCGGCGCACCGGCTGCACTGCGCCTTCGGGATTCACTGCGAGTTCTGCCATCGTGTACACCTGTCCATTAAAAGTTGTTAATGGACACGATGCTCGCGTCAGAACTCCTGCGCTTCAAGGCGACTTTGCCGGGTGCTTAC
>NZ_JBQCIV010000078.1:0-4152 GCF_051953405.1 Trinickia sp. | reverse complement strand
ATCATCCTCTTGAACGCGCACAACGAGGTGTTTTGGGGTAAGCGGCTGCGTGAACATTCCTGGCAGTTTCCGCAAGGGGGCATCAAGTATGGTGAGACCCCTCTGCAAGCGATGTATCGGGAGTTACACGAAGAAACCGGCTTGCTCCCCGAGCACGTCAAGATCATCGGTCGCACGCGCGACTGGCTGCGTTACGAGGTGCCCGACAAGTTCATCAAGCGCGAAGTACGTGGCCACTACCGTGGCCAGAAACAGATCTGGTTCTTGCTTCGGATGGTTGGCCGCGACTGCGACATTTGCCTGCGCGCCACCGATCACCCGGAATTCGACGCCTGGCGCTGGAACGAATACTGGGTGCCGCTCGACGCGGTGATCGAGTTCAAGCGGGATGTCTATCAATTGGCGCTGACGGAACTGTCGCGCTTTTTGCGCCGTGCGGTGCCGCGCACCGAGAAGCCGCGCGGCCCGCATCACGGCCAGCGGTATCCGCGCGTATCGCCCTCGGCGCAAGTGCCCGGGCAAAGCGGTTCGTCGCTGCAAGCGTCGAACGGCAGCGTGGACGCATCGTCCTACCCTTCGCCGAGTTTGATTCTGCCCGAGTGACTCCACGCGCCACCCCACCCGGTGGCGCGGTACTCGCTCGATCGCCTGCGCGGGCGCTATCATTCGGTCTTTCGAATCGTTGTGCCCGCTCACCGAGGTACCCATATTGAAAGCGATCGTTCTCGCGCTGGCCTGCGTGGCCGGCAGCGTCGTTGTTGCAGGCTGTTCGCACACCCCAGCTAAGCCCAAAGACGACACCCCGTTTCATTACCTGCTCGATCGCACGTCCGAATGGACCGAAAACAAGGTCGACACCCTGCCGGCGTTGCCGAACGCGCGAGATCTGATCGACTTCGACGTGTCGCAAAACACGCCATTGCATTTCGCCGTCGACGGTAAGTCGCTCGACGTGGGCTCCGACGGCGTCGTGCGCTATACGGTGGTCATCACGAGCCCGACCGGCGCACGCAACGTCAATTACGAAGGGATTCGCTGCGACACCTACGAGTGGCGGCTGTATGCGGGCTTGAATGCCGATCACGACGGCTGGGACCGCACGGTGGCGAACGATTGGACCCGCATCGAAAACGGCAACCTCAACGCGTATCACGCGGCGCTCTATCAGGACTACTTCTGCCAGAACAAGGTGCCGATGGGTACCACGAAGGTCATTCTGAACAACATCCGCATGCACCGCACCGCGATGTCCCAGATCAAGTAGCTCGCCCGCTAGCCAGGCGCAACGCTAGACAGACAAAAGGCCCGTATCGGCAACGACACGGGCCTTTGCATGTAGACCGAGCGCTCTGGCGCGCGCCGGGTCGAACGAGCCGGGTCAAACGACAACCAAATTGTCCCGGTGAATGAGCTCCGGCTCGAGCATGTAGCCGAGAATCGTTTCGATGTCGGCGCTCGCATGGCGAGCGATCAGCTTCGTTTCCGCACTGCTGTAGTTCGTGAGCCCGCGCGCAACTTCGCGCCCAGCCGCGCTCAGGCAGGCGATCACTTCCCCGCGGGCGAACGCGCCTTGCACATCGACCACGCCGATCGGCAGCAGGCTCTTGCCGCCGACCGTCAGCTTTTCCACTGCGCCATCGTCGATCACGACATGTCCGCGCACTTGCAGATGATCGGCCATCCACTGCTTGCGCGCGGCAAGCCGTGCCGTGCGCGCCATCAATTGGGTGCCGATTGCCTCGCCCGTGGCCAGCCTCGTCAGGACGTCCGGTTCGCGGCCGCTCGCCACGATCGTGTTCGCGCCGCTGCCCGCGGCCCGCTTGGCCGCGAGGATCTTCGTCAGCATGCCGCCGCGCCCGATCGCCGAACCCGCGCCGCCCGCCATCGCCTCGAGTTCCGGCGCGCCTGCATCGGCCTCGCGCACGAGTTCCGCCGAGGGATCCTTGCGCGGATCGGCTGTAAACAACCCCTGCTGATCGGTGAGGATGATGAGCGCGTCGCCTTCGATCAAATTCGCCACGAGCGCGCCCAGCGTGTCGTTGTCGCCGAACTTGATTTCGTCGGTGACGACGGTGTCGTTCTCGTTGATGATCGGCACGACGCCCAAGCGCAACAGCGTGAGCAGCGTCGAGCGCGCGTTCAGGTACCGTTCGCGGTCGGCCAAATCGGCGTGCGTCAGAAGAATTTGGGCCGTGCGAATGCCGTACTCGGCGAAGCGGCTCTCGTAGACTTGCGCGAGCCCCATTTGCCCAACGGCCGCCGCGGCCTGCAGTTCGTCGATTTCGCGCGGGCGCTTGGTCCAGCCGAGACGCTGCATGCCCTCGGCGATCGCGCCCGAACTGACGAGCACGACTTCCTTGCCGTGCTCGCGCAGTTGCGCGATCTGCGCCGCCCAGCGGCCGATCGCCGCCTGATCGAGGCCGCGCCCCTCGTTCGTCACGAGGCTAGATCCCACCTTGACAACCAAGCGTTTCGAATCCGCGATGACAGAGCGCATCGTGCGAAAGTCTCCATGAACGATCGGTGAGCTACCCGGCGAGCATCCGCCGGCGGTGGGCGTCGGCCGTAGCCGGCGCCCGATGCGCAAGCGCTCAGGCCTGCGGCGTGGACGGCTCGCCGGCCGGCGGCACGTCGCGAAAGCGTGGGTCGGCTGCGAGATCCTCGGCCTGCTCCGCGCGGTGCGCATCGGAATGCTCGGAGAGGTAATCGTAGACCGCGTAGCACAGATTCTCGCAGCCGAGGCCCGTCAGCGCGGAAATCTGGAAAACGGGGCCGGCCCACTCGAAACGCTCGAGGAAATCGGCCACGCGCGCTTCGCGCTCGTCTTCCGCGATCATGTCGAGCTTGTTCAGGACAAGCCAGCGCGGCTTTTGAAACAGCGCTTCGTCGTACTTTCGCAATTCGCCGACGATCGCCTTCGCTTCGGCGACAGGATCGACGTTCTCGTCGAACGGTGCGAGATCGACGAGATGCAGCAGCAGCCCAGTGCGCTGCAGGTGGCGCAAGAATTGATGACCCAGGCCCGCCCCTTCGGCCGCGCCTTCGATCAGGCCCGGGATATCGGCGATGACGAAGCTCTTGCTCGGCCCGACGCGCACGACACCGAGGTTCGGCGCGAGCGTCGTGAAGGGGTAATCGGCGATCTTCGGTTTGGCGTTCGACACCGACGAGATGAACGTCGATTTGCCCGCATTGGGCATGCCGAGCAAGCCGACATCGGCCAGCACCTTCAGCTCCAGCCGCAGCATACGGCGCTCGCCCGGCTTGCCTTCCGTTTTCTGACGCGGCGCCCGGTTCGTGCTCGACTTGAAATGCAGATTGCCGAGACCGCCGGACCCGCCCTGGGCGATGAGCACCGTCTGCTCGTGCTCGGTCAGATCGGCGATGATTTCGCCCGTGTCCATATCGTGGATGACGGTACCAACGGGCATCCGCAAGGAGATGTCGTCGCCGCCTTTACCGTAGCAGTCGGAGCCTCGGCCGTTCTCGCCGTTGCGCGCCTGGTGCTTTTTCGCGTAGCGGTAATCGATGAGGGTGTTGATATTGCGGTCGGCCACCGCATACCCGCTGCCGCCTCCGCCGCCGTCGCCGCCGGCGGGGCCGCCGAACGGAACGAACTTTTCGCGGCGCATCGACGCGCTGCCGTCGCCGCCGTCGCCGGCGATCACTTCGATCCGCGCTTCGTCAATGAACTTCATTTATCGCTCCGTCCCGTGTTTTCCCGCTATTTTGCCGCGTACCTTGCAACGACACTATCTGATGCGCATGATCTGCGCACAGAAGAAAAAAGGCCCCGCCAACTACGCGGGGCCTTTTTGCTGTGTCGCTCCCGAGTCTGATCGATCTCAGACCGCAGCCGGGAGGACGACAACCGTATGCTTCTTGTCGGCGCCTTTCGTCGTGAACTTGACGTGGCCATCGACCAACGCGAACAGCGTGTGGTCCTTGCCCATGCCGACGTTCTCGCCTGCGTGCATGCGCGTGCCGCGTTGACGCACGATGATGCCGCCGGCGTTGATCGCTTGGCCGCCGTACACCTTGACGCCGAGGCGCTTCGACTCGGAGTCGCGGCCGTTGCGGGAAGACCCGCCTGCTTTTTTGTGTGCCATCTGATTGCTCCTTAACCGGTGCGCTTACGCGTTGATCGCGTCG
>NZ_JBQCIV010000077.1:0-34903 GCF_051953405.1 Trinickia sp. | reverse complement strand
CGCTGGATAAAAATGCATGGGGGGTGTGGGGCACCCGGACAGGCTCGGCACTTGGTTTTTATATACGGCCTGCCGACGCTCAGCGACAATCCCACCGGCACGCCGGGGCATGCCCCGATTGCCGGCCAGCCGCGCGTCACTTACCCTTCGCGTTGACGATGCCTTCCGAGACGTTCGCCGGCGTTTCGGCGTAGTGCTTGAACTCCATCGTGTACGTGGCGCGCCCTTGCGTCAGCGAGCGCAGCGAGGTGGAGTATCCGAACATTTCGGCCAGCGGCACTTCGGCGCGAATCACCTTGCCGCCGCCGCCCGCGATGTCCTCCATCCCTTGCACGATGCCGCGCCGGCCCGACAGGTCGCCCATGACGTTGCCCATGAAATCCTCGGGCGTTTCGACTTCGACGGCCATCATCGGCTCGAGCAGCACGGGTTTCGCCCGCCGCATCCCTTCCTTGAACGCCATCGAGCCGGCCATGCGGAACGCGTTTTCGTTCGAATCGACGTCGTGGTACGAACCGAAGGTGAGCGTGACCTTGATGTCGACCACGGGGTAGCCGGCCAGCACGCCAGCCTTGAGCGTGTCCTGAATGCCCTTGTCCACCGCCGGAATGTACTCGCGCGGCACGACGCCGCCTTTGATCGCGTCGACGAACTCGTAGCCCTTGCCCGGCGGCTGCGGCTCCATCTTGATGACGACGTGACCGTATTGGCCGCGTCCGCCCGATTGCTTGACGAACTTGCCTTCGACATCCTCGGCGCTCGTGCGAATCGTTTCGCGGTAGGCCACCTGCGGCTTGCCGACCGTCGCTTCGACGTTGAACTCGCGCTTCATCCGGTCGACGAGAATTTCGAGGTGTAGCTCGCCCATCCCGGAGATGATCGTTTGCCCCGATTCTTCGTCCGTTTGAACGCGGAACGACGGATCTTCCTGCGCCAGGCGATTGAGCGCGATCCCCATCTTTTCCTGATCGGCTTTCGTCTTCGGCTCGACGGCCTGCGAGATCACCGGCTCGGGGAAGACCATCTTTTCGAGGATGATCGGGCTGGCCGGATCGCACAGCGTATCGCCCGTCGTCGCTTCCTTCAGACCGACGGCCGCGGCGATGTCGCCCGCATACACTTCCTTGATTTCCTTGCGGTCGTTCGCGTGCATCTGCAAGATGCGCCCCACGCGTTCCTTTTTGTCCTTCGTCGAGTTCAGGACGGTATCGCCCGAGTTGACGATGCCCGAATAGACGCGGAAGAAGATCAACTGACCGACGAACGGATCGGTCATGATCTTGAACGCGAGCGCCGAGAACGGCTCTTCGTCGCTCGGGTGGCGCTCGGCTTCCTTGTCGTCCTCGTCGTGGCCCAAGATGGCCGGCACGTCCACGGGCGAGGGCAGGTAATCGATCACCGCATCGAGCATGGCCTGCACGCCCTTGTTCTTGAACGCGCTGCCGCACAGCATCGGCACGATTTCGTTGGCAATGGTGCGCTTGCGCAAGGCGCCCTTGATTTCCGCTTCGGTCAGCGACGTGTGATCGTGCAGGTACTTTTCGAGCAGCTCCTCGCTCGCCTCGGCCGCTGCCTCGACCATCTTTTCGCGCCACTCCTCGGCGGTCGCACGCAAGTTCTCGGGGATGTCCCGGTACTCGAACTTCACGCCCTGGCTTTCCTCGTCCCAGATGATCGCTTTCATCTTGACGAGGTCGATCACGCCTTGGAAATGCTCTTCGGCGCCGACGGGAATTTGGATCGGCACGGCCACGCCTTTCAGCCGCTCGCCGATCTGGCGCTGGACGCGAAAAAAGTCGGCACCGACGCGGTCCATCTTATTGACGAACGCGATACGCGGCACCTTGTATTTGTTGGCTTGCCGCCAAACCGTTTCCGATTGCGGCTGGACGCCGCCCACCGAATCGTAGACCATGCAGGCGCCGTCGAGCACGCGCATCGAGCGCTCCACCTCGATCGTAAAGTCGACGTGCCCCGGCGTATCGATGATGTTGATCCGGTGTTCGGGGTAGTTGCCGGCCATGCCCTTCCAGAACGCCGTCGTGGCGGCGGAAGTGATCGTGATGCCGCGCTCCTGCTCCTGCTCCATCCAGTCCATGACGGCCGCGCCCTCGTGAACCTCGCCGATCTTGTGGCTCACGCCCGTGTAGAACAGGATGCGTTCGGTTGTCGTGGTTTTGCCTGCGTCGATATGAGCGCTGATGCCGATGTTCCGATAGCGCTCGATGGGAGTCTTGCGGGGCACGTCGATCTCCTTGGAATGTTGGCGCCGCGAATCGGGTGGGCGAGGCCGGGACCGGCTCGCGGCACGTGCGGTGATGCAGACTTAGAAGCATAGCGCCTGCACGGCGCTTTTGCAGGAGACGTGCCCGGCGGCTATTGCGGCTGCGGAAGGCCCACGATCTTCATGCCGGGCTTGATGCCCTTCGACGCGAACCAGCCTTTGCTCATTTCCAGTGCATACACGCCGTTGTTGCGCGGGCAATGATTGTTGGTGGTTTCGGCCTGCATCTCGTCGATATCGGTGATCGTGCCGTCGGCGCGCATGAAGGCGATCGACAGGGGGATCAGCGTGTTCTTCATCCAAAAGCAATGGACGGCATTTTCACCGAAGACGAACAGCATCCCCTCGTTCGGCGCGAGTTGCGTCCGATACATGAGGCCTTGTTCGCGGTCCGTGTCGTTGGCGGCCACCGCCGCATCGATCACGAACATCCCGGCTGTCAGCTTGACGTGCGGGAAAGCCTCGGGCGGCTTGGCGCCGGCAGGCATTGCTTGCGCGTGGGCGGCGACTGGCACGAACTGTGCGGCGAGCGCGCAAACAGGCAAAGCGACGGCGAGCGCCAGGCGCGCCATCCACGAGCGAAACGAAAATCGCACGACACACTCCTTTTCGACGACGGGGACCCGCGCATGTTACGCGAGCGGGCACGGCCAATGCAAAGACCGGCGCGTGAAACAAGAAAATAAAAAAGGCAGGTGCCTTGCGGTCACCTGCCTTCCAACGCCGTAAAGAACGGCAGTACTGCTAATTCTTGACTGCGTTGTTACAACAAACTTACTCCGAAGCGGCCGAAGCGGCTTCAGCCTTAGCAGCCTTCGCCTTCTTAGCGTGCTTCTTGGCGTGGTGCTTAGCAGCCTTCTTTTCCATCTTTTGAGCGGGAGCGGCCGAAGCAGCTTCCGGTGCCGAAGCTTGTGCGAAAGCAGCCGTTGCGAACAGGCCAGCGACCAGAGCGGCGATCAGTTTGTTCATTTGTAAATCCTCAGCTTTAGTTAATTAACCAAATGACCCGGTCAATGAGTCAACTCGGTAAACGCGCCATCCACCTTTCGGTTGACAGCCGCATCGAACAATTTTGACGACGCGTCTGCGAGCGCTCGGGTCGACGTCCCGTACTGCGAAAAACAATACGGCCGACGGTGCCGAAGGCGAATGCCGGATAGCTTTTGGCGGCATCTGCGTTCCATAACGCGCGACGCGCACGGGCGGTTGACGCGATTTTTCGAGAATGATCGATCGCGGCGGCGGGCGATCGCCCGCCACGCGTCGAGATCGATGTCGGCTAGCCGAGCATTCTGAAAAAACCTAGACGGAACAACAGGTTAGTTCGAGCCGGCTCGATTCGAGCGCGGCTTGTCGCCCCGGCCGGCTTGCGGCAACCCGTCCCAAGGTGCGCGCGGCGGCAACTCGCACCACTGGCCCGGGGCGAGCTGAAGTGCCGCGAGATCGAGCTTGCCGATGGCGACGCGCACGAGCCGCAGCGTCGGAAAGCCGACGGCGGCCGTCATTCGGCGCACTTGGCGGTTCTTGCCCTCGGCGATCGCCAGCTCGATCCAGGTCGTGGGGATCGCGGCACGAAAGCGGATCGGCGGCACCCGCGGCCACAAATCGGCGGGCGCGTCGATGATGCGGGCCTGACACGGGCGTGTCACATAGTCGCCGAGGTCCACGCCGGCCGAGAGCTTGGCCAGCGCCGCGGCGTCCGGCGCGCCTTCCACTTGCGCCCAGTAACGCTTGACGAGCTTGTGACGCGGCTCGGCAATGCGCGCCTGCAAGGTGCCGTCGTCGGTCAGCAACAGCAAGCCTTCGCTGTCCGCGTCGAGCCGGCCCGCGGGATACACGCCCGGCACGGCCACCCAGTCGCCGAGCGAGGGACGCGTCTCGTGCGCGGAGAACTGGCAGATCGTGCCGAAGGGTTTGTTTAGAGCGATGAGGCGCATATCGATAGCAGCGAAGCGAAGGCGGTGCCCGGGAACGACCGGGCACGAAAAAACCAGCGAGGCCGGCGAGCGTGCCGTCGCGCGCGGCCGTTGTCCGGCCGCTTCTATGGCAAATGGCGGAATCTTAATGCATAATACGGAACGCCCAAGTCTTTTGTCTTATATAAGACCCAAGACTGACTGCCTCGCTACCGGATATATATCGGCGCTGGGCCGCAAGGGCGGTGCGTTCCGTCGAGCCCATCGACATATCGTCCGTGCGTCACAGCCGCCGCCGATCCGACGTGGGCTAGAATAGCCATCCAGCCGCGTTCGCTTAGAAGGCGGATGAGCGCGCCGAACCGAACATTGGGCACGTGTCGCGCGTCGGCGCCCGGGAAGAGCAGCGCCCGGTTGCGCCCTATCGCACATCACTGCTATTCACCCGCACAGCCAACACTGGAGTCGATCATGCCGTATCAGCACATCAAGGTTCCGACGGGCGGTGACAAGATCACCGTCAACGCGGACTTCTCGCTCAACGTTTCCGACCAGCCCATCATTCCGTACATCGAAGGCGACGGCACCGGCTTCGATATCACGCCGGTGATGATCAAGGTGGTCGACGCGGCGGTCGAGAAGGCATACGGCGGCAAGCGCAAGATTCATTGGATGGAAATCTACGCGGGCGAGAAGGCGACGAAGGTCTACGGTCCCGACGTGTGGCTGCCGGAAGAATCGCTACAAGTCCTGAAGGAATACGTCGTTTCGATCAAGGGTCCGCTCACGACGCCGGTCGGCGGCGGCATCCGTTCGCTGAACGTCGCGCTGCGTCAAGAGCTGGACCTGTACGTCTGCTTGCGCCCGGTGCAGTACTTCAAGGGCGTGCCTTCGCCGGTGCGCGAGCCGGAAAAGACGAACATGGTGATCTTCCGCGAGAACTCGGAAGACATCTACGCCGGGATCGAATGGGCGGCCGAATCGGAGCAGGCCAAGAAGGTCATCAAGTTCCTGCGCGAAGAAATGGGCGTCAAGAAGATCCGCTTCCCGGAAACCTCGGGTATCGGCGTGAAGCCCGTGTCGCGCGAAGGCACGGAGCGTCTCGTGCGCAAGGCGATCCAATACGCGATCGACAATGACCGCCGTTCGGTCACGCTCGTGCACAAGGGCAACATCATGAAGTTCACCGAAGGCGCGTTCCGCGACGCCGGCTACGCGCTGGCGCAGAAGGAATTCGGTGCGGAGCTGATCGACGGCGGTCCGTGGATGAAGTTCAAGAACCCGAAGACGGGTAACGACATCGTCGTGAAGGACGTGATTGCGGATGCGTTCTTGCAGCAAATTCTGCTGCGTCCGGCCGAATACGATGTGATCGCCACGCTGAACCTGAACGGCGACTACATTTCGGACGCGCTGGCGGCGCAAGTCGGCGGTATCGGCATCGCCCCGGGTGCGAACTTGTCGGATTCCGTGGCGATGTTCGAAGCCACGCACGGTACGGCGCCGAAGTACGCCGGAAAGGACTACGTGAATCCGGGTTCGGAAATTCTGTCGGCCGAGATGATGCTGCGTCACATCGGTTGGACGGAAGCGGCCGACACGATCATCGCGTCGATGGAAAAGTCGATCCTGCAAAAGCGCGTCACGTACGACTTCGCACGCTTGATGGAAGGCGCGACGCAAGTGTCGTGTTCGGGCTTCGGCCAAGTGTTGATCGAGAATATGTAAGCGTTGGTTTGGGGGCGTTCTGTAACGTCCCATGTGGTACCGAAAACCCAGCTAAATCAATCGATTGGCTGGGTTTTTTGTTGCCTGGAAAGTGCCGCGACGTCCGGGGAGGTTGCGGGGAATTCGGAAAAATCTGTGAGGAAATTCGCCTGGTAGTATGAATTTCCCCGTAATTTTTGAAAGCCAAGTTAATTCGTCATCTCGTGGTGCCGCCGCCTGCCAAGTCGTCGATGCGTCGTGCTGACGCGATGCCGAGGCATCGGAAGTTAAACGGCTGCGGACGAACAGATTTTCGGGAACGCGAGAGCAACAACTTTTTTCTCGCCAAAGCGCTCGCGCTCGCCTACGATTCGGACACTTGCAGGGGACGCCTATGGGCACATATCGAGAACTTCAATTGCTTGTGAAGCGCACGCACGAACGCGTGATGCAGACGTGTTGGATAGCTGACGTGAAGCAAAGAAACGGACTGCCTGTTCGCTCGCGCTCTACCGGTCCGCGGGTCAAGCCGTGTCCCGACCGGTACCGCGCGGTCATCGAAGACGCGATGCGAACACTCGGATGGCTGAGACAGGTTTGATGGTTATAGGAGGTCGTATGAGCGACCCAAACATTGAAAGGCCGACCTATGAACCGGTACAGCTAAAAGACGGTTCTGGGTATTTCGTCCGTATCACGTGGTCGGACGGCTTTGAGAACGAGATCGATGGCTTCGCGGACGAAGGCGAAGCGCGCGACTGGATCAACAAGAACAGCGCGCATTGGCACGAGTGGGCATCGCACCGCGTGCCGCCGAAACGCTGACACGCTGCAAGAAAGATTGTCGGGGACCGCGTGCGCTTTGAACTGGGCACGGCCAAGAAATGGAGGAATTTCCGCTTGCGCGCGGCTCTGTCGCCGCCTGCCGATCGGGGCATATTCGCTTGTTCGCAATTTCGCGGAAAAAGACACGCACGAAGCGAATATGACCGTCAGGGTGAACACTAGGACTATGCCGATGACGTAATTTTCTGCAACGTTTGTTTTCTCATGATGGTCCGAGTTGCCCTTCACGAAGCTGTAACCTGCTGGCCCCCTTGGAGCTGACCACCGTTTTGCAATCTGTTGCTCAGTATTACGGTGCAGGAAGTTAAAATTATTAACCTTATGGAATTATTGAAAAATGAAGCTGCGCAGAGTCATAATTAAGAATTTCAGGAAACTCGCGGACATCGATCTTAACCTCTCGCAGAACCTTTCCGTGATTGTTGGGCCTAATGCCGTCGGTAAAAGTACTATTTTCGAAGCCATTCGTCTCGCGAAAGCTGTGCTGTTTCCTCGGACGCATGACGAGCTGAGATTTGTCTTGGTTAGCCTCGGCGCAACGAGCGCGCACTTTATGCAAGGGCAATTCCAATATGACGTTTCCGCGTTGGCCGGGGATGCAGAAAAGCCAGTCACAGTTGGACTTACCATTGAATTCTCGAGTGATGAGATCGAGTCGATTCGTCAAGCAGCACCTCAAATAACGAGAAATCTCATTGCAACTCAATTGGGGCGTCAGCCGAATGATCCGACGTTGGATTTGACCGCTTATCTTGCTACACCAATTGGGCAAAAAGCACAGGCCGAGGCTTCAAAAACGATTGACGAGGCTATAGCAACTATAGGTAGTTCGAGTAGGATCGAGACTAGGATAGATATCACCGCATTTCAAATTCAAGGGTCCCCCACCTTAAATAATCTGTTTATTGCGCATCTCGAACAACGGTTGATGCCGGAGAAAACAATTTTTAGCTACTTTCCTGCGGATCGGTCGATGCCTGCCGGGGAGGTGGCGATCCAGATAGGACCTCAAGATTTTAAGGCGCAATTGGATAGTCACTTTTCTCAGGCGATATCAAAATACGGAAGATTGAAGCAAACTGTAGTTAATAGGGCCGTTTTGGCAAGGGTGAACGATACCGATCTTCAACCGGAATTCGACTCGATCTTTGAGACGTTTTTGCCCGGAAAGAAATTTGTTGGGCTGAGTCAAAAGCCAACTGGACTCGTATCTGTTCTCGTTAGAGATAACATCTCACAAAAAACATTTGATATAGATAGTCTCAGTAGCGGGGAGAAGGGGCTTGTTTTGAGTTTTTTGCTATTCAAAACAGCCCTGGTTTCTGGTTCGATTATAATGGTGGATGAGCTTGAGTTGCACTTGAATCCTGCCATCTGTCGAAAAATTATCCCCTATCTTGCCGAACACGTAGTCAAAAATTCCGATTGCCAATTTATAATTTCGACGCACAGCGCTGAAATTACACGGGACGCGTACGAGCGCGACGACACCGAGTTGTTTCACTTGCGTAGCGGAACCGATATCTCTCCGGTTTTGAAGCAGGACGTTCACGAGATCGTCGAGGCGATTCGCCGTCTCGGTGTCAGTGCAGAGCAGGCGCTAACCTCAAGAGCGACGGTGTTTGTTGAGGGTGATACTGATATTGCCATTCTAGAAGCTGCATTCCCTGAACTCCTTTCGGGGGTGCAACTTCGCCCACTCCACGGGCGGACCGAAGTGGAAAAATCGATTAAAGCTCTTCAAGCAGCAGAAGCGAAGGGAACTTTGAAGGAGCGTCAAGGATTTTTGTTTGACAATGATCGTAAGGCGACGAATTTTTCGAGCAGTGATCTTGTTAAGGTTGAGCAACTTGAACGCTATTGCCTTGAGAATTATCTAATCGATGAGACATTATTGTTTGATCTTGTAAGAATTCACGCGACAAATCCTCCCGAATCTCGTGGAAAATTTTCGACCGAATTAAAAGAGCTTGCAATAAATCAGCTTGACTTGGTGATTTTGAATGAAATGCTGTCGGAGTTTCGGGAGATTAGGAATGGGCTTCGGGGTGATGAGATCAAGGGGAAAAGTGTTGTTGAAATTGCAAATCTTCAGTTTGGAAAACTCACTGAAAATCAAGAGCTTATAAGGGTGAAGCTCGGCAATGGCGATTGGGCTAAAGAATTCGAGGCTTCGCATGCTTCGAGGCGTGCGGAGCGGGAACCGCTGTGGCAAAACGACTGGAAGACGCTGTGCAGCGGCAAAATTCTTTTGGAAGGAATGCAGCGTTCGTATCAAATCAATATGGATTTAACAAAATTCAAATGTTTGCTGGCAGCGGAGTTGGCGCGCAAAAATAAAGACGATATCACGGTGCTGAAAGGTATCGTGGGGAGGTTATTACCTTCGTAATTTGGTCTCGTCGAACGATTATTGCCCCCTTCAAGCCTAGAATGTCGAAGTGTGGTGGGGCGCGGGTGTTGCTGAGGACCGGATGCAACGGCTCGACGCCCCGGATGGCTGCCTCGTGATCCGCAGGGGCGCCGTCACCGCCATCCATTGGCTGATACATCGCTCATGGCAAAGTTCAGACAAAACAAAACCTGAGAGAGGGCCACTTGGCAACACGCAGCATTATTTGCGTCGGGGACACCACGTCCCACGGCGGACGCGTCCTGGAAGGCAATTCGACAGCAACGCTGGACGGCAAGCCTATTTCGGGCGTCGGGCACCTGGTGTCGTGCCCGCAATGCAGGCACATTCCCGATTCTGCCTGATCTGTTGCCGCGTCGTTATCCACACATCATTGACAAGCGCGATACGGCTGGCGAGGGTACGCGGACAGCGTGCGGCGCAACGCTGATTGCCTCGCAATCGAATTCCACGATCAGCGACGACGGCGAGGGCCACGCAAGTACCGGCGCAGCCGTCGCGGCGGCGGTAAGCGCATTGCCACTGTCGCCCACTCCGACGCTTTGTCTTGAATGCATGATCGCGGCAGCAAAAATCGGCGCAACGATGGTCATGCGGGGGTAAGGCGTGCAGCCCGCAAAGATCGAAGTTTATTTCGCGCAGCGCCAAGCGCAGGCGTCGCTTCCTGTGCGGCTGTACGCGCTTGTTGACGCGCTGCTGTACGGACGCGGCGAAACAGTTGAACGGCCGGCAGCCACTATCGGATTATTCGACGGAACGCCCGACGCGTCGTTGGCAGACGCGGGGCCGTGGCTGATCGATTTCGCGGAAGCGCCGGGGAGTGTGCGACAGTCTCTTTTTACGATGGGCGCGGGCTCTGACGGCGTTTCATGGCTTATCAGCGCTTACCCGTTCCCGGCGCTTGTCGAAGAGCTTGCAGAGCGTTTAAACGCCCGTATGCCAGACGGCCGCACGGCGCTGCTGCGCTTTTACGATGCGCGCCTGATGGGCGAAATTGCGAGCTTGTTTTCATTTACACAACGGATCGAATTTTTCGTGCCGACGTTCGATTGGCTCACGCAAATTAACGGCGAACTGGTGAGGGTCCATCCGCATGCTTGAACTGACGACAGAGCAGGTTGCGGCGCTCGCGGAAATCGACGCCAAGCGATTTGTCGAGGGCGTACGTGCTGATTTGTGTAAAGACGATCCGAAGCTAGTCGACGACACGACGTTTTCATCACGGCTGTGGCGCGCGTTCAAGGCGGCGCGCGAAGTCGGAATCGAGCGCGATGAAAATCTGGTTGCCTTTCTTCGTGTCGAGGCCTACGCGCCCAGCTTTTACGAGCAGCCCGCGATACGCGCATGGCTGACGCGTCCAGGCCGCTCAGCAGACCAACGATTTCACGACTACTTGCGCGTGGTGCGCTGGCATATCGAACATCCTAAGTTTCAGGGAGGATTGAATAATGGCGGGTCTGGCAGTGCCGGTAATAGAGGGGGCAGCGCGAGCACTTGGTCCGGTCTTGGCGCGCGCTGGCGCGGCTTTATTGGGCGGGGCAGCGGTGGGGGCAGTGGGTAGCCTGTCCGGCGACACGAAGAAAGAGAACAGCAAGACAGCGCCTGCTACTCGGACGCTGCCACGCACTGACGAGAAGTGCAAGAAATGCCCGCCCGAGAGCGGTGCGCAATTTCGTCGCAAGCACGGCGCGAACTGGAATGCGTACCGGTATCAAGCACGCATCACCGGATTTCCGTTCGATACGGAAGAGTGCCTTTGGTCGGAAGAGTGGCAATGGCAGGGCACCGATTTCGACGGCTTCCAGCCCGGTGCGTGCCTGCTGCAAGAAGCAAAGGGCAACTACGATCAATTTCTCGATGGATCGATCCCGAAGGCCGACAAATGGTTCGAAGGTTTCAGATCGATGGAAGACCAAATCGTTGAGCAGGGTACGACCGTGCGCATGAATCCGCCGACCCGCTTGACATGGTACTTTCAAACGCCGCTCACCTACAAAAAGATGGCCCCGTTGCTCACGCGCATGGGCGTTCTGGCTCTCTATCAACCGTGACCCGAACATGGAAATAAACGCGATGTTCCGAGACGCTTCGTTGGCGTCCGATGATTTCCGCGAAATGCTGGCCCGCGAATCGCGCCTTGTGGCTGCTCTGTCCGCGAAACAGCCGTTGATGGCGCATGCGAACTGGCGGCTCACAGCCGAGACGTTGGAAGAAGCAAGCCTTTATCCCGCTTTCGACGAAAACGGAGAACCGTCCGTACCCGCACTCGCTGTGCTCACGACTCGGGCGGGCGGCAAAAAGCGGGGTGTCTCCCATGCTGCAATCTGGAATGCCGCAGGCGTCAAAGACAGTGCTGTGATTTCCTGCCTCGTCTCGGATGCGAAGGTTCTGCCCGATCGCGTGACCCTTGATATCGATGCGCCGCTTTGCCCGCAGTTCGCCGATGACACGGCGAGCATTGTTCGGGCGATCGTCACTACGTTCCGGCCGCTCTTGGTGGAAGTCGCGCCGCGAGCGTATTTCGAAAAGCGCGTGTTCGATGACAAGCCTGGCGTCGGCTGGATGATTTACCTGCCGAAGAAAATTTCCGTCCAGCAGGTGCCGGAAGCACGGGCGCTGATTCCCGTGAAGGCGCACGACGGAGAGCAAATCGGCACGATCATCGTTAGCGTAACGGATGCGGTGTTCTCAGTGGACAATTCCGAACACGTCGAGGCTGCGAACCGCATCGAAATTCGTCTGGTCGATCAAGACTTGCTACCGGCCTACGCGGACATCTAAGAACGGCAATAGGGGATGACAGGTGCAGTTCGCCATCGTTGAAGACGAGCGCTGCGAGCCAGTTCCGGGTGATCATGGCTTTTGCCCAATGTGCGGCGCGGCGACCACTGCGAAATGTGGTCCGCGCGTAATGCACCATTGGGCGCACGCGAGCCGCCGCGACGGCGATCCGTGGCGAGAATTCACGAACCGGCCTTCACGGGGCGGTTCGTTGGAGCTGGGTCTTTCGATCCTTGCTCGCGTGCGCGTGCCATCTGTCGATCGTCTGGATTGACTCTCAAAGGCTCACCCCGTAAAAATTATGGGATCGCAACTTGACTATGCCCGATGAGGTTATTGTGTACCACTACACGGAAAGCGGGCTCGATAACATCTGGCTCGAGAACGGATACACCAAGCGCCGCACTCCATACGGGGTAGCGACAGCAGTGCAGGATGTCGATGGGCTCTTTAAGGCAATCGGTCGAACGCTCGCGCTAAAAGGGCATCTGACCGGCGCAGAGTTCCGCTTTCTTAGAAAGCGGCTTGGTCTGTCGCAGGCGCGTTTTGCCGCGCTGATGGGCAAGACCGAACAAGCCGTTGCTCTATGGGAGCGCAAGGGCACTGTGCCAGAGACCGATGGCCGTCTGCTGTGCGCGATCTATCTCGAAGCGGAAGAAGGGAATTTGGGCCTGAAGCAATATCTCGAACGCATCGCGGAACTCGACAGAAAGGACAAGGAAAAGCTGATATTTCACGACACCGACAAGGGTTGGCTCGTCGCCGCGTGAACGATCGATAGAGAGCGGCAATTGCCTTGGCCGATGGTGAGGGTGGAAAAATCGATCCTTCCGCGCACGGGACACCCAGCGAGCCGATCGAGCGGCGGCGCACGACACTTATAATGACGCCAGGCTTCGAACATGCCCATGAGCGCGCGCTTCGCAGTGCCGATGGCGCGCCCGACTGGCCGCATGCGCCATCAGAGCACCTGACCTATTGGACGCAAAACGCCTTCCAACGCTTGTTCGAGCAATGCGGCCTGCGCGCCGTTCACAGCCAGCCATACACCATGGTTCAGGCTAGCGATGTCTATTTGGATCGACTGCTCAGCCGTACCCCCGAGCCGTATCGCCCTTGCTTCGCCGGCACCCTCGATTCGTTGCCGGATCTGGTGGAAGTGCCGACTAACGAGATTCTTGTCATCGCGGAAAAGGCATGACGATTTTAGCCGCCTCGGCGTAGCGGGAACATCGAAGCGCTCTCGCGGGCGCAGGTCGACCTATTCCGCCGAAGTCGGCGAACCCCGGTAGGCCATTGATCTCGCTCACGACCCGCGGCGATCCGGCGAGTACAACGAAAACGTCCAGCGGTGCCTGGCCCACATCACCCAAGTGTTGACGCAGTCGGGAATCCCCGTTTCGCCGTAAGGCATCTTCAGATCGCCCCCAACTCGCCCTCAAGTCGTCGCCGATATCGCCGTTATTTATCGGCGTCGGCGCAGATTGCGCCGACGTTTGCGTCTTGAAACAACAAAACGATAAAGGGCAAAAATTGAAAACGATTTCCAAGTTCGGGGGCGCGCGGTTAGCGCTATCGGTATCGCTGCTCGGCGCATTGGCCGCATGCGGCGGTGGCGGGGGTAGCGGTTCATCGTCGAGTGCGAGCAGTCCATCTGCGAACGCGCAGACGCTAAGCGGTACGGTCGCCGTGGGCGACGCCCTGGTGGGTGCCTCCGTCACGGTGCTCGATTCGGCCGGCCATACTGCGACAGCGACAAGCGGGGCCAATGGCGCTTATTCGGTATCGCTCGCCAATTTGACCCCTCCGCTGTTGATTACCGCCGCCGATTCCAGCGGCGCCCATTCCACGCTTTACTCGATCGTCGCGGGCACCAGCGGCAATACGGCAGGCACGACGGCAAACGTCACGACATTGACAACAGCCGTGACGGCGGCGCTGACGGCGGACGGTAATCCGGCCGATTTCGCCTCCACCGTCGCGCTGGCCGCCGTCACACCCGCACAGGTGAGCACCGCGGTATCGCAGATCAACACCGCGCTCGCACCGATTCTTGCGCAAAACGGGCTCACGGCCGCCTCCTTCGATCCGATCGGCGGTGCCTTCACGCCTAACCAGACCGGCGCGGACGCCGTGATCGATGCCGTTCAAGTGACGCCGTCCTCGAGCGGCCCGGGGCTGCAGTTATCGAGTCTCGCCGATCCGAACACGGCGATTGCGTTGAACCGCGCTTCGCGCAACACGACCAAGTTGCAACCGCCGGCGCAACTCGCGAACTATCTGGCATCGCTTCTGACCTCGTTGCGCCAGTGCATGGCCGGCACGAGTGCCGGTTGCACCACCGCGATCGATGCCCACTACCTCAACAACGGCTCGGCCACGATGCAGGCCCGCCATCCGGGGCTGTTCGGGCAGGGCAATACGTTGATCGGCGCCCGTACGATCGCCTTTTTGCCGGCCGGCACGTTCTCGGCCATCGGTAATCCCGGCGCACTTGTGTACTTCCTGTATCTGACGCCCGCCGGCACGATGAATTTCGCTAGCGAGTTCGTGCAGCAGTTGCCCAATAAGACCTGGGACATCATCGGCAATCAGGAGCAATACCCGCTGTATATCGCGTCGTTCGTCGACAGGAAGCAGTTCACGGATGCTGCCGATGCCGCCAACGCGCGCTACGACTCGGGCATCACGATCCAGATTCCGCAGGCGGTCACGGTGAGCGGGACGACGTTGACCCCCGTGGGGTCGGCGCTCGTCCAAGGGCCGGGCATCAACGGCGGTAGCCTTTATTTGCTCAACACGGCATCCGGCTTCGGCAAACCCGGCTTCGACCTGACGATTCCGACGCCGGCACTGACGGCCCCGTGGACGGGCTGCGGAACGTGCGCTCAGTCGAACAGCACGTCTGCGACGTACAAGTGGGACTGGGTATCGCTTCAGGGCGGCACGAGCGGTTTCACGCCGAACGGCGCGGGCGACTACACGCCTGCCCCGATCGATGTCGGGGCCTTGCCGCAGCACCCGGTGTACACGATCACGTTGTTCGACGCGACCGGCACGCAGATCGGTCAGCCGCAGCAGGTGATGAATATCGCGGCAAACGTGCGTGCGACGGCCGGGCTGACCATGCCCTGGCAGACGTTGGGAAGCGATGTCGTCAGCAACTTCCTGACGCCGGGCGGTTCGCAAACGACGGGAGCGCAAGCGTCCGTGAATCTCGACTGGAGCGCGCCGACGTTCCTCGGCATGGCAGTACCGGTACCAAACTTCGCAGTAGGCATCGGGGCAGTGACGCTCCCCTCGGCGGTTTCAGTCTCGCAAGCGTACTCGCACGGTCTCAGCATCGCGCCGACCGCCACCTCGTCGTCCACTTTTGCCGAAACGTTCTCGGTGCTCGGCGGTTTGACGACAACGGAGGGGCTTAACGCCGAAGCGCTGCGCTATGTGAAGCTGGGCTGGCAAAACGGGGATGGCATCTACGTGAACAACGAGTGGGTGTACAAGCAGTAACCGTCGTTCCGGGCTGAGCTCGCCGCACGACTGGACGCATCGTTCCAGGTCGTGCGGCGGCTAGGCCTCGCCGGCCTGCTTTGCAAAGCCGTGCGCCCAGAAGAAAAAAACCCGGCCGGAGCCGGGTTTTAGTAGGCGCTGCAGTCGAATCAGTCTTACGCTGCCGACTGAATGTTCGATGCCTGCTTGCCCTTCGGTCCTTGCACGACCTCGAAGCTCACCTTCTGACCTTCCTTGAGCGTTTTGAAACCGTTCATCTGGATGGCCGAGAAGTGGGCAAACAGATCCTCACCGCCTTCATCCGGCGTGATGAACCCGAAGCCTTTCGCGTCGTTGAACCATTTGACCGTACCAGTTGCCATACCTACTTCCCCTGTAACTCATGTCCTACCACGAGCGCGCTCGAAAAGCTCGACAGCCGCGTCATGCAGTATGCAGCCGCCCCCTCCGCACTAGCTCACCTCGGCATTTTTTTTTCGTGTCCCACTTCTTGCTGCTAGCTGAAAAAAAGTGCCAGCTTGATTGTTGGATCTCTTTAAGCAAGTGTCAAGTGAATTTTGAGATGTTTTCTCGAGCGTTGCGTCGAGCCCGCCGATTCAGGGTTTCTCCCGCTTTCCTTTTGTGCGCTGGCGCAAGCGGTGGCCCTTGAAAAGTCGCATAATCGACTCAGATAGGACCGGCGCGGCCCGCGGGCCGTGGCCTTGCCGCCCGCCGGCGCGGTGTCGGCAAACTCGGCACGCTCTGTGCGATACTCGAATCGGTCGCCGTGTCCGGCTGTGCGGGAAGTTGCACAAGCAGGGCATGACGAGGGCGCGAGGCGCGCGGGTCGCCATTTTCGGCGGCCTGGTCCACCAACTGGTCGGTCGGGTTTTTGCGCGATTGCGGGCCCGGCCGAGTTGTTTAGAATGGGTGTATGGCGATTATCCCGGACAAGCAGGATGGCACCGTACTGGAGCGGCAGGAAAAAGCGCTGAAACCGCCGTCCATGTATAAGGTTGTCCTGCTCAATGACGATTTCACGCCAATGGAATTTGTCGTGATGATCGTGCAGGAATATTTCAATAAAGATAGAGAGACCGCAACGCAGATCATGCTGAAGGTGCATCGCGAAGGGCGGGGGGTATGTGGGGTCTATACGCGGGATATCGCGTCGACCAAGGTCGAGCAAGTAGTTACGCACGCAAGGCAAGCGGGCCACCCGCTGCAGTGCGTGATGGAGGAAGCATGATTGCCCAGGAACTGGAAGTCAGCTTGCATATGGCGTTCATGGAAGCACGCCAGGCACGGCATGAGTTCATCACGGTCGAACATCTCTTGTTGGCGTTGCTGGACAATCCGACAGCGGCCGAGGTGCTCCGAGCCTGCGCGGCCAACATCGAGGATTTGCGCCAGAATCTGCGCAACTTCATCCACGACAATACGCCGACGGTGCCCGGCACCGACGACGTCGACACGCAGCCGACACTCGGCTTTCAGCGTGTCATCCAACGCGCGATCATGCACGTGCAGTCCACGTCGAACGGCAAGAAGGAAGTCACGGGCGCGAACGTGCTCGTGGCGATCTTCGGCGAAAAGGATTCGCACGCCGTCTACTACCTGCAGCAGCAGGGCGTGACGCGGCTCGATGTCGTGAACTTCATCTCGCACGGCATCGCCAAGACGAGCGGGAGCGATGCGGCGAAGGCGGGCGATGCGAACGCGGAATCGGAAGATGCCGCCTCGCAAAAGGAAACCCCGCTTGCGCAGTTCACGCAGAACCTCAATCAGATGGCCAAGGACGGCCGCATCGATCCGCTCATCGGACGCGAGGCGGAAGTCGAGCGCGTCGTGCAGGTTTTGTGCCGTCGGCGCAAGAACAATCCGTTGCTCGTCGGCGAAGCCGGCGTCGGCAAGACGGCGATCGCCGAGGGGCTCGCCTGGCGCATCACGCGCGGCGAAGTGCCCGATATCCTCGCCGATGCGCAGGTCTACTCCCTCGACATGGGTGCGCTGCTGGCCGGCACGAAGTATCGCGGCGATTTCGAGCAGCGCCTGAAGACCGTGCTCAAGGAACTCAAGGAGCGTCCGCACGCCATTCTGTTCATCGACGAAATCCATACGCTGATCGGCGCGGGCGCCGCGTCGGGCGGCACGCTCGATGCATCGAATCTGCTCAAGCCGGCGCTCTCGTCGGGCACGCTCAAGTGCATCGGCGCAACGACGTTCACCGAATATCGCGGCATCTTCGAAAAGGACGCGGCGCTGTCGCGGCGCTTCCAGAAGATCGACGTGACGGAGCCGACCGTCGAGCAAACCGTCGCGATCCTGCGCGGGCTGAAGTCGCGCTTCGAAGAGCACCACGGCGTCAAATATTCGTCCGGCGCGCTCTCGGCGGCGGCGGAACTCTCGGCGCGCTTCATCACCGACCGTCATCTGCCCGACAAGGCGATCGACGTGATCGACGAAGCCGGTGCGGCTCAGCGGATTTTGCCGAAGTCGAAGCAAAAGAAGACGATCGGCAAGGGCGAGATCGAGGAAATCATCTCGAAGATCGCTCGCGTGCCGGCGCAAAGCGTGTCGCAGGACGATCGCAGCAAGCTGCAAACGCTCGACCGCGATTTGAAGGCCGTCGTGTTCGGGCAGGACCCGGCTATCGATGCGCTCGCGGCTGCGATCAAGATGGCGCGTGCCGGTCTCGGCAAGACGGACAAGCCGATCGGCGCGTTCCTCTTCTCGGGCCCGACCGGCGTCGGCAAGACCGAGGTCGCGCGTCAGCTCGCCTTTACGCTCGGCATCGAACTGATTCGCTTCGATATGTCGGAGTATATGGAGCGGCATGCCGTCAGTCGCTTGATCGGCGCGCCGCCGGGCTATGTCGGCTTCGACCAGGGCGGTCTGCTGACGGAAGCTGTCACGAAGAAGCCGCATTGCGTGTTACTGCTCGACGAAATCGAGAAAGCGCATCCGGACATCTTCAACGTGCTGCTGCAAGTCATGGATCATGGCACGCTGACCGATAACAACGGACGTAAGGCCGATTTCCGCAACGTCATCATCATCATGACGACGAATGCGGGGGCGGAATCGATGCAAAAGGGCACGATCGGCTTCACCTCGCGCCGCGAAACCGGCGACGAAATGGCCGATATCAAGCGGTTGTTCACGCCTGAGTTCCGTAACCGGCTCGACTCGGTCATCAGCTTCCGCTCGCTCGATGAGGAAATCATCATGCGTGTGGTCGACAAGTTCCTCATGCAGCTCGAAGATCAACTGCACGAGAAGAAGGTCGATGCGCTGTTCACCGATGCGCTGCGCAAGCATCTGGCCAAGCACGGCTTCGATCCGTTGATGGGTGCGCGTCCGATGCAGCGGCTGATTCAAGACACGATCCGGCGCGCATTGGCCGACGAACTCCTGTTCGGCAAGCTGATGAATGGCGGTCGCGTCTCGGTCGATGTCGACGAAAGCGACAAGGTTCAGCTGACGTTCGACGAGAACGCCGCGCCGCGCAATCCGAATCCGGAGACGGTGGAAATCGAGTAAGGCTCGGGACAAGCGTAAGACAGGCGAATCGGGGTTCGCCAAGCAAAAACGGCGCTTCGCGGTTGGAAGCGCCGTTTTTCTTGTGGGGCTGGAGCCGTTGGCAGCCGGTTGTCGCGCGAGTCGAAGCGGCGAGCGCAGCGCGGCCCGTCGCGTCGGCCCGGTTCGATCAGTGCTTGCCCGTGCTGCCGAAACCGCCGGTGCCGCGCTCGCTCGTGACGAATTCGTCGACGACGTTGAACTGCGCTTGCACAACCGGCACGATGACGAGCTGCGCCAGACGTTCCATCGGATTGAGCGTGAACGTCGTATGGCCGCGGTTCCACGTCGAAATCATCAGCTCGCCTTGATAGTCGGAATCGATCAGGCCGACCAAGTTGCCCAGCACGATGCCGTGCTTATGGCCAAGGCCCGAGCGCGGCAAGATCAAGGCCGCGTAACCTGCATCGCCGACGTGGATCGCCAAACCCGTGGGGACGAGCGCCGTTTGGCCCGGCTCCAGCATCAAAGGCTGCTCCAGACAAGCCCGCAGATCGAGGCCTGCACTGCCTGGCGTGGCATACGCGGGAAGGTGCTCGCGCATGCGCGCATCGAGAACTTTTAAGTCGAGTTTCATGGCGTTCCAGTAGGCGGCGGCCAGTGCGGCCGCCTCGATCAGGAGATGAGGCTTGCGTCGGGCAAGCGTCGCGCGATTTCCGCGATCAGCTCGCTTGCCAGGGCGTCTTTGTTTGCGCGCGGCAGCCGCGTGGCCCCGGACGCATCGAACAAGATCACTTCGTTGTCGTCGCGCCCGAACGTGGCCGGACCGAGATTGCCGATCAGCAGCGGAACGTTCTTCTTGATCCGCTTTTGTTCGCCGTTCGTTTCCAAATCGCCGCTCTCCGCGGCGAAGCCGACGCAGTAAGGCGCATTGGGCAATCGTGCCACGGTGGCCAAAATGTCCGGATTTTCCACAAACGATAGCGAGGGCACCGCGGCCGCCGCCGTCTTTTTGATCTTGTGTTCGCTGGTGTGGGCGACGCGCCAGTCGGCCACCGCCGCAACCGAGACGAACACGTCGTAATCGTTCACGGACTGCATGACGGCGTCGTGCATCTGCTGGGCCGTTTCGACGTCTTCGCGCTCGACGCCCCACGGCGTATCGCGCGCGACGGGGCCCGCGATCAAGCGCACCTCGGCGCCGGCCTGCGCGGCGGCCCGCGCGAGCGCGAAGCCCATCTTGCCGCTCGAGCGATTCGTGAGGCCGCGAACGGGATCGATCGGCTCGAACGTGGGCCCGGCCGTGATCAATACACGCCGTCCGGCGAGCAGCTTGGGACGGAAGAACGAAACAATCGCTTCGAAGGCCGCCTCAGGCTCGATCATCCTGCCTTCGCCCACTTCGCCGCAGGCTTGCGAGCCCGCATCGGGGCCCAGGATGATCACACCGTCGGCGCGCAACTGAGCGACGTTGCGTTGCGTAGCCGGGTTCGCCCACATCTGCCGATTCATCGCGGGCACGACGAGCAGCGGGCACTCGCGCGCAAGACACAGGATGGAGAGCAAATCGTCCGCGCGGCCGTGTGCGAGCTTCGCCAGGAAGTCGGCGGAAGCGGGGGCCACGACGATCGCCTGCGCCGCACGCGAGAGATCGATATGCGGCATGTTGTTGTCGATGCGTGCGTCCCACTGGCTTGTGTAGACGGGGTGCCCCGACAGCGCTTGCATGGTCACGGGCGTGATGAACTGTGTCGCGGCCTCGGTCATGGCGACCTGCACGGTCGCGCCGGCCTTGGTCATCAAACGCGTGAGTTCGGCGATCTTGTAGCAGGCAATACCGCCCGTCATGCCGAGCAGCAGATGCTTGCCTTCGAGTTCTGCGTTTGCCAAGCTTGCCTCCGATTGCACTGGTGCGCCGATTGCCGCGGGTGCGCGCTCACGCGCGCGACTGACCCGCGAGCGGCGCGTCCGGTCCGTTCAGCGCGCGCCGCGCACGCGCCGCAACTCGTCGAGCACGAGCAGCATCGCGCCGACGACGATCCCGCTGTCCGCCAGGTTGAAGGCGGGCCAGTGCCAACTGCCTGCGTGAAAGTCGAGAAAATCGATCACGCGCCCATGCACGAGGCGGTCGATGACATTGCCGAGCGCCCCGCCCATGATCAGCGCGAGCGCCGTGCAAAAGAGCTTCTGGTTGCCGTGGCGCTTGAGCAGATAGACGATCACGCAGGCCGCCGCCACGCCGAGCGCCGTGAACGCCCACCGTTGCCAGCCGCTGGCCGTCGAGAGGAAGCTAAACGCCGCCCCGCGGTTGAGCACGAAGAAGATGTTGAAGAACGGCGTCACCACGTAAGGTGTCGCATAGGCGAACACCTTCTTCACGGCGATCTTCGTCAGCTGATCGAACAAAATGACGATCAACGAGACGCCGAGCCACGGCGCCAGCGAGGATGAACTCGCCGCCTGCATCGAACGCGATTTCGCCATTATGCCGCGCTCCTTTTTTCGCCTTCTCCGAAGAGGTTGCTAAAGCAGCGCCCGCACAGGGTCGGGTGGTCGGCGTGCGAGCCGACATCCGCGCGGTAGTGCCAACAGCGTTCGCATTTGAGGTACTTCGATGCGACGACGTCCACCCCTTCGTCCGCTTCGGAATCGACCTTCGCGAGCGTCGCATCCGAGGTGATCAAGACGAATTTGAGATCGTCGCCGAGGCTGACGAGCGCATCGTATGCGGCGCCCGTCGCGCGAATGGTCACTTCCGCTTGCAGCGACGAGCCGATCTGATTCGACGAACGTGCTTCTTCGAGTGCCTTCGTGACGTTGCCGCGCACCGCACGCAGCAGCGACCACTTCGACAGCAGCGCCTCGGCGCCGGGCACCTCTGGGTACGCGTAGTACGTTTCGGTGAAGATCGTGTCTTTACCCGGTTGGAACACCTTCCACGCTTCTTCGGCCGTGAACGAGAGGAACGGCGCCATCACGCGCAACAAGCCTTGAGCGATGTGATACAGCACCGTTTGCGCCGCGCGCCGCGCCGGGGCGTTCGGCGCGCTCGTGTACAGGCGATCCTTCAGGACGTCGAGATAAAAGCCGCCGAGATCTTCGGAGCAGAACGTCTGCAACTTCGCGACCACCGGATGGAACTCGTACTTCTCGTAGCTCGCGAGCAGGTCTTTTTGCAAGTCGTTGGCGAGCGCGACGGCATAGCGGTCGATTTCTAGCCAGGCGTCGACAGGCATCGCGTGCTGCGCATAATCGAAATCCGACAGGTTCGCGAGCAGGAAGCGCAGCGTGTTGCGAATCCGGCGGTAGCTTTCCGTCACGCGCTTGAGAATTTCCTCGGAGATCGCGAGTTCGCCCGAATAATCGGTCGACGCGATCCAAAGCCGGATGATCTCGGCCCCGAGCCGGTTCGCCACTTCGTGCGGATCGATGCCGTTGCCGAGCGACTTGCTCATCTTGCGGCCTTCACCGTCCACGGTGAACCCGTGCGTAAGCAACGCGCGGTACGGCGCGCGCCCGTCGAGCATCGAGGCCGTCAGCAGCGACGAGTGGAACCACCCGCGGTGCTGATCCGAACCCTCGAGGTAAAGATCGGCCGGGAAGTGCGAAGCCGCTTTGTGCGAGCCGCGCAGCACGTGCCAATGCGTCGTGCCGGAATCGAACCAGACATCGAGCGTGTCGCGGTTCTTTTCATAGAGGTTGGCGTCGTCGCCCAGCAGCTCGCGCGCATCGAGCGTTTGCCAAGCTTCGATGCCGCCCGCTTCGACGCGCTGCGCGACGGCTTCGAGCAGCTCGAGCGTGCGCGGATGCAGCTCGCCCGTTTCCTTGTGGACGAAGAACGCCATCGGCACGCCCCATTGGCGTTGCCGCGAGAGTGTCCAGTCGGGGCGGTTCGCGATCATGCTGAACAGGCGCTGCTTACCCCACGACGGGTAGAACGCCGTCGCTTCGACGCCCGCGAGCGCCGTTTCGCGCAGCGTGGCGGCGCCGTCCTTCGGCGTCAGATCCATGCCCGCAAACCATTGCGAGGTGGCGCGGTAGATGATCGGCGTCTTGTGGCGCCAGCAATGCATGTAGCTGTGCTGATATTTCTCGGTGTGCAGCAGCGTGCCGGCATTGGCGAGCGCTTCGACCACCTTCGGATTCGCTTCCCAGATCGTCAAGCCGCCGAACAGGGGCAGCGATTCGATGTAGCGGCCGTCGCCCATGACGGGGTTGATGATGTCGGAATCGACCATGCCGTGCGACTTGCACGAGATGAAGTCTTCCACGCCGTAGGCCGGCGAGGAGTGCACAACGCCGGTGCCCGAATCGATCGTGACGTAATCGCCCAGATAGACGGGCGACGTGCGCTTGTAGCCGAGGTGGGCCGACGCGAGCGGATGATGGAAGCGCAGGTTCACGAGCTTTGCGCCCGGTGTCGTGGCAATGACGTTGCCGGCGAGGCCGAATTGCTTGAGCGACGCTTCGACGCGCTCTTGCGCGAGCACGAGCAAGCCGCGCTCGGTATCGACGAGCGCGTAGTCGAGTTCGGGGTGAACGTTCAAGGCTTGGTTGGCGGGGATCGTCCAAGGAGTGGTCGTCCAGATGACGATGCCGCCCTCGGCGCGCGGCAAGGCGGCAAGGCCGAACGCCTGCGCCGTCTTGTCCGGCTCCGCGAACGGGAACATCGTGCTGATCGACGGATCGACACGGTCCTTGTATTCCACCTCGGCCTCGGCCAACGCGGAGCCGCAGTCGAAGCACCAGTTCACGGGCTTCAGGCCGCGAAACACGTAGCCTTTCTCGAGGATCTTCCCGAGCGCGCGGATTTCGGCCGCCTCGTTCGAGAAGTTCATCGTCTTGTACGGGTTGTTCCAGTCGCCGAGCACGCCGAGCCGCTTGAAGCCGGCCTTTTGTGTCTCGATCTGCTCGCCCGCGTAGGCGCGCGCCTTGCGCTGCACTTCCTCGGCCGGCAGCGACTTGCCGAACTTCTTTTCGATCTGGATTTCGATCGGCATGCCGTGGCAGTCCCAACCGGGCACGTACGGCGCATCGAAGCCGGCCATGTTGCGCGACTTGACGATGATGTCCTTCAGGATCTTGTTGACCGCGTGACCGAGGTGGATGTCGCCGTTGGCGTACGGCGGCCCGTCGTGCAGGACGAACAGGGGCCGGCCTTTGCTGGCCGCGCGGATCTTCTCGTAGACCCCGTCCTCTTGCCACGCCTTGACCCATTGCGGTTCGCGCTTGGGCAGATCGCCGCGCATCGGGAACGGCGTATCGAGCAGGTTGACCGGATACTTGGCCTGGGATTTCGAATCGGCTTTCTTCTCGCTCATTGTGCTATCGCTGAAAACGGTGGGCGCCCGAGCCGTGGGCGCTTCGGTATTGAATGTATCGTGCTTGCCCGGCCGCGCGCTGATCGAACGCTCGGCCGGCTTGTCATGCGGGGCGGTCAGCGAATTCGGTCGGTCGCCGACGTCGAAAACCCGGTGGTCCGGCTGCCGGGCGCGGCTTCGCCCGCCGTGCCGGCATCGCGCGAGGCATCGCTCGCGCCGGCGCTGCCGAGCGCCGTGAAATAGGCGCGCGAGAGCGCGACATCGCGCGCAATCGCGGCGGTCAGCGTTTCGAGATCGGCGAACTTCTCCTCGTCGCGCAGCTTTTTCAAAAATTCGACGCGCACGAGTTTGCCATAGGCGTCGCCGTGCCAATCGAGCAAGTGCACTTCGAGCAGCACCCGCCCCGAATCGTCGACGGTCGGGCGTAGCCCGAGGCTGGCGACGCCCGGCAGCGGTTGCGCTTCGATCCCATGCACGCGCACGACGAAAATGCCCGCGAGCGCCGGGCGCTTGTGGGCGATCGGCAGGTTCAGCGTCGGGAAGCCTAGATCGCGGCCGAGCTTGAGCCCGTGGGTGACATGTCCGCTGATTGCGTAGGGCCGCCCCAGCGCCGCGCGTGCCGCATCCAGATCGCCCGCGACGAGCGAGGCGCGCACCCCCGAACTGGAAATGCGCGCACCGCTCGGGTCCGCGACCGTCGGCATTTGCTCGACTTCGAACCCGTACCGTTCGCCGGCGCCCAAAAGCGATGCGAAATCGCCCGCGCGTTTCGCGCCGTAGCGGAAATCGTCGCCGATCAGCACCCAGCGCGCGTGCAGCCCATCGACCAGGATGCGCTTGACGAAGGCTTCGGGCGATTGGCTCGCGAACGTGTGGTTGAAGTGCTCGACGACAACGCGATCGACGCCGTTCGTGCGCAGCGCTTCGAGCTTGTCGCGCAGCATCGCGATGCGCGGCGGCGCGCTTGCGGGATTGAAGAACTCGCGCGGGTGCGGCTCGAACGTCATCACGCACACGGGCAAGCCGCGCGCGCGCGCCGCCTCGCTCACGCGGGCGAGCAGAGCCTGGTGGCCGCGGTGGACACCGTCGAAGTTACCGATCGTCAGCGCGCAGGGCGCGCGGCTCTCGGCATTGGGAAGACCGCGGAAGACTCTCACGATAGCCGGTTAGGGTGGGCGGCATGACGCCGCGTAGCCATTCATCGATGGGCGCGCGGCAAATGCCGCAAAGCAAAAGATTATAAACGCTCGGGGCCGGGCGCGGCAGCGCGCGGCTTTGGCGGGCCCCCCGGGTGATAAAATCGCCGCATGAAAAATATCGTGATTTTGATTTCCGGGCGCGGCAGCAACATGGAAGCCATCGTACGCGCCTGCGCCAGCGAGCGCTGGCCGGCGCGCATCGCCGCCGTCGTCTCGAACCGCCCCGATGCGGCCGGGCTGGCGTTCGCGCAAGCCCAAGGCATCGAGACGGCCGTCGTCGAACACGGCGGCTTCGCCGAGCGCGAAGCGTTCGATACCGCCTTGGCCGATGTCGTCGACAGCTTCTCCCCCGATCTCGTCGTCCTGGCCGGCTTCATGCGCGTGCTGACCTCCGGCTTCGTCGGGCGCTACGCGGGGCGCATGCTGAACATTCATCCGTCGCTGTTGCCGAGCTTCCCGGGGCTGCGGACGCACGAGCGCGCGCTGGAAGCCGGGGTGACGCTGCACGGCGCGACCGTGCATTTCGTGACGCCCGAACTCGATCACGGCCCGATCGTCGTCCAAGGCGCGATTTCGGTGTCGGCCGCGGATGACGCGGGCACGCTTGCCAAGCGCCTGCTCGAGGTCGAGCACGTCATTTATCCGCGCGCGGTGCGCTGGTTCGTCGAGGACCGGTTGACGCTCGCGGGGCTGCGGGTGGCGGTGACGCCGGCCGAGCCGCAATGGTTTTTCTCGGATACCCAAGGGATCGCCGCATGAAGAGCATCAAGAAGAAAGATAAAGGCGCGCCGAGAGGCCCGGCCAAGGGCACCCCGGCCGGCGGCCGCACGGGCGGCAAGCGCGATTCCGTCCTGCACGGTTTCCTGATCGGCCAGACCGAAACGCTGCTCGCCGATATTTTGAAATTTGCCGGCCCCGCCGACGCCACCACGAGCCGTTTCTTCCGTGCCCACCCGAAGCTCGGGCACGCGGAGCGCGGCATCATCGCCGAAGCCGTGTTCGCGGTGCTGCGTCGGCGCATGGAATTCGCGCATCTGGCCGAAAGCGGCAGCGGCAGCCCGGCGCGGCGCCTCGCGCTGCTCGGGCTCATGCAGACGGCGGGGCGCGCCGCGTTGGCGCCGTTCGTCTCGGAGGCGGAAGGCGCCTGGCTCGAGCACGTGTCGAAGATCGATCCCGCGAGCCTGCCGCTGCGCGTGCGCACGAATCTCCCGGATTGGATCGTCGAGGCCCTCTCGAAGCGGTTCGAAGCCGACGAACTCGCGCAGCTCGCTGCCGCGCTGAACTATCCGGCGCCGCTCGATCTACGCGCCAATCCGGTGAAGGCCAGCCGGGAGCAAGTGCTCGATGCGCTGCAAGTCGCGGGCATCGATGCGGGTGCGACGCCGTTCGCGCCGCTCGGCGTGCGCGTGGCGGGCAAGCCCGCACTGACCAAGCTGGCGCCGTTCGAGAATGGTTGGATCGAGGTGCAGGACGAGGGCAGCCAGCTTTTGTGCGCGCTCGTGGCGCCGCGCCGCGGCGAGATGATCGTCGATTTCTGCGCGGGCGCGGGCGGCAAGACGCTCGCGCTCGGCGCCGCGATGCGCTCGACCGGCCGCCTGTATGCGTTCGACGTGTCCGATCGGCGCCTGGCCAAGCTCAAGCCGCGGCTCGCGCGCAGCGGCTTGTCGAACGTTCATCCGGTTTTGATCGACAGCGAGCACGATGCCAAGATCAAGCGTCTCGCGGGCAAGATCGACCGCGTGCTCGTCGACGCGCCCTGCAGCGGCCTCGGCACGCTGCGCCGCAACCCCGATCTGAAGTGGCGTCAGAGCCCGGCCTCGGTCGACGAACTCGTGCCGAAGCAGCGCTCGATCCTCGCCAGCGCGGCCCGGCTCGTGAAGCCGGGCGGTCGTCTCGTCTACGCGACGTGCAGCATGCTCGACGCCGAGAACGAAGCGATCGTGACCGAGTTCTTGGCCGATCATGCCGACTTCGCACTGGTACCGGCGGGTCAGGTGCTCGCGGAACAGCGCATCGAACTCGAGATGGGCGACTATCTTTCGCTATGGCCGCATCGCCATGCGACGGACGGTTTTTTCGCGGCCGTCCTCGAGCGTCGCGCTTCACCGAAGCCGGCCGCGCCCCAACGTCCGGGTGCGTTGCCGGCCTAGCGCGCGAACCGGCGCGCACCGATAGGAAACACGGGGCGGCCGCATGGCCCGCCCCCTTTGCTTCGAGATGACACAAAACCGCATCCTCTCCCATATGCTGGCCGGCATCGTGCGCGATTACGGCGAGCCCGTGATGATCTGGCAGGCAGGCACGCTGATCGGCACGCTGTTGATCGCGTGGCTGCTCGCCCGGCTCGTCCGCCGCAAACTCGATTCGCGCCGGCAGGCACGGCAAGAAGCCATGCGCTTCGGTGCCGAAAGCTTGCGCAAGGCGCTGTTCCCGCTGCTCGGGGGCGTGCTCGTCTGGATCGCACAGACGGCGCTCGACGACTACATGTCGACCTCGCTGCTCGAGCTGGCGCTCGTGCCGCTCATCGGCATCGCGCTGATCTACATCGTCTTTTTCATCGCGCGCCGCGTGTTCGGGCGCTCGGGGCAGGCGCACGCCTGGCTCTCGATCACGGAAAAGCTCGTCTCCGTCGTCGTCTGGGTCGGCATGGTCATCGCCGTGCTCGGGATCCAGGACGAAGTGCTGCGCTGGATGGCCTCGGTCCGCTTCCGGGTCGGCACCGCCCACATGACGCTGCTGTCGCTCACGACCGGCCTCATGTGGGTGTGCGCGACCGTCGTCTTCGCCCTGTGGCTCGGCTCGGCCTACGAAGATCGCGTCATGCGGGCCCATTCGATCGACGAGAATCTTCGGGTCGCGCTGGCGCGGCTCGGGCGCGCGCTGCTCGTGCTGGCTGCGGTGCTGATCAGCTTTTCGCTCGTCGGCATCGATATCACCGTGCTCGGGGTGTTCAGCGGCGCGCTGGGCGTCGGGCTCGGCTTCGGGTTGCAAAAGATCGCGAGCAACTACGTGTCGGGGTTCATCATCTTGCTCGACCGGTCGCTGCGCCTCGGCGACACGATCAACGTCTCGGGACTGCAGGGGCGCGTCACGGAGATCCGGACACGCTACACCATGGTCCGGGGGCTGGACGGCATCGAAACGTTGATCCCGAACGAAAAGCTGATGACCGACGTCGTGCAGAATCATTCGTCGTATCTGACCCGCGGCTACGCCAAGGCAGCCGTGCAAATCGCCTATAGCGCCGATCTGGAGCGTGCGATGGCGCTGCTCGTCGAGGCGGCACGAGGCGTCGAACGCGTGCTCGACGATCCGGCACCGGCCGCTTATCTCGTCGGTTTCGGCTCGGACGGCATCAATCTCGAACTCGGGTTTTGGATCGAAGAAGCCGCGAAGGGCACAGCCGGGACGCGTTCGACGGTCAATCTCAATATTTGGCGGCTCTTCAACGAAAACGGGATCGCCATTCCGTACACGCGACGCGACATCCGTCTCATCGGCGGGTTGCCGGCCGCACTCGGCGGCGCCGTCGAAATCGGTCAGGATTCGGCGATCGGCTCGGTGCAAGAAAAGGGCGCCGATGGGCAGGCGGCTACGGCCGCGTCCGTCGCCCCGGGCACGGGACTCGCTCGGGATACGGGGACGGGGGCTTGACGAGTGGTGAGCGGCCGCTGCGGCGATACGCCGCAGCGAGGCTTGGGGGCCGCAAATCGGTAAAAATGGGGCGCTCGCACGGGCTGTGCGTCGTGTAAAACCCTATTTGTTACAAATACTTGCGGTAGTTGCAGTAGAATGCCGTTCAGCTCTGAAAGTCAGCTTTCATCTTTTTGACACCCCAACCGAGCCGGTGTCGCCGCAATACAGGTACAACGCCTTGCTGAACTCCCTTCTCGATTTTCTTGCACACGGTTTCCTTCGCTGCTCCTGGTGGCAGATCGTGGTGATTGCGCTTGCGCTCACGCACGTGACGATCATCGGCGTGACCGTCTATCTGCACCGCTGCCAAGCGCACCGCGCACTCGATCTGCACCCGGTCGCGAGCCACTTTTTCCGGTTTTGGTTGTGGATGACCACGGGCATGCTGACGGGCCAATGGGCGTCGATCCACCGCAAGCACCACGCCAAGTGCGAAACGGAAGAAGATCCGCACAGCCCGCAAACGCGCGGCATCTGGAAGGTGCTGCTCGAAGGCGCGGAGCTGTATCGCGCGGAAGCCAAGAACGAAGAAACGCTGCGCCGCTTCGGTCACGGCACGCCGAACGACTGGATGGAGCGCAACGTCTACACGCGCTACCCGATCCTCGGCGTGAGCCTCATGATGGTGATCGACGTCGCGCTGTTCGGGATCGTCGGTTTGTCGGTATGGGCCGTCCAGATGATTTGGATCCCGTTCTGGGCAGCGGGTGTCGTCAACGGGCTCGCGCATTTCTGGGGCTACCGCAACTTCAACTCCTCCGACGCGAGCACCAACATCTTCCCGTGGGGCATCATCATCGGCGGCGAGGAACTGCACAACAACCATCACACGTTCGCCACGTCGGCCAAGCTGTCGAACAAGTGGTACGAGTTCGATATCGGCTGGCTCTACATCCGCTTGATGTCGGCCGTCGGTCTTGCGAAGGTCAAGAAGGTCGCACCCACGCCGAAACTGGCCGCTCGCAAGCTCGTGCTCGATCAAGAGACGCTGCAGGCTGTGCTGAGCAACCGTTACGAAGTCATGGCGCGCTATGCGAAGACGGTGAAGCGCGCCTATCGCCAGGAGTTGGCGCGGCTGAAGGAAATCGGTTCGCGCGAAAAGTATCAGCTGATGCGCAGTGCGCGGACATGGTTCCATAAAGACGAAGCTGGGCTCGACGAGCCGCAAAAGCGTCAGTTGCCCGAGATCTTCGCGGACAGCCAGACGCTGCGCACGTTCATCGAATTGCGCAACGATCTGAGCGCGATCTGGGAGCGCTCGAACGCTTCTCGCGAACAATTGCTGGTTCAGCTCCAAGATTGGTGCCATCGAGCCGAGCAAAGCGGCATCAAGGCGCTGCAAGAATTTGCGATGCGCTTGCGCCGGTACGCCTGAGCGCGCCCAAAAGCGAAATACTTTAAAATTTCGGTACGTCACACACCCCGCGTCTGGCGGGGTGTTGCTTTTTGGGGCCCTTGCGATGCGCTCGTCTCGTCTCGAGTGCGCGGCAGACGGCCCGCGCCGCTGGGCGGACTAGAGGAGAACAGGATGGATCCGGCCATCAAAACCGTCGAATTCGACAAGCCGCACGGCGGTGCCATGTGCGGTATCGGCCAAGCGTGGGCGAAAGTGCCGCCGGCGCCGACCTTCGAAGAGCGGCAGCAACTGAAGGCGCGTGTTCGCGAGTTGCTTGCGCGGGAAAAGGCCGTGCTCGTTGCCCATTACTACGTCGATGCGGAACTGCAGGAACTGGCCGACGAAACGGGCGGTTGCGTGGCCGATTCGCTTGAAATGGCCCGCTTCGGCCGCGGCCACGATGCGCAGACCCTGGTGGTGGCCGGCGTTCGGTTCATGGGCGAGACGGCCAAGATCCTGAGCCCCGGCAAGCGTATTCTCATGCCCGATCTCGATGCGACCTGCTCGCTCGATTTGGGCTGCCCCGCCGATGAATTCTCCGCCTTTTGCGATGCGCATCCCGATCGCACGGTGGTCGTCTACGCCAATACCAGCGCGGCCGTGAAGGCCCGTGCCGATTGGATGGTGACGTCGTCCATCGGCCTCGAGATCGTCAAGCATCTGCACGCGCAGGGCGAAAAGATTCTCTGGGCGCCCGACCGCCATTTGGGCAATTACATCCAGCAGCAGACCGGCGCGGATATGCTGCTGTGGCAGGGCTCGTGCCTCGTTCACGACGAATTCAAGGGCATCGAGCTGGATTTGCTGCGGGCCGAGTATCCGCAGGCCAAGGTGCTCGTGCACCCCGAATCGCCGGCCGGTGTGGTGGCGCAGGCCGACGTCGTCGGCTCGACCACGCAGCTGATCGATGCGGCCACGCGCCTGGATGCGACGCACTTCATCGTCGCGACCGACCTCGGCATCTTGCACAAGATGCGGCTCGCGGCACCCGGCAAGACATTCATCGCCGCGCCGACGGCCGGCAACAGCGCCACCTGTAAGAGCTGCGCGCACTGTCCGTGGATGGCGATGAACGGGCTCGCGAATTTGGTGGACGTGTTGGAACGCGGTCACAACGAGATCTTCGTCGACGCCGCCGTGGGCGAACGCGCACGGATGCCGATCGATCGCATGCTTGCCTTCGCGGCGGCCCACAAGCAACGCGTACAGGCCAGCGGCGATCTCGCCCGCGATTCGTCGCTCTTTGCGGGCATCGGGGCGGCCTAACCGATTAGCCGGCCTAAGGGCCTTGCTGGCCTAACGGCGCATTGCCGACCATTCACTGACTTGCTTGCCGCGGCGGCCTGCTTCGCCGAGCGCGGCTCAAAGGACTCTGCACGCTATGACCGCGCAACAAGCTACGCCCCGCCTGGACGCCGTATCGCCGCTTTTCGCCGAGATTCGTGCGCGCTACGGGGCGGCATTCGATGCCGCGCTCGAACGCAACGTCGCCGATGCGCTGGCCGAAGATGTCGGCGACGGCGATCGCACAGGGCGGCTCGTCCCGGCCGATTCCATCCGCGATGCACGCATTCTGGTGCGCGAGGAGGCGGTGCTGTGCGGCGTGCCGTGGTTCGTGGCCGTGATGCAGCGGGTCGACCCGTCGATCGAGATCGACTGGCGCTACCGGGAGGGCGACGTCATGGCGGCCGATTCTCCCGTCTGCTTTTTGCGAGGCTCCGCTCGCTCTCTCCTGACGGCCGAGCGCAATGGCCTGAACTTCCTACAACTGCTCTCTGGCGTGGCGACAGTCACGCGCCGCTACGTCGATGCCATCGCGGGCACGCGCGCGCGCATCTTGGATACGCGCAAGACGCTGCCGGGGCTGCGCCTTGCCCAGAAATACGCGGTGCGCGTGGGGGGCGGCGTGAACCATCGTCTCGCGCTGTACGACGGCATCCTGATCAAGGAAAACCATATCGCCGCGGCGGGTGGGGTGGGGGCTGCATTGGAAGCGGCGTATGCGCTCGATGCGGGCGTCTCGATTCAAATCGAAGTCGAGACGCTCGAGCAGCTCGAATCGGCCCTCGCGCATCGCGCCGAGTCGATTTTGCTCGACAATTTTTCTTTCGAAGCGATGCATGATGCCGTGAAGCTGACGGCCGGACGTGCGCTGCTCGAGGTGTCGGGGGGCGTGAACTTCGACACGGTGCGCACCATCGCCGAAACGGGCGTCGATCGCATCTCGATCGGCGCGCTGACGAAAGATGTGCGCGCCACCGACTACTCGATGCGCCTGATCTAGCCTTCGCTGCGACTCGCTCGATTGACCGGGCGGTGTCCAACCTGCGCTGCGCCGGAGCCAGTTTCGGCGCGGCGCAGGTTCTCGTTCATACCTTTCGGTTGCGGACGCGCTCGGGTGCGAGGACGGTGGGCAACGCCTTGGGCAGCGCCGACGGCCAATCGCGCGAAAAATGCAGCCCGCGGCTCTCGCGGCGGGTGCGGGCGCTTTCGACGATCAACGAAGCGACGTCGACGAGATTGCGCAGCTCCAGCAGATCCCGGCTCACTTTGAAATTCGCGTAATACTCCTGGATTTCGTCGCGCAGCAGCGCGATTCGATGCTTGGCGCGCGCCAAGCGTTTGTCGGTGCGGACGATGCCGACGTAGTTCCACATGAGCCGACGCAACTCGTCCCAGTTGTGCGCGACAACGACTTCCTCGTCCGGATCGGACACGCGGCTTTCGTCCCAATCCGGAAGCGGCGCGTGGGCGGCCGCCTCGAAGCCTTCGCGTTCGATCGCCTCGGCGGCCGAGCGTCCGATGACGAGGCATTCGAGCAGCGAGTTGCTGGCAAGACGGTTGGCGCCATGTAGGCCCGTGCACGACGTTTCGCCGACGGCGTACAAGCCTGCCAAATCGGTGCGCCCCGCCAGGTCGGTGACGACACCGCCGCACGTGTAATGCGCGGCCGGCACGACGGGGATCGGATCTTTCGTGATGTCGATGCCGAATTCGAGGCAGCGCGCGAGGATCGTCGGGAAATGCTCGTGTAGGAACGCCGCCGGTTGATGGCTGATATCGAGATAGACACAATCGATGCCGCGCTTCTTGATCTCGAAGTCGATTGCGCGTGCGACGATGTCGCGCGGGGCGAGTTCGGCGCGCTCGTCGTGAGCCGGCATGAAGCGGGTACCGTCGGGCAAGACGAGCTTGCCGCCTTCGCCGCGCACGGCTTCGGTAATCAGGAAAGACTTGGCGTACGGGTGAAACAGGCACGTGGGGTGGAACTGGATGAACTCCATGTTCGACACGCGGCAGCCGGCCCGCCACGCCATGGCAATCCCGTCGCCCGTCGCCGTATCCGGGTTCGTCGTATAAAGGTAGACCTTGCCCGCGCCGCCCGTCGCGAGAATGGTGTGCGGCGCTTCCAGCGTCACGGTGCGGCCGCCCGCGAGGTCGAGCGCGTACAGGCCATGGCAGCGGCGCCCGGGCAAACCTAAACGATCGGACGTAATCAGGTCGATCGCATAGTGGTCTTCCAGCAACGTGATGTTCGGGTGCGAACGCACGCGCTCGGACAAGGTGGCGACGACGGCATGGCCCGTGGCGTCGGCCGCATGAATAATGCGCCGGTGGCTGTGGCCGCCTTCGCGCGTGAGGTGGAAGCCGAGTTCCGCCGCATCGTCGCGCGTGAACGGCACACCTTGCGCGATCAGCCATTCGATGGCTTCGCGGCCATGTTCGACGATGAACCGTGTGGCGGCCTCGTCGCACAGGCCGCCGCCGGCGATGAGCGTATCGCTCACGTGGTTTTCGACGCTGTCGGCCGAATCGAGCACCGCGGCGATCCCGCCTTGAGCCCAGTCGCTCGCCCCTTCGGTCATCGAACGCTTGGCGATGACGGCGACACGCCGTTTCTCGGCGAGATTGAGTGCGACGGTCAGGCCCGCGAGCCCGCTGCCAACGATTACGACGTCGAAATTCATGAGCAAGTCCTTTGTCCCCGGTCCCGCCTGCGTCCTTGCGCAAAATATGGCAGCCGTGTGAAAACGCGCGGTAAGCCAAGGAGCATACCGCGCCGACACGCGAAACGGGCACGAACCCAACAAAAAGCCCCGCTCGAGGCGGGGCTTTGGGTGTCCTCTAGCGAGTTCTAGCTCGCAGGAAACCGATTACTTGATCTTGGTTTCCTTGTACGCCACATGCTTGCGGACGACGGGATCGAACTTCATGATCTCCATCTTTTCCGGCATGTTGCGCTTGTTCTTCGTGGTCGTGTAGAAGTGACCCGTGCCTGCGGTCGACTCCAGCTTGATCTTGTCGCGTGCGCCCTTGGCCATGACTTACTCCTTAG
>NZ_JBQCIV010000076.1:0-5196 GCF_051953405.1 Trinickia sp. | reverse complement strand
CGCCGCCCAGCGTATCGCCGAAGCCGCCGGTCCGCGCGCCGAACCCGCCGGCACCGCGACGTCCCGCGCCGCGCCCCGGTTGCTCGAAGCCGCCGTGCGCCGTCAACACCGGCTCGCGGTTGATAAAGCCCATCGACGTTTGCATCGGATCCGGTTGCCGCCGCTCCGCGCCCTGACCGCGAGCGCCCTTCTCTTCGGTCGGCGCCTTCAGGCCGACAGCCGCCATGAGGCTGCGCACTTGCGCATCTTCCAGCTCCTCCCAGCGGCCGCGGCGCAGACCGCGCGGCAGCGAAATCGGGCCGTGGCGCGTACGAATGAGCCGGCTGACCATAAGGCCGACGGCCTCGAAAATGCGGCGCACCTCGCGATTACGCCCTTCGGCGAGCGCGACGTGGTACCAGTGATTCGTGCCTTCGCCGCCGCCGTCGCGGATGCGAAGGAAGTTCGCGGGGCCGTCCTCGAGTTCGATCCCGTGCAGCAGCTTTTGCCGCGACGCCTCCGACAGCTCGCCAACGACGCGCACCGCATATTCGCGCTCCACGCTGTAGCGCGGATGCATGAACCGGTTGGCCAAATCGCCCGACGTCGTCAACATCAACAGCCCTTCGGTATTGAAGTCGAGACGGCCGACGGCCAACCACTTGGCCGTCTTCATCGGCGGCAGCTTGTCGAACACCGACGGCCGCCCTTCCGGATCCGCATGGCTGACGATCTCGCCGGTCGGCTTGTGGTACAGCAAGACGCGGGGCGGCTTCGTTTGCACGCGGCGCTTGACCGGCTTGCCGTTGATGCGCACTTGGTCGGTCGGCATGATGCGCTGGCCGATATGCGCCGGTTCGCCATTGACCGAGACGCGGCCCGCCACGATCAGCTCTTCCATTTCGCGGCGCGAGCCCATTCCGGCCTCGGCCAATACTTTGTGCAGCTTGGGCGCGTCGTCGTCCGGGGCGAGCACACGCTTTGGCGGCGCTTGACGGCCGCGCCGCAACATCGGTGCGCGCACGCCGCCCGTCGTGCCGTTATCGGCATCGAACGCCGGCGAGGTCACATAGGCGAACAAATCGTCCTGCCCGCCCGCGGCCGCTTCGCCGCGCTTCGCCGGTTTGCCCTTTGCTTGGTCCTGGTCGGGGCGACCGCCTTGAGCGAGCGCCTCGTCGCGGCGGTTGCCGGCTTGCTTGCGGGCGCCCTTGGGCACGTTCTTACGGGGCGCGCGGCCCGGAGCGGGGGAACCGCTCTCGAGCGCCTGCTGCGCGGCGACAGGCGCCTCGTCGGCGGGCTCGCCCTCGGGGCCGCCCTGGGTTTGCGCTTGCGCGCCGGCCTCGCCCTTGGTCTTAGCCGCGGCGCGCCGACGCGCGATCAAGCTGCGCGGACCGCGTCGCAAACCGCGGCGGGGGCGCTCTTGATCGCCCGCTTCCGCGATGTGGGCGCCTTGCCCGGACTCGCCGGCTTGCGCGTCGTCGCGGCCCGCAGCGTCTACGGCATGCCCGGATGCGGACAAATTGGTGTCGTGGGTATTCGTCAAAACAACCTCAAGTGTCAATTGCGCGCACCCATTGCAGGCGCTGCGTACGTTCGGTTACGTCAAGCTCTTCGCGACGCGGGTTCGTCGTCGTTGTAGGCGTCCTCGCCGGACTGCTCGCGATCCGCCGGATGGTCGCCCGCGACGCCCATCGGACGCACGGTCGCGGCCGGCGAAGCGCCGTCTCGCGCAGGCGACGACGGATCGATGTCGGTCTCGTTCGAAGCGTCCTCGTGCATACCGCGGTCGCGCTCGTCTCGATCCCCGCGCGCGGCATCGATCGTGCCGTCGCCGGACGGTGCAACGTTTGCCCGCCCGTCGTGCGTCGCACGCTCGCTCGTGTTCTCGTCGTCGGAAGGGTTCGCCTCCGGTGTGCCCGTCGACACCTCGGCCTCGCCCTGCTGGGGCTCGCCGTCTGCCACGGTGGCCGCCTCGCCTCCGATCGTGTCGTCGGCATGAAGCAAACCTGCGGCCTGCTCGTCGTCCGCCGCGCGGTGCGCGTTTTCATGCACTTCGGCAGCGGCCTCACGCTGCTCCGCAGCCTGCCCCTGCGAGCCGGCAGCGACGGCGCCGTCATCGGCCATGGCTTCGACGAGCGCCGCATCGTCCGGAAACTCGATGGCGTGCTGTGCCAGCAATTCGGCGGCGTTTTGCGTCGTCGGATCTTCGAGCGGCGGCAACTCGTCGAGCGCCTTCAGCCCGAGATCGTCGAGGAACTGCTTCGTGGTCGCATAAAGCGCCGGGCGTCCCGGCACGTCGCGATGCCCGATGACCTCGACCCAGCTGCGATCTTCAAGCTGCTTGATCACCTGCGTATTGACGGTGACGCCGCGGATTTCCTCGATGTCGCCGCGCGTCACCGGCTGGCGGTACGCGATGATCGCCAGCGTTTCCAGCACCGCGCGCGAATACTTCGGCGGCTTTTCCGGGTGCAGCCGATCGAGATAAGGACGCATCGCCGGCTTGCTTTGAAAGCGCCAGCCGCTTGCGAGCCCGACGAGTTCGACACCTCGCCCGGACCACTCGTTTCTCAGATCCTCAAGTAACGCACGGACTGTATCCGCCGACACGGCGTCGGCGAAGAGCTTACGCAGGTCACCGACCTTCAGCGGCTCTTGCGCGCAAATCAAAGCAGTCTCGAGGACGATCTTCGCCTCTTGGGTATTCATGCAGCTAGGTCAGACCCTGTGGTCAACGAACCGGATCAAACAGACGATATGGAACTGAAGACGCGCTCGCCCGATTTTGATCGGTCATATTGATGGGAGCACGGACCGGGGGGCGGCGATTCGAGCAGCGCTCGGGCCAGACCCAGCCGGACGAAGCGGCGGTTTTCCGGAGAAGGCGCCGCGTGACTGAACGCCATCTTACGCAAAAAGACCGGGGGCGTAAATAGCGAATCGAAGGCGAGCGCCGTGGCATAAAGCGCACCAATGCCCAAATATTGAAACGGATCTCGACGCGACAAAAACCGATACAGCCCGTCTGTCTTGCTGCGATTGCAAAGCAATCCGCATTCCTCGCATGCGCCCGCTGCACACGAGCGACGCCCTTCACGCCCGATCCGCCGACGGTCGATTTGCCGCATCGCAATATGCGGGCGCGGTCGCACTCGCGCAGCGCCGGCCTGCACTAGATTGGTGATTGCCCTGATTTCCGCCCCCGGCATTTTGGCGTCTTATACGCCCCTAGCTGATGCCCCCGCGAGGCCGTCGCGACGGGGCTTGCAGGTATTCGCCACCGACATGGCATGCTTCATGCATTGCTCGGCACGCTGCGGTAGGCGCGTCGTTCGATGGTCGACATCGTTCCGGCGCCCCACCGGCTCGCTCGACACCCCATGAGGGTGTCTCAAGGGTGCGCGGCACGGGGCAGCGCACCGGGGTCAGTTTCGCTGAGGTGAGGACATATGGTGTTCGACGATTTGAGAGATAACGAGTGGGCGCTGGTCGAAGCGCTGTTCTGCGCCGAACCGGCACGGAGCGAGCGACGCGGACGCCCGCGCGTCGAAGCGCGCGCCGTCGTCAACGCGGTGTTATGGGTGCTCAGCACCGGCGAGGGCTGGTCGAAGCTGCCGGGCCGCTACCCGTCGCCGCCGACCTGCCGGCGACGCTTCGACGAATGGCAGGCGGACGGCACGCTCGTCGAAATCGTTAAACGCTTGGACACCTGCGGGCGCCAAGTCTCGCTGCGCGGCCGCATCGGCACGACCGCAGTCAAGCCTCCCGCGCCGCGAAGCCCGGACCGCCTGCGCGGCGCGTTCTGGACCAACCCGGAATCGTGGCGCGCGCCGGCCAAGATGGCCTGATCTGCCTATTGCCGATTGCCCGTTGCCTTGCCGGACTCGCGCGGGCAACGGGCCCATCGCACCAGGCGCACAGCGCATATCCCCTCATCGGCGGCCGCCTCGACCCGAGCGCCGCTCGCGCCAGTTTCGCTTCGCACCGCTCGATATGCCTTGCGATACGGCAAGTCCGCAACATCCATTTACTAATATTTACAGCGCCCTTTCGTCGTCGCGCTTATCGTTGGTCTATACGGACTCGTCGCCGGCATGTCGCGCCGGACAATCCGAATGAAGCCAGCCATTCACGCAGCCGGCGTGCTGATGTGCAGTATCGGCATGGCCCTCGCGCTCGCGTCGCCCCCTCGCGCGCAACCCGCGCGCGCTCCGCCCGTGCGGTCGCCGGAGATGTCGGCCGACTGGCAGGCGCCGCCTGCGAATGCACCGGCGGGCGCGTCGGCGCCCCGCGGAAACTTGCGTGGCGACATCGAGAGCAACGCCCGCTGGAACGATAACGGCACGCGCAATCGCCCACCGCCCAAGCACTAATCGACCCACCCTATTCGGTAATTCGCGCAATTCGAATCGAAATGAAGGGAACCACTCGCCGTTTGGCCAGTCGGAGTGATTGCCATGAGCACAGCGTGGCAGCAGAAATATCCGGTACCCGTATCCTCGCGATACGGGTTTTTTTTGAGGGTTCCCGGCGCAAGGTATTAACGGCCGAGAACGGCGCGGCTAACGACGGCTAGGATCGCAGTTCGACGGCGGCTGCGGCATCGCTCGGTGCGTACTCGCACGCCTTCGCGTCCGTCCAATGCAGTGCGCGTTCTTCGCGAGCGAGGCGATTGAATTCGGCGCGTCCCTTCTCTGTCAGCACGGCGATATCGACAGGCGCATGAAAACCGGCTCCAGGCGCAACCGTGCGCTGACGGACCGTTTCCATCAAACCGAGCCCTCGCAGATATTCGAACACGCCCGGGCGCTTGGCCCATGGAACTTGACGATATTGCACTCGCCTAAGCGCTTCGAGCACCGCTTCGTTGGAATACGTGGTCATCTCGACTCTTTCTTAAAGTGCGGCCGCCGTCACGCGTGACGGCGCATGCCTTACGGCGGCCGGTACAGGTGAGCGCCAGCCGTCGAGCCGGGGCGGTAACCGGGTGTGCCGGTTCCGTCATGCTGTTTGCCTATAATCGGACGCTTCGTTCCGCAGCGGAATACGAGCGCGCCCACGGTCCAATCAAACTATCGAACTACTGCCGCTGCACGCGGCAAGGCCCCGAAACCATACGTTACCCTATCTCAATTGATCATATTCACTTTATTAGCTCTTTTTTCAGCGGTTTTAGTGCTATGTCGCCGCGCAAGGAAGGCGATCGTAGCCGCGGGC
>NZ_JBQCIV010000075.1:0-95587 GCF_051953405.1 Trinickia sp. | reverse complement strand
GCCGGCCAGCACCGAACTATTTTTCCGCCACTCTCCGACCAGCGTTTGGATGATGTCCAATACGTTGCTTTGCCGGAAAATTCTCGTATTGATGCGCCGCTCCAAGATGGACAACGCATCGCGGATAAACAGCTGATAAGTCGAGAGCGAATTGTCGGACTCGCCTTCGCGGGCATCGACAACGATGCCGTTGATCGCCCGCAAGCCGCCGGTATCGGTGACGAGTCGCACCGATACCGGCAAGCCGATAAACAGCGTGAGCGGCAATCCCGCGGTGGTGGAGATGCATGAAATACAGCCGTCGATGCCACCGAATAGACTTTCCTGTATGTCTACCCGCTGAGGCAGCAATACGTCTTCGAGTTGTTGCTGTCTTTCACCGAATCCGAGCTGGACTGACCGATTTCGTTGAGTCGGAAACGCCCCGAATGGCGCGCGCCGCAGGTCTGCATAGTTCACGACTTATTCTCTCGCTGGAAACGCACGCAATGCGCGATCACTTACGCGCTCATCGCGATCAAATTAACCTGCTCGGGAGTCATTCCTTCCGACGAAGGAAAGGCGGGAATCTATCAGGGGCGAACGATTGCGTCAAACAAACGTAAGGCAATTAAGAAAGGGTTAGAAACTTTTTCCACTCATTTTAATAACGAGTAACAAGTACCGATTTCCGCGGTTTTTGTTCCTCGGCCCTCGGGCCGCTTGCGCTCGCGTACGGCGCTCGTCCCGACCGGCCTCAGCCTTCCAAGGCGCCCCATCGTCCGCGTGCCTTCCTGCTAAAATAGCGGCCCTTCAAAAAACCGCGCGCGGCCTTCCTTGCGCGCGCCGTCGTTCGATCCCATGGCAAAACTTCTGACTGACACCGAATTCCAGCGCTTTTCCGAACTCCAGCAAAAGCAAGCCAGCTTCACCATCACCAGCGAAGAGGCCGACGAGCTGCGCACCATCGTCGAGCGCGCGCAGCAAAAGCGCGACGACCGCGCCGCGGCCATGCAAGCGATCGAAACCCACATCGCTCAATTCGAAATCACCCCCGACGAGCTGTTCTCGCCCGAGCAGATCGCCGAAGCCGCGCGTGCCTACGGCCTCATCGCCGCCACCAAGAAGGAACGCACGTTGCCGCCCACGCTGACGCACAACGGCAAGACCTACCAATGGACGCGCGCGTTGCCCGACGACATCCGCGTGCCGCTATTCGACGCGTTCAAAGCAGGCGAATCGATCAAGCCGTTCCTCGCAACGCCCAAGGACACGACGCGCAACGCCGCCACGATCGCGCGGCTCGAGCGCGAAACGGGCAGCGTCTATGGCGACACCTGGCTAGAGGAACTGTCGATCCCGCGCACGCTCGTCGACGAAGCCGCCGCAAAGCTCGCCGCTTAAGCAGCCAAGCTAGCCAAGCCCAGCCGCTCGCACACGACCTCAGGCCGACAAACGCGCGCCGCCCAGCGATTCACCGGGCAGGCGCGCCATCTTGCAGCGGCATCTTCACTTCGACGACAGCCGGGTCCGCCGTGGCACTCGTCGCAAATCCCAGCTTCTTGACGAGGCCCAACATCGGGCCGTTCTCGCGCAACACCTCGCCGACGATCCATCGCGTGCCGCGCGCACGCACGTAGGCCACCATCCGTTCCATCAACATCCGGCCCAACCCTTTCCCCTTCAGGTCCGATCGCACGGCCACCGCGAATTCGGCGCACTCGTTGTCCGGGTCCGTAATCGTTCGAACGACGCCGAGCGTCGTCATCGCGCTGCCCTCCCCAGTCGTCGCGATCAACGCCATTTCGCGGTCATAGTCGATCTGCGTCATCCGTGCGAGCTGCGTGTGGTCGAAACCGCTCACCGCGCCGAAGAAGCGAAGGCGCAAATCGTCGGGCGTCATCGCCGAAATCAAGGCGCTATGCGCCGCTTCGTCTTCGGGACGAATCGGGCGGATCGTCAAGCGCTCGCCGTGCCAATCGACCGTCTCCTCCAACTGCCGGGGATACGGCACGATCGCGAGCCGTCCACGCGTGGGCGCCAGTGCAATCTGCGGATCGACGAGCCACACCTTCGTACGCATCACCCGAAGCGTCGCCTTCATCCCGACAATCTGTTCGATGCAGCAAACGGCCTCGGATAACGCCGTCACCGCATCCAGCACAGGCCCGATCGGCGCCAGGCGAGCGTATGGCGAATGAGAGACGATCGCGCGCGCAAGGACCGGATTGAGCGGCGGCAGTCCGTAGGCCATGAAGGGAAGCGACAACCCATCGGCCGCCGGCGCGGCAAATTCGAAGACGGGGCCGAAATCGGCGTCGTCGCGCAGCCGCACCGTGACATCGACAATGCGCTCCGCCGCTTCGCTCGTATCGGGTGTCGACGAAGCCTCATGGTCCGCCACCGGCAACCCGAATCCGCGCAAGAGCCGCGCGGCATCCTCCCCGGCAAGCGTCTTGCGCCCCGCGTCGAGCGCCGCCTTCGCCTCTGCCTGCGCGGCCTCGATCGATGCCGGCACCTGCGCGGGCAAACCTTGCGGTGTCTCCATCAGCAGTTCTCGACTCAGCCGGTAATCGACAAGACGCGCGAATGCGCGCGCGAGCCGATGCGGTGTCGAATGCACGGCGATGCCATGCGCGCGGAGCGCGTCGCGCGTGTCGTCGTCCACCCCGCCGAAGAAGCAGGCCAGCAGCCCGCGATAGGCGAAGCGCTGCCGTTCGATCAACACCCGTGCGACGTCGGCGACGGGCGCACTCAACGTCGATGCGTGCACGACGAACGCGGTGCCCGTCTCGCGGTGCGGCGCGAGCGCTTCGAGCGCAAGGCCGAAATCCTCCGGCTTGGCGTCGTTGCCGAGGATCAGCGGATTACCCGGCACGACGGCAGGCAACGCGGAAACGATCGAGGCGGCGGCCGCATCCGGCCACTCGGCCAGTGTCGTCCCCGCTTGCGCGAACGCATCGCCCGCCAGCGCCGCCACGCCGCGGTCGCTCGTCACGAGCGTAGCCGACGAACTGGCGGCAATGCGGCCGATGCCGAGCGTTTCGATTTCGTCGATCAGGTCGTCGAGCGATTCGACACGCACCATCCCCGCCCGCCTGAACGCCGCCGCATAGAGCGGATCCGCGGGATCGCCGCGCCCCGTGCGCAACACGAGCACGGGCTTGTTGCGCGCGGCCGCGCGTGCGGCCGACATGAACTTGCGCGCCGCCCGCGCCACGGACAGTTCAAGCAAAATCGCGCGCGTGCCCGCATCGCTTGCCAGATAGTCGAGCACGTCGCCCGCATCCACGTCGGCCTCGCCGCCCAATGCAATCGCGTGCGAAAAGCCCAACCCGCGCGCCTCGGCCCACCCGAGCACCGCATTCGTCAACGCATTCGATTGCGACACCCACGCCACGCCGCCGGCCTTGACGGTCGACGACGGCGCACCGAAGTGCGCGTTGAGCGCGGGCGTCACCACGCCGAGGCTCCCCGGCCCGACGATACGCAACAAGTAGGGCTTGGCCGCTTCCAGCGCCCGGGCCAGCGAGGCCGACTGCGCGCCGCGCTTCGTGTCGCTGACGATCACGACCGCTCGCGTGCCGAGCCGTCCCAGCTTGGCGACGATATCGGGCCAAGTAGGGCTCGGGGTGCAGATCAGCGCTACGCAAGGGGCTTCGAGCAGATCGGCGACATCGGCGAACACGGTACATCCGTCGAGTTCGGCGTACTTGGGATTGACGGGCCACACCGGCCCTTCGAAGCCACCGGTCAGTACGCGTCGCCACACTTTCGCGCCGACGCTGTCGGGCCGAGCCGACGCACCGACAACGGCGACCGATTTCGGTTGGAACAGCCTATCGAGGTTGCGGACGGTCATCGCTGCGCCCACCTTGAGTGTGTTTAGATACGGAGAAGGATAATCAATCGAGCGACTTCCGAAAGCGCAGCACGCTCGCCGTCAGCATGATCAACGCCAGGGCCCCCATCGCCGCGAACTGCGGCCAGAGCGCTTCGAACCCTACCCCCTTCAAGAACACGGCTCGCAAGACAACGAGAAAATACCGCAGCGGATTGAGATACGTCAGCCATTGCAGCACCTTCGGCATCGCGGAAATCGGAAACGCGAACCCCGACAAAATGAAAATCGGATTGATGAGAAAGAAGTTGAGCGCGAAGGCTTGCTGCTGCGTGCGCGAAAACGTCGACAGCAACAATCCCAAGCCGATGACGGAAAACAAGAACAACACGACGCCCATCGTCATCACGAAAACGCTGCCGACGAAGGGCACCCCGAACCAAGCGACGCCGAGTGCCGTGACGAGCACAACGTCCCCCAAGCCGATCAAGAACGAGGGCACCGTCTTGCCGAGGATGAATTCCACGGGCCGAATCGGGCTCACCATGATCTGCTCGAGCGTGCCGACTTCGCGTTCGCGCACCACGGCGAATGCCGTCAGGCTCACCACTTGCAGCAGCGTGAGCGTCCCCACGACGCCCGGAATAAAGAACCATCGATCGTCGAGCCCGTCGTTGAACCACGGCCGTTCCTGCACCGAAACGGCAATCGTCGGTCTCGCAGCCCCGGCGCGAACGGGCCAGGCCGCCGCGCGCCAATCGCGTTGATACTGCGCCACGATGTTGCCGACATAGCCTAATGCAATCAGCGCGGTATTGGAATTCGTCCCGTCGACGAGCACTTGCAGCGGTGCGCCCACGCCGTTGCCGAGCGCCTGCGCGAAGCCGGCATGGACGACCACCGCCACCACCGCATGCTCCGTGTCGAGTTCGTGCGCGATCTCCTGTTGCGAGCGCGCGATATCGACGATATCGAATCGCCCGTTGGCCGTGAAGCGGGCGATGAGGTCGCGGCTCGCTTGGCTGCGGTCGAGATCGAGCACGGCTGTCGACACGTGGCTGACGGTGAACGTTGCGGCATAGCCGTACACGAACACTTGCAGCACGAGCGGCACGACGAGACGAAAGATCGCCCACTTGTCGCGCTTCAACTCGATAAACTCTTTGACGAGCATGGCGTAGACGCGTTCGAACATGGCTTCAATCCAGATGCTTGCGAAACGCACGGACGCTGAGCCAGCCGATGATCAGCGCATACAGCGTCAGCGCGAAAATCGGCGTCGCGAGATCGGCCAGCGCGCTGCCCTTGAGAAAGACCGAGCGCAGGATCGTCACGTAGTAGCGCGCGTAGACCAGCAGCGTGACGGCTCGGATCGGTGCCGGCATTTGTTCGATGGCGAAGGTGTAGCCCGAGAGCATCGTCGTGGGCAGCATCGTCAACAGCAATGCCACTTGGCTCGCACCGAGTTGGCTCCGAATGCGCACCGACATCAAATAGCCGATGCCGAGTACGACCAGTGTGAAAAGCGCCGTCGTCGCCGCCAGCGTGAGCAGGCTGCCGCGAAACGGAACATGAAACCAATAGACCGTGCCGACGAGACAAAACACCGCATCCGCAAAGCCGATGACAAAGTAAGGAACGAGCTTGCCGAGCATGACTTCGAGGGCCGTGACCGGCGTGGAAATCAATTGCTCCATAGTGCCGCGCTCCCACTCGCGCGCCACCGTCAGCGACGTGAGCTGTGCGCCGACGAGCGCGAGAATCACGGCCACCACGCCCGGAATGATGAAATTGCGGCTGTCGAGTCCTTCGTTGTACCAAACGCGCGGTTCGACATCGACGGTCCCAACGGTCGGTACGATCGTGCCGTGATCGGCCGCCCAACGCGATGCGAAATCAGCTGCCGTCCGGGCGATCACCCCTTGCGCGTAGCCGATGGCAATGTTCGTCGTGTTCGTATCGGTCGCATCGAATACGGTCTGCACCTGCGCCATGCCCGTCGTCGTGAGGACGCGCGTGAAGTCGATCGGAATCGTCACCACGCCGGCACAGCGCCCGCGATCGATCGCATCGCGCACGTCGAAGTCGCGGCTCAACGCACGCTGCGGAGCGAACCATCCCGACGCCACGAAGCGCGCCACGAGTTCGCGGCTTGCCTGGCTGTGTGCCTCGTCGAGCACGCACAAAGGCACATTGCGGATGTCGAGGCTGACGCCGTATCCGAGCAGCAGCATCTGCATCAACGGCATCAACAAGGCGATGGCGAGGCTGCGCGGGTCGCGCCAGATCTGCAGCGCTTCCTTGTAGGCAATCGCCAATAACCGGCGCGGCTTCATGGGGCCTCCCGACGCACCGAGGCGTTCACGATGCCCCCTTGGCACCCGTGCGCGCGACGAGCTGCACGAAGACATCCTCGAGGCCCGGGCGGATCGGCACGAACGGGCTCGTTTCGATGCCTCGGCTCGCCAGCCAAGCGGGCAACGCAGCGACGTTCGACCCGGCCGGCGCCGCGGCGGTATCGGCGAGCAGCACGTGCAGCTTGTCGCCGAAAATCGCCGCATCGATGACGTTAGGGGCCTCGCGCAATGCGGCGACGGCCTCGCCAAGCGACGCGCTTTCGCACGCGTAGAGCACACCGCCCAACTGCTCGCCGCGCAATGCGTTAGGACTGCCGACGATGATGAGCCGCCCTGCGTCGATCAGCGCGATGCGGTTGCAGTACTCGGCTTCGTCCATGTAGTGCGTCGAGACGAGCACCGTAACGCCGTCGCCGGCCAATTGATGAATGAGGTCCCAAAAGCGTCGGCGGGCCTGGGGCTCGACGCCGGAAGTCGGTTCGTCGAGAAACAGCACGGGCGGCCGGTGCAAGATCGCGCAACCGAGCGCGAGCCGCTGGCGCCACCCGCCGGCCAGCGTTTTCACGAGCGCATCCTCGCGTCCTTCGATGCCGGCCATCTCGATGGCGAAGCGCATCCGATCGGCGAGAACGGCCCGCGGCACCCGATAGATGCCCGCGAAAAAGCGCAAGTTCTCGCGGCAGGTCAAATCGCCATAGAGCGAGAATTTCTGCGACATGTAACCGATATGGGTCCGGACCGACTCGGGCTCCCGGGCGACGTCGAAGCCGGCCACCGACGCACGGCCGGCGCTCGGTGCGAGCAATGCGCACAACATGCGAATCGTCGTCGATTTGCCGGCGCCGTTTGGTCCGATGAATCCGACCACCTCGCCCTTCGCGATCGTCAGATCGAGTCCATCGACAGCCGTGAAGGTGCCGAAGCGCTTGGTCAGGCCACGAGCGATGACGACATCCTCTCGGCCGCGTGCGCCGGGAAGCGACGGCGCCGATCCCATCGCAGGCGGCGCGGGCGCACTCATGCCGACTCTCCGACGAGTGCGACGAACACATCTTCGATGCCAGGCTCGACCGTCTCGATCGGCGCATGCGCGAGTGCACGTTCGGCCAGCCGCGCGTCCAGTTCGGGGCCGCGCAAGGTGCCGTCGTCGACACGCACGTGCACGCGGTCCCCCATCAGCAAGGTGCCGAGCACGCCCGGGACACCAGCCAACGCATCGCGAATCGCGCGCGGATCGCTGCCGGCGATGGCGAGCAAAGCGCCCGGCAACCGACGCTTGAGCGACGTGGGCGTTGCGCATTCCCGCACTTCGCCCGCGTGCAGCAGCGCCAGCCTCGAGCAGCGCTGCGCTTCGTCCATGTACGCCGTCGAGATGACGATCGTCACGCCCTGCTCGCGCAACTGGTAAAGAATCGCCCAGAAATCGCGGCGCGAAACGGGATCGACGCCTGTCGTCGGTTCGTCGAGCAGCAGCACCTTCGGCGTATGGATCAACGCGCAGACGAGACCGAGCTTTTGTTTCATGCCGCCCGACAGTTGGCCCGCGAGCCGGCGTCCGAACGGCGCCAGTCCCGCCGCGTCGAGCAGTTGCGCCATGCGCGCGCGGTACTGCGCGCGTTGCACCTCGAACAATTCGCCGTAGAAGTAGATGTTTTCGTCGACGGTCAAATCCTCATACAAGCCGAAGCGCTGCGGCATGTATCCGAGCGCCGTCTTCGCGCGCTCCGGGTCGGCCGCCACGTCGATGCCTTCGAGCACGATGCGTCCGGCGTCGGGATGCAGGACGCCGGCGAGCATGCGCATGAGCGTCGTCTTACCGGCGCCGTCGGGACCCACCAGCCCGAAAATCTCTGCGCGCTCGACCGTCAGCGTCACGTCGCGCACGGCCTCCAACGCGCCGAAGCGCCGGCCGACGTGCTCGACCACAATCGCCGGCCCGTTCATTGCCCGCTCTCGCGCGAGGCGATCGACGCATCGGCCGGCATGCCGGGCAGCAGTTCGTGCGTCGGGTTATCGATGTCGATTCGAATGCGGTAGACGAGCGTGACACGCTGCGCGTGCGTCTCGACCGTCTTCGGCGTGAACTCGGCTTGCGGCGAGATGAAGCTCACGCGGCCGCGATAGACCTTGCGCGGGTAGGCATCGGTGCTGACGTCCGCGGTTTCGCCGAGCCGAATTCGACCGATATCGGGCTCGTTGACGTACGCACGCAGCCACACGTGATCGAGTTCGGCGATCGTGAAGATCGCAACGCCCGGCCCGGCCAATTGGCCAAGTTCGGCCTCCCGCACGGCGATCACGCCGTCGAATGGCGCGCGCAACTCGGTGTACGACAGCATCGTCTCGTCGAGCGCGAGCTTGGCGCGCGCGGCTTGCACGTTCGCCGTCGCCAGGTCGATACTTTTTTGCGCCGCATCGACAAGCGCTTGATCGCGCGCCAATTGCGCGGCCGATTGCTTGCTCGCCGTCAGCGCGAGGTCGCGCGTTTGTCGAGACACGGCATCGTGCTTGGCCAAGGTGTCGGCACGGGTGTAGTCGAGTTGCTTTTCCGCGAGGTCGAAGCGGTCGCTGGCCACGCTATGGGTCGCGGCTGTCAGCGTGCTACGGTTCGCTTCGACCTGCGCGGCCTGCACGGCGACGTTTGCGCGGTCGATCTCCACCTGGCGCCGATAAATCCGATCGTCCAGACGGGCCAGCAACGTGCCGCGCGCAACCGGCGCCCCTTCGTCGAACGGCAAAAAGACGATTGGTGCCTGCACCTGCGTCACGCTGAGCACGCTTTCATGCGCCTCGATGTTGCCTGACACGACGATCCGCCACACCGCCCGATTGGCTCCGAACATCGACGACCAACGCCACGCGCCATACGCGCTGGCAGCCACCGCGAGCGCGATCAGCGTCGAAAGCATCGAAAGGCGCTTCGAATGCGCGCGCCAACGCGCCCGCCAGCGCTTGGAAAAATCGGGGCCCATGCCGGCACTGTACGCACCGCAAGCGGCAATCGTTTGATGCGCGTCAAGCCGTCGAAGCATAGGCTCGCCGATGATGGTCGCGTCAGGGCGTGCGGCCCGGCGGGCGATGGGCGCTCGTACACCGCCGCCGCGCAGCGTAAGAGGTTTCGCGTGCCGAAAGCGCCATCCGCCGAAGACGAAGCGCCGGTCATTCGCGATTCCGTTGCCGGGGCATCGGCGCGCGCCGATGCCGCCCATGCATCGGAGGTTCGGGGCCTGTCGCCTTCGCCATCGCTTCCGCGGTCGGCCGGATTGTCACCGTCTGACGCCCCCGCAGGACACGCGGCGCATCCGCGTCGACACCTTGCTTACCTCGCCGCCGCAGCCGCCCTCGTCGCAGCGGGGCCGCTTGGTGGCTGTCGATGCGGCCCCCTCCCACGCATTACGCCACGTTGCCGATCACGCGCGGCGAAATCGCTCATTCGATCAGCGCCACCGGCACCGTCAACCCCGTATTGACGATCATCGTCGGCAGCTACGTCTCGGGCGTGATCCAGCAGCAGTTTTGCGACTTCAACACGCGCGTCCATAAAGGACAACTGTGCGCGAAAATCGATCCGCGCCCCTATCAATCGATCGTCGATCAGGCTCGCGCCGATCTCGCGAATGCGCATGCCCAGATCGTCAAAGATCGCGCGCAGCTCGCCTACGCGAAAAGCGCCGCCGACCGCGATGCGACTTTGCTGCAGCACGGCATCGTCTCGCAAGACACGGCCGACAACGCGCGCAGCGCTTACGATCAAGCGCGCGCGCAGGTGGCTGTCGATACGGCCGTGATCGCGCAGCGCAGCGCGGCGTTGCGCACGGCCGAGGTCAATCTCGACTATACGAACATCGTCTCGCCCGTCGACGGTACCGTGGTGTCGCGCAACGTCACGATCGGGCAAACGGTCGCGGCGAGTTTCCAAACGCCCACGCTCTTTCTGATCGCCACCGACCTGACGCAGATGCAAGTCGACACGAACGTCAGCGAGAGCGACATCGGCGGCTTGCGCGAAAACACGCCGGCGACGTTCACGGTCGAAGCGTTTCCGAAACGCCAGTTCGCAGGCCGCATCGTACAAGTTCGGCAAGCGCCGCAGACAGTCCAAAACGTCGTGACCTACGACGTCGTCATCGGCATACGCAACCTCGACCTCAGTTTGAAGCCCGGCATGACGGCCACCACACGGATCTTGCTGGCCACGCGCGAGCATGCGCTGCGAGTGCCCGATCAAGCGTTGCGCTTCGCGCCGTCGCAGGCCGCTTCGCTGCCGCCGCTGCCCGCCGGCTCGGCACGCATCTGGGTGTTGCGTCAAGCTCGCCCCGTCGCTGTCACCGTGACGATCGGACTCGACGATGATTCGTACTCCGAAATAACGAGCGGCGACGTGCGCGAAGGCGAGCGCGTCATCGTCGGCGAAACGACCGGCCGCACGAACGCGCCGGCCCTCGCCGCGCCGCGGCTTCGCACGTGACATAAGCGAGGCCGGCGATGAGCGAGCCCGTAGTCGAACTGACGAACGTCACGAAGTGCTACGCCACAGGCGGCACGCCGCTGCGCGCGCTCGACGACGTGAGCCTGACGATCGAGCGCGGCGAATTCGTCGCCATCATGGGTTCTTCGGGCTCGGGCAAATCGACGCTGATGAACGTGCTCGGCTGCCTCGATCGGCCCAGCAGCGGACGGTACCTCCTCGAAGGGGCCGATACGGCTCGGCTGGCGGAACCGGAACTCGCGCGCATTCGCAGTAGCCGCATCGGTTTCGTTTTTCAAAGCTTCAATCTGCTTGCGCGCACCAGCGCGCTCGAAAACGTCGCGCTGCCTTTGTTCTATTGCGTCGACGGCCCGGCCACGCATCTCGAGCGGATCGCACGCGCGCGCCAGGCACTGAGCTTCGTCGGTTTGGCCGAGCGCGAGCGCAACTGGCCGAGCCAGCTCTCGGGCGGCCAGCAACAGCGCGTCGCGATCGCTCGCGCGCTGATCGGCAACCCGAGCATCCTGCTTGCCGACGAACCCACCGGCAACCTCGATACGCGCACCTCGCACGAAATCATGGTGATGCTACGTACCCTCAATCGCGAGCAGGGGGTCACGGTTATCGTGGTGACGCACGAATCCGACATTGCGGGCTACACGGACCGCGTCGTCACGATGCGCGACGGTCGGATCGTGTCCGACGAGGTCCGCGCCGCCACCGTTTCGAGCGAGCAGGCCACCACGCCTGCAGCGCCCCCCATTGCGCCGGGCCCGCGCGAAACGGCATCGCTCCATGCAGCGGGTGCCACCACCAAGGGCTTCGCGAAAATGACGCTATCGGCCGCCGCGCTGGCGCTCTGGCGCAACAAGATGCGCTCGTCGCTGACCGTGCTCGGCGTCTTTATCGGCGTGGCCGCGCTGATTGCAATGGTGGCGATCGGGCAAGGCGCGAACGAAGCCGTGCGCAAACAGATCGAGAGCTTGGGTACGAATCTGCTCGTCGTCGTCCCGGGTGCCACGACCGCAACGGGCGTGCGCGCCGGCTCGGGCAGCGCATCGACGCTCACCGTCGACGATGCACGCGCGCTCAAGCGCGACGCGCCTGCCGTCGCCACGGTGAGCTACGTGATTCGGCAGTTGGGCCAGGTGGAGTACGGCGGACAGAATTGGTCGACGAGCATTCAGGGCGTCGCACCGGCCTACTTGAACACCACGGGCTGGCACATCGCGTCGGGCCGCCCCGTGGACGACGACGACGAGCGCGACGCGAGCATGGTCGCCCTCATCGGCCAAACGGTGTATCAACAGCTCTTCCCCGCGGGAGAAAACCCGATCGGCGCACGGATCCTCGTCAAAGGCGCGACGCTGCGCGTCGTCGGCCTGCTTGCCGCTAAAGGCCAAACCGCCTACGGTCAGGATCAGGACGACGTCGTCATCATTCCGTTCAGCAGCGCCGAGCGAAAGGTGCTCGGGGTGGCGGTGCCGAGCCAAGCGCAGACCATCGCGAATCCCTATTTTCCGCCGATGTCGAACCCTTACGGCACGACGCCGCGCCTAGCCGGCTACGTCAATCAGATCTACGTGCAAGCCGCGAGCGGGCAACTCGTCCAAACGGCCATCGCACAGGTGACCGACACGCTGCGCCGACGCCATCGCCTGCGCCCCTCCGACAACAACGATTTCGCCGTGCGCAACCTGAGTCAGATCGCACAAACGGCGGAGGGCAGCAGCCGCATCATGGCGTTGTTGCTGGCTGCCATCGCCTCGATCTCGCTGCTCGTCGGCGGTATCGGCATCATGAACATCCTGCTCGTGTCGGTGACGGAACGGACGCGCGAAATCGGCCTACGCATGGCCATCGGCGCGCGGCGCCTGCACGTGCTGCTGCAGTTCCTCGTCGAGGCGGTTTTCTTAAGCGTGAGCGGCGGCATCGGCGGCATCGTCTTCGGCATCGCCGTGTCCAAACTCATCACCGTCATCGCCCGCTGGCCGACGCTGCTTTCGCCCGCCGCCATCGTCGGCGGCTTCGCTTTTTCGGCGGCCGTGGGCGTCTTCTTCGGTTACTACCCCGCCAAGAAGGCGTCGCGGCTCGACCCGATCGAGGCCCTACGCTATGAATGATCGATCGATGCCCGCGCCCGGCCGTGATTGCGCATCCGCCACGCGCGCGGACCGCCCCCGCTCGGCCTATCGATTCGGCGCACTGGCACTTTGCATGCTCGCCGCGCTCGCGGGTTGTACCGTCGGCCCCGACTTCAAACGGCCATCGCCGCCCGACGTAGCCGACTATGTGACGCATCCGGTCGACCTCCCCCCGGCGGGCCAGACCGATACCGCGCAGCATCTGCAATGGGGCGCGGCCCCCGAGTCCCGCTGGTGGTCCGCGTTTCGTTCGCCGGCACTCGACAAGACCGTCTCGCTCGCGATCGCCGGCAGCCCGACGCTCGACACGGCGCGCGCCACGTTGGCTCAAGCGCAGCAGGCGATCCTCGTCGTGCGCGGCGGGCGCTTTCCGCAAGTCGATGTCGGCGCCAGCGCACAGCGCGATCGAACGCGCGGTGCAGCGGGCGGCGGCGGACACGCGGCAACAGGCAACCTTCTGACGATCGGGCCGAATGTCAGCTATGCGCTCGACTTGTTCGGAGGGACGCGCCGTGCCATCGAAGCGCAAACCGCGCTAGCAGACTTCCAACGTTACGAACTCGCCGCCACGTATTTGACGCTGACCGGCAATACGGTCACGCAGGCGCTGACCGCCGCCAGCGCGCGCGAGCAATTGCGAGCGATCGACGACATCATCGCCACCGACAAACACGACATCGAACTCGTCGCGATCGAACGCGAGGTGGGCAAGGCCGCGCTGACGGATATGCTGGCCGCGCGCAGCCAGCTCGCCGCCGATCTCGCGCTTTCGCCGCCGCTCGAACAACAACTGAGCGCGGCCGAACACGCACTGGCCATCTTGGTCGGCAAGACACCCGCGCAATGGCAGCCGCCCCCCTTCGATTTTGCGATGCTGACACTGCCCGCCGACGTGCCCGTCACGCTTCCGTCCGCTTGGCTTCGCGCGCGCCCCGACGTCGGGGCAGCCGAATCCCAACTGCACGCGGCAAGCGCTGCGATCGGCGTTGCCACGGCGCAGCTCTATCCGAACGTGACGCTCAGCGCGTCATGGACGCAAGCGGCGGCATCGATGGGGCCGCTCTTCGACGCGACGAACGGCCTATGGACCGTTGCGGCCGCGTTGACAGCGCCGCTTTTCCACGGCGGCGCGCTCACCGCACAGAGACAGGCGGCCGTCGATGCGTTCGAAGCGCAACTCGGCATCTACCGGCAAACCGTACTGCAAGCATTCGGGCAGGCGGCGGACACGCTGCGCGCATTGCAGCATGACGCCGATGCGCTCGCCGCTCAGCGCACGGCGTTGGATAGCGCGCAGGCCTCGCTTGCACTGCAGCAAGAAAGCTATCGCGTGGGCACGGCGAGTCTCGTCGATGTCTTGCAAGCGCAACGCCTCTACGCGCAAGCGCGGCTCGGCTACGCGAAGGCGAAAGGGCAGCGCTATGTGGATACGGCTCAATGGTTCACGGCCATGGGCGGGGCGGCGCAGCAGTGGGCGCAGAGCCAGCCGGCACCGAGCGCGAGCGCGCAAACCGCGCCGCGCTAAGCGTCGGTCTAGCGGTCGGCGGTCGGCGGCCCGCCCTGTGCGATGCCCGGTTTCAACGAGGCACATTATGCGCATAAAGTTTTTCAAAGAAGACTTCTCGAACAAGAGGTGATTCACCGCTCTCGGGCGGCCGTGCCGCCCCCCGTGCGGGGTGGGCACCCGGCTCGGCGAGCAGATGGCGTAGCGGCGGCCCGCTGGTCCCGGCTTTCGCGACGACCAGGTGCCGCAGGCTAGCGTGCGTGTTTTGGACAAACCCAACGGGTCCACGCTGTCTTTTTGGACAAGAAGCGCAAACAACGTCGCTGGAAAGCGTTCATTTGGACAGCGATGAACGAACGTTTCGTTGTATTTTTGGACAAAAGATCCCAATGTACGCCATACTTTTGGACAAAAACCCGTTTCTCTTGTCTTATCCATGACCAAATCGGACACGGCTGCTGCAGAAATCATCTTCTCCGGCGGCACCGCTGATGCCCACGCCCGCCGCCTAGCACGCGCAGCAGAGGCGGGTGAACTCCGTCGAATCTACGCCGGGGTCTATACCAACAACCTGGATAGCCCGCTTGAATCAGTAGTCCTACGAAACTGGGCGGCGATCGTCGGCTACCTCCTCCCTGATGCGGTGCTGGCTTATCGCTCGGCACTCGAGCACCGGCCAGTTGGGGGCGTGCTCCACGTTAGCCGCGGCAAATCGCGACGTACACTCGCTTTGCCCGGTCTGACTGTAAAGATCTATCCCGGCATGCCGCCTGTGCTCGGCCCCCCCAGCATGGACATGCCCCACAGGGGCATCTACTTACCGAGCGAAGAACGTGGATTACTCGAGAACTTAACCACCGGCCGGGGAATGAGCGAGCGTACGCTCGATCAAGCGGAAATCGAGGCGCGGCTCGATAAAATCCTGACCATTCGCGGCGACTTCAAGCTCAACGACTTGCGCGACCGAGCGCGCAACGTGGCGGCATATCTGAACTGGCCGGAACAGCAGGCACGCCTCGACGGTCTCATTGGCGCTCTCCTGGGCACACACGAGGAAAAGAAGCTTAAAAGCAAGCAGGCTTTAGCTCGCGCGGCTGGCAAACCCTACGATTCAGAGCGATTGGAGCTTTTCGATGTATTGCATTCCGAGCTCAACGCATACGTCTTCGAAGACCATCCCGACCGAGCTGGGAGTGGGCAGGCGCTCGAGAATTTCGCGTTCTTCGAATCGTACTTTTCCAACTTCATCGAAGGTACGACCTTCGAAGTGGAAGAAGCCGAGCAGATCGTCTTCGATGGCGTCATTATCCCGAATCGGTCCGAAGATTCGCATGACGTCATGGGCACCTTCCAAGCCGCAACGGGCCCCTTCAGGGCGCGACCGGCTCACAATCCCGAGGACTTCCTGACCTGGCTAAAGAACGTCAATGCGTTGGTGATGCAGGCGCGTCCGGATAAAAGCCCGGGCCAATGGAAAGAAAGAGCAAACCAAGCAGGAAATACTCTTTTTGTGTTGCCGGAACTCGTACCCGGTACGTTGCGCGAAGGCTTCGAACGGGTTAGCGCACTGCGTAATCCAGTTGCGCGTGCACTGATGACGATGTTCGTCGTGACAGAAGTGCACCCGTTTCGCGATGGCAACGGGCGAACGGCGCGGCTGGCAATGAACGCCGTGCTCAGCGCGGAGAGCAATTCGCGCATCATCATTCCGACGGTCTACCGCGAAGACTACTTACTGCCGTTGAAGAGGCTGACCAACGACAGGGACGCCGCCCCCTTCATCCGGTCAATGGTGCGCGCCCAGAAATGGACTTCCAGTTTCGAGTACGGCCAGGCGCGGGAGCGATTGAAAGCGCAGCTCAAGCGATGCAACGCTTTCGAAGAGGACCTCAAGCACTTCAAACTCATCTTCCCAGAGCCACCCAGCTAACCCGATGCGCGGCAAGCCATGACGTCACCGGCGCTGGGGCCCCGCCGCCCCTCACATATTCTTCTTGAACGGCGCCCCGGAGTGCTCGCGCAACTCGTTGAAGACGATATTGGGCCACGCCTTCTGCGCCACCTCGATTTCCGAAATATGCGAAGCGAGGTAGGTGGGCGCGTTGGCCGCGTCGAGCGCCATCCGTGCCGCGTAGGCATCGGTGAAGCGGCGCAGCTCGGCAGGATCGTTACACGTTACCCAGCGCGACATCCGATAGCGCGCCGGCATGATCCGCACGTCCACCTTGTACTCCGCGGAGAGCCGGTGCGAGACCACCTCGAACTGCAACTGCCCGACCGCACCGAGGATCATCGAGCCCCCGTACGCGGGACGGAACACCTGAATCGCCCCTTCCTCCCCGAGCTGCTTGAGCGCTTCGCCAAGCTGCTTGGCCCGCATCGGATCCACGACTTCCACGGTCTGGAAGATTTCCGGCGCAAAAAACGGCAGGCCGACGAACTGGAGCATCTCGCCTTCGGTCAAGGTATCCCCGAGACTCAGCGTGCCGTGGTTCGGAATGCCGATGATGTCGCCGGGATAGGCCTCGCTCACTGTCTCGCGACGCTGCGACAAGAACGTCACGACGTTATTCGCGCGGAACGTCTTGCCCGAGCGCGTGACCTTGAGCGCCATCCCCCGTTCGAAGCGGCCCGAGCAAACACGGATGAACGCGACGCGGTCGCGGTGCGCCAAATCCATGTTGGCCTGCACCTTGAACACGACGCCCGTGAATTTCGGCTCGTCGGGCTGCACGGGCCGTTGCACGGCCATGCGCGCCGAGGGCGGCGGCGCAAGCTCCACCAGCGAGTCGAGAATTTCCTTCACGCCGAAATTGTTGATCGCGGAGCCGAACAACACCGGCGACTGCTGGCCCGCCAAAAACGCCTCGCGATCGAACGACGGCGTCGCGGCGCAGATCAAATCGATTTCTTCCTTCGCCTTCTTCCATGCGAAGCCGAAGCGGCGTTCCCCCTCTTCGTCGTCGAGTGCGGACAGCGTCTCCACAGCGCCGCCGGCAGTATCCTGCCCCGCGCGGAAAACGCGCACTTGATCGCGAACGATGTCGTAGACGCCTTGAAACTCCTTGCCCATCCCGATCGGCCAGGTGAACGGCACGGCCGACACCCCAAGGTGCTGCTCGATCTCGTCGAGCAGATCGAGCGGCGCGCGCACTTCGCGATCGAGCTTATTGATGAACGTGACGATCGGCGTGCGACGGCTGCGGCACACTTCGAGCAGTTTCAGCGTCTGCGCTTCGACGCCGTTGGCGCCGTCGATCACCATCACGGCCGCATCGACGGCGGTCAACACCCGATAGGTATCTTCCGAGAAATCTTCGTGGCCCGGCGTGTCGAGCAAGTTGATAACGGCGTCGCCATACTCGAACTGCATGACCGAACTCGCCACCGAGATCCCGCGCTGCTTCTCGATTTCCATCCAGTCGGACGTGGCATAGCGATTACTCTTCCGACCCTTAACCGTGCCCGCGATTTGAATCGCACCCGAAAAAAGCAGAAGTTTTTCGGTAAGCGTGGTTTTACCCGCGTCGGGGTGGGAAATGACCGCAAACGTGCGGCGGCGCTTGAGTTCGGCAACTGACATCGTATGAATGGGGATTTCTATATTGAGCGGCGCGGGGGCGATGATACACGTGTCGCCCCGCGTGCGCCCGATGCTCGAATCCCGGCCGGCGGTTTCGTGCCGATCGAAACCGCCGATTGTCAGGTGCTCCCGAACTTACTCACCGATCAGGCGAGGACAGCGGCGGAGCGACCGAACACGGCCAGCGCATCGTCGGTCAGCTGAAGTCCGGCGCCCGGCCGCCCAATGGAGTAGTACTCGATACCGAGTTCCTCCATCGCGAGCGGTTCGTAGAGGTTGCGTCCGTCGAAGACGATCGGTTGCTTCAAGCGCACTTTGAGGCTATCGAAATCGGGGCTCTTGAACGCCTTCCATTCGGTCACGACGACGAGCGCATCGGCGTTCGCTGCGGCCTCCATTTGATCATCCACGAACGTTAGGCGCGCCAGGGCCTCGGGTTCGCCGCGCAGATCGGACGCGAACGCGCGCCTCGCCTCCTTCAGCGCGACGGGATCGAATGCCACCACGCGTGCGCCGCGCTGGAGCAAGGCCGCGATGAGCACGCGGCTCGGCGCTTCGCGCATGTCGTCGGTACCGGGCTTGAAGGCCAGACCCCAAACGCCGAATGTGCGCTCGCTCAGATCTTCGCCGAAACGCGCCACGATCTTGCCGACGAGCACTTGCTTCTGCGCGGCATTGACCTCGGAGACGGCATCGAGGATGCGCAGCGTCTGACCATGCTCCTGCGCCGTTTGCATCAAGGCGCGCACGTCCTTCGGAAAGCACGATCCGCCGTATCCGCACCCCGCATAGAGGAAGTGATAGCCGATACGCGGATCGGAGCCGATACCGTGCCGGACCGCTTCGATGTCCGCACCCACACGCTCTGCGAGATTCGCGAGTTCGTTCATGAACGAGATGCGCGTAGCGAGCATCGCATTCGCCGCGTACTTCGTGAACTCCGCGGAACGCACGTCCATGAACAGCATGCGATCGCGATTGCGATTGAATGGGGCGTACAGGCGCTTCATCGTGTCGCGCGCACGCTCGCCCGGCGCGTCGTCGTCGCACCCTACCAGGATTCGTTCGGGCCGCGTGAAATCCTCGATCGCCGCGCCCTCTTTGAGGAACTCCGGGTTCGAGACGACCGAGAACATCGCGTCGACACTGCGTTGCGCCAATTGCTCGGCGATGACTTCGCGCACGCGGCGCGCCGTTCCGACAGGCACTGTCGACTTATCCACGACGACGGTAAAGCCGTCGATATGGCGCCCGATTTCGGCGGCCGCCGCTAATACATATTGCAAATCGGCGGAGCCGTCCTCGCCGCTCGGCGTGCCCACGGCGATGAAAATCGCTTCACGCTCGGTCATCGCGCGATGCGCATCGGTGGTGAACGACAGTCTGCCCGCCGCGTGGTTGCGTGCGACGACTTCGTGCAGGCCCGGTTCGTGAATCGGAATGCCGCCGGACTCGAGCATGCCGATCTTGTCTTGATCGACGTCGTAACAGCAGACATCGTTGCCGACATCCGCAAGGCATGCAGCCGTGACGAGGCCGACGTAGCCGCAGCCGATGATGGTCACATTCATAGGTGGCCTTTCATAGATCAACGAGAAATGGAGCAGCGAGGGGCAGGCGCCCGCCGGTGGGGCACACGTGCCCCACAAAGCATCCATCTGGCGCCAACAAAAAGGCGCCGGCAAGCGGGGCAAAATCCGAAAAATATTTCGGCCTTGCATACGGCGAAAATCTTTTCGAATTTTGTTGTGGCAGACGCCAGAGGCTGCGCGCGAACCTGTCGTGGTGGCCGTTACGGTTTTTTTGTCGATTTACTTCCTGTCACACTTAACCGGTCCCGTTGCTCGATGAAACCTCGATGACATCCGACGCATTCTTCCCATCGCTGCGCCCATCGCTTCACGCGAACGACACACGCGCGACGCGATTCGCGCTCGCGGCCGAGGTGGCGACGCGAGCGCGTGGAGAAGACTGCTGGGCAATTTTTACAACGGAACGTGTCAAGCGTGGAACAGCAACTCCGGCGGCTTGCTATCGCCGCGGCCGTCCGCATGGGGGGGCAGCAGCCAATCCGCCGTGGTGCGGCTACGGATCATGCTCGGATCGAGCATGCGCGCGGGCTGGGCCGCCGCGGCCAAGGCAGGCGCGGCCGAAGGCTCAGCCTCGGGTGCAGGCGCCACAGGAGGCGCCGCGGCCGCGGAGGCCGTTTCCGTGGAGGCTTGGCGAGCCTGGGCGGCGGCTTCGTGCCGATCGATCCAGTCGCGCGCCCATTCGAGCGCGTAGCACTCGGCCGTCTCGGGTTCGCCGAAGCGCGGCCCGATCAAACCCGAACGTTCAACGCGCCGGCCGTTCTTGACGATCTCCGCGGACGCGCGATAACAGAGTTGAAGCTGCTTGGCGACCGGCTGGGCCGACGCATGGATCACGTAGTCTTCACCGTACGCTTCGGAACGCTTCGTGACCGTCATCGAATCGACCGGCGGGGCGTCGCCGGGACGATCGCCCGCGCCGCGCAGTCCCGCGCCGGGAGTCGGCGCCCGCCGCGAAGAGGCGACGACCGCAAGTTCCCGCCGGGCGGTGTTCGCACATACGCCGTTCGCCGCATTCGTACCATTCGCCTCCGCCACCATGCCCGCGTCGACGGCTTCGCCGGCGACATGCCACGACTCCGGGTTGGTCCAGAACACACCGCGCAGACGCGGCGATTCGGGCGTAGGCGACGGTGCGGCCTTCGGGGCGGCCTGGACGGTGGTGTCCGGCTGGGGAACGTAGGCGAACGTTCGGCCAAATTCCGATAGGATCCCAACGATCTGAGCGAGGGTGCCATCCGCAAGCCAATCGTCGAAACGGCGTCGGCACGTGGGCCCGGAGGGATAGCGCGCCGGCAGCTTCGACCATCGCTCGCCTGTCGTCAAGATCCATAGCACCGCGTTGGTCACGACACGCGGCTCGGCCCGAGGCCGGCCACGGCGATGCGGATGGATAGGTTCGTCGGCCGCCAGCGGCGCCAGGCGAGCCCACTCGTCGTCGGTCAATTCCTCAAAGAACATGTTTTTCTCCCCGCAGCCTGGCCGGGCTGCGACACTTGGTCGTCGAGAGAACGCCCCATTCTCGGCGACCGCCAGGTTGCACAAATTGTTTTGTTTTCGGTTACCGCCAATCAAAAACGCACGCGGGCTGTGCGGCTTTGCCCTTGGTTGACGCACAAAATACAGCCCCGCTCATGCATGAGAAAAGATTGCAGAAAGCATACCATCGCGACGACGTAACAAAAATCATGCCACGCCTAAATGGCGCGCATATCGATCACCCGAGCGAGGTCTCGGCATGCGTATGTGAATTCCTGAGAGGTGTCCATATTAGAATATTTTTTGCGGACCGCAATCCTGGCATATGTAACGAAGTGATTCCAAATCGATTTCATCGCTCATAACGACGCGTGGAACTGTCATCTCGCGCAATAAACGAAACGCGCAATCGTTTGCGTGGAGCAAACGTACCCTAATTCATCTGACGTCCACCAGTAGGGCTTTTCGGACAACCGGATCAACCAGCATAGGCTCCACGGGGTAATTCGGGTGGTCGCAGCCCAACAGCAGCGGGGCCCCTGCCTGCAACGCCATCTTCATCGAATCGGTCAATCCGAAACATAAAAAATGGACAGCGGAAGTTTTTTCACCATTCTCCCGCTCTAGGTCCTCGTCCGCGACCGCGTAGACCGGGGGCTCGTCGCCCACGCGGATATACACGCGATCCTCGATTCCAATTAGCCGTGCAAGGGCCGCACGCCGCTCCGCTTCGTTTTCGTACTCGATCTGCATCGTCGCTTTGAGATTGCTGCCGTCCGGCACCAACGGTAAATACGCCTCTAATTCGGAAGCGATTCCCGCTTCGTCGAAAATTTTTTCTATATGCAGCATTTCCTGTATCTGATACCGAATTGTCGTTTCGTCTTCGAACAAAAAAGTCAGATGATTGCCCAGTTGCACGCACCGATTTTTCTTGTGCTCGATCACGTGGGCACGCATGCTGTCGCGAATCTTCGCGTACGCCTCAAGTGTCAACAGGGAGTTGCGTGAGATGGTCATTTACATTTCCTCGCAAAAGTTAACATGATTGCGTGCTAGATCCCGTACGCCCTGCGCAGGAGCGAAAGCGGGTGCGACAGCGGCGCGCTCGGTGCGCCGCTCTCCTGAATGCCCTGTTCGATGTGATGCCCAGCAAGCTGGCAATCGGAGGCGATATACGCAGGGGCATGCTCGGCCATCGCTTTGAAGACGGGCGTACCGATCCGCATCGCCGTTGCGTGAAATTGCTTCTTCACACCAAACGTGCCGGCATGTCCGGAGCAACGCTCCACTACTTTGAGTTCCGTGCCGGGTATCAGCGAGAGCGTGTCGTATGTCTTTCGGCCCAGGTTTTGGACACGCCCGTGACAAGGCACGTGATAGGACACCGTGCCGAGCGCATGCTTGAAGTCGGTCTTCAATAGGCCATCGCGATGGCGCGAAACGAAGTATTCGAACGGGTCCCAAAATGCTTGGGCCACTGTCTTCACATCGTCATCGTTCGGGAACATCAACGGCAACTCTTGCTTGTACATCAGCACGCAGCTCGGAATCGCAGCGATGATCGCGTAGCCTTCACGCGCATAACGGACGAGCGCGGGGATGTTCTTCTCTTTTTTCGCGGCCACGCCTTCGAGGTTGCCCTGCTCCAGCAGCGGCATGCCGCAACAGGCCTCTTTATCCACGAGTACATACGCAATCTCATTGTGTTCGAGCACGGCCAGCAGATCGTGACCGATGCCGGGCTCGTTGAAATTGACGTAACAAGTGGCATACACCGCAACCTTCCCGGGTGTTCGCTCGCCGTCGCGCACGGGCGTCTCGGGCGACGCTTTCGCGTGCGAGCGGAACTTGCGTTTTGCGAATGGCGGCAACCATGCATGGCGATCGACACCGAGCGTCGTCTCCATTGCGGCGCGCGCGGGCTTCGTTGCGTTCACCGCATTGATCGTCTGCGTCACGATCGGGATACCGGCGAAATGACCAAGCGCGTCGGTATTCGACAACACCTTGTCGCGCAGCGCGACGTCGCCCTGCTTATAGCGAGCCGCCTTTGCGCGCAACATCAAATGAGGGAAGTCGACGTTCCACGGATGAGGCGGTACGTATGGACACTTCGTCATGTAGCACAGGTCGCACAGGTAGCACTGATCGACGACCTTCGGAAACGCCGCATGATCGACATCGTGAGCTTCGCCGCTGTCGGTTTCGTCGACCAGATCGAACAGGGTGGGAAAGGCGCCGCACAACGAGACGCAGCGGCGGCATCCGGCACAGATGTCGAAGACGCGAGCGAGTTCCTTATCGATGGACGCCGCGTCGTAGAAATCGGGGGAACGCCAGTCGAGCGGATGGCGCGTAGGCGCCTCGAGACTGCCTTCTTTATGGGGCATAGCGTGACGCTCCGTGACGTCTCGCGCGTCACCTCACGACGAACGCGCGCGGACGAAAGAAGCGCGCGGCGCTCGGAAAACATGCACCGCGCGCGTGAGGTCGCGCCGTCGATCGATTCGGCGGCGCGCGAACGGACGATAGGGGCGATGTTGCGGTGGGCGTGCCGTCCTTAATCCGATAACGCCTCGAGCGCTTTCGTGTAACGATTGGCGTGGCTGCGTTCGGCTTTCGCCAACGTCTCGAACCAGTTGGCGATTTCTTCGAATCCTTCTTCGCGTGCCGTCTTCGCCATGCCGGGGTACATGTCGGTGTATTCGTGCGTCTCGCCCGCGATCGCCGCCTGCAAGTTCTGCCGCGACGTACCGAACGGCAGACCGGTTGCCGGATCGCCTACGGCCTCGAGATATTCGAGGTGACCGTGGGCGTGGCCGGTCTCGCCTTCCGCCGTCGAGCGGAACAATGCGGCAACGTCGTTTTGGCCTTCCACGTCGGCCTTCGCAGCAAAATAAAGATAACGGCGATTCGCTTGCGACTCGCCGGCGAACGCCGCTTTGAGATTGTCTTCCGTCTTGGAGCCTTTCAACTGAGCCATTGTGAGCCTCCTTCGTGGACCGGCGCGCGGCGCGAGGCACGTGGCCGATGTCTTATGCGGTATCGGGGATGGGTGTGCGCGGCCACGCTCCGCAGGGAGCGCCGCCTACTTCAATCTAGGACGACACCGTACCGTTCCCCAATTGGCATTTTCTATGCGGGCGATAGGCTTTTTCGGCGGGGGTGCGAAGGGGCTGGCGAAGCGACTGTTGGTCGACGGTTTTCGCATTCGCCAGAACGCAAGAATGCAAGAACGCAACCGGCCGAGACAAGCTCGGCCGGTCTTCGTCGTTATCGAACGATAGAGAACGATGCGAACGTGGGGCGTTGCCGGCTACCGATCAATGCTCTTCGAGCCGGATATCCCGTGAAGATGCACCGACGTAGAATTGTCCGCCGGTGGCGAGCTTCCAACCGTTTCGATTCGTATCCCACACACGCCGCATTTGCGCGGGAATTTCCACGCGTACCCTACGCGCTTCGCTGGGGTTCAAGCTGACCTTCTCCCATCCGACCAGCCGCTTCGGCGGTTCGACCGGATCGTTTAGCCCAGCGAGATACACCTGCGGCACTTCCGCGCCCGCCACGGACCCATCGTTGCGTAGCGTGAACGACACGGTGGCGGAGTGATCGTGGTGTTCATGAACGCGCAGATCCGAGTAGGCAAAGTGCGTATACGACAGGCCGTGTCCGAACGGGAACATCGGTTGAATATGCTCCGCGTCATACCAGCGATAGCCCATCTTGAGCCCTTCCGAATACACGGGATTTTGCGCGATCGTGCCGTTGTTCCATGTCGGCGTATCGGCGTCGCGCAGCGGGAACGTCACCGGCAGTTTGCCGGAAGGATCGACCTTGCCGAAGAGCACGTTTGCGATCGCGTTGCCGCCGCCTTCGCCGGGGTACCACGCCTCGACGATCGCGGGAACTTGATCCTTCCACGGCATCAACACCGGATTGCCGCTTTCCACCACGACAACGGTGTGCGGATTCGCCTGCGCGACCGCTTCGACGAGTGCATCCTGGTTGGACGGATTAGCGAGGGCTAGGCTCGTCAACTCGCCGAAGTCCTCACCGCCCGATTGCGTGACGAACACGATCGCGACATCCGACTGCCGCGCCAGGTTCACGGCCGCATCGATCTCCTGCTGCGTGTAGGCCCTGAACGGCGCGTTCATGTCCTCGCTACCCGCGAACGTGACCGTCGCATTCGGCGCGAGATTCTTCAGTGCCGTCGTGATCGGCGTGGGCAGCTTGATCCACGGGTTCGGCCACCAGCTGCATCCGGTCGACGTCGGGAACGTCAAACCGCCGCAGCCGGGGAAGGCGCCCGTCACCGGATCGCGCGTATCGCCCGAACCGCCTCCCGTGATCACCCCGACGTCCGCATGGCCGCCGATGACGGCGATATGCTTCACGCTCGCGGCATCGAGCGGCAACTGACGATCCTGATTCTTTAGGAGTACGATCGATTGCTCCTCGGCGTGTTGCGCGAAGGTGCGTGCGGCGTCGAAGTCGATCGGCTGCCCGCCCTTCGGCGGGTCGTCCATGACGCCCGTTCGGATCATCACGTACAGCTTGCGACGCACCATATCGTCGAGACGCGCTTGCGTGATCTGATGGCTGTCTAGGGCTTGCTTGACGAGCGCAGGCGTGAGGAACACGGTCGGGCCGACGTCTTCTTCCTCGTCCAAGCCCGCGTTGATCGCCTTCGCCGTACTATGGGCGGCGCCCCAATCGGATTGAACTTGCCCGGGGAAGCGCCAATCGCCCTTCAGCACATCGTTCAGCACGTGCTGGTTTTCGCAAGCGTAATCGCCGTCGATCTTGTTGTAACTGCACATCACGCTACCGGGCCGGCCCTGTTCCACCGCGAGTTCGAAGGGCAGCAGATAGAGTTCGCGCAGGGTGCGTTCGTCGATCGTATCGTTGCCGCCCATGCGGTTGGTCTCTTGCTCGTTGCCGACGTAGTGCTTGATCGTCGCAATGACCTTGTTGTCCTGCGTGGCACGCGTGCGCGCGGCGAGCATTTCGCCGGCCAATACCGGGTCCTCGCCGAGGTATTCGAACATGCGGCCGCCGCGCGCCTCGCGCGCGAGGTTCGTACCGCCGCCTAGGCCCATGGCGAAGCCTTGCTTACGCAATTGATGCGCGATAACGGCACCGAACCGATAAGCGAGCATCGGATCCCAGCTCGCCGCGAGAGCGATGGTGGCGGGGAACGTGGTGCTGGGCTGAACGGTGCTGCCGGAGCCCGTCGCAGAATCGACCATGTCGATGCTTGGGATGCCCAGGCGCGGCACGCCTTGGATGTAGCCCGCGCCACCGCCCGGCACGTCGCTCATCTGGTACTCCGAGTGGATCAATTGCAGCTTTTCGTCGAGCGTCAATTGCTTTACGAGCATGTCGGCGCGACGGTGCGCCACGTCGTCCATGAATGCGTTGTCCGCCGCCGGCGCGGCGGCATGCGATGCGCTCTGCGCGAAGACGCAAAGTGCGGCTGAAGCGATAGCAAGGGATAAGCGCTTGACCTGCATGGGTTTGTCTCCGTGATTAATGGGTATGCACCGCTTTGCTGCTCTTGCATGACGCCGCAAAAGGGCGAGCGAAAGCTCGAGACGGCCGTCTCGGTACAAAGCGTCTTACGGATGAAACTCGGTCATGCGGCGCGGATCGCCGTTGATGCCGGCGCACGACACCGGCGAAATCGGGTTACCGCGGGATGTAGCGAAACTCCGGGCTTAGTAATAGTGCATAAGTAGCCTGACTACAAGGGGGAGTTGGAATGCATTTTGGGATATGAGCGCCGGTGGCGTGAAAACGGCACTATTTACATCAACTATTTTAATATCCGAGATAAGCCAAACCAGAATCGGAAATTTTTATCGAACTAGAGCCGCGCTGCGCGGCGTGAACACGGGTGGAAACGGTTCACCCCTTGCCGCGCCGCATCCATCGTGGAAACGTACTCACGCGCAGGGCGAGCTGTGCGCACGTGCCCAGCATGCGCAAATTCGACGGGCGATGCCAAAATGATCGGACTTTATGTTGTTACTGAATACCAAGCCTCATGTTTAGAGGCCGGCCGCCGACCGTGCGCGAACGGGGCCAACAACAAGCGCAACGGTCGGGTGCGTTGACGAAGGCATCCCAAAAAGGAGCGAGGTTTAGTTTCTGTCAAATGAGTTTTTTTAAACTCGATTGCGACGGCAAATGAATTCCATCTCCAAACCAGCACGGATTCACCCGGCTCATACGGCAGTTAGCGTGGACAGCGAGGGATCGTCGGTCATATTTTTACTCGTCATGGCCCGCACCCACGCACAATTGGTGCACAATACTCGCGCATTAATTTCAGAAACTCCGTTCGACTCATCGAGAGGCACTATGCTCCTGCTTCGCCTAAGCGATCGGATGCGACGAGGCGTTAGCAACGCGTTTGCACCTGCATTGCGCAACATGCAATACGCTCAGAAGCGGTTGCTGCCATTTGCTGTACTCGCGATCGTCGGATTCCCGCTCTATTACTACGTTTGGCACGACGTCTTTCCACAGCCCTACGAGAATCTGACGCTCCGCCTAATTGGTTCCGCGCTCTACGTGCCCATATTGCTGCACAAGCGCTGGCCTGCGAGGGCAAAGCCGTACCTTCCGCACTATTGGTACGCCGCGAACGTTTATGCGTTGCCGTTCTTCTTCACCTTCATGCTGCTCAAGAACGATGCGTCGAGCGTGTGGGTGGAGAGCGCACTGATCGCATCGTTCGTGATGGTATTGCTGCTCGCTTGGTTCGTACTGATACTGAGTTTTATCGCCGGTGTCGGTCTCGCATTGCTCGCGTACTGTTTAACCACCGCATCGCCCCATCTCGGAGCGTCGCTGCTTGCGCAACTGGCGATTTTCTCTTTCGCCGTCGCCATTGGCGCGATCGGCAACTACGACGCCGCGCGCATTCGGGTGGAACAGGAGCGCGCGATGTTAGCCACAGCCGGAAGCGTGGCCCACGAACTGCGCACCCCGCTGCTTGCGATTCGCGCGGGCGCGTCGGGCCTCGCTCGTTTTTTGCCCACGCTGCTCAAATGCTACGACGTGGCTCAAGGCAGCGGGCTTAGCGTCCCGAAAATTAGGCTCGCGCATTTATCGTCGATGCACGGCGTGCTTCAGCGCATCGAGCGGGAAGCGCTGCTTTCAAACTCGATGATCGATATGTTGTTGGTTAACGCCAGGGTCGCGAGCGGTTGCGATCACCCCATGCAACCTTGCTCCATGGCGGAATGCATTCGCACGGCGCTCGAGCGCTACCCGTTCCGTGATCGCGAGCGCGATCACGTGCAGGCCGACGTTGCCCACGACTTCATTTTCGACGGCTCACAGACATTGATGGTGCATGTGCTGTTCAATCTAATCAAGAACGCGCTTAGATCCCGCAGGAACGTCGAGGACTCGAAAATTTCCATTCGCCTAGCGCGTGGGCACGACCTGAACTATCTCTACTTCCGCGATAACGGGGCAGGCATTGCTCCGCGCGTGCTGCCTCATATCTTCACGCGGTTTTACACATCCTCCGAGCAGACCGATGACGTTTCGCTCGGGGCAGGTATCGGTTTGGCGTTCTGCCGCGATGTCCTGCGTTCGATAGGCGGCGCAATCGAATGTACGTCGACGGAAAACGAGTACACCGAGTTTGTCCTGACCTTTCCTGTACCACCACAACGATCATGATCCAGCCATTCGCCTTTCCGACCACCGTGGGCTTTGTCGACGACAACGCGAATTTTCTCGCCAATTTAAGCCTTCAGCTCGACGCACGGCTCGCATTTCGATTTTTCAATTCAGCGGAGCACGCGCTGGATGCGGTCAACAATGCCGCGGCGTTCGCGCCGACCACCGAGCGCTTCCTCGCTCGATACCACGATCGCGCCGAGCAAAGCGACGATCAAGAAGTCATCGCGATGCGTATCGATGCGATCCGCCGACAGGTGAACAATGCCCGGCGCTTCGAATGCACGTCGGTTCTGGTCGTCGACTACGACATGCCGGACATGAACGGTCTCGAACTGTGCAGACGCATCAAGCATCCGGCCCTCAAAAAGATTGTGCTAACCGGCAAAGCCGACGAGCACCTCGCGGTCAAGGGCTTCAACGAGGGCATCATCGATCGCTTTATTCGAAAACAGGACCCTGGCGCATTCGAGGCGTTGAACCAGGCCATCGACGAAATGAAGGACGCCTATTTGCGCCACACACAGAGCACAGTCGTCGATGCGCTGGCACTCTCGGAATACCGCTTTCTTAGCGATCCCGCGTTCGCGACAAAAGCACGGGAGATCTTTAAACAATTCGATATCGTCGAGCACTATGTTTCGGTTCGCCCGACTGGCTTACTCATGCTCGACGGTGCCGCTACGCCTTTCCTATTCGTGGTCTATGCGGAAGACGCCCTACGGGCGGCACGCGAAATCGCCATCGAGCGCGACGCTCCTTCCGAGTTTTTTGTGGAATTGGACGAGCGCCGCAGCGTGCCCTACTTTTGGGAATCGGATGGCATCTTTCCGATCGAGCGAGAATCGTGGCGCAGATATATGCATCCCTCGTTCGTCGTACAGGGACAGGAAATGTACTCGTGCGCGCTTATCGAACGCCCCCAAGGCCTCGATCTCGGGACAATCTTTCCGTACGACGACTACTTGGACCAACTCGATCGTGGGGCGCAACTCGCGTGGGGCTCATAGGAATGAGCCCCACGCGCGGCTCCGCTAGCCGCTGCACAACATTACGCCGCGCACTCCTCGGCTCCGATTTTCGCAGTGGCGCGTGGCGTCGCACGCATCCGGCGTGTCGACGCCCACTGATCGAGCCCTACCTCGTCGCGAATAGCCTCGCAAACACTGACGATTCTTTGCAGTTCTTCTTGGTTCAGCGAGGCATGAACGGACAACCGCATCAGCGCACGATTCTGGGCGGTGGCGGGCGCACAGAAGACGGAACCGAATATGCCTCGCGACTCGAGCGCGTCGCGCAAAACGATCGTTCTCTCTTCAGTACCGGATTCCAACGCGATGATTTGGCTCACACTGCCGTTTAGGTTGTAGCCGAGCTGTGTCAACTGTGTGCGCAAATAGTGGGCGTTCGATGCGAGCTTGGTGCGCCTCCATGTCTCGTGCTCGATGACCCCGATTGTCGCGTCGATACCCGCAATTTCGTGCGGCAGCAAGGTAGAGCTGAAGATCGCGGGGCGCGATTCGAACTTGAAATAGTCCTGAAATCGTCTCGAGCATGCGATAACGCCTGCGCGTCCCGCAAATGCCTTCGCCAAGCTCGCAGTCCTGAAATGGACGCGCTCTGCCAGGCCAAGCTCGACGACTAACCCCGCGCCACCCGGGCCGTGCGTCCCCAACGAATGCGATTCGTCGACAACGAGCACGCAGCCATGACTGACGCCGGTATCGACAATAGCAGTCAACGGACACATACTGCCGTTCGTGCTGTATATGGAATCGACGATGACGACACCGGGCCCGTTTCGGCGAATTTGCCGTTCCAGGTGATCCACATCGTTGTGAAAGAAGCCTACCGCGTTGGCGCCCGCGGCGCGCACGCCTTCCCATAGCGACATATGGGCCAGCATATCGATATAGACCGGAGTTCCGGAAGACGCAATCGATTGGAGCAAACCCGTATTTGCGGCGTAACCCGATTGACACAAAATCGAAGCCTCGGACCTCAAGAAGTCGGCCAGTCGATCTTCCAGCGCTAAAAGCGGATTCTCTCCGTGCAAGAAAATTCCCGACATCAGCAAGCCATTGCCGTCGGCCAGAATCGCCTCGCTCATCGAGTGCAGAATTCTCGGGTGTTTGGAAATCGAAAGATAATCGTTGCTCGATAGGTGCAACGCGTCCAGTCCTGGCCTCCGTCCGCGCATAATGTGACCGCCGCCCCAGCTTCGCGCCACTCTATCTTCGTAATATCCCTGGACACGTGCAGCAACAAATTCCGGCAATGATGCGTTCGTGAAACCGAGAACCGTTTGTTTTTGGGAAAAATCGTGCATCGTTAGCTCCTATTAAGTAACTGCGCATATGCGCAGCGACTTGATAATGAGCCACGTGGCGGCCGAGGGATAATTCTTAACGCTCCGGAATTGACAAAGATCTGTCTCGACCGAAGACGAAATCGATCGAATCGAGGATTTCGGTCACGCAATCGATTGCGCACTTCCCAATGCGCTTCGCTCGTGGAGGCATCGAGTTCCCGAATAAGCTCACTATTGGCTCGGTCGAGATGTCGCGATGTCGCGATGCACCGGCAACCCGTCATTCAAACCGACGGCACCGGGTCAACGGCAGCGACGCGGGCGCATGGGGAGTCGCGCCGACGCGTCGCCGCGCTGGTACCGCCTAACGCGTGCCGATATACGGCTGCAAAGCCTTCAGCCAGCACGCGACGGCCACCGCGCCGCCGTCGGGCGAGCCGATCGCGCGCGCACCGAGATAACTTGCGCGCCCCGCGCGCGGCGTCATATGCGCCGTCTCCTGTGCGCCGGACTCCGCGGCACTCACTGCAGCCGCCCAAGCCTCGCCAGCCTCCAGGCCCGACTTGAGGCTTCGGTCGAAGGCATCGACGGCGGGCACCAATGCGTCGAGCATCGTGCGATCTCCCGGCTTCGCCCCGCCCAATTCGCCGATCGCGTCGGCCGCCCCCGCCATGGCCGCCGCCCAATTCGCCGCCGTGGGACTCGGATGATCGGCAAGCACGCGCGCGGCCCGCAACAGCGCCGTGGCATAGAACGGCCCCGAACTCCCAGCGATCGCCCGACGCAACGCCATGCCGAGCGCGGCCAGCGCCTTGTCGGGCGCCCCCAGCTCGCTAGCGGGAACGGCCAGAATCGCTTCGGCCGCGCGTCGCATGCTCGCCCCGAGATCGCCGTCACCCGCTTTCGAATCGAGGTCGGTCAAGATGGCTTCTTGGTCGAGCAGCGCATGCGCAACGGCTTCCAGCGCGGGCCGGAACCTGTTGGACCATCCCCGGTCGTCGCGATCGGCCGCTGTCGGCGCGCCCGCCTCCGATGCTCGTGCTGAAACGGCGGGCTCGACACGAATGTGCCGATTGACCGCCCCGCCGCCGGGCCATGCGCGCGCTTGCGTGTCCGCGTCCAGCAGCGCCAGCATGTCGTCGTCGAGACGCAACAGGGAAATCGAGCAACCCGGCATGTCGAGCGCCGACAAAAACGTGCCGGCCCACGCTCGTTCGATCTGGACGTCTCTGGCGCTAAGGCTCGCAAACGCATCGCGTAAAACGACCGCCAATTCCATCTCCGGCGTCGCTCCCAGCCCGTTCACCAACAACGCAACACGCTCGCCGCCCTTCAGCGCCAAGTCCTCGACGATGTTGGCGAGCAGCGTTTCCGTCAGTTCGTCGGCCTTCATCGGCGCAGTACGCTCGACGCCTTTCTCGCCATGAATGCCGAGGCCGAGTTCGATCTCGTCGTCCGCCAGACGAAAGCCGGCCTTCTCCGCCCCCGGCAACGTACATCCGTCGAGTGCGACCCCCATCGTTCCGAGGTTCGCGGCCGCTTTGCGCGCAGCGGCGGCGACCTGTTCCAGCGAGTACCCCTTCGCCGCGGCCGCGCCGGCAATCTTATGGACTAGGACGGTTCCCGCGATACCGCGCCGCTGATGGCGGTCGATCCGACCGCGCAGCGAGACGTCGTCCGCCACCGTCACGATTTCCACCAGTATCCCCTCCGACCGCGCCAACTCGGCCGCGAGGCCGAAGTTCAAACGGTCGCCCGTATAGTTCTTGACGATCAGCAATGCGCCGTTCTCGCCGGCTGTCGCGCGTATCGCCGCGAGCACCGCATCGGTGGACGGGGACGTAAATACCTCGCCACAGACGGCGGCACTGAGCATGCCGTCGCCGACGTACCCGCCGTGCGCCGGCTCATGGCCGCTCCCGCCGCCCGAAATTAGCGCAACGGGGCGTTTCGCCGGTTCGGGGAGCCCTTGGCGAACGAGGACGTTCTCATCGCCGAGTATCGCGACATGGGGGGCTTGCCCTGCTATCCCTTCCAGCATCTGACGGACGACAGCGGACGGATCGTTGATCAGTTTCTTCATTGGCAGTCTCAAGGGTAATGGGCCTAGCGGGAGCCGAGCATGCCAGTCGTCCCGACCGACTTATTGAAGATGGCAATGCCCCAAAAAACAAGGACGAAGGTCCCGATCGACACCGCGCGCCATGTTCGACAAGGCGCCCGAATTGACGCCGCGTCGAAACGCAGGCGAACTCGAGGGCCGGGTAACGCCACAAAAAAGCCGGCGCGAGGCCGGCCGAGAGACGGGCTGGCTAACCGCTACGTACCCGTGAGCGAAAACACGAAGATGGCGTTATTGACAGCGTGTAGCAAGATCGGCACGGCCAATCCCTTGGTCTTCTTCGTAAGCCACCCCGCGGTCGCCCCCATCGCAAGGAGGTAAAAGAAATGCGTGCCGTCCTGATGCATGGCGGCAAACACGAACGCTTGGACGAAGTTGGCCCAACCGAAGCTCAGATGCCGCGACAAGCCGCCTAACAGACAACCTCGAAAGACCAGTTCCTCCATGATGGGAACGCACAACGACAGCACGATCAACGCGAGCGGCACGCCCCCTAGCGACACGGCGCCATGCAAAAGTGCAACGGCCCACGTCGCGTTAGACCAGGTGAACTGCGGCCCGTGGCGGTGCGCCAACCACTGAAATACATCGTATCCAAGGAGCGCAGCGGGAAGCAGCAACCACGCGAGTTTCCATTTGCCCGTACCCAGCCACTCGCGCCATGAAAGCAGCCTTCCGACCGAGACGAGTCCCACCGCGGCAAAACACAGTGTCCACAGATACGACACCGCGACGCGCGTTTGCCAATCGACGCGTGCAACGCCGCTCGTCGGCGACACCGATGCGTTCCCGCCGAAACGAAGCATCGTCACCGCATAGAGCGCCAGCAGAAGAATCGACAGCCCGAGCCACGCATGCCGCAGCCCGACACGTTCGAACAGCGGCGTGCAGTCCTTGCCGATTCGATGTCGTACGGTACCGCGATAGTGGGCAGGAAACATCAACAGCGCTGGCGCGGCGGCAATGCCAAGCAGGTAGGTGATGAGACTGACGGCGAGGGGAAACAGGTCGGCACGACCGGCCACGGACGGATCGAGGCGCAGCAGGTGCGCATAGGCCGAGGCAAGCGGCGTCGCATTGTGCGTCGACGCATACTGATCGCGGATGATGGCGGTCGCGGTCTTCGCATCACCGGCATCGAATGCGACGTTGAGACGGAATTGCCGGTTTTGCGGCGATTCGTTTTTGCGCGAAGCGGTATCGGCGGACAGCAGCGCGTCGGCACCCTTCGCATCGCCGACGTGTTCCAGCGCTCGTGCCGCTGTGTAGGCGTCGATCTTCAAGCCGGCCTGTTGCGCGCGATGCAACTCATCCTTTGCGGCATTGCCAGGCAAAAGCTCCGCCGCGGCGCTGATTCGTTGCGTTTCCTGCCACCAGAACTTCGGGACCGGCGCCGCGGCAAGCAGCTTGGCCGCCTCGTCGGTTTCGCCCTTCTTCGCGAGGTAGCGCATGGCCGGGACGAGTTGCAGATTGGCGGGATCGAGGTGCGTCGCGAGAATCGCCTCGTTCCCCGCGCGCTCCTCATCCTTCGCCTGCGCGTATGCGCGTGCTAGGGCGGCATGCAGGCGCGCTTGCTGAAGGACCGTCCAATGCGACGAGCGCTTGACCAGCGGTTCGCCGAAATCGATCGCCGGTTTGGCGGCCTTATGCTCGAGCAAAAAGAGGGCGATATCCGTATCGGACGGATACTGCTTTTCGAGCGTCGACTCGCAGGTGCGGAAGTCCTGCCATGCCGCATCGGCCCAAGGCGAATCGTCCACGCTGCCGAAATGCTCGCTGAAGCGGCATGCAGCGAGGGCTAACACCGGGTCGTCCGGATGCGCTTGGATCGCTTGCTTATAGGCGGTCAACACCTGATCGTAGGCGGTTTTTTGGCCCTTTTCGACGATGTCGGTCATACGATCCGCCGTGCGGAGATCGTCGATGCCTATGCCGGGCGCTTGCGACGCCGCGACGTTGCCGGCGAACAAAACGGCGAACGCGAAGGCGGCGACGAGTTTGAAAACGATGCTGAGCCCGGCGCTCGAAGCCGAGCAGGTTGGCGGCGCCACATGCCGTTTATTTGGTCGCGCGAACGTCGAGCGCGCGTGCTTCGAATCGACGGCCGCAGCCGTCAGCCCCGTACGGTGTATCCGTAGTTCCATTGGTCTAACTCGCCGGTGCGTCTATGCCGCCATGAATGGCGATCCTGCGCCCGGTGCCTGTGGTCGATTATTTACGTTGCGCCGCCGTCGAATAGCGCGACGGCGGGCGGCCCCCGATACAACAGGTAGATGCTATCAAAGGAAATGTGTGGTGGATACTTAAGACGACCCGGTTGGCTCGGGCTTCATTCCGGCCGGAACGCCGGATCGAGCCGTTGCTCCATCGTCCACGACCGCCAAATGCCGACACGGAGAAGCGGGGCTCGCCGCGTCACGCAATGGCCGTAAAAAAGCCAGCTCGAAGGCTGGCGTATTCAGGGTAGCCTGATTGGCTCGGGCTTCACCCCGGCAGGAACCCCGGATCGAGCACCTGCTCCGTTGACCACGGGCAGACTTCGGGGAACACGTCTTCCAAATCGGTCTCAGCAACGGCCTTAGAGATTGCATCGGCCCATGCACTCACAAGCCAATCCGAATCACGGAGCGAACTCTTAAGGCTGGGCGTTTTTCGCAGAGTCACCTCAATGGCGCGTCGCTGTTCCTTGATCGTGCGCGGCCAACTCGAACCGCGACGCTCCGGCTGATATTGCCACTTGAGCAGATGCGCCAGCAGCACGGCCATACGGCTCGCCAATTCGCGTTGTTCGCTCTTACCCACGTCCTCGATTTCCTCTGCGATGTGCTCGATGTCCAGCGCCGAGAACTTGCCCGCGCGCAACAACGCAGCCTGTTCGTTGGCCCATGCCACCACGTCCTTCTCGTAGCTCGTTCCCATTTTTCGGCCCCTAAGCTCAGTCACGCATGGCGCCATTTTAACCACTCCCGTAAGTTCACCTAATCCTCCGTTTCGCCTTCGGCTTGCGCCTCGGCGTCCAGTGCGTCCAGTAAGTCGGCCACCGTCGCCGGCGGTTCATCCTCCGGTTTCAGTGTCGCACGCGTGAGCCGCGCGGGATGCGTAGCCGAATGGATATCCGTCAGCGCCCGGATGCTCACCCGCGTGTACACCTGCGTCGTCTTGATGTCCGCGTGGCCGAGCATCGCCCGGATGAACCGAACGTCGGCCCCGTTCTCCAGCATCTGCGTGGCCATCGCGTGCCGGAACAAGTGGCAGCTGCCAATGTTGCTCCGCCCCGCCGCTCGCACGCGGTTACGCACCATTTGTGTCATTCGGTTACGGGAGCGAGCGCAGCACCCGTCGGATCGATCGCCTTCCGCAAATCAGGCGAGAACGCCGCACTAGCCGCTCCACCAATGGCCCCATATCCAACACCCGAGACAACCTCTGACCGCAACGGCTCGCAAACCTAGACGCGGCTTGGCTTTGCAGCCCGTCGTCGCCTAGACGCGGTTCGACCAGGAGGATTTTTTGCCCAGACGCGGTTTTGCGGCCCACCGAGGCGTCGGCGAAGGAGGTTAAAGAGCGATGGCGCGCAAGCGCTGCACGCCGATTGTATTGGCCCAGCGACGATAGAAGGGGGAAGGGGGAGAGAACCGCCCAAGGGCGGCTAAGAAGGTGGCCAACTCGCACCACGCCAGCAACGGCCGTGAAAAAGCCGGCGCAAGGCCGGCAGGTCTTCGGATGATCCAACAATCAGTCCGGCATATACTCCTCGTCCAACACCTGCTCCATGGACCATGGGCAAGTTTCGGGGAACACATCGAGTTCGGTTTCGCTGACCGCCTGTGCGAGAGCCTTTGCCCATACAACGCGCATCCACTCAGCATCGACCAACTTCGGTTTCAGGCTGGGGGCTTCATCCAGAAGGTAGGCAACGTCCAGCCGTTGAGCCTTGATCGTTCGTAGCCAACTTGCGCCCCGCCGCGCGGACTGGAACTGCCACTTGAGCAGATGCGCCAGCAGCACGGCCATACGGACGATCAGTTCGCGTTGTTCGCTCTTACCCACGTCCTCGATTTCCTCTGCGATGTGCTCGATGTCTAGCGCCGAGAACTTGCCCGCGCGCAACAACGCAGCCTGCTCGTTGGCCCATGCCACCACGTCCTTCTCGTAGCTCGTTCCCATTTTTCGGCCCCTAAGCTCAGTCACGCATGGCGCCATTTTAACCACTCCCGTAAGTTCATCTATTCCTCCGTTTCGGCCTCGGCTTACGCCTTGGCATCCAGTGCGTCCAGTAAGTCGGCCACCGTCGCCGGCGGTTCATCCTCCGGTTTCAGTGTCGCACGCGTGAGCCGCGCGGGATGCGTAGCCGAATGGATATCCTTCAGCGCCCAGATGTTCGCCCTCCGCGACACTCGAGCTGTTGCCCTCACCGAGCCTGCGCCGCGCTCAGGCGCGTCAAGCGCGGGCGCAGCCCGGCGAAGCGAACCCTTGACGCGACGAGCACGGCGTTACACTCGCCAGGCCAGCAGCGTGAGTCCCACCCACCTATGCAGAAGGTCCGGCATCAACCCGGTCAAGACCGCGCGCCAGCGCGCCCGCAGAGCTTGGCCTTGACGGCGATCGGTTCGCCACGCTCAGGCTCTGCGGTGCAAGACGACTTGGCGGCTTGCACCGCATGCCGAACCGCGATTTTTCGTTTGGGGTTGTTTTCCGTTGCGCAGCAACGGCTAAACAGGGAGCCCCTTGGGGGCGGATGGGAGGCAGGCTGCGAGTACGGAGCGAAGGACGCATCGCGGCCGTAGCCCGCGCACAGCAGACAGCCGGGAGGGCTGGGCTCATCAGCTTTGCGCGCAAGCGCCATGCATCAGGACCGGGGGCGCAAGACATAACGCTGCGTTATCCACGGCCGGGCATATAGCCGCTACACCGGCTGTAGAAACCAAGTAGTAATGTCGCATTTCCGGGCCGCTCCGGACCGGCACTTCTTCATTCGTCAAGGTATCGGGCCGCATGGCCCGCACTGCATTACTCAGCGTCCTAGGCCGATCGGCTAATTGTTAGGACTACTTATTTTTAATACAATCAAAGACTTAACATCGCAGCTAACAGGAGAACGGCCACCCCTCCCATCGCCGTAAACGCAGCGCGGGCCGCAAGTGCTACCAACACTCACGGCCCGCTGACCAACATCAACTCATACCAGGAGTCGATATGGCTGACGCCAATCTTAAAGCATTTGACGACGCACACCCCTCACGCAGCGTCACGATTCAGCAATCGCCACGCTGGCGACCTTACTCGCCTCGCCGACGGCCCGCACCGCCCCTCGTGCCTTGGTTCAAGCTCTCCGGCCGATGGCTCGAGCAAGCCGGCTTCATGCCTTACCAACGACTCAAGATCGAAGTGCAACTCGGCAAGCTCGTCATCACGCATGCGTAAGTGATTTCATACGCAGAATCCCGATGCAATGGGGTCGCTGCCTTATGACCTCGCCAGGTTGCTACTTTTATTTCGCCGCATAGCCGACCTTGAACCGGCACCACTCAGGATAGTTGCCCACTACTTCGATGAAGTCATCGAAGTAGTGCAGCCCCAAGCCAGAAAGCCCTTCAATCAATCCGTCAAGAGCCTCTTGGCCAAACGATGGCCCAAATGAGATTAGCCGATCATCACTATCCAATGGAGCGTCCGTCTTCATCACAGCCAGCAACATCTCGAACGACACGCCGCGTTCCCGGAGCGCGTCCTTCCGGACCACTAAGCCATACTCAGGCGTAACGTCGATAAAGCTCATCTCTTAATGTCCTGGGATCGTCACGCCTTTCGGGACAACAATGGTCGTGTTATAGATTGGCGTGCTCGTTACTGGTTGGAATATCTGCCCCCATTGAGCATTGCCCGCTGGACTAATCGCGACTTGCGGAACCGCGAAGTTAATTTGCACGGGCCCCGTGCCACCTGGCTGAGGAGCCCCTGGTATCGTTACATATACCCGACCACCTGCCCCAATGCCAGCCGGGATGGCAGTTCCCTGTGTCGCAAGCCACTGACTTGCCTCTTCAGGCGATACCCAACGGGTAACCATTGTATAGCCGGCCGGCAATGGACCACTTGCAGCCCCGGAACCAAGCGGATAGATCGTATAGGAGTCGCCATTGGACGGCGTGCCAACCGGCAACGGACCACCGCCGGGCTTGATCGTAAAATCGCCTTCCTCCTGCTCCTGCTGAGTCGGCATGTGTCCCGGCGAAAGTCGCACCACGTCACTCTTCGCTTCCTCCTCAGCGTCAAGCTCCGCCTCTGCGCTCGGGTTGTGTATTGACGGATCGACGAGCTTACGGTTGCCCCAATGCCCGAAGCCGCCGGTATTGTTCAGGGCCTCATTTTGGCCCGCTTGCGCTCCGCCCTGAGCGTTGGCTCCCGACAACCCCGCCAGCGCTCCACCCACCAATGTTCCGAAGGCCCCGAGCGCGGCCGTCTGGCCTTGGGTAAGAGGGTCGTGCTGCGGATCAATCACCCCCGCGAACAACGGCGTCAGCGCCGCACTAGCCGCCCCGCCAATGGCCCCGCCAACGCACCCAGTCCCCTCGGCCGCCGATGCAGCGCAACCCAACGCCGCGTGGGCCAAATCGTAGCCGATAGATCCCTGCGCAAGGAACGAGTCCGAGTTCTCGCCGGCATTGCCAATTGCGTAAGCGCCTGCCGCTGCCAAGTCTCCAACGGCGGCATTCTTCAGGTTATTAAGGAAGCTCCCACCTTCAATCGCGGTCTGCACACCGGCGTTGATCGTCGCCGTCGCTCCCATCGCAGCTAATTCCGTCGGCAAATTGCTCGCCGCCGTTTGTCCCGCTTCGGGCACTAGTGAACTACCGATGTTGGAGATCCCCGCCAACTGCCCCAGCGTGCTCGTATCCTGCGGCAGACTGTTCAGCCCCTGGTCCCAGTTTCCGATACCGAGTGACCCAGTCGTGCTGTTGTAAGTAATGCCATTGGTCAGGCCAGCCGTCACCCCACCGATCGCCCCTGCTTCCAAAATTGAACCGAAGTTGATCCCGTTACCCGAAATCACCTGGCTTGCGAGGCTCCCTGCCATGCCGCTGGCCATGCCTACAACGATCGATTCGCCGAGCGTCATTGTCGCCAATGTCGCCCCCATCGCTGCGGCTGCCGCCCCCGCGGTCACAATCGACGCCGCAATGGCCGCCACGATCGCAGCCAGTTGCTGAACGCCAAACCCCCCCGCCGCCACGAAGTTCGTATGCAGGTCGTCGCTTACCGTCGTCTTCGTGAAATTGCCGCCCAACTGCTGCAGCACCTGGCCCAGCAATTGCTGCGTCGCAGCGTTGTTGGCTGAGCCGTCTGGATTCGCCTCCTGCAGTAACCCACCGATCTGGTTGAGCTGCGACACATTCAGCGTCATCTGCCCAGCCGCGGCGCTCATGAACCCGCCAGGCTGTACCAGCGTGCCCGTCGTTTCCAGGTACCCGCCGCTCACGTTCGTCCAAATCTGACCCACGTCGACTTGGTTTTGCTGATTCGTCAGCGTCCCCGTCGTTACCGTCAGCGAGCCATTGGACGCGATCGTCCCCGTATTGAGGATGCTGCCGCCGTTATCCTTGTTGCCGAAGTTCAGCTTGATACTGTCGCTCGCGACAATGTTCCCGTCCGCCGACAGCGCCGACGTATTCGCCGGCAAGTACACCTGCGGCATCAGCGCGGTCACTGTCGGGCAAGTGAGCGTACCCGTCGCCGAACACCCCGGCTCCGGCACCGTCTGCTCCACGTACCACAGCATCGGCTGCGTCAGCTCGCCAATTTGTTGCTGTGTCAGCGCTTGCCCGAGCTGGATATTGTTTGCCTTCGCATACTCCGTTGCGTTCGCATACAACACCAACTTTTCTTGATCGGTGACCGACAACTGCTGTTTGCTATCGCTCGATAACCCATTCACGAACGTCGCCTGTCCGGTCTGCTTGAGCGCGGCCGTTTGCAGCGCCGCGTCCTCGGCTTGCGGGTTGTAATAGAACAGCGAGGTGCTCGGCTGAAGGTTCGACGGCAGGTTCCGCACCAGCACCTGCGGCGAAACTGGATCGAGCGTCGTGCCCGTGCCGCCCAAAACGTAATCGACGCCTGTAGAACCCGTGTCACTCGAAGACGCGTTGCCTTGCTGCGCCAGCTTCGTCTGCGTCAGTGCCGAGCCGCCCAATGTTGCCGGAATGGAAAGGTTCAGCCCGCCCGCGGCCGGCGCCAGACTAATCACCTGGGGTGGGTTGCCCACTACCGGGGTATACGTGTTCGATTTCGTGATGCCGTTCGACAGGTTCGTACCCGTGAGCGACACCGACTGGCCAACCACATTCCCGACGTTGACGATCTTTCCGCCCGAGGTGATCGAGAGGTTCGGCGCTTGGATCGTCGCAGCGATGTTGCCCACCGGAGTCGGAGGATCGATTACACCGCCCACGTTCGTGTAGGCACTCCCGTAAAGTGCCGTGCATTCGGCCGCGCTGCCGCAGCCCCATACCTCGTGACGTTTGTCCGCGCTGAAATCGCCCGTCTCTTGCACCCAATGCGAATGCCAATGGATGCAATTGGTCGATGAGATGGCGGTGGGGAGTTTGGCTGTTGGCGGCGGCACGCATTGCCAACTGTGCGCCAGCGTATATCCCGCCGCCCGACCCTACCGACGGATCCCACGCCATATTCGCCAACGAAAGCGCCGCATTGTGCGCCGCGCTCAGCTGGCCGTTCGTGTTGTCGAACCCTCCGTTACCCCAGCCACTGTCAGCGATAGATCGCCGTTGGCGGCGAACCTGTCTGCGGCGCGTTTGCAGCGACACGCCGGCCCCCCTCGAGTAGCGGGCCGGCGCGCAAGTTGCCCCGATTCGTTCAGTCGTTCACTTATTCGGCATCTCCGCCATCGCGCGCTGCATCTCGTCCATGCTCGGTTCGCGCGTACGGCTGGCGATATGCCAATGGTGCCCAAACGGATCATCGACCGCGGCCCAGCGGTCGCCCCAGAACATGTCCGCCAACGGCATCTTGACGGTAACGCCGGCGGACACGGCGCGCTCGAACGCCTTGTCCGCATTCTCGAAGTACAGATAGAGGCTAACCGGCGTCCCCTTCAGCGTCAGCGGTCCAGCCATGCCGCATTCGTCGCTTTCGTCGGTCATCATCAGCACCGAATCGCCGATCTTGATCTGAGCGTGCGCGATCTTGCCGTTGGGGCCGAGCATGCGAAACAGTTCTACCGCGCCGAAGGCCTTTTCATAGAACGCGATCGCATCGGACGCGTTACGGCAAATGAGGTGGGGCGTAACCGTATGCATGCCTTCGGGAATGGGTTTAACGGATGAGGTCATTGTGGCGCTCCAATGTCATGATGTCGTGGATGAATGGGCCGCGGCTCGCGCACTCGCGAATCGAGAGGCTCCGACCATACGACGAGCGAGCGCAGGCCGTTTCGACATCGCCGGCGCGCTTTTTTTCCTGCCTGCGGTACATCGCGATATGCGGTGGTGCAACATGCAGTTGGCACCTCGATCCCCTCCCATTGCCTCCCGATACCCCCTCAATTCGCACCCTTGCTGGCGCGAACACCGCCCACTATGCGCATATCTTGATCGAGCGGGCCGAGTGTCCGTGTTCGCACCCATTGTTAAGTAGTTGACGACATGCCACATTGCCTTGGGGTTTTCCCGGCGCTCGCGCGCTAAAAGCCATCTGCAAGCAATCGACAGCCAAACGCAAAAGAACGGAAAGAGGCGAAGATGACCGATCGACAATCCTTAGCAATCGCAGCGCGGTTCGACCGCTTGCCGCCATCGCGCACCGTGTGGACCATGGTGATGCTGATCTCGCTCGGCGGCGTATTCGAGTTCTACGATCTGTTTTTCACCGGCTATGTCGCGCCAGGCATGGTTCAGTCGGGGCTGTTCAAGCCTGAATCGCTCGGCGTGTTTTCGGCGCTCGCGCCGATCGCCGTCGCGGGATTCGGCACCTTCGTCTTTTCCACGTTCGCCGGCTTGTGGCTCGGCACGCTCGTCTTCGGCTTCGTCGCGGATCGCTTCGGGCGGCGCTTCATCTTCACCTGGTCGCTGATCTGGTACGTCGTCTGCACAGCGATCATGGCGTTCCAGCGTTCGGGCGAGGCAATCAACTTGTGGCGGATCGTCGCCGGCATCGGTATCGGGGTGGAACTCGTGACGATCGACTCGTACATCTCCGAGCTGATCCCGAGCGGCGAACGCGGCCGCGCCTATGCGATCAACCAGTTCATCACGTTCTGCGTCGTGCCGCTCGTCGCGTTTCTCGCGTTCGTCCTCAAGGGCACGCATCCGTTCGGGCTCGAATATTGGCGCGTCGTCATTCTGATCGGCACGCTCGGCGCCGCGTTCGTCTGGATCATCCGCCGCAACGTTCCCGAAAGCCCGCGCTGGCTCGCCCGGCACGGACGAGCGGATGAAGCCGAGCGCATCGTGGCCGATATCGAGCGCCGCGTCGAAGCCGAAAAGGGCATCAAGCTGTCGCCGCCTCGGCCGATCGGCGACGAGGTGGAAGGGCGCGGCTCGTTCGGGGAAATCTTCGGCCCGCTCTATCTAAAGCGCACGGTCATACTCTCGATTTTCAACATGGCGCAGGCCATCGGTTTTTACGGCTTCGCCGCATGGGTGCCGACGCTGCTCATCAGCCGTGGCGTTCACGTCACGACGAGCCTGCAATACGCCTTCATCATCGCCATCGCCAACCCGTTCGGCCCGCTGCTCGGCACACTGTTCGCCGACAAGATCGAACGCAAAACGCAGATCTGCGGCGGCTTGCTGATCATGGGGATCGTGATCGCCCTGTTCTCGCAGGCATCGTCGCCCGGGCTGCTGATCGCGCTTGGCGTGCTCTTCACGCTGGCGTCGAACGTCATGTCGTACGCGTACCACGGCTATCAAGCCGAATTGTTCCCGACGCGCGTGCGTGCGCGCGCGGTGGGCTTCGTCTACTCGTGGAGCCGGCTCGCCGTCGCCTTCGCAGGCCTCGCGATCGGCGTCTTGCTGCATCGGTACGGCGTGCCCGGTGTGGCCGTCTTCATCGGTGCAGCCATGATCGTGGGCATCTGCATGATCTTGCTCGGACCGTCGACGAAAGGCCGGGCGCTCGAGGCCATCAGTCGCTAATCGTGCCCCGGCCAATACCGGCCAACACGATAGCGCGTGCGCTCGGTGCCCGAGTGGCGTACTCTTTTTGCGAAGTAGGCACCTGGCACGACATCGAAAGCCGGCGCGCAAGCGCCCGCTTTCGCCGACTGCCGCAGTGTTCACCGCTTTGCTCGTGAGGAGGCTCTCGATGACCGCACCGGTTCGCACAGGCGTCCATATCGAAAAGATTCATTGGGTCGCCGAATACCTGGAAGGCACGCATGAAATTCGCGTGCTCCGCGAAGGGTTGGAAGTGGGCGTATGCGACGCGCCGCCCAGCCTGTTCGGCGAAGAGGAGGAAGCCGGATCGAAAAGCGTTGCCGATCATCGCGCGCTCGAAGCTGCCTTGCGCGCCTATCTGCTGCGTTTCGTCGCCGAACACGACGCCGAGGAATAAAGCCCGACGCCGCATTCGGGCGATAGGCCGCCGCTTGCGCTTGTCGGGGCACGCCTATGCCTAGCGCTACGCCGCGGGCGGCGCCCTCAGAAAATCGAGCACGGCCTGCGTAAATTCCGCAGCCCGTTCGATATTCGACAGGTGCTGGGCGTCCAGTTCGACGAAGCGCGCACCGGCCACGCCATCGGCGAGCGCACGGCTGTCGCCGGGCGGCACCGACGCATCGGCCCTTCCCGCCATGACAAGTGTCGGCGCGCGGATTGCGCCGAGTTCCGCCCGCAGATCCGCCGCCCCGATGGCCTCGCAATTGCTTGCGTACCCTTCGCTATCCGCGTGCACGAATGCGTCGCGAATCGCCGCACACATGAGCGGCTCGCGCGCGGCGAAGCCAGGGCTGAACCAGCGCTGCAACGTGGCATCGGCCAGCGCGCGCGTCCCTTGCTCGCGAACTTGATGCGCGCGGGCCTGCCAAACTTCGGCCGCACCGATCCGCGCTGCCGTATGGGCCAGCACGAGGCGATCGATTCGCTCCGCGTGTCGCGCAGCCAACGCGATCCCGGTCAAGCCGCTCATCGATATCCCGCAAAAATGCGCACGTTCGATCGAGAGCGCATCGAGCAAGCCGAGCAGGTCGGCCGCCCACTGCTCCACGGTGTACGGGCCGGATGGCGCGTCGGAACAGCCTAGGCCGCGCGTATCGAACCGCAAGAGGCGAAACCGCGAAGAGAACGCCGCCAACTGCGGCGTCCACATCGTCAGGTCGGCGCCCAGCGCATTCGCCAGGACGAGCCATGGCGCATCGGCGCGGCCGGTGTCGTCGATTCGGTAGTGCAGGCGTATCCCGTTGACGGTAGCAAATGACATGGCGGCAACTCCTCCGGGATCGATGGGGGATGGGTGCCGGATATTGTGCTACGGATGCGCGCAAGTCGGCGATGCGCGCGGCAGCGGAAATCGTGAAACAATGGCCCCAATTTCGTAGAGTCGCGCAAGCGAAGCGCACGAGGAGCAAGCGATGAAGGAAGGATCCCGAGCGAAGAAGGCCGACAAGGCAGCCCAAGGCGGCAAGCGCGCGGCGGTTTCGGCCGCGGGCCCGGTGCGCCCGAGCCGCGCCGAAGCGGAAGACGCCGTGCGGGTGCTGCTACGCTGGGCCGGCGACGACCCGGCGCGCGAGGGCTTGCTCGATACGCCGGCCCGCGTGGTGCGCGCCTACGAAGAATTTTTCGAGGGTTATGCGCACGACCCGCGCGAGATCCTGGCCCGCACCTTTTCGGAGGTGGACGGCTACGACGAAATGGTCGTACTGAAGGACATTCGCTTCGAAAGCTATTGCGAGCATCACATGGTGCCGATCATCGGCCGCGCACATGTTGCCTATCTGCCCAATCATCGCGTGGTCGGCATCTCCAAGCTGGCCCGGCTCGTCGATGCGTTCGCCAAGCGCCTGCAGATCCAAGAAAAGATGACGGTGCAAATTGCCGATACGCTCAACGAAATTCTGCAGCCCAAGGGCGTCGGCGTGATTCTCGAAGCCGCCCATCAATGCATCACGACACGCGGCGTGCACAAGCCCGGCGTGCAGATGGTGACCTCGCGCATGCTGGGCTCGTTCCGCGACGATCCGTCGACGCGCCGCGAGTTCTTGTCCATCGTCGGCAACGGCACGGGCGGCAGCCCGCCGAACGCTTAAGCGGCGCACGCCCCTTGCCGGGCCGCATCCGCCTTAGCTAAGCCGCCGTCCACTCGAGCCAATCGTTTCGCTTAGGATCTCTAATCGACATGCACGCGAGGAGGGGTGGACACCGATGCCGGGCGCCCGCGCCGTTGGGCGCCATCGTAAGCGATGAGCGCAACGGCCCCGAGCACGCATGCAATCGCCCACCCTTGCGCCGCACCGATCGCTTCGTGCAGCACAACGGCGGCAAACGCGGCGGCCGAGACCGGGACAAATGCTGTCAAAGCGCTCGCTTGCGCGCCGTCGATACGCGCGGCGCCCGCGAACCAAAGCAAGAATCCGCCGACGGTGGGCACCAGCGCGTAATACACGACACCCGCGATGGCGACCCCGTCGTAATGGACGGTCCACGGTCGTTCGATCAGCGCAGGGACGAGCGAGAGCGCAAGGCCGATGCCCGACATCAGCGCGGACATCTGCAGCGGCGATACGGGTGTGCGCAGGCGTTTGTTGAGCAAGATGAATAAGGCTTCGCCTGTGACGGCGAGCAGAATAAAGGCGTTGCCGAGCAGCAGCGACCCCGATGCGCCGACGCCGCTGTGTGTCGAGAGATCGGCCGGATGCACCGTGCAAACGAACACGCCGACGGTCGCGAGAGCAACTGCACCGAGCGTGAACGCGCTCGGGCGCTCGCGCAAGATCACGACCGCGACGAGCGCCGCGACGGCCGGCAGCGTGCCGGCAATGACGCCGGCGTCGGTGGCCGAGGTCAACCGCATGCCGCTCAGCAGCAACACCGTATAGCCGACGCTGCCCGAACCCGACTGCAAGACGAGCAGCCATGCTTCGCGCCGGCTCACGCGCGGCCAAGCCTCGCCCTTCGCCTTCATCGCCAGGACGAATAGCGGAAAGGCGATACCGAAGCGCAGTGCCGTGGCGGCGAAGGGCGGCAGCCCGTGTGCGATCAGCTTGCTCGCCACCACCGTGCTGCCCACGCCGATCATCGCCAGCGCGCAAAAGAAATAGCCCGTCAAACGTGAACCCATCGCGTCGCTCCCGACATAAAAGGATGCGATGCAGGATAGGGACGCGGTCCCACGCGGTCTTGAACGAAATTGCAGGGGAGCGCGAGCGAGGCGCCGACCTGGGTGGCACCGCTTCGAGCCTGCGCCACACGATGCGCGACGGTATGGCGACGATCGAACGCCAATCGTCGACAGCCGTCGTGCGAAGATCGAGTGGAAACCGCTACCGGACCGCGCAAGCGTATTGCGCCGGTGTCACGCCGAACGCCCGCACGAACGCACGCGTCATGTGACTTTGATCGGCAAAGCCGGCGCCGGCAGCGGCATCGGCGAGCGACAGCCCTCGTTCGATGAGACGCCGCGCGAGCGAGATGCGCCGCTGAATCAGATAGGCGTGGGGCGGGAGTCCCGTATCGCGCACAAAACCGCGCAGCAATTGAAAGCGGCTCAGGCCCGCTTCGGCCGCCAAGTCGGCCAGCGAAACAGCCGCGCAGGGATCGTCGTCGATACGCGCCTTCGCGCGTCGGATCGAAGCGCTCGCACCGTCGGCCGAGGTGTTCGTCGGCGCTGGCAGCCGCACGGTCGTATGACGGCGAACGAATGCGACGATCAAGGCAAACAGCGCCTCGTCGCAGGCTAATGGCTCCGATGCGGCGGGCGCGCCCGTCACCGCCGCGAACGCGTGCTCGAAGCACTCGACGAATGCGTCGTCGTGCAAGACGGGCCGCTCGAGTTCGACCGATGCCGGCCGGGCCGCACCGAGTTCGCCCGCCACGTCGTGGACGAGTTCCGGCTCCAGGTAGAGCATGTGCCAGGCGCGGCCGCGTTCGTCGAACGGACTGCCGTCGTGGACTTCGCCCGGATTGACGGTGATGACGTCGCCGGCGCGCGCCTGCACGGGCCCGCGCCCGCTTGCCGATCGCTGCGCGCCGCGCAGGACGACGCCTACGCCGAACGTGTCGTGCGAGTGGCGCGCGAACGATCGCGCCGTATCCGCCGCCGTCGCCTGCACGCCGGCCACGAGGCAACGAGGCATGACGACGTGTCCGCGATTCATCGGCGAGCGCGCCCTCGCGGCTCGGGCTCTTCGCCGCGCATGCCTTCGCGCACGTTGCCTTGCGACACGCTGGTGCCGGCCACGACGCTATGCGTGAGCCAGACGTTGCCGCCGATCACCGAGCCGCGCCCGATCGTGACGCGGCCGAGAATCGTCGCACCGGCGTAGATGACGACGTCGTCTTCGACGATCGGGTGACGGGCATGCCCCTTGACGAGCGTCCCGTCGGCATCGGCCGGAAAGGTCTTCGCCCCGAGTGTGACGGCCTGATAGAGCCGCACTCGCTCGCCGATGATGGCGGTCTCGCCGATGACAACGCCGGTTCCATGATCGATGAAAAAGCTCCGGCCGATTTGCGCGCCGGGGTGGATATCGATCCCCGTTGCCGAATGTGCGATCTCGTTGATGAACCGCGCGAGCAACGGCACGCCCAATTCGTGCAGCGCATGCGCGAGCCGGTGATGCATGATGGCGAGCACGCCCGGATAGCACAGCAAGATCTCGGTGATGTGCTGCGCGGCCGGATCGCCGACGTGCGCGGCTTGAATGTCGCTCACGAGTGTGGCCCGGATGCTCGGCAGTTGTGCGCCCAGCGCACGCGCGATCTCGAAGGCGCGCGCTTCGAGTTCGGGTGCCGGCGTATCGGCGTGCTCGGGCAAAAAGCGCAGGGCACGGCGCACTTGCTCGCACAGCAGCCGCAACGTGCTTTCGAGCGTCCGTCCGACGTAGTAATCGACGCTTTCGTCGGTCAGATCGGCCGCGCCGTAGTGCGTCGGAAACATGACCGCACGCAGGCCCTCGACGATACCGACGATCGCTTGGCGCGAGGGCAGCTCTCGAATCCCACGGGGATGGCGGGTTCGATGCAATTGCTCGCGCGAGGCGCGCAGGTCGGCCACGATTTGGTCAAGGCCCCAATGGCGGGTAAGCGAATTCGGCATGATGGTGAAAACGGCAGCGATGCGGCGTGTAAAGTCGAATATCCGAAAAGATTACCGCGTTTCGTGCAATGTCGTCCGATGATCGACGGACACTTCATGCCCAACATAGCGATTCACGCTACACCGTCAAGCTACTGGCGTCGATCCAGCGCACGGCCCAATCGCGCGCATGCGCGATCGCTGCGGCTTCGTCGGCGAAACGCAGATCGTTCGGGAAAAAACGGTTCGCGACGAGTTCGCCATCGCTAGAGCGCGAGATCACGACGTACGGCTGAAAGCGGCCATCTCCTGCCCGCGCGGGCGCGCAATTGAGCAAGTATCCGCGATGCGTGAATGCGGCGTCGGGGTGATGCATGAGTCACCTGCCTCCCTGAATACGCTTGCTGCGACGTCGTGCGATGCGTCGCGCAGCCGCGACCGCGAGCGCCTGACTGCGTTTTGACCACGGGCGCCGGCTCGCAGGATTCGAATCATACTCTGTAGGGAACGTCGGTTCTATCGAAAAAATAGCCGTTTTTCTTTCGTCGGCGCCAAGCGCCCGCGGGCCCAAGCCCCGCCGAAGCCGGAACGGCTCTTGCATCTCGGGCACCAAAGGCGGGCAACGGGGCGCGTCGAGCCCAGAGTGTGCGGCCGCGCACTTTGCGGGCGCTTGCAGTTGGGTTCGGCTGCGCTACGATGAAGGAACGAGTGCGCACGCTGCATGCTCGAGCGTTGGAGAGACGAAGTTCGTGCCCACCTACCTTTCGAGCACACGATGAATGCGACCCACCCGAGCCGCCGGAGCCCCTCCTTACCCGGCGCCGCCGTGCGACGTCAACGCGAAGCGCGCGGTACGCGCCGAGCGCCGCTCGAGCCCGCCTCGGCGCGGCGATTTGCCGTCGCGCTCGCTTGCCTAGGCGTCAGCTACGCGCTCGCCTGGATCGAGCTGCCGCTCGGGCAGCTCGCATCGACGCCGACAGACGGCGCATCGGCCGCCTCGTCCGCGCTCGCGGCCGCGCTGATCGCCCGCCTCCTCGTCGGCTTGCTCTATGCCTTCGTGGCGTTGCGCCATGCTTGGGCGCGCTGGCTCACGGTTGCGCTCGGCTTCGCCTCGATCGTCTTCACAGGGCCGTTGCTGCCGGCGGAGTGGCACGTGTTCGCCCTCGGCGCTTGCGTGACGGGCCTCGGGCTGGCGGGCAAAGCAATTGCGGCCATCTTGTTGACGCTTCCCTTACGCACCCGGCACGACGAACGTCCATAATGCTTCGGCGCCGAGACTCGCGGCGCGCTCATTCCTTCAGCGAGGTGCAAACATGAAGATCGTCGTTATCGGGGCGAGCGGCACGCTCGGCCAGGCTGTTTGCGCGCAATTGAAACCGCGTCACGAAGTGATCGAAGTCGGTGCATCGCACGGCGATTACCACGTCGATGCCACCCACTTGCCAAGCGTGGAACGGCTATTTCATGAGATCGGCCGCGTCGACGCCGTCGTCGCCACGATCGGCAAAGTCCATTTCGGGCCGTTTCACGAAATGACGGCAGATCAGTTCTGGATCGGGCTGCGCGACAAACTCATGGGTCAAGTCAACGTCGTGCTGGCCGCGCAGCATCATGTGAACGACGGTGGCTCGTTCACCTTGACGAGCGGCGTCTTGGCCGACGAGCCGATCCGCGAGGGCATTAACGCCACCACCGTGAACCTCGCGCTCGAAGGCTTCGTCCGTGGCGCGGCCATCGAATTGCCGCGCGGCCTACGGATCAACCTCGTCAGCCCGACCATCCTCGAAGAGTCGTTCGATGCCCTCGCCGCGTACTTCCGCGGATTCGAACCCGTGAGCGCGCAACGCGCTGCGCTCGCCTACTGCCGCAGCGTGGAGGGCGCCCAAACGGGCCGAATCTATCGCGTGGGCGGCTAACGCGATCAGGGGCGCTCGAACGTGCCGTCGCGCAAGCGCCACAGGTTCAGCGGGTTGCCGTCTTGCACGGCCTCGGGCAGCAACTGCGCCGGCAAGTCCTGATAGCAGACGGGCCGCAGGAAACGCTCGATCGCGAGCGAACCCACCGAAGTCGAACGCGGATCCGACGTTGCCGGGAACGGCCCGCCGTGCACCATCGCATGCGCCACTTCGACGCCCGTCGAGAAGCCGTTCGCCAAAATGCGGCCGGCCTTGCGTTCGAGCGTCGGCAACAGCTTGCGTGCGAGTTCGACGTCCTCGGCTTCCATTTGCAGCGTCGCCGTCAGTTGGCCTTCCACGTGCTCGGCCAACTCGATCATTTCGTCGACGTTCGCGCAGGTCACGACGAGCGAGGTCGGCCCAAAGATCTCGTCTTCGAGCGGGGCCTCGGCGATAAAACGCGATTGTGTCGTCGAAAACAGCTCGGGCAAGGCCGAATGCGGCGCATCCGTGCTCGCCCCTTGTCCGACGCGCGTCACCCCTAAAACAGCCGCACGCTTGCTCACGCCGTCGCGGTATGCGCTGGCGATACCGGCGGTCAGCATCGTTTGAGCGCCCTTTTTCTCGAGCGCTTTCGATGCCGCATCGATGAACGCTTGGCAATGCGGGCCGTCGAGCAGCACGAGCAGCCCCGGGTTCGTGCAGAACTGGCCCACGCCGAGCGTCAACGAATCGACGAAGCCGTTCGCGATGGCCTCGGTGCGCGCAGCCAGCGCCCCCGGCAAGACGAAGCACGGGTTGATACTGCTCATTTCGGCGTAGACGGGAATCGGCTCGCGGCGGCGTGCCGCGATATTCATCAGCGCAATGCCGCCGCCGCGCGAACCCGTGAAACCGACGGCCTTGATGGCCGGATGCGCGACGAGCGCCTCACCCACCGCATTGCCGACGCCGAGCACGAGCGCGAACACGCCAGCCGGCAAACCGCATTGCGCAACGGCCTCTTGGATCGCGCGGCCCACGAGTTCGGATGTCCCCAAATGCGCCGGGTGCGCCTTCACGACCACGGGACAGCCGGCAGCCAGCGCCGACGCGGTATCGCCGCCCGCCACGGAGAACGCAAGCGGAAAATTGCTGGCACCGAACACGGCCACCGGGCCCACGGGAATCTTCTGCAGGCGCAAATCGGAACGCGGCAGAGGCTTGCGCTCGGGCATCGCCGAATCGAGCGTCGCGCCGAGCCAGCGGCCGTCGCGCACGAGCTGGGCAAACAGCTTGAGCTGACCCACCGTGCGCGCGCGCTCGCCTTCGAGGCGCGCTTTCGGCAGCGCCGATTCGACGTGAGCGCGCTCGATCAATGCATCGCCGAGCGCAAGGATGCGCTCGCCGATCGCGTCCAGCAGCTGCGCGCGCGTTTCGAGCGGCGCTTGGCGGAACGGATCGAACGCCGCTTGCGCCAGCCGGCAAGCGCGATCCACGTCGCCGGCGTCGCCCGCGCCGAAGGCCGGTTCGATTTCCGCGTTACGGGCCGGGTCGAACGCGCGCAGCGTCCCGGCGGTGCCGCGTACCGCGGTGCCGCCAATCAGCATGTCTCCCGTGATCTGCATCGTCGGATTCTCCAGTTGAGCCGGCTCGCAGTCCGGCAGTAGTCGCAATGGCGGTGATGCGCCTAGTGTCCTGTCCCGTCAGTGCTTCGATCGAAGGCACTCGCGGGATAGGACACTAACCGCGTCGGAACCGTTGATGATCGCATGAATCCCAGCTTGACGAGGACCCCCATCCGCATTGCCCAAATGTTGGAACGGCGTGCTCCCGAAAACGCTCACCTTGGGAGTCCGCCGCCCCGTCGCGGTGAAGAGCATGATGGGTCGATACTTCACCGAAGACGGGTCGAGGGCCGCTTTCCGTTAGTCAAAGCCGGGCGATTCGTCCTGCCGGAATGCATTTCGCGCTTCGACAGCCGGTTAGACCCCCGGTTAAGTGAAGCAAGAATGTGGCACAGACCTCACCGTCACCGGAATCCCGAAAACGCTCACCTTGACGGCGCGAGGTCGCCGCGAACCGGACGGTCGACGCAAACGGCCGAACGAGAAAGCGCCTGCGTGCAGCCCCATTGCAGCGCTCAGGAAAACGGCCAGCTCTGCGCGAGCAGCAACGCGTTCATCCCGACGACGACGAGAAACGTCGTCGCGGCGAAGACCAGCATGGCGCGCCCCAGACGATGATCGCCCATGACGGCGCGGCTACCGGCGAAGCCGATCAAGGCAAGCATCGGCACCGGCACGGCAAGGCTCAGCACGACTTGGCTGAGCACCAATGCGCGCGTCGCCCCCATCCCGAGCGCGACCACGATGAAACTGGGCACCATCGTCACGAGGCGCCTCACCCACAGGGGCAGCGAGACGCCGAGGAAATCGAGCATGATCATTTGCCCCGCCATCGTGCCCACGACCGAACTGGAGATGCCCGATGCCATCAACGAGGTCAAAAAAAGGCCCGCTGCCATCGAGCCGAACAACGGCGTCAACGTCCGGTAGGCCGCGCCAATGTCCGTCATCTCGCGATGGCCGCCGTGAAACGCGCCGCACGCCATGATGACCATGGCCATGTTGACGAGCCCCGCAACCGTGAGCGCGAGCATCGACTCGGCGTTCGCATAGCGCACGAGTGCCGCTCGCTCTTGCTCGGTGTGCGGCTTGATACGCTCGCCCGTCAGCCCCGAGTGCAAAAACAGCGCGTGCGGCATGACGGTCGCCCCGACGATACCGGCGCATAGGACGAGCGCTTCGCGATCGGGCACCGTCGGCACGAACATGCCCCGCATGACCGGCCGCCAAGGCACGGCAACGAAGCCGAGCTGCGCGATGTAGGCCACGGCGATCAGCCCGACGAGCGCACCGATCGCCAGCTCGATCGGGCGAAAGCCGCGCCGTTGCAACGACAGGAGCGCGTACGTGACGACGGCGGTGATCCCCATGCCGATCAGCAGGGGCACGTGTGCCAGGAGCGAAAAACCGATGGCGCCACCGAGAAATTCCGCTAGGTCCGTTGCCATCGCGGCCACCTCGCTCACGATCCATATCGCGAACACGACCGGGCGCGGCAGGCTGCGCGCGCATAGCTTCGCTAAGCTCACCCCCGTTGCAACGCCGAGCCGCGCCGAAATCGCCTGAAAGAGCATCGCCGCCACGTTCGCGAATAGGACGGCCCACAGCAGCCCGTAGCCGTACCCGGCCCCGGCCTGCAGGTTCGTCGCGAGATTGCCCGGGTCCATGTAGGCCACCGATACGACGACGGCCGGCCCGGCCAGCGGCAGCAGCACGTGCACGCCGCGGCGGTGCCCCGCCAGCGCTTCGCGAATTTGCAACGTGGTCCGTGCGCTCCAGCTGCGTTCGCGCTCGGACACCGGCGTGTCGTTCATGGGCTAGCCTCGCTCGGAAACGCAAAAAGGGGCGGCCAAGGAGAACATCCGGTGGCCCAGCCTCGCGTCTGAGTCTGATACCTGTCAGTTTGGCAGCGTTTTGCGCTTGCGGTGGCCCGCGCCGATCCCGCTCGCCGCCCACGGCCGGGAATGGCACCTGCTCCCAGCTACGGGGCGGGGATGTCATTGCAAAGGCCATGCCGCTCGCGAGATTGAACGTCGCCGGGTATGCGAATGCTGACGGCTCGATCGTCCGGTTCTTGCTCGGGCTGCACACCACGCATGGGGTGACCGACACGATCGATACCGCGGTGCTTTCCAAGGCAAACTCTTCGTCGATGTGAGCGAGAACGCACTCTATTGGTATTTCGTCGTATTGAGCTGGCTGCCGAACTATGCGGTTATCTACATTGCGCCACGGGTTCAATCCCGAGGCACCGCGGGCGAGGAGGCATCGCAGCGGTGAAAACTTGGCCCGGTTTGCTCGCGGCGCCGTGCGCCTCACCTCGGGGAAACGAACATCATGAAAAAGCCGCCGCGCATGGCAACCGATCTGTTCGTGCTGACTTTGCCCGCCATTCTCGCGATCGCCATGGGCAGCGCGCGACACAACGCTCGCCCGAGCGCGCAGGATGTCGTGCCCGTCGACGCAGCGTTACTTTCGCACGGCGAGTACGTGGCCAAAGCCGCCGATTGCGCCGGCTGCCACACGGCTCCGAACGGCGGCGCGCCCTTCGCCGGCGGGCTCGGCATGGGATCGCCGTTCGGCACGATCAAGACGAGCAACATCACCCCCGACCGCCACTTCGGTATCGGCCGCTACAGCTACCGGGACTTCGAGCGCGCCGTCCGCCACGGCGTCGCGCGCGGCGGCAAAGCGCTTTATCCGGCCATGCCTTATCCCGAATTCTCGAAGATGTCGGACGACGACCTGCGCGCGCTCTATGCCTATCTCATGTACCGCGTGCCGCCTGTCGCGAAACCGAACGAGCCGGCCGACATCGCTTTTCCATTCAACCAGCGCTGGACGCTCTATGGTTGGCAGTTCTTGTTCATGCCGCGCGGCGGATTCAGGTCTCTCGCCCCAAACGACCCGCAATGGACGCGCGGCGCCTATCTCGTCCAGTCGCTGGGACACTGCGGCGCCTGTCATACGCCGCGCGGTTGGGGCGACGAAGAGCGCGGGTACGACGAGTCCGCGCCGCGCTTCCTCACCGGCGGGAGCGGCGAGCACCGGTTCGCGCCGAATCTGACCGGCGACGCCGGATCGGGACTCGGCCGCCTGGGCGAGGCCGATATTGCCCGCTTCCTGAAAAGCGGCCACGCTCGCGGCAACATAGCGTACGGCGGCATGGTCGAGCCAATCGAAGACAGCACCCAGTACTACACCGATGCCGATTTGCTCGCGATCGCGCATTATCTGAAGAGCCTCGCCCCACCGGTCATCGTTAGGTCTCCTGAATAAAAGCAACGCATGACGTGTCGAAGACGCCATGCGTCCCGCGCTGCGCAGCACCGTCACGGCTGCCGTTGTCCCCCTTGCTGACGCGGTCGCTTCTGCTGATTTTGCTGCTGCTGACCCATCGGCTTGCTGTGCTGCTGTTGACGCGGATTGCTGGGGGCGGCATTGCTAGGCTTTGCATGCGACATGGCAGTCCTCCATTGGATCGTCGGTTGCGATATTCGTCATAGGACACAGCAACGCGCATTCCCGAACGCGTCGTTGCCGTGCGCGCGAGGGTCAGGCGCTTTACACTGCGCGTATTGCCGCCCCCGCGGCTTTCAAAAACCGCACAATTTCATGGCGATGCAATTTGCAGACGACGAACGCGCGGCAGTCTATCGCGCGATTTACGAACGGCGCGACATGCGGCACTTCGTGCGCGGTCCAGTCGATGCGGACGTTTTGGCCCGCTTGATCGATGCCGCCCACCACGCGCCGAGCGTCGGCTTCATGCAGCCGTGGCGCATCGCGCGCATCACGGATCCTGCGCTGCGCGCGGCGTTGCACGATGCCGTGGAACGGGAACGCGTGCGCACCGCCGATGCCCTCGGCGAGCGCCACGACGAATTCATGCGCTTGAAGGTGGAAGGGATGCTCGAATGCGGCGAACTGCTCGTCATGGCATTGATGGACGGCCGCGAACGATACGTATTCGGGCGGCGCACGATGCCCGAGATGGATCTCGCTTCGGTTGCATGCGCCATTCAAAACATGTGGCTCGCGGCGCGTGCCGAAGGCCTCGGCATGGGGTGGGTCTCGCTGTTCGACGTCGACGAAGTGCGTACGCTGATGCGAATGCCGCCAGGCGCGAAGCCCGTGGCCATCCTATGCCTCGGACACGTTGAAGGCTTTTATCCGAAGCCGATGCTCGAACTCGAACATTGGGACAAACGGATGCCGATCGGCGAATGCGTGTTCGAGAATCATTGGCCGGCCGATCAGGCAACGGCCCCGACATCCCAAGACGAATGACGTCTTGCGCGCTCGCGTCGGACGTCAGCTTTCGCAGCGGTAGAAATCCATTTGCTGGCCCGCCGCCACGGCTCGGCGCAGCCAATCGGGAGGATCCCCGTATCCGTCCCAGGTGTTGCCCATCGCGTCGCGATAAAGAATTGGCCGCTCCGCCGCCTTATCGGCGGAAATCGATTCGGCGACGGCTTCCACGGTAATGCCGTACTCTTCCATGCGGCGTCGCAGCCAGCGAATCAACCGTTCGCGAGCTTCGCCTTCAAGCTGTTCCATCGATGATTCCGGTTATGGTTGATGCGGAGGTCGCTAAATGCCCCCGTTGACCCGAGCCGAATCATACTCGACTCGCGGCCGATAGGTTGCAGCCGCCCGCAAGCGCGTGCCCTGAAGGCAGCGCAAGATGTCGTCAAGCGGTGTCGGCTTGAATTATCGATACAAAATCGGCAAAAAGCAAAACCGGCAAAAAGCCAGTGTACCTTTTCGCATGCACGGACCGTTCAACGCTGCCGATCGGCGCTTGCCGTCGCCGCAGTCCCGTCGCGGCAACGCTTTTGTCACACATATAGACGGCACCGGCCGAGCACTTCGAGAGTTTCGAGACGCCGAACCTGGCCGGCTCGGCGCACCCGCCGGCACGCCGTCGCTCGCATGCGCATCGTGGAACATTTTATCCGCGATTAACATGCGATCGCGGACATTCCGATATTCCGCTCATAATCGTTTTCACCGATGCATTGCATAATTTTTTCCATCATGTCCAGTTAAAGACGAAGCGATCCGGCCCGATCGACCGAAAAGCCGATCGACCACGTGATCCCGAAAATCCTCACCATTGAAAGCGCCGGCTCGCATAAGGTGAGCCTTTCCGGGAGATAAGGCTCTCGACGAACGACCGACACCTAGCTCCCGAATTTCCTCACCTTCGGCGACGATCGAGCAGTTGAGCACTTGGCCGCCGTCCGCGCTACGGCGGCCAAGCGTCAGATCGACGGCAAAGGTTTGGCGGATTTCGATGCGGCGGCCGCCCCCGCACGCTCCTCGATCAACGCACACGACGCGCCCGCCGCCAGGCGCGCCGCCATCGCAGCATTCATCGCTTCTTCGATCCGCTCCTTGTTGTATGGCTTGCGCAGCAGCATGGCACCCGCAAGCGCTTGATGATCGCTATCGTCGGGCAGTGCGTCGTAGCCGGTCGCGAAGATGACGCGCAGCCCCGGCTGCAGGGCCAATGCACGCATCGCCAGTTCGTCGCCCGAGAGGTCGGGCAACGAAATGTCGGTGACGATCACGTCGAAGGCGTGCTCGCTCAGCAGCCGCAAAGCGTCGGTCGCATCGCCGGCTTCGGTGACCGCGTGCCCGAGGTAGCCGAGCATATCGGCTGTCGTGAAGCGAACCATCGCGTCGTCGTCGACCAGCAGCACGCGCGCAGCCAGCCGAGAAGGCTCAGGCAGCACATCGTCGGGCTTCGGCGCCGGCAACGTCGGCACCGCCGGTGCCGCGCCGCGTGTCTGGGTGCGCAGCACATGGCGGATCTTGCGGGCCATCGCTTCGCGGGTGTAAGGCTTGCTCAGCAGATCCACCCCCTCGTCGAGCCGGCCGCCATGCACGATCGCATTGTCCGTATAGCCGGATGTAAAAAGCACGGCGATGTTGGGCAGCCGTTCGCGCGCTTTGCGCGCGAGCTCGGGACTGCCGAGCGGACCCGGCATCACGACGTCGGTGAACAGCAGATCGATCGGCACACCGCTCTCGACGATCGCCAACGCGCTTTGCGCATCCTTGGCACGCAGCACGCGATAGCCGAGTTCCGACAGCAGATCGACGACGGTGCCGCGAACGTCTTCATCGTCCTCGACCACCAGCACCGTTTCGCTGCCGCCGGTAATCGCCCCGGCCTCGATGTCGGTCTCGACGTCTTCCGGTTGCCGCGCGCGCGGCAAATAAATGCGCACCGTTGTGCCGTGTCCGACTTCGCTGTAGATCTTGATATGCCCGCCCGATTGCTTCACGAAGCCGTACACCATGCTCAAGCCGAGTCCTGTCCCCTGCCCCTCGGGTTTGGTCGTGTAAAACGGCTCGAAGACGCGCTCGAGCAGCTCGGCGGGAATCCCGCATCCCGTATCGGTCACGGCCACCATCACGTATTGCCCCGCCGCCACATCGCCGTGACGTGCGACGTAGGTGTCGTCGAGAAAAGCGTTGCCCGCTTCGATCGTGAGCTTGCCTTGCCCTTGCATCGCATCGCGCGCGTTGATCGCCAAGTTCAACAGCGCGTTCTCGACCTGAACGGTATCGACGAACGTATTCCAAAGACCGCCGGAGATCACCGTCTCGATCTCGACGCTTTCGCCCAACGAACGCCGCAGCATATCGTCGATACCGCGGATCAGCCGCCCCAGATTGACGGTCTTCGGAGATAGCGGTTGTCTGCGGCCGAACGCAAGCAGTTGCGAGGCCAAACGCGATCCGCGCGAGGTCGCCGCGATCGCCGTTTGCAGACGCTGCTCCGCGCGTAAATTGCCAGCGACGTCGCGACTCAACAATTGAAGATTGCCGGCGATCACTTGCAACACGTTGTTGAAATCGTGCGCCACACCGCCCGTTAGCTTGCCGATCGCTTCCATCTTCTGCGCCTGCCTCAACTGCGCCTCGGTATGCACGCGCTCGGCAATCGCGCCGGCTACGCGCCGTTCGAGCACGACGTTCGCCTCCTGCAAAATGCGTTCGGCTTCCTTACGATGCGTGATATCGATGATCGAGCCGATATAGCCGAGAAACGTGCCGTCGTCGCTGAAGCGCGGTGCGGCCGCGCTCAGCGCCCATCGATAAACGCCGTCCGCGCGGCGCACGCGGCACTCGGCGCTGAATGCCTGCCCGTTCCTGTTAGCGGCCGCGAAGGACGCCTCGTAGGGATCGCGATCATCGGGATGCAGCGCTTGCCATGCGCCCGCGCCCAGCGCTTCATCGAGCGATTGCCCGGTGAACTCGCACCACAGACGATTCAGATACGAGAGCGAGCCGGTGGGATCGCTAACCCACATCATCACGGGCGCGTGGTTCGCCATGTTTCGAAAGCGCGCTTCGCTTTCGAGCAATTCGCGCGTGGCGTCTCGCCGCAAACGCGCCATCTCCAGATTCGCGTTCACGCGCGCCATGAGTTCGCGGGCCGAGAACGGCTTCGTCAAGTAATCGTCCGCACCCGATTCGAGCCCTTCGACCCGAGCCTCTTCACCGGCGCGCGCCGAAAGCATGACAAAGGGCAAATGGCGCAATTGCGCATCGCCGCGAATCGCTCGCAACAAACCGAATCCATCGAGCCCGGGCATCATTACGTCGCTTAGGATCAGGTCAGGCTTGTTTCGCCGAATCGCCTCCAATGCCGCGCAGCCGTCCTGTGCCGTCTCCACCTCCCAGCGCGTTCCGAGCAAGCGGCCGACGTAATCGCGCATATCGGCGTTGTCGTCGACAATCAGCACGCGGGCGCCCATCGTTCCTCGGCCGAACGACCACTCCGAGATTTCGTCGCCGCGCTCGGCCGGCGCGTCGCCGTCGGCATCGGCATCGGCATCGGCGCTGGATGCATCGCCGTGCGGCAGCCAGCGCAGCGCTTCCTCGACATAGGCGTCGGCACGAGCGGATCGTAGTGGCGGCGTGCGCGTAGGGCCGACATGTTCGGCCGGCAAATGCGAGCAGCCGAGCGGCAGCCGCAACGTGAAGCGCGTGCCCCCGCCCACCGTGCTCGCCACCGAAATCGTGCCGCCGTGCAGCTTGACGAGTTCTTGAACGAGTGCAAGCCCGATGCCGGACCCTTCGAACGAGCGGCTACGCTGGCCCTCCACGCGATGAAATCGCTCGAAAAGCCGCGGCAGTTCATGCGGCGGAACGCCCACGCCGGTATCGCGCACGATCACCTCGGCAGCGGTGCCGTCCGCGGATAAACGCGTCGCTACGCCGATCTCTCCTTCGAACGTGAACTTGAATGCGTTCGACAGCAAGTTCAGAACGATCTTCTCCCACATGTCCCGATCGACATAAACCGGCTGCGGCAAAGGCTCGCAGTCGATCGTCAATGCGAGGCCCGCACGGTCGGTGGCGGATTCGAAATTCGATGCGAGTTCGGCCGTCAGTTTCGCCAGATCGGTCGGCTCGAACGTCGCAACGACGCGCCCCGCCTCGATCCGCGAAAAATCGAGCAGCGAATTCACGAGCTTGAGCAGACGCAAGCCGTTGCGGTGCGCCGTGGCTAGGCGCTGCCGTTGCGACGGCGGCAACGCCGTCGCCGTATCCGCCAGCGCGTCTTCGATCGGCCCGAGCATCAGCGTGAGCGGCGTACGAAACTCGTGACTGACGTTGGAGAAGAAGGCCGTTTTTGCGCGGTCGATTTCCGCCAGCGCCTCGGCACGGCGACGCTCTTCGTCATAAGACTGCGCGTGCGCCACCGCGGCGCCGATCTGGCCGGCAACGAGGCTCAAGAAGCCGCGGTAGTGTTCGTCGAACAAGCGAAACGGGTTCAAGCCGACGATCAGCGCGCCCGCGCGCCCCGACTCCGCCGAAGGCACGATCGGCATCACGACCGCCTGTCTCGGCATCTCGTGCCACGGCCCCGTGGGTAAGGCAGCGGCGATGCGCTCTCGAAGATTGTCCACGACAATCGGTCGATGGCTACGTAGCGCCTCCTGCACCGGCCACCGTTCGAGTTCATCTGCCGCAATGCTAGTTGGCGCCACCTCGTGCCCGGCGTCGATACCCGACGCGCCGACGAGCGTCACGTCGTCGGTCCCGGGCTCGGCTAGATAGAGCATCGCAAACGGCAGGTCGCGGGCGTTTCGGGCGAGCGCGCGGACGCTGCATTCGCTCGCTTCTTGCCACGTGCGCGCATCGGCCGCTCCCGCCGCGAGTTCGCGCAGCAGCGCCAATTGCCGTTCGCCGAGCACGCGCCGCGTATCGTCCGTGTTCGCGCAGAGGATGCCTCCGACGCTACCGTCGTCGTTCGGAATCGGGCTATAAGAAAACGTGTAATACGTTTCCTCCGGGTAGCCGTTGCGCTCCATGATCAGCGGCTGGGCTTCCACATAGGTGGCTTCGCGGCCGCTCATGGCCAGCTCCAGCCTGCCGCCGATCTCGTCCCAAATCTCGTGCCAAACTTCAAAGGTCGGGCGCCCGAGCGCCCACGGATGCTTGCCGCCGATGATCGACTGATAGGCATCGTTGTAGAAATAGATCAGAGACGGCCCCCAACCGATCCACATCGGCTGTCGAGAATTAAGGATGATGCATAGGGCGACTTTCAGGTTCTGGGGCCAACCGTCGGGATCGCCAAGCGGCGTCGAACGCCAGTCGTAGCCGCGGATGAGCCTTCCCAGCTCGCCCCCACCGGATAGGAAACCTTTTTCGTCGTTGTTGGGCAACATGCTAGAGGCGTCGCTCATAGGGAGTCCCACAGCAAAGAGGTGCTCGATGCGCGCGAACTCCCAACAGCCGCTCGTCTGCTCGTCTGTTCTGCGCGTCGAGGGTAACCGGGAGTGGGGGAATCGCGCACGAGGAATTCGCCCGTGGCGCAACTCGCCATGCAGGCCGAGCGCCGGGCATTCGGACCGACCGCAATGGGGCGGGCCAACCAAGCGTCTTGCCGAATGCATCGGGCCCACCCGCTCCTGACGTTCGCTCGCCGAAACGGCGACACGAAGGCTCGATCGGGTGAATAAGCACGGCGCATGCCATGCGGGTATCGGGAACGGCGCGCGTGGTCGCCAGTTCGCTCCATTGCACCTGCGCCTCCAGGCCAATGGCGCGATCGGCCGCGGCCTGGCGTCGACTCCAAGGGATAGGGGCGATCCGATTCGCCGTGCCTATCCCGAGGGGAAGGGACGGGAGAACCGTTTCTTTTTTTCACAGGGCGTGAAGCAACGACAACGGTCGCTCCATCGAGGAGAACGAAAAGGAAAACGTAGCAGTAGCCGTTGCGCGATCGATATGATCGAACGGGCGCGCGCGCGTTGCGGCCAACGCATGGCCGAAACCGTCGAAAGCCCGCTCCCGAAAAGGCTCACCTCAAGCGCGCCCGTGATGCGACCGCAGCGTTTGCATCCCCCATCGGCCACCGAGACGCGAGCCCTTTAACGACGGCACGTATCCGCAGTCGTCGCCGCTAATACAACTTGCGCCGTCGCTCTCGAGACGCTAAAGATGCGATGTTTTCATGCCCCCGAAAACGCTCACCTTTGTCGGTGAAACCGCGTTCGGCGGACTGAACGTTCGCACGCCTGCCTATCAATAGCCGAACATCGACGCACTTCATCGTGGAACGGACTCCGGTTCGAAACCCCACCCTTCAGGGCGGTGAGCCGGGACTCCGGCCTGAAGGCCGGCTGTAGTGTGTGGTTCGAGCTCTCCCGGAAAAGCTCACCTAGCTCGGTCGCGCGGAACAGGCCGATCGATACGCCGGACCAAGCTCGAGCGGCCATTTCGCGATGCGTGCGACCGAAGCCAAGCGTTCGGCCTTCTCCCGTAAACGCTCACCATCCGACGGCCCTCCCCTCTGTGCTGCGATCTTGTACGCAGGCAATGGTGAGTATCTACGGGACTCGCCTCGGCTCACCCTCCGAAGGTGGCCGGTGATCCGGGACCGAACGATACGTCGCGCGACGCGCCGCCTAGCCGATGTTCAACTGTGAGCTTCTTCGGGAGCCGGCGCGCGTCAGAACCCGACCTTCAATTGGAAGCCGATCGTGAACGGCAGGTTATCCGACGGAATGGGCGGCACCAGAATGAAGTTCATCCCGACGCGCTTATACGTGACCATGACGATCGGCGCTGCGACGGGTCCGATCGAATGATCGTGGCCGAACCCGTAGCGCCCGTAGTTGTAGCCCGAGATCAGTCCGCCCATGACGGCCAAGCGCACAAAGCCCCAATGCGCGAACTCGGGCGCCCAGACGCCGCCGCCGTACCACGACGGATGCGAAAGCGAATTGCGGAATCCGCCCGCCGTGACGGCCCACTGACCGTTAAGCCAGCATTCGACGCCGAGCCCCGGGTTCACGTCTTCGAACGATTTCTTCGGTTTGATGTGATGCGAGGCGAGCATGGCATCGACCCAGACACCACCGCCGCACCAATCGGCCGCTTGCGCGCGAGTCGATCCGAACGCGACGACCGCCGTGCCGACCACGACAGTCAAAGCAGCCTTCACGGCCCGCGCGCCGATCGTACGCGCCGCCGCCATCCTGAAATGCATGTCCGCTCCGTATGCCGGACGCCGCCGGCTTGGGTAGTTGTTCTTCGTCCGGCGCATGTGGCTTCGCGCCGTTCGTCGCGCACTCTACTACAGCAACATGCGTGCGTGATGAATAGAGAGACGATTCGAGTCGACACGATGCACGACAAACGTTGCGTCCGATGCGAGGCGACGCCGCGTTGCGATCATAATGCTTTATCGACCGGCGAAGCACCGATAGGCTATCGGCCGATCGGTGAGCATTTACGGGACTCGGCGAGCGCGTCCTTCCCCTCGGAACGGTGAGTGTCACTTGGATGAAACAAGCGCAATGAAAACGAAGACGAAGCGTCGGATGACGCCCTGTGCGGCAGTACGCGCGGTGCTGACCGCCGCGGCCTTTGCCTCGGCGGCGCTATCGATACCGGCCTGTACGCCGCTGCGCGTCGTATCGCATACGGTATCCGCCGACGAGGCGAACGTGCCCGCGGGCACATACAAGCTCGATGCCGATCATTGGAGCATTACGTTCGATGTCGAGCACTTGAAGTACTCGCGCTTCGCGATGCGTTTCGACCGTGCGCAAGGCGCGCTCGATTGGAAGCCGGGGGGACTCGACGCCAGCACAGTCGACGTGACGATCGATGCGGGTAGTGTCGATACGAAAGTGCCGTTGCTGGACAAGATGGTGAAGGGCCCCGACATGTTCGACGCCGCCACGTACCCGACGATTCGTTTCGTCGGCAGGCACTTCGTTCGAACGGGGCCTGCGCAGGGCAAGCTGGAAGGCGACTTGACGATCCGCGCGGTGACGCGTCCGGTGACGCTCGACGTCACCTTCAACGGCTACGGGCGCAACCCGCTGACGAAGGCCGGCACGCTCGGATTTTCGGCGCAAGGCGCGTTCAGCCGCGCCCAGTTCGGATTAGCGACGTGGTATCCCGCGGTCGGCGACGACGTGCATGTGCGTATCGAGGCCGAATTCGAGCAGGCGGCAGCGCCGACGGCGAACGACTAGGCTCGGCCCGCAGCCGGATTGCTTAGGAGAACGAAACGGCGCCCGTTGCGATGCGGGCGCCGCGGAGGAAGCGCGAATCGGAGCAGCGGTCCGTCTAAGCCGTCCAGTCCAAAATGACTTTTCCGCTTTCGCCCGAGAGCATCGTGGCGAAGGCTTTCTCGTAATCGTCGACGGCGAAATGGTGCGTGAGAATCGGCGAGAGGTCGAGGCCGCTTTGCAGCATCGCGACCATCTTGTACCAAGTCTCGAACATCTCGCGCCCGTAAATGCCTTTGATTTCCAGCCCTTTGAAGATCACTTGATTCCAGTCGATCGCGGTTTGTGCCGGCGGAATCCCCAGCAGCGCGATCTTGCCGCCGTGGTTCATCGCTTCGAGCATGCCCGTAAACGCGCTGGGCACCCCCGACATTTCGAGGCCGACGTCGAAGCCTTCGGTCATATGCAGCTCGGCCATGACATCGCGCAGCGACTCCTTCGCGATGTTGACCGCTCGCGTTGCGCCCATCTTCCGCGCAAGCCCGAGGCGATACTCGTTGACGTCGGTGATTACGACGTTGCGCGCACCGACGTGCCGGGCGATCGCGACCGCCATGATGCCAATGGGTCCCGCACCGGTGATCAGCACGTCCTCGCCCACCAAGTTGAACGATAGCGCCGTATGCGTCGCGTTGCCGAACGGATCGAAGATCGCGGCGAGATCGTCGGAAATTTCATCGGGAATCTTGAACGCATTGAAGGCGGGAATCACGAGATATTCCGCGAATGCCCCCTCTCGATTCACGCCGACGCCGATCGTGTTGCGGCAAAGATGGCGCCGCCCCGCGCGGCAATTACGACAGAAGCCGCACGTGATGTGCCCTTCGCCCGACACCCGATCGCCGATGGCGAACCCCCGCACCTCCTGTCCCATCTCGACGATTTCGCCGACATACTCGTGCCCCACGTGCATCGGGACGGGAATCGTCTTTTGTGCCCAGTCGTCCCACTTCCAGATATGGATGTCGGTGCCGCATATCGCCGTGCGCTTGATGCGGATCATGACGTCGTTGTGACCGACTTCGGGTTTGTCCGCTTGCGTCAGCGTGAGCCCGGGAGCGCGTTCGAGTTTAGCCAGTACCTTCATTTGCGGGCTCCTTACACGATACCGAGGGAACGGCCAACGCGCGTGAAGGCGTCGACGGCGCGATCGATCTGCTGCGGCGTATGCGCGGCGCTCATCTGCGTACGGATGCGGGCGCGGCCCTTCGGTACGACGGGATACGAGAAACCGATGACGTACACGCCTTCCTTAAGCAGCGCATCGGCCATTCGAGAAGCCACCGAGGCATCGCCGAGCATGACGGGGATGATCGGGTGCTGGCCCGGCACGAGGTCGAAGCCGGCCGCGCTCATCGCCTCCCGAAAGTGCTCACCGTTGGCGCGCACGCGCTGGCGCAGTCGGGCGCCTTCGTCGCTGGCGAGCAATTCGAGCACCTTGAGCGAAGCGGCCGCGATGCTCGGCGTCAACGTGTTCGAAAACAAGTACGGCCGGGACCGTTGCCGCAACAGTTCGATCACCTCTTTGCGCGCCGCGACGTAGCCACCCGACGCGCCGCCGAGCGCCTTCCCGAGCGTGCCCGTGATGATGTCGACGCGCCCTTGCACACCGCAGAACTCGGGCGTTCCGCGCCCCTGCTCGCCGATGAAACCGACGGCATGCGAATCGTCGACCATCACGATCGCGCCATATCGATCGGCCAAATCGCAGATACCGGCGAGGTTCGCGATGATGCCGTCCATCGAAAAGACGCCGTCCGTCGCAATCAGCTTGAAGCGGGCGCCGGCCGCATCGGCTTCGCGCAGCTTCGCTTCGAGATCGGCGAGGTCGTTGTTCTTATAGCGATAGCGTTTGGCCTTCGACAAGCGAACGCCGTCGATGATGCTAGCGTGATTGAGTTCGTCGCTGATGATCGCATCGTTCTCGCCGGTCAGCGTTTCGAACAAGCCCCCGTTCGCATCGAAGCAGCTCGAATACAAGATGCACTCTTCGGTCCCGAGGAAGGCGGACAACGCGCGTTCGAGTTGCTTATGCACCGTCTGCGTGCCGCAGATGAAGCGCACCGAAGCCATCCCGAAGCCGTCGTTGTCGAGTCCTTCTTTCGCCGCCGCGATCAAGCGGGCGTCGTTCGCGAGCCCCAGATAGTTGTTCGCGCAAAAATTAAGGACGTCCTCGCCGCTGGCGAGATGCACGTCGGCCGATTGCGGGCTTGCGATCACGCGTTCGGTTTTGTAGAAGCCGTCGGCTCGGATCTGATCGATCGTGCCGCGCAAGTGGGCGAGGAAGGTGTCGCGCATCGGTTCGCTCCTGTCAGGATGGGAGCCGCTCGCACCGGATGGCAGTGCGAGCGGCCGTCTATTGCTGTTATAGTCGGTTGTCCGGTTTTGCCGAACAATTCCAGTTTTCCGAACCAAAGTTCGATATAGCGAACGACTTTAAGCGATTCAAAACGAAATGGCAAGCTCCGCCGTTCGGCGCACCGCGCCTGTGTCCGCTCAAGCTACGCCGTCCGCGGCCTCGACGCCGCCCCGCGTGGGCGAGCAAATTCAGCGGCTGCGCATGGAGCGAAAATTGACGCTCGACGATCTCTCGCGCGCAGCCGGTGTCTCGAAATCGATGCTGTCGGAAATCGAGCGAGACAAGGCCAATCCGACCATCGCCGTGGCATGGCGGCTCACGAACGCGCTGGGCGTCAGCCTGGATCAATTGTTTGCCGCCCAACGTGCGCACGAAACCATCGCCGTGTCGGGGCCGCACGAAATTCCGACGCTCGACGGTCACGACGCGAAATATCAGTTGCGCGTCTGGGGGCCCATCGAACTGGCGGGCAAGTTCGAATGGTACGAACTGACGTTGCAGCCGGGCGGCGCACTGGTATCGAATGCGCACGAGCCCGGCACGCGCGAGCATCTCACGGTTCTAAACGGTTCCATCGAGATCGAAGCGGACGGGGAAGCGAAGCGCCTCAAGGTCGCGGACACCGCGCGCTATCAGGCCGACGTCCCGCACGCCATCCGCAACGCCGGGAAGTCCGAAGCCAAGGCGCTGCTCATCGTCATCCACGGGTAATGCTGGAAGGAAGGTGCGGCGCAGGCCAGCCGGGTAGCGAGCGGCCGGGTCTTACATGATCGGGGTGGGCGAGTCGCTGCTCTCGATTGGCCGTCCGGGCGAGATACTGTATATTTGCACAGTATCTCGATATTCGGAGAGCGGCTGTGAAAGAACAAGATCTTGCCGCGCTGCGCTTTCAGGCCGCGGCGCGCGACCTAGAACACATCGTCCGTCATATCGCCGCACGCTACGTCGTGCAAGGCGTCCCGCTCACGTGGCGGCTGTTGCACGCGATCGAAGCCGAAGCATTGGCGGACCTCGGGTTCGCCAGTCGGCACGAGCCGGACGTGCTCGATCTGTTCAAACGTCCAGAAGACATGACCTACCCCGAAACGGACGATCCCGCCACCTTCGGCAGGTCCAATGCATTGCCCGCGGCATTTGCCTTCGCCGTGGCCGCGTACGAGGACGCCCAACTCGAGCAACCGCGCGATGCGATCCGCCGCCAAGGCTCGGTACAACGGCCTTCGAGCGGGCAACGCTGAACCGAACGCTCCTGAAAATGCTCACCTAACGCCTCCCGGAAATTATCACCTTCGAGAGCCGAGTGCCGTGAGCCGCGGAAAATCAATGACTTAGATTGACGTTGTCGGTGCGTGCTGTCTCGGAAAACCGGGTCACCGCTTCGAACCGCGAGCGTTTGACCCCGGACGAGTGATCGCATTCGGGGCACAGCAGTTCGAAGCCGTCGTCCGCTCTCGCCAGCTCCGGCTCGCCTTCGGCGCATTTCGGGCAATGCGGGGGAATTTCCGCGAGGGCATCGACCGCTGTGCCGAGCACGACAAAATCCGCATCGGCCAGTCTGCCCGTTCGCGCCCAAGCACGTAAAAGCGCAGCCAATTCCGGCGAAAGCGTGCTCTGTTCGCGCACGGCCGCCAGTTCGCGCGTGAGCGCATTGATTTCGTCGGACTGCTCGCGTACCTGTGCCTCGAGGCGGTCGCCTCGTCCTTTAGCGGCGCTAAGCTGTTGAATAAAATCGAATTCCTTCCGGCTCGCATCGCGAATACCAGTCTGGTAGGTCGACGCCATGCTCCGCAGCGAGTCTAGTTCGACGAGCATCGGCTTCACGCGCCGTTCGGCTTCCGACACCGCATCCTTGATTTGTGCGGCGTAGTGTTCCGTGTTTTGACGCAGTTCCTGGTGGAGCGAATCGATGCGCTCGCGCAAGGCGGCGTTGGTCGCCCGTTCCGCGTCGATCTGCTGCTCGAGTCGCGTGCGTTCGCTTTCGAGTCTGGCCACCGCGGCTTGGAGTGCGTCTTCTTGACTCGTCCGTGTCGCGGCCGACGCACTGAGCTGGGCTTCGAGCGTTCGGACGCGTTCGAGCGCGGCGTCTGCGCGGGCCTCGCTGCGTTGTAACGCATCGTTTGCCGCGTCTCGACGAATCTGTGCCTCGCGCAAAGCGCCCTGTGCGTTTTCGAGTTCGTCGAAGATTGCCTTGCGCTCGCTCTCCAGGGTTTGCTGTGCTTGCGCAACGGCATGCTCGAACAAGGCCCCGAGCAATTCGCCCGCTTTTTCTTCGAGACTGTGGGGGATAGCGCCGCCTCCGATCCGAACGCGCGATGCGTCGCGGATCCGTTCCCAAAAGTGATCGATGTCCTTTGGGATGTCGCTCGCGCTTCCCGTTTGAGTGAGTTCGCGCACGGCAGCCGCGGAAGGTCGGATACCCAAGTCAAAAAACAAGCGCTTGCACGCATGCAACGAGAGTTCGCGCCGATGAACACCGCTGTCGCGCAGTACCTCGAGTTCTCTTTTGATGGCGTCGCGTTGTTCGTCGATCGTCATAGGGGCGTTTGAGGTGTTAGAAGTGTGTTGATAATAACGGATTACGTATCAAATGATACGTTTATCGGTTCTATCTTTGATGGGGCCTGCAATAGAGCGTCGATGCGCATCGAGCGCCTGCGTAGCTGTCGCTGGCCTGCCGCATATCGTGAAACAAAGCGAGGAATGTGGGCTAACCTCTTGTTTTTAAAAAATTAGTGGCCTCGGGTAGAGTTTTCATCGTTGTTTCACGGGACGGAACCGCTTTTAGTGTGCTGTATCTCAGGGAACACGCGGGGTGCGCCTAGAGAGTAATTGAAGTAAACACCCTTGAACCCTTGTTAAAAACGTTAACGCCTCGGCGAAGCCTTGACAGACAAGGCTTTCCGGCCGATAGGGTGAAGCTTTGCGGGAAGGATAGTGAGCTACCGCGGGATCGCTCCGTGATGGGGTTCGGGGGCGAGCGTGAGCGGGAACAGGAAAGATTGTGAGGGGATTCAGGAACGTGCGTAAACAGGCGTTCAACGGAGGGTGAGGTGTTTCGGGAGCGGATGCATCTGCAACGCCCGTCGCTCCTTGCGGACCATGCACCGGCGAATTTCTTGAAGGTGAGAGTTTGCGGGAGGTCGTAAAACGGCTCGTCGAGTCGTTAAAACACGCCCCAAAAAGGCGTGGGTGAGGCGTTTCGGGAAGAAACGCGCACGGCAGGTGAGCCTTTTCAGGAAAAAAATCGGCGTAGACGCCGGTTTGAGCCCTAAAGGTGAGCGTTCTCGGGAGCCGAGGCTACGGGATTTCGGATCAGGTAGGCCGCTGGGCGATGTCTGCTCGATACACGGGTGCCGCAAGGTGAGGTTTTTCGGGAAATCACAGTGACGTTCGTGGAGGTTCGAAATCAGGCGATTGCCACGCGACAGGTGAGTGCTTTCGGGAGTTGGATTGGACACTGAATCCTCGCCGCCAACGGAGTGAGTCTCCACTTTCGCTGAGCGCTAGACTTCATCGCATTGGTGAGCCTTGCGGAAACGACGTGACGATCGATGAGGTGAGCGTTTTCGGGAACGTCCGATTAAGGTCGGTTTGCTGGGCTCGCGGGCCAATGGTTCGTATAGGGTGAGTGTATCCGGGAGCAAGTTGTCGACCCGCGCGTGCGCGAAGCGGGAATGCTAAGTATCGGATCCGGTTGAAGAATTTTGCCCGGCTGTTGCTGAGGTGAGGTTTTGCGGGAGCATGGTCGTTCGAGATTCCGTCTACTCCATTTTTCTGTCGATGCGGTCGTTAGGTGAGCATTTTCGGGATCAGATCGGCTCGTAGACAGCATCGCGATCGCCGGAGCCCACGACAGTACTGCGTTCCCGCCTGTCAAAAGGTGAGCTTGTTCGGGACCTGCTTCACTCGCGCGCGCGGCACGTTTTACGTGGGCGGTTCGCGCAATGCACGTTCGGAACGAGGGTCCGCCAAGGGGGAATCATGGGTTGCCGGCTCGGCGATCGACTCGCCCGCGAAGGCCATATCGGCGCGCGTCTTGTCCAGAATTTCCCATTGAGTCGGTCGTCGCGAAATAGCGACAATGGCGACGGTGAGCCGATACGGGAACAAACCGACGTCTGTGCCGCCAGTGCATTGAGCGCGCTCGGCGAGCAATCGTCCGCCCTGCAATGGCGCCGTTCGCTCGCCAACAATGATCGGGGTGAGGTTTTTCGGGAGCCGACCAGGTGAGCCGTGATTGTTGACGCCATTTCACCGCAAAGGGTGAGAGGGCGGTTGTAGACGCCCATCACCGCACTCTGTATCCTGTCGGAAATTTTCCTTCCCGACCGACGCATGGCAACGAAGCGCGCGAAGAAAACCGATGTGGTGAGTCCCAGCTCCGCTGAATTGCGAAAGGCAGTCGAAGCGATCGCTATTCAGCCGAAGAGCGGCAAGATCACGCTCCTCACACGGAAGCTGTTCAACGTGCTGCTGGCCGTTGCGCAGCAGGCCGACGAGTCGGGCGATACCTATCGCGCGCTGTTGTCGGACATCGTCGCGAATTCCGCTTTCGACTCCAACGACACGGCGTTGGTCAAAGAGCACTTGCGGCGGATGGTGTCCGTGCAGGTGGAGTGGAGTCAGGGAACGTCGAGCCAGAAGCCCGGCCGCAAGTGGGGCATCTCGACCCTGATCGCGGATGCCGAAATCCTCGAAGATCCCTCCACGCGCCGCGTGTGGGTCGAATTCTCGTTCGCGCCGAAGATCAAGAAGAAGCTCCTGGATCCGGTTCAATACGCGCGCTTGAGCTTGCAGTTCCAGAGCCAATTGCGTAGCAGTGCCGGCCTGGCGCTGTACGAGATCTGCGTGCGATACCTCACCAACCCCAGCCATTTGACAATGCGCGAGTCATGGGCTTGGTGGCGTCCGATTTTGTCGGGCACCCCGGATACGGAAGCCGGCGACGAAGCCAAACGGGAGTACAAGTACTTTAAGCGGGACTATCTGCGTCCGGCCATCGCGGAAGTCAATGCGGTCACGAATATCTTCGTGGAACTGATCGAGCACCGGGAAGGCCGCCGAGTGGCAGAGATCCAGTTCCGCGTCACCGAGCGCAAGCAGCCGATGCTCGCGCTCGACGAACATCCGAACGTCTTCGACAGTACGCTGATCGACCGCATGGTGAAGATCGGCATTCCGTTGAAGGAAGCGCAAACGCTGTACGCGGACAGTGAGGAAAATCGGATCCGGGCCGCGTTGCAGATGACCGAACAGCGTATGCGCAGCACCTCGCTGCCGCCTGTCCGCAGCGCGCCGGCGTTGTTCAAGGACGCCCTGAAGAAGGGCTATGCTCCGCCCGTCGATCTGATCGATCAGCCCGCTGGTGCGGCCGGCAAGGCGCTAGCGGCGGCTGTGCCCGCCGATCAATTGAAGGCGCGTCTGCTCGACGAATACGCTGCGTATCGTCGCAAAGAAGCGCGCGTGCTGTATGAAGAGCAAGGTGAGTCGGAACAGGAGGTTGCTCGGCAGTCGTTCGAGGACGATATGCTTCCGCAACTCGGCGCCCATCTGCGGGACGATTGGCGTCGCCGCGGTCTGAGTTCCAAACTGGGCGAGACCGCATTTTTCGACTGGCTCGCGCGCAAGACTTGGGGCGAACCGACCGACGGCGACTTATTGGCGTTCACGTTGAGCCAGTCACGGGCAGCTTGAGCGGCGTGGCCGGCGGTCGTTGCCGACCCGGCAGCGGGCTCGATGCCGCGGTTGCCGGCATCCCCCGATAGCACTTACGTTTGTCGTGGGGCCGTCTTGTCCGGCTCGCCGCACGCAGGCTATCGGGTAGGTGGGGTAGCGGTGGCTGTGCAGGCGCCGCTACCGCGCTTTTTGCGCCCGTCTGCGTGCAGCCGCCGTGTCGGGGCTGCCTCGGTACTTTTACGTTCGTTCAGCTCTTCTGCAGCATCTGTTCGATTTGCCTCAAGATGTCGTCGCGCTTATCGCGAGACAGTCCGCGCAAGCGCAGTTCGAGGCGGTCGTCGCCGTACGATTTCAGATCCCCCACCGCCACACCGTCGAGTTTGATCTCCATACGCTGGGCGTAACGTTGGCGCGTGGCTGGCTTGACGTCCTCCTGAGGATTCACGCGACCTTTGACGATGTCCGACACTTGCCGGGTGCTGAGATCGTCCGAAACGATACGGTTGATGAGCCGTAACGTGGAATCGACTCCGCGAGCGGAGTGGTAGCGGCCCACTTGGTACGCCATATTCGAGCCGAAGCGATCGGGACGCGCGACCATCTCCTGCATGATCGACTCGGGGAGCTTCGAGAGCGACAGCGCGACAGCAACAGTCGATTCGTCCAGGCCGAGGTGTTCGGCGAGTTCCTTTTGACTTTGGAAGTGCTTCTCGTCGAGAAACCGGCGCCAGACGACTGCATTGTCGAAAACGGTTTGCGAGTCGCGCTGTACGTTGAGGTCGTAACCGAGCTTGTAGCTTTCGATCCCGATCGGCAAGTCGACGACAACGGCTTTGACGGTGTCTTTGTTCGCTTCCTTGAGGGCGCGGACGCGGCGCCCGCCGTCGCTGACGAAGTACATGCCGTCATTCGAGTAATCGGGAATGACGTGGATCGCCTGCTGTTGCCCCTGCTTCGCGAGATTGACCGCCAACTCCGCGATCGATGTTTTCAGATAGAAGTGCCGGGGGTTGAACGGGCTCGGCTTGATTGCTTTGAGATCGAGTTCGATGACTTGACCGGGCTGATAGGCGTTCGCGACGCGCCAGGCGCGATATTGAGCCGACTCGTTAGTGTTGACGGCTTCAACGGGCGACGGGACAGCATGAAGTACCGGTTCGGGCCGCACGGCGGCCGGTTTCACCGGAGACGGCGTATCGTTTTTGACGAGATCGTCGATCGCATTGAGCCGGTCTAATGCCGTACGCTTTTCGCTGCTCGTGGTATCGGGGCGCGCTTGGAAGCCTTTGGCCAACTTGGAGGGTTTCATTGAGGGTCCTTTATGCGCATAAAGTCAGGGGAGCAGGGCCGCGATCTCGTCCGCGCATGCGCGGATCTCTGCTGCAGCGAGCTTGGCGCCGCGGTCGCTCATTTGCAATACGGTTTGCCCGAGTGCCATCGCCTGCTTGTAGGCTTCTCGAGTGGGAATCTGGGTCTTCAGCAGCGGGAATCCGAGGTCTTCGAGCGCGCGCTTGAGTTCACGCGTCAGCATCCGCTTCTCCTCGGTCTTATTGAGCAGAAACACGGCACGCAGGTCTTCGTTCATGACTTGCGCCTGCTGAACCAACTTGACCAAACCGACGCTCGACCAATAATCCGCCGGCGACGATGAGGTCGGAATGACTGCAATGGATGCTGCCAACAATACGACGCCCGAGACCTTCTCTGTGATGGACGGGGGACAGTCGACCACGATTACGTCGTAATCGCCGATGAACTTCTTGATCTCTCGATGGATCTGGCCACCGGCCTCGGACAAGTTGACGACGGGAAATGGGATACCTGTATCGCCATCGGCCGAAGCGCTCGCCCAGTGGACCAAGGTATTTTGGCCATCGGCATCGACAACCAGAACGCGCTTACCTTTCTCATGGAAAGCCGCGCCGAGATGCATAGCGATCGTACTTTTCCCTACCCCGCCCTTCTGTTGAGTTACCGCGACGATTTCGGCTGCCAATTTTTTCGCTCCTTAACAGATTGCCGAATTCTACCTTGTCGAATTTTATTTTCAATAAATTCGTCGCGGGATCACCACGGATTAGCCATTTGGATAGCGGTTTATGCGCATAAAGGCACGCGGCGCTGGAATGACCGCTGCCGCGGATGTCGTGATGTCGTGATGTCGTGATGTCGTGATGTCGTGATGTCGTGATGTCGTGATGTCGTGATGTCGTGATGTCGTGATGGTGTGATGGTGTGATGGTGTGATGGTGTGATGGTGTGATGGTGTGATGGTGTCGCTCGTCGTGCAGGAGACGCCGCCAACGTGTGTGATATGTAGCCACCCGAATCTCCCAACGCCGTACTTGCGCGGCTGCGCACGGACAAACGCGATACGAGAGGTTTTGCCTGCAGCTAGCGTGCGCGGCGATGCTTGGTAGCGTTGCTTCGTATTGGCCAGATGTCACATGACGCAAACCGGTCGGTTCGATGGCCTACCCGCGGCTGGTAGGACCGTGACCGCGGATCGGCACCCTCGTGAGACTAGCCACGTTTCGAAGCCCTTCAGCGGAGTGCGACCAAGCTCCGCCTCGACGCGGTACACGAGGCACGCAGGGTTCAGTTGCTCGGGCGATCGCCGGAAAGCGTGGCCCTGTGCCCGTCGCCCGGCTAACAGCCCAGCTTTATGCGCATAAACTTTGTGCGATCGCCGGAGCGCCCAGCCTGTGCGCGTCGTTCGGCCTACACCCGCCTGTCTTACTGCTTGCCTGCCGCCTTCCCGCCTGGCCTGGCCAGCGCCAGCGCCAGCGTGCTGCGTGCTGCGTGCTGCTTTATGCGCATAAACTTCGCGTGAGCGTCGCTGACGGCTAGCGGCCAGCGCGGACACCGAACGCGCGAAACCGCCTGACCGGTAGGAATGGGCGTCGCTGTGCGTAAGCCGAGAGGCGCCACCTAGGCCCCGAGCGAAGGCCCCCCGCATCGAGCAACCGTTCGGCTCCAATCTTAAACATCGAGCATATGGATCCGGGCGTGTTCTCGGTTCCGGGCTCGAACCCGTAAAATGGCACTCCCCCAAGCAACCGACGTCGCAATCATGATCACCATCTATCACAACCCTCGCTGCTCCAAGTCGCGCGGTGCATGCGACCTAATCAACGATCGGCTTAAGCAATCCGGCGAGCCAGTCGAAATTGTGGAATACCTTAAAGAGCCGCCCACGCTAGACGACCTCAAAGCGCTCCACCAAATGCTCGGCGGCTCCGTCAGAGACATGATTCGTGACAGCGAGACGCCGTACAAGGAATTGGGACTCGCCGATCCGAAGATGGGCGACGAGCAATTGCTGGAAGCGATAGTCGCCCATCCGGTTTTGTTGCAGCGTCCGATCGTGGTGCGCAACGGAAAGGCGGTAATTGGACGTCCGCCCGAAAACGTCGAAGCTTTGTTTGCCTAATTCCATCGGTTCAGCGACGCGGAACCCGCCGATGTCCGCCGATTCACATTGATCCGATGCGCCGGTTCGCGCATCGGACCGAGCGTTTCAGCTCCCCAAAAGGCTTCGCCCCGCTCATGTTGGACCGCGCCAGTCAAAGGCCAAGCCCTCGAACTGCGCCACCTCCCGTCAAACATGTCCGCGCTGGACTTGCGCCACCTTCGGCCGCTGAAGCATGCCCTGTAGCGACCACCGGCCTACGCCATGAAAGAACAAGTAGGCGATGAGCACGGCCCACAGAACATGGTCCTTGATCATCACCGGCTCCAACCCGGGGTAAGACATGACCGCGACAAGGTTGACGACGAAGAGTCCCGCGGCCGCGAACCGCCCCTGCCAGCCCAGCAAGAGCAAGATGGGGAAAATCAATTCGCCTCCTGCGCCCATGACCGCGGCAACGGCCGGTGGCAAAACGGGGACGTGATATTCGTTGGAAAATAAATAAAGCGTACTGTCCCAACTGCGCAATTTGGTCAGCCCCGACAGAAAGAAGACGCGCAATAGATAAAGCCTGACCACAAGCGCGGCGAGCGGTTGCAGTGCGACGGCGACGTCATCGAGACGGCGCAATAAGTTGGATACGGTTTTCACGAATGCTCCTCGATGGCGAGAACGAGCCGGTGACCGAATAGTTGCGCAAGCAACGAATTGGCATCGACCTCTGTTTGCGAAAGTGCTTCCTGCATGGGCTTGCCGGTCATCAATGCGGCCATGGCGTCCGCTTCGGCCGGCGCGAGCGCTCGCCAACGAACCGCGAAGCCTTCCCGCCAGATCAGTACGGATTGGCCGCCGGCGCCAAGCTGCGCGGGCGTCCCGTCGGCGTGCATGCGCAAGATGTCGGCAATCGGCCAAGCGGGAGAGCGCGCGAGCCCGACCGACGGCATCAATCGAATCGAAGCCGCCGCAAAGCGCTCGGAGCCGAGTTCGACGAGCGCCGACGTATCGATGGCGCGGGCGTCGGCGGCGAAGTAGGCGCGATGCAGCAGCCAGTCGACGTCGGCCACATCGCCCAAGTAGGGCAAATCGGCCGCGGGCGCGAAGCCACGAACGAACGCCGGCAGCGTGGCGCCGTCATCGTGAAGGTTCGGCGAACTCGACGGCGTGCAATCGACATACGCCCGCGCAAGCGCGCTGAAATAGTCCGCCCCCACGAGCTGCACGACATTGACGAAGGCGTCCGTGAGCGCCGCGATGCGGTTGAGTCGAACGTTGTTTCGATAGAGGCTCATCCGCTCGCGGCTCTCCTTTGCGATGCCGTTCGCGGCGACCGTATCGTCGAGGAGCGATGCGGCAAAGCCATCGAGCACCGCGCCGTAAGCCTGATTCGTCAACATGTCGCCGCCTCGGCTGTCGTCTGTGGGGGCATGAGCGCGTAAGACGGACTCGCAAGCACGCGCGCTTGCAGTTGCGCATACTCTTGCAGCAGCGAGTCGAGCGGCGGCAGATGCGTGTCGCGTTCGAGCAGCACCGCCGTCGGCCCGAAACGTTCGAGCGCCGCATCGAGCAGCGTCCAGACCGCGTCGGAAACCGCTGCGCCGTGCGTGTCGATCGCCGTGCCGTCCATCCACTCGAACCCGGCCACGTGCATCTCGCCCACGCAGTGCTTCGGCAGCCGCGCAAGTTCGGCGAACGGATCGATGCGCAAGTTGAGCGCATTGACATGCAGATTGTTCAGATCGAGCAACACGCCGCAGCCGGTTCGCGCAACGAGTTCGGCGAGCATCTGCGCTTCGGTGCAGAGTTCGCCCTCGAAGGCGACATAAGCCGAAACGTTCTCGATCAAAATCGAGCGACCGAGTACGTTCTGAACGAGATCGATATGTCGGGCGACGAGATCGAGTGCGCCCTCGATCCGAGGCACGGGCAGTAAGTCGTTGAAGTAGTGCCCGCCTGCACGATTCCAACAGAGATGCTCGGAAACGAGTATCGGCTCGATGCGTTCGACGAGCGCCTTCAATTGGCTCAAATGCTCGCTTCGCGGGGCGTCCGCACTCCCGAGGCCGAGCCCCACGCCATGCAGACTCACGGGGTAGCCGGCTCTTACTTGCTCGAGCGCGGCGATGGGTTCGCCGCCGCCGAAATAGTTCTCGCTGTGGACTTCCCACCAGCCGACCGCCGGCTGGCGCGCGAGTACGGCGGCGACGTGCGGCCCGCGCAGCCCGAGCCCTGCTGCCGTCAATACCTTCGGATTCATTTGCGTCCCCCGCTATCCAGCCGACGGACCGGCCGTCCACACACGCTCTGCAGCCGACCGGTCAAGATCCGATGCGCTTACATCCCCGGCGTGAGCGAGCCGCCGAGTTGCGAGCACGTGCCCTTGGCGACGGCCTTGAACTCGCCCTTATCCATGCTCTTCGTCGACTGACCCGCGCACGAGTGGTTGTTGCCCTTGCAATCGTTTTGTCCGGCCTTTGCGATGCCATAGCACTTCTCCATATCGGCCGCGAAAACCGGAGTGGCGAGCGTCGCACCCAGCGCGGCGGTGAAGGCGGCGGCAGCGATCCATTGCTTGTTCATGTGATTCTCCTAAAGGTGAGGTGAGAGAAGCCCAACTGAGGCTTGAGTCGCTCGAGCCGGCGTTCTTGTTCGACGCTCGACCGTTGCTGTCTTCAATACGCGGGGCTCGAACGAACGGATGCACGGCGGACGCAAGAAAGTGGAAAAGCCGCGCTTGCGTCACCTCGCGTCACGGGACGGACACAGATGTGTCGATTCGTAATCCGCTCGGGATATCGACGAGTTATCCACAGTTTCTGTGGAAAAGGTTGTGGAAAGGATGGGACGAAACCCCGGCCGGCCGGGTGTTTAGTGGGTTGCCGGAAAAACGAGCCGGCGGGTTCTCGCAACGGCGTCTATCATGGTTGGCTCGGGCCGAGCCGCGCGTTTCGGCTTGGTCGTTCTCACCTAGAGGAGCAAGGACCATGGCATACAAGATAGAAATCGTCGTCGGCAGCTTGCGGCGTGAATCGTTCAACAAACAACTCGCGCATGCCTTGACCCAACTCGCGAGCGACGAGTTCGAATTCTCGTTTCTCGACATCGGCTCCCTGCCGCTCTACAGCCAAGACTACGACGCGAATTTCCCCGACGTCGCCAAGCAATTGAAAGCGCGGGTCGAGGCCGCGAGCGGATTATTGTTCGTCACGCCCGAGTACAACCGGTCGATGCCCGGTGTTCTGAAGAACGCGCTCGACTGGGGTTCGCGGCCGTGGGGGACCAATTCGTGGAAGGACAAGCCGGCGGCCGTATGCGGGATCTCCGTCGGCGCGACCGGAACGGCCTTGGCGCAGCAGCATCTGCGCAATGTCCTTTCCTATTTGGACGTGCCGACGCTCGGGCAGCCCGAAATCTTCCTCAAACACACCGACGCTTTCTTCGACGGCGCCGGCGCGATCGCCAACGACGACACGCGCAAATTCCTCACGACCTTCGTGCAGCGCTTCGAAGCGTGGGTGAAACGGCATCACCCGGCGAAGTAAAAACTCACGTCGTTCCCGAATCCGGCTTGTCGCCGCGATACGTCTCTTCGTCTTGGAGGTACTCGTCGGGGACAGCCGGTGAGCGAGCGGGCGCGCTTTCGGGCACCGGGGCGGCTGTGGTCGCCGCCGCCGTACTGCGCCCAGAGGTGAAGACGGCGCCCATTCCCGGGGCCGATCCCGCGGCGACGGCCGTCGCCGCCGCGTCGGTGGCAGTACGCTCGGTGGCCGCGCGCTCGGCGCTTGCCCCCGGGTTGACCGTGGTTGCGCGAGCCTCGTCGCGTGGGTACGTGTAGACGGCCCCAGGCGGTGTCGGCGGGACCGGGACGCTCGAACGCAGGCCGAGTTCTTCCAGCAGCGAATGCGAGCGTGTGGCTTCGTCCGCCGGGGGACTCCACGTCGCGGCTCGTTCCTCCACATCGAGCGGCCCCATCGCCTCGAGCGTCGTTCGCGTCAGCTGCGCGAGCGCGTCGGTTGCGGCATCGACGCAGATCATGACCGCGCCGCGCCGAACGGCTTCTGCATAGTGTGCGCGTTCCCGCTCGGGCGGCGCGCTTTCGAACAGCGATTCGAAGAAGCGTTCGATGCTCGCGAGCAGGCCTTCGCCCGCCACGGGCGCCGATTCGTAAGCCGTCGTCGCATCGCTCGCGAAAGTCGGCTCGCATTTTGCCTTGAGCGCCACGTTTTCCGGGGCGATGCCGGCCGCGAACAGCGCGTCCCTCGCGGCTTCGGCTTGGGGGTAGGTATCGAAGAATGCGATGACCGTGTGCTGCATGGCAACCTCCTCGAGGCTCGATTAGCGATAACGGCACGCAAAATTCGCGCCGCGTCGCTCAGCTCGCCTTGCCGTGCGCATGCGCGCGATCGTCGCGTTCGCGGCGAATGGTCTGAAGCATCGACTCGAGCAGGGCGATATCGAAAGGTTTTGACAGCACGCGTACGTTGACATTCCGGGCCCGCTCGAGTTCTTGCGCGTAGCCCGTGATCAGAATGACGGGCAAAGGCGACTCGAGCGCTTGGGCCGCTTCCGCCAGATCGATGCCATTGGCGGCGCCGGGCATGTGGATATCGGAGATCAGCACGTCGAAGGGATCGGGGAGGCGTGAAACCGTATCGGCGATCAGGCGCAACGCGGCGTCCGCATTGAACGCGCTCGTGACGCGATGGCCCATCATGCGCAGCAGCGCTTCCGTTCCGGCCGCCACTTCGTCGTTGTCTTCCACGAGCAGCACGTGCAGGCCGCCGAGCGCGGGCGCGTCCATCGTCCGTTCCCGCTCGGCCGGCGCGGCGGCCGGCGTTTCGTGGGCACGCGGCAAGTAAAGCCGCACCGACGTGCCGAGACCGGGCGTACTGTCGATCGTCGCCAGTCCCCCGGACCGGTCGCAAAACGCGAAGACTTGCGGCAAGCCCAACCCCGTTCCCATTCCCTTGGGTTTGGTCGTGAAGAGCGGTTCGAACGCATGCGCAAGCACGTCGGGCGGCATGCCCGAACCCGTATCTTCCAGCGAAATCTGGACGAATTCGCCCGTGAGCGCGAAGCCGGCTTCCGGCTCGAGTCGGACGTTCGTCGCGCGGACCGTGAAGCGCCCACCGCCCGGCATTGCGTCGCGCGCGTTGACGGCCACGTTGATGAGCGCAAGCTCGAGTTCGGCGCTATCGACTTCGATCGGCCACACATCGCGGCCGATGTCGACGACGAGCGCGGCATTCGCGCCGAGCGAGGTGCGCAACAGCTCGCGGCTCGCGCTCATCCAACGCGACAGATCGAGCGTTTCGCTGCGTAGCGGCTGCTTGCGTGCGACGCCTAGGAGCTGCCGCGTGAGCGACTGCCCGTTCTTCAAGGCGCGCTCGATTGCGCCCAGTTCCCGATCGATGACCGCCACGCCGCGCCGGCGGGCGATCTGAACGTTCGTGGCGATGATGGTCAGTAGATTGTTGAAATCGTGTGCGACCGTGCCGACCAGGTTGCCGAGCGTCTCCATTTTGCGCGATTGCCGATAGGCCGATTCGATGGAGCGGCGCATCGACGCTTCGGCTTGCCATTGCTCCCATGCTTGCTTCTCGGCCGCCAGCCGTTTGAGCGACAAAAGGAGCACGAGCCACAGCACGATCGAAGGCGTGAAGACGGACGCGGCGAACACCAGCGCGCGGCGGGACCACGCAGCCCAAATTGCCGAGACGCTGTACGCGCACGATACATAGACGGGATAGGAGCCCACCTGGCGGTAGGCCAGGATTTGCCCGTCGTGTCCGCTGTGCCCGGCATGATCGCCCGGCAGCCGGAGCACGCCCGAACGGCTGCCGGCTGCCAGCGCCGCGGCGAATCGCGGCGCAACGACAGCCGATTCGGGGCGTGGCGGATACGATGCGAGCACGGCGCCGTCGGTGCGCGTGAGCATCACCGTCATGGCGCCCCGCTCGGAGCCGAGCAGTTCGCGATAAAACGATTCGAAGTACGAACGGCGCAGCGCCACCGAGACGAGCCCCGCGAAGGCACCCGTCGGGGCGCGTCGTGCGATGCCGGTGTTGAAGACGGCCTCGCCGCTGCCGGCGTGCCACACCATGACCTTCGACACGTGTTCGAGGATGTGGCCGCCGCGGATACCGACGAAATCGTCCCGCGACGCGATCGAGGCGTGCGGCGCCGGGTAGTATCGGCTGTTCGCCAGCAACAAGCCTTCCGGGCCGAAGATCGATACCGACGCGACTTGCGGGTAGCCTCCACCGATGGTTTGCAGCTTGTTGTGGATATCGGCTTCGTGCGCGCGGATGGCGTCGTTATCGAGCCCGCGCACGAGATCGTCGACGCGCGCGTCGAGCGTTTCGTTCAGGTCGAACACCTTTAGCGCGTGCTCTTCGGCAATGCGTACCGTTCTGACGGTTGCGTCCGTGGCCGATGCGACGCGCGCCCGAAAATTCGAATAGACGACTGCCGCGGCGTAGATCGCGGGCAAGACGATTGCGGCGGCGAGCAGGGCGATCAGCGTGAAACGCCGGACCGCGAAATCGGGCTCGGGCATCCCCAGCGCCGGCGAATTGTCTTGCCAATCGTCGGGCAAGCCGTTCGTCGTGGAGTCATCGAGCCGTCGGATCATATCCTTTGTCGTCCAATCGGCGGGGGCGCCGGGTAATCATCATAAGCGAGTTGGTCCGCGCCGGCCTTTTCGTTGGGATTGGCGCCGAGCGACCTTTCCGAACGTTCGCCCTAAAACAGCGATGAAATCGGAAGCGCAAACGTACACAAAAGAAAAATCTACGCATATCTGTGCGTTATCGTAATGCTTTTTTCCTCATACCGAAGAAACGTATGAACTTGCTCGATCCATTCTGAAATTGGAGAGTTGATTTTCCGCCGGTTTGCTCCGAGAATTTCGCTTCACTTTTAGGAATACGATGCGCTCGTTGTAACGAGCGCACGCTGAAAGTGCGAGCCTCTCGCGCTTGCCACCGCCCGTCGACACGCTCCGCTCCCGTTAAAGAAAACGCTCCGAGCCGCCGTTAACGCGATATAGACCGCTTTCGATTTTTCGTCACGCTTGCCATGCCTTTGCCGATTGTGATCGCCGATGATTCCCTGCTTGCCCGTAAGGTTTTGACGAAAGCCTTGCCGGGAGACTGGGACGTCGACATCGCATACGCATCGAACGGCCGCGAGGCCCTCGCACTTTACCGCGAGGGGAAAGCCTCGGTGATGTTCCTCGACCTGACGATGCCGGACATGAACGGCTACCAAGTACTCGAAGCGTTGCAGCACGAGGACTTGAATACGTTCGTGATTGTCGTGTCTGCCGACGTGCAGCCGCTGGCCCAGGAGCGCGTGCGTGCCCTCGGCGCCGCCGCGTTCATCGCCAAGCCCGTGACCCCAGAGGCAATATTGCCCATCCTCAAGGAGTACGGGTTGTATGCGTGAGAACGTGTTTAGCGAAGATCAGCGCGACGCCTTGCAGGAAATCGCCAATCTGGCGATGGGGCAGGCGGCGACGCGTTTGGCGCGACTACTCGATACCTTCATCGAACTGTCGGTGCCGCGCGTGCGTGTCGTCCAAGCGGAGGACGCGGCGCAAACGCTGCGCGAAATGACGGGAATCGACGAGAGCGTCACCGCGGTGCGACAGGGCTTTCGCTCCGACATCAAGGGCGAGGCGCTCGTCATTTGCCGCAGCAGCGGCGTTGGGCAGCTCTGCGCGCTAGTCAACGATCCCTACGTGCATTCGGCCTACGACACGGTGAGCCAGACCGAATTGATGTTCGACGTGGCCAACGTGCTGACGGGCGCATGCGTGTCGTGCATTCTCAATCAGCTCGATCGCACGCCAATTTTCTCGCCGCCCGGCATGCTCGGCGAACAGATTTCGCTCGACGATGTCTTTCAGGCCGACGTCCTCGCCTGGAAGGTCGCGTTGCTGCTCGAGGTCAATTTCGCGCTCGAAGACCAGACCTTCCGCGCCCATCTCGTCATGCTGATGGCGGAAGACTCGATTCGTCGGATGAACGAAGCGCTCGACGCGCTACTGTCCAGCCTATGAACGATGCGACGATGGACCAATCTCTCAGCGACTTGGTGATCGAGCGCGTCGGGTTCGGTATCTTCGTACTCGACCGCGACATGAAGGTGCTGATGTGGAACCGGTTCATGCAGGACCATAGCGGGCAACCGGCCGAAACCGTCGTCGGCCGATCGATCTTCGAAAGCTTTCCCGAATTGCCGCGCGTGTGGCTGTCGCGCAAGGTCGAAAGCGTCTTCCAACTGGGCAGTTTCGCGTTCAGCTCGTGGGAGCAACGCCCCTATCTCTTCAAGTTCGATCACGACCGGCCGATCACGGGCGGCGTCGATTTCATGCAGCAAGACTGTACGTTCATGCCGCTGACGCGCGGCCGCGAAGTCGTGGCGGTGTGCGTGACCCTCTCGGACGTGACGCATGTGAGCGTGATGCAGCGCGAACGCGAGGAAGCCGTCGAAAAGCTGCAGGAGTACGCCAATCGGGACGGGCTGACGGGCATTGCGAACCGGCGTTTCTTCGAGGATCGGCTGCGCGACGAGTTTCTGCGCTGGCAGCGCTATGGCGGCGAACTCTCCGTGCTGCTGTTCGATCTCGATCATTTCAAGGACATCAACGACCGCTTCGGGCACGCGGTCGGCGACACGGTGCTGCGCGTGATGGCGCAGCGCGTGTCCGACGCTGTGCGCGTGCAGGATACGTTCGGCCGCTTCGGCGGCGAGGAATTCGCATTGCTGCTGCCATGCACGCCGCTGGCCGATGCGATGCTCGTGGCGGAAAAAATCCGGATGACGATCGGCGACACGCCCGTCGAGGCCGAGGGCGTGCGCGTGCCGGTTACGGCGAGCGTGGGCGGCGCGGCGGCGCGCCCGGGACTGCCTACCTACGAAGTCCTCATCAACGAGGCCGATGCCGCGCTCTACAGCGCCAAGCGGCAGGGGCGCAATCGCTCCGTCGCGCTCGCCTAAACGCCGGCCACCTGCGGCCCAAGCGCCCATGCGCGCGCGCACCCGAGGGCGCGGACTGTGGCACCGAATGAAACGTTGGTATACTTTTGGCCGTTTCCGGCTGCCTTGCCGGTGCGTCGCGCCGCCGTCGAATCACGTTCAAGCGCGCTGAAACGCACTGAAGCGCGTTGCGTCGTAGGCGTGCGCTCGAGGAGCGCCCCTGCGGCGCCCGACTGCGGCCCCAGCGGCGCCCACGCGGTGCGCCGCAAATAGCATCGATTCTCATTCGCCCTGCGAGGGCGCCACAGCGGAGTTCGCCTTGGCCGTTTCCAATCTCGTCGCGGACGAAGCAGCACCCGACGCCGCTGCCGCGTCGTCGAGCAGCTCGTTCTATCTCGCCATGCGCATCTTGCCGGCTGCGCAGCGCGAGGCGATGTTTCAGATCTACGCGTTCTGCCGTGCCGTCGACGACATCGCCGACAGCGACGCGCCACGCGCGGAGCGCCGTGCCGGGCTCGAACGCTGGCGTGCCGATATCGACGCCTGTTACGACGGCGAGCCTCGCCCTGCGTTGGCGCCGCTGGTACGGCAGATACGCGCGTTCGATCTGCGCCGCGAAGATTTTTACGCGATGATCGACGGCATGGCGATGGACGCCGCGGCCGATATCTGCGCCCCCGACGAAGCCACGCTGGATCTGTACTGCGACCGCGTAGCCAGTGCGGCCGGCCGGCTGTCGGTGAGGGTTTTCGGGATGAGTGAAGAGGCGGGACATGCGCTGTCTCACCATCTCGGGCGGGCGTTGCAGCTCACGAACATCTTGCGCGATATCGACGAGGACGCCGCCATCGACCGGTGCTACTTGCCGCGCGAATTGCTCGCGCGCGAGGGAATCGCCGCGACGAATCCGACCGAGATTGCCGACGATCCTTCGCTGCCGCGTGTGTGCGCGACGCTTGCACAGCGCGCGCTGGCGCATTTTGCTCAGGCAGACGCGATTATGGACGGCGCGCCGCGCAAAGCCGTGCGCGCACCGCGCATCATGTCCGGCGTTTACCGGTGTTTGCTCGAGCGTACGCTCGAGCGAGGTTTCGATCTGCCGCGCACGCCCGTGGCCAAACCGCGTTTGCGCCTGTTGTGGATCGTTGCGCGCTACGCGTTTTTCTGAGGCGCGCGCCGCCCCGCCCGGATCGCAGGGCGTCCGAGCCGACGACGCCCATTGACGAAAGACGACCGACGAAGCCGCGCGCTTCGTCTCCAACCCATTGATATGCCGATGAACGACATTTCCGCCCCCGCCGCCGTGATGGCAGCCTCGAGCACGGCCGATGCCGCGCACGGGCGCATTGCACTAGACGCCGCCATCGAGCGTGCGACGGACTCCATCCTGGCCGATCAGCGCCCGGACGGGCATTGGGTGTACGAACTGGAAGCGGATGCGACGATTCCAGCCGAGTACATCTTGCTCGGTCATTATCTTGGCGAGACGCCTAATGCCGAACTCGAGGCCAAGATCGCGCGCTATCTGCGCCGAATTCAACTCGCCGACGGCGGCTGGCCTCTTTTCACCGACGGAGCGATGGACGTCAGCGCGAGCGTGAAGGCGTATTTCGCGCTGAAAATGGCCGGCGAACGCGAAGACGCCGAGCACATGCAACGCGCGCGGGCAGCGATTCTCGGCGCGGGCGGGGCGGAGGCGGTCAACGTCTTCACGCGCATCTTGCTGGCGTTGTTCGGCATCGTTCCGTGGAGTGCGGTGCCGATGATGCCGGTGGAGATCACGCTGCTGCCGCAGTGGTTCCCGTTCCATCTCTCGAAGGTGTCGTATTGGGCGCGGACGGTGATCGTGCCGTTGCTCGTGCTGAACGCGCGGCGGCCTGTCGCGAAAAATCCGCGCGGGGTTCGCATCGACGAACTCTTTCTCGGCAGCCCGTCCCAAACCGGTTTGTTGCCGCGTGCCGGCCACCAGAGCCGCGGTTGGTTCGCCTTCTTTCGCGTGATCGATACGGTCCTGCGCGCCGTCGACGGCTTGTTTCCGAAGAAGACGCGCGAGCGCGCGGTTCGGGCGGCGGTCGCGTTTGTCGATGAGCGGCTGAACGGCGAGGACGGTCTCGGGGCGATTTTCCCCGCTATGGCCAACGCCGTTATGATGTACGACACGCTCGGCTATGGGACCGAATAGCCGACCCGCGCGATCGCGCGCGCGTCGATCGACAAGCTGCTCGCGATTGCCGAAGACGAAGCGTACTGCCAGCCCTGTTTGTCGCCGGTGTGGGATACGTCGCTCGTCGCGCATGCGCTGCTCGAAACCGAGGCGCCGAAGGCCCAGGAAGCGGCCCAGCGCGGTTTGCAATGGCTGCGGCCGCTGCAAGTGCTCGACGTGCGCGGCGACTGGATCTCGCGCCGTCCCGACGTGCGGCCCGGCGGCTGGGCGTTTCAATACGCGAACCCTTACTACCCCGATGTGGACGACACGGCCGTCGTGGTGATGGCGATGCATCGCGCGGCCGCGCTCACGCGCTCGAACGTCGACCGCGAAGCCATTGCGCGCGCGCGCGAGTGGATCGTGGGTATGCAGAGCAGCGACGGGGGATGGGGCGCCTTCGAACCCGAAAACACCCAGTACTACTTGAACAACATTCCGTTCTCGGATCACGGCGCGCTACTCGATCCGCCGACGGCGGACGTCTCGGGTCGGTGCTTGTCGATGCTCGCGCAAATGGGCGAAATGCCGGGTAACAGCGAACCCGCGCGTCGCGCCTACGATTATTTGCTCGACGAACAAGAAGACGACGGCAGCTGGTACGGCCGTTGGGGTATGAACTACATCTACGGCACGTGGACAGCGCTGTGCGCGTTGAATGCGGCCGGCATCGCCCATGACGACGCGCGTATCCAACGTGCGGCGCAATGGCTGATCTCGATTCAAAACGAGGACGGCGGCTGGGGCGAGGACGGCGCGAGCTACAAGCTCGACTATCACGGCTACGAAAAGGCCACGAGCACCGCGTCGCAAACGGCGTGGGCGCTGCTCGGATTGATGGCGGCCGGTGTGATCGAGCATCCCGCCGTGGCAAAGGGCGTCGCGTATCTCGTCGATGCGCAGCGCGAGCACGGTCTGTGGGACGAAACGCGTTTCACGGCCACCGGCTTCCCGCGCGTGTTCTATCTGCGCTATCACGGCTACCGCAAGTTCTTCCCGCTCTGGGCGCTGGCACGGTACCGCAATCTCAAGCGCGACGGGCTCAAACGCGTCGCGGTCGGGATGTAATGGCGGCCGATTCGAGAGCGGCGTTGCCCCTCGTCATCGTGACGGGGATGGCGTTCGAGGCGCGTATCGCCCGCGCGCCCGGCGTCGAAGTCGTGTATGCGGCGCGCGCCGATCGGCTCGAACGCGCGCTGGAGCAGGCCTTGGCGCGTGGCGCATCGGGCGTGATGAGCTTCGGCACCGCGGGCGGTTTGAGCCCGGATCTATTGCCCGGCGCGCTGGTGGTGGCCGACGCGATCGACGGGCCGTCCGGGCGGATATCGACCGACGCCGCGTGGCGCGATCGCATCGCGTCCGCGCTTCGGGCCTCGCTGCCGGCAACGCGTGTCGTATGCGGCGCCATGGCAGCGGTGACGGTGCCAGTCGCGACGCAACATCAAAAGGCCTCGCTGCATGGTGCGACGGGGGCGCTGGCCGTCGACATGGAGTCGCATATTGCCGCGGCGCACGCGGGCGCACGTGGGCTGCCCTTCGTCGTCTGTCGCGCGATCGTCGATCCTGCGTGGCGCACGCTGCCTCCGGCAGCGACGGCGGGCTTGCGCGAGGACGGCACGACCGCGCTTGCGCCGATTCTGCGCGAACTCGCGCGCGATCCCCGACAACTGCCGGCCATGATCCGTTTGGCGTTCGATGCGCGCGCGGCGCGCGCATCGCTCGTGGCGGCGCGTGCCGCATTGCTGCACGCGGGCGCATTGAGGGCAGGTGCTGCGCTGGCGTGAATGTCGGGCGAATTGCGTGTATGTTTGTCGTTTTCGCCTGCGGCATGGCGTGTTTCGTCTATCGAGGAGCGTTGCTTTGGCTACGAGCGAGTGCGAGCGCGGGAACGATCGCGTGCGGATCAAATCGACGGAAGTGCTGTCCGACAACTGGTACGTCTTGCGCAAATACACGTTCGATTTTTTGCGCAGGGACGGCAAATGGCAAACGCTGACGCGCGAAGCCTACGATCGCGGCAACGGGGCCACTATCTTGCTTTATAACGCCGAAAGGAAGACGGTCGTCCTGACACGTCAGTTTCGCCTGCCGGCGTTCGTGAACGAACACGACGGCATGTTGATCGAAACCTGCGCCGGCCTGCTCGATCGCGACGACGCCGAAACGTGCATCCGTAAGGAAACCGAAGAGGAAACGGGCTATCGCATCGAGAACGTGCGGAAGGTTTTCGAAGCGTTCATGAGTCCCGGGTCCGTGACCGAGCGGTTGTATTTCTTCGTCGGCGAATATTTCGGCAAGGATAAAGTGAGCAACGGCGGCGGCGTCGAATCCGACGGCGAGGAAATCGAAGTGTTGGAAATGACGCTCGACGACGCGCTCGCTCGCGTTGGCCGCGGCGAGATCATGGACGGCAAGACGATCATGCTGTTGCAATACGCCAAGCTTCACCGGCTTGTGGATTAGACGAACGGCACGCGGACACATCCCACTTATGCAGCCCAATTTTTCGTTGCTGTTCGATCTGGACGGCACGCTCGTCAATACGGACGAACTCCACTTCGGCGCCTTTCAAGTCTTGCTCGGCGAGCGAGGGCGCAGTATCACGATCGAAACCTATCAATCGCGCATCATGGGCGCGACGAACGACGTCATCATGCGCGAGTTTTTCCCGGACGTGCCCGCAAGCGAACATCGAGCGCTGGCCGACCGCAAGGAGGCGCTGTTTCGCGCCTCGGCAACTCGCATGAACCCTATCGCGGGCGCGCTGAAGGTATTCGATTGGGCGCGTTCGCGCGGTGTGCGGATCGCCGTCGTGACGAATGCGCCGCGAGCCAACGCGGAGCTGATGTTGAACGGGCTTGCGCTGGCCGACCGAATCGACGCGCTAGTGATCGGCGATGAATTGCCGCGCGGCAAACCCGATCCACTGCCTTACTTGACCGGGCTCGAGCGGCTGGGTGGAATCGCCGAGCGTGCGTTGGCATTCGAAGATTCCCTCTCGGGCATTCGTGCGGCCAGCGCGGCAGGGATCTATACGTTCGGCATGCGTACCGCGTTGCCGGCTCAGACACTGCTCGATGCCGGTGCGAACGAGGTTATCGACGACTTCACGGCCGCCTCGCTATGGCGCAGGCTCGACGCAATTGCCGAGAAAGCGCTGTCTTGACTCGCACGGGATTGCCTATCCTTGCGCGCGCAATAACGGTTCGTTACGTGCGCGCCGCGTGCCACCTAGCTGCTACGTAATTCTACGTAGCGCGCCTAAGTAGTTGTGCGCTTGCGGCCGATATGCCGCACGCGAATACTACGCCCGTCAAACGCAATTCGATTTGCAAGAAGCGCAGTTCCATCTTCGCAAGCAAACATCGCGTTCGGCTCGATTCATCCCACGATAGTTCAATAAAGACAGAGCGCGTTCGGTCGCCGCATGAGGTCATGCGTCGGTCGTCGCCCGATTGTCAGCCCCCTAAGGAGCATCATGGAGACCTCCACCGTGCCACGTCGCTCGTGGCTACCGCTGATCTTGCTGTTGCCGTATTTCGCCTTGCTGTGGCTACCGTTTTACAGCGACGCGCGGCCATCGCTGCTCGGTTTCCCTTTCTTTTACTGGTACCAATTTCTTTGGGTGCCGATTACTTCGCTGCTGATGTACGCCGTTTATCGGAGCGCCAAATGAACGCACCGACTTCCGTCAATACGACCGCTCTGGTCATCTTTATCGCTTTCTTTGCGTTCATCACCGTGCTCGGTTTCGTGGCGGCACGCTGGAAGCGAGGCGATCTCTCGCAATTGCACGAATGGGGGCTCGGCGGCCGCCAATTCGGTACGGTCATCTCGTGGTTCCTCGTGGGCGGCGACTTCTACACCGCTTACACCGTGATCGCCGTCCCTGCGCTCGTCTATTCCGTCGGTGCGTACGGGTTCTTTGCGTTGCCCTATACGATCATCGTCTATCCGTTCGTATTCGCTGTCATGCCGAAGCTCTGGGAGGCGTGCCACCGCGGCAATCACATTACCGCGGCTGACTACGTGCAGGGTGTGTTCGGCGGCAAGTGGCTGGCCGCGGCGATCGCGGTCACGGGCATCGTGGCGACGATGCCTTATATCGCGCTGCAGCTCGTCGGGATGCAGGTGGTCATCAAGAGCCTGGGGATTACCGGCGAATTGCCGTTGATCATCGCGTTCGTGATCCTGGCGCTCTATACCTATGCGAGCGGGTTGCGCGCGCCGGCGATGATCGCGTTCGTCAAAGACATCATGATCTACATCGTGGTGATCGTTGCCGTGTGCTGGATTCCGACCAAGCTTGGCGGCTATGGCGCGCTGTTCGATATCGCGGATAAGCACTTCGCGGCGAAGGGCGGAGCAACGGGCATTCTGCTGAAGCCTTCGCAATTCACGGCTTATGCGACGCTTGCGTTGGGTTCGGCGCTGGCGGCCTTCATGTATCCGCACACGATGACGGGCGTGCTTTCGTCGAGTTCGGCCGCGACCGTCAAGAAGAATGCGATTTTCTTGCCGGCCTATACCGTGTTGCTCGGCCTTATCGCATTGCTCGGTTATATGGCGATTGCAGCGGGCGTGCAGGTGAAGTCCCCCTCCGACGTCGTACCGACGCTGTTTCTTACGCTGTTTCCGTCGTGGTTCGTCGGCTTCGCTGCGGCGGCGATCGCAATTAGCGCGCTCGTGCCGGCGGCGATCATGTCGATCGGGGCGGCCAACTTGTTCACGCGCAATCTGTATAAGCCCTTGATCGCGCCGAACGCGACGCCGCAAAAAGAGGCCGCGAATGCGAAGCTCGTGTCGCTCGTCGTGAAGTTCGGGGCGCTGCTGTTCATCGTCGCGCTGCCGACGCAATACGCGATCGATATGCAGCTGCTGGGCGGCGTTTGGATCTTGCAGATCTTCCCGGCGGTGGTGTTTTCGCTCTATACGCGGCGCTTGACTTCTTCGGGGTTGTTCCTGGGATGGCTGGCTGGGATCACGCTGGGTACGGTGCTGGCGGCGGAGCAGGGACTGAAGCCGGTGTTCGCACTGCATTTTGCGGGAGCCACGTATCCGACTTATATCGGTTTGATCGCGTTGGTGGCCAATATCGTTGTGACAGGGCTCGTGTCGGCTGTCACGGTGAAGGCTCCGGCCGGGCAGGGGGATGTGGCCGTGAGATAAGCGGTTTCGCGTTTCGTGTTTAGTCGCGGCCGCTGGCGACGGCGGTCGCGATCCTGGCGTTCGCCGTCGTCGAACCTCTCGATGACTTGCGTGAAATCGTCAGAGCCCGTTATCTGCCTGGTAGGCAGATCATCGACAACACGAGTACCGTTCAACGAGCCTGACCCGCCGTCCTGATCGACGCCATCTACGACAAAGGGACCGGCGCGGGTCCCTTCGTTCTTGGGTTCTTGGGTGACCGCTTTAGGCGGTGCACCGTCGCTCAGTGTCACGACACCGGCGCTCACACCTGGAACGTCCGCGGAGGTCGGGTGCGCAAAGGACGCCGCGGCCCGGACGTCTAACATTCGGCACAAACCGACCTGGAACAGCCTTTCGTCGCCCTTCGCCGGACGACCGGTGCCGATGTCAATACATTCATTCACAAAACATCGCGCAACGAGCTAGCATCCCTAGTGACTAGTTCCATCCCCGATTTCTTCCGGCCCGAACCACATGCCTTCGTTTTCGTTCGGATAGAGCTTGGAATCAGATGGGCGGAACTGATGCTGAAAGTTCTTGCAGTACCCCTGAGATACTGCCAATTGCCCCATTGCCAACGTCAATAGTCGCTTGGTTTGCCTTTCCTCTCGCTCTTGCGGAGTGTTGTAGCAGGCTTTTGACGGAGGCTTTAACGGCGCGTCGACCACGGGCGCTTTGGTCCCAACGATACAAGCCGAGGAAAGCATCGCCTGTGTAAGATGTTTAGCACCTGTGAAATCGACGCCACTAACATTTGCGTCTGTTAACACGCTCCCCTTGAGATCCGTCTTACTCATATCCGTATCAACTATCTCGGTTGATTGTAGGTCGGCACCACTGAAGTCAGTACCTGAGAATGCACCGTGAGAAAGATTAGCGCCAGTGAGTGACGCTCCATCAAAATGTGCGTTCCGTGCCTCTGCGCCTACCAAATCGGCGACGAGCATATTGCTGTGCTCGAACGATATAGCATCCATGTGCGTGTGCCGGAACTTCGCCCCATTGAGCTCGCTGTTGCCGAAGATAGCGCCGCCGAGGATGCTGTTGTCAAAGTTTGTGCCAGTCGCGTGCATAAACTGTCCCGACGCTTGCAACATATTAAGACCGGATAAATCCAAACATTGTACGGTCGCCCCCTCGAGATCGAGGTGCTCCAACGGCTTATGGGCAGCGCGTACGATGGCGACAGATTCGTTGAAATCCGCCGGAAGGACTCCGTTTCGACTGTGTTGGATGACGTTTACCGCCTGCTGTAAAGGACTGACTTGCAGTATTGGTCTCAATGCGATGCCTCCGACGACCATCCATATTGCAATCTTTCCGACGGAAAGCAACACGCGGCTCCATTTCCGTCTCGACATCCGCCGAGATACCTTGCGACGCATAGCGCCAACGTCAATTCGACGCCACATCACTTCGGCGGTCGAAAGGCCACCGGCGGAGACAGGCGATGTATGCAATAGCAGTGGGGGAGCACCGGCTGACCCGGCTGACCGAATGCGATGTATCAGCATGTTTTGCAGGTCGACCACCTCGTGGATCGGCCAGCGCTTCAAAGCCGGGCGTGCTACGCACAGAGCGGAGGGCCAGTTATCGCTGATCGTATCTATCGACGGTCCTACCATGAAACGGAGCTTACGGATAACTTCGAGCAAAGTATCCTGACTCACGCTCACCGCCTTTTGAACGATGGCAAGTGAGGCAGCAATTTCGGGCGTCAGTTGGTTAACACCCTTCTGGGAAAGCTCGTGCTGCAAAATCTTGAATGATCGTGCCCGCCTCTCTACTGTCGCGGTATTCGCCGGCACATAGGGACGAACGTTTGAGTACAGAAAATACGAAACGATTTCGTCTCGATGTATAGCCTCATGTGCGCAAAATCGAGCTATCGCATCATGTATTGGTTTGTCCCCAATCATCCAAGGTTCAGGCGACGAGTCGGACGTTTTGACTTGAAAGAGGTCATACCGTCCATCCGACCGAATCGCGAGAATGTCTTCGTGGTGTTCGACCCAAAGCTCTCTATGCGGAAAACCGTCGATGGACCTCAAAAGCAGCGCATAAGCGGCGTAGTCCTGATAGGAAAACGCGCGGCGGACGTGAGGGGCTCGATCAAAGGACCTATTGGGAGATCCCCCGGGGCCCAAGTCGGGCTCACCGAGTGGAACGGCTGTCATCGCTACTTGGTTTTCAATCATGGCTTACTATCGGCGGCTACTCGGTATTCTTGAGGTCCGATGGACTGAATCGCCCCGGGAATCGTGGAGGCTGGTTGGTTTAAGTTGATGCCGGCATCGCAACTGCGTTGCTGAGTTGCCGGTAGTAGTTTGCCTCAGCTTCAGCGGGTGGGATATAGCCGAGAGGTTCCATG
>NZ_JBQCIV010000074.1:0-8046 GCF_051953405.1 Trinickia sp. | reverse complement strand
CGAAATCGACCGCGGGCTTCGGCGCCGAGCAGAAGGTGTCGCGCACGGACGCCCAAGGCGTTTCGCCGCTGGCGCTGAGCGCCATCTTCAAGGCCGACGACAGCAAGCTGCCCGCGTACGTCGGCGTCGATCTCGGCAACGACGGCTATGCGATCTACCGCGTCAATGCGGTCGTTCCTGCTGCACCGATCGACGCGGGCCGCCTGGCGTCCGCGCAGCGCGAACTCGCGCAAGTCGATGCGCAAACGGAACTGGAAGCGTATGTCGCGTCGCTGCGCAAACGCTCGAAAGTGAAGGTCTTCGGCTCGCTCAATTCGTCGCAGGCCGATTCGCAGTAACGAGCGGGAGTCACGACCGGCAGTCACGAACGCTTGCCCGCCGGTCGCTCCGGCGGGATCTTCGCCGGCGGTCCCCCTCGATTGCCAGCGTGTCGCCGCCAGCCCCTCGCTTTACTTGCTACCTACTTGCGCAGCAGCGGTGCCAGCACGGGCCACACGTTGTCGAGCAGCACCGGTTGCGCCTGCTGCGTGGGGTGCATCTGGTCCGACTGGAACATGTCCGGCCGGTTTTCGATACCGGCCAGCAAGAACGGAACGAGCCGCACGTTCATGTCGTGCGCGATCGTCGAGTACATCGCGTGAAATCGTTGCGTGTAGGCCTGGCCATAGTTGGGCGGCACGTACATCCCCACCAGCACCACCTTCGCATGGCCTTGCTGCGCTTGCTCCACGATCGTGCGCAGATTGTCTTTCGTCGTCGAGATCGGCACGCCGCGCAGGGCATCGTTCGCGCCGAGTTCGACGATGACGATCGACGGCTTGAGCCGCTCCATCAACTCGGGCATGCGTGCCCGCCCGCCGCTCGTCGTATCGCCGCTGATACTGGCGTTCGCAACGCTATAATCGATTCGCTCCTGCGCGAGCCTTTTGCGCAATAGCGCGACCCATCCCGTGTCCCGCGGCAGGCCGTATTCGGCCGAGATGCTATCGCCGAGCACGACGATCACGGGCCGCGTCGATTCCGCGCTGCGGGCGGGCGTGGCGGTGAACGACGAAAGGGTGAATAGGCCGGCGGCCACCAACGCGGCGGCCGCCGCCGTACCGACAATCCAACGACGCTTGTTCATGCCAGAAGACACCAGTGCCATTATCGAAGTGCGCAGTTTATGCAAGCGGGTGAAGGACGCAACCGGCGAGCTGACGATACTCGACAACATCGAGTTCGACGTTGCTGCCGGTACGAGCGTGGCGATCGTCGGCGCGTCCGGCTCGGGCAAGTCGACGTTGCTCGGCTTGCTCGCGGGCTTGGACAACGCCACGTCGGGTTCGGTTCGCTTGCTCGGGCGGGATCTTTCGACGCTCTCGGAAGACGAGCGGGCGCGGCTCAGAAACGGCTCGATCGGCTTCGTCTTCCAATCCTTTCAGTTGATGCCGCACCTGACCGCCCTCGAGAACGTGCGCTTGCCGCTCGAATTGCAAGGCGGTGTCGATGGAAACGAAGCCACCGAGCGCGCCCGCGCGCTGCTCGAGCGTGTCGGGCTCGGTGCGCGCACGCGGCACTACCCCAAGCTCCTCTCGGGCGGCGAGCAGCAACGCGTCGCGTTGGCGCGCGCGTTCGTCACGCGTCCGGCGATCTTGTTCGCCGACGAGCCGACGGGCAGCCTCGACGCCGCGACCGGCCATGCGGTGATCGACCTCATGTTCGAATTGAACGCGGCGCAAGGGGCCACCTTGATCCTCGTCACGCACGACACCGAACTCGCTCGCCGGTGCGCGCGGACGGTGACGATCGACGCGGGCCGTATTGCCCCGCACGCTCCGCACGGCCCGCACGCTAGGGCGGGCCACCCGTGACTTAACCGCGCCGGGCGGCCTCGCGCGCGCGCTCGATGAGAGCGGACGTCGACGAGTCGTGCCGATGCGCGTCGAAGCGCTGCCCGGTCAGATCGGCTTCCACCACCTTGCCGAGGATCTTGCCGAGTTCGACGCCCCATTGGTCGAACGGGTTGATGTTCCACACCGCGGCTTGCACGAGCACCTTGTGCTCGTAAAGCGCGATCAACGCACCGAGCGAACGGGCGTCGAGCGAATCGAGCAGCAGTGTCGTCGACGGCCGGTTGCCGGGGAAGACTAAATGGGGCACGAGTTCCGGCTTGTCCGCCCCGGCCACCTTGCGGGCTTCCTCCTCGGTGCGTCCGAGCATCAACGCTTCGCTTTGCGCAAAGCAGTTCGCGAGCAGCTTCGGATGATGGCTGACCAACGGGTGCTCGGGCGTCAGCACGGCGATGAAGTCGATCGGAACGATCGTCGGGCCCTGGTGGAGCATTTGGAAGAACGCGTGCTGTCCGTTCGTGCCCGGCTCGCCCCAGGTCACCGCCGAGGTGGCGTAATCGACGTACGCGCCGTCGAGCCGCGCCTGCTTGCCGTTGCTTTCCATCTCGAGCTGTTGCAAGTACGACGGCAAAAAGTGCAGCGCTTCGGAATAGGGGGCGACCAGATAGCTTTGCAGGCCGAAGAAGTTGCGATACCAGATGCCGATCAGGCCGAGCAGGACCGGGAGGTTGCGCGCGAGCGGCGCATCGCGGAAGTGGCGATCCATCTCGTGCGCGCCGGCGAGCAGGGCGTCGAAGTTCGCCGCGCCGACCGCAATCATGATCGACAGGCCCACGGCGGACCACAACGAGTAGCGTCCGCCGACCCAATCCCACATCTCGAAGACGTTCTCCTTCGCGATGCCGAATTTCACGACTTCGGCCGGATTGGCCGACACGCCGACAAAGTGTTTGGCGAGCGCGCTTTCCGGGCAGCCTTTTTGCACGAACCATTCGCGCAACGAACGGGCGTTCGTCATCGTTTCGAGCGTCGTGAACGTCTTGGAGACGACGATCGCTAGCGTTTCCTCGGGGTCGATGCGGGCCAAGACGCGTGCGAGATCGGCACCGTCGACGTTGGAGACGAAGTAGGTCGAGATATCGGGGTGGGCGAGGTGGTTCAACGCGTGTACGACCATTTTCGGCCCGAGATCGGAGCCGCCGATACCGATATTGACGACGTGACGAATGCGCTTGCCCGTGTGTCCGGTCCAAGCGCCGCTACGCACGCGTTCGGCGAAATCGGCCATTTTCGCGCGCTCGGCCGCGATTTGTGCATGAAACGGCGCATCGGCGCTCGTGGCACGCAAGGCCGTATGCAGAGCGGCGCGGCCTTCCGTCGGGTTGACGACGTCGCCCGCGAACATCGCGTCGCGCCGTTTGGCGACGCCGGCTTCGTCGGCGAGCGCGACGAGCAAGCGTAGCGTTTCGTCGGTGATACGGTTCTTCGAAAAGTCGGCCGTGAGCCCGCCCCCTTCGACCGTGAACCGCTCGGCGCGCGAGGGGCGAGCGCTATCCGCGGCAAACCAATCGCGCAGCCGTTCGTGTCGAATCTGTTCGTAATGCGCGGCGAGCGCGGACCAAGAAGGGAGCGAGTTCAGCGTCTTGTGCGTCATGGGCGTGGGTCCAACGAAAGGGCTTAGGTCCATGAACTTGGCATGGCGCCGGGCCAGCCGGGCACACCAAGCTCGTCGTCTGTCGTCACAACAATGCAATGGAGGCGCGCCGGCGCGCGGCACTCCCGGGCGGCGTCTCATGAACGTGCGGGGCAGGGCGCCTGCACCGCGCTTGCACCGCCTAAGGTCGGTCAGTATAGCGGCGTTGCGCCTGCAATCGAAGCGACGATCGAGCGTATCGATCGTATGCGCCGCACAGCCCGGCTGCGTGGACGCACGGACGAGCCGTCCGGCGCAGAAGGTCCAACCCGACGATCCGCCCACAGCTAGCCGACAGTCAGCCGACGTCGATTCAAATGCTCATCCGAGGGTGCCCCACGCGCGCTATCATCCGATGTTTTTCACCCTCGCATTCCGATCAACACAATGAAAAAAATGGGCCCATGCGCTGCCGCTGCGGCGCTTTTCTCATGCGTATCGATTAGCGCCTTCGCGCAAACACAAACCGCCGATCTCGATTGCACGAAGCCGCATCTAGCGATCGAACGCACGATTTGCAACAACGCCGCGTTGCGGGCGCTCGACGCCCAGGCAAGCACGTACTACACGATTTTGCTCGAGGCCAAGCCGACGGCGCAGAACAAACCGTATCAAGATTTCCGCGATGCGCTGCAGGCCGATCGCCAGAAGTGGCAGCACGACACGCGCGACGCTTGCGGTGCGCAAGTTTCGTGCCTTTCCGAAGCCTACCGGCAGCGAATCGACGATTTGCGCGGCAATGCGCTCGAACATCTCGGAATCACGGTGACGGCCGCGCCGGCCCACGAGGTGCCGTCGGGCCCGTCGATCGACTACAAGAACGCCATCTATCGCATCGAAGGCAAAGACGTGACGCTGCTCGAAGGCCAGCACTCGCAGCCGGCTGCCGAGGGTGCGGCGGAGCAGGACGTCACGCGCGTCGTGGAGCCGCCCGCACATGCGGTGGGCAAGCTGGGCGGGCGATCGGCCGTGGCGGTGTTCCTGTCCCAGGAAGGGGGCGGCAGCGGAACGTTCTATTACGCGGCGCTGGTGTTCAACGACGGGCGCGGCACCACCTTTCAAATCGGCGACCGAATCCAGCCGATCGGCATCGCGATCAATGGCGACGACCTCGTTGTCAGCTACCTCGGCCGCAAGGCCGATGAGCCGATGGCCGTGCCGCCGACGGTGCCGAAAGAACGCCATTTCGCGTATATGAATGGGCAGATCGTGGAGCGTCCGCCCGCGGCCAGCGCGTCGAACTAGCTTCTAACTTGGGCCGGGCGCTCATCGCGCGAGGCGGCAGCCCGTTTCGTCGCGCCGCCATCGCGGACGCGAACGGCGCGTTTTACTTCCTCTCAAGGCATGAACGCTTTGCGCCACCCGGCCCAACGGTAGTAAAGCATCAGCATCAGCATGGCCGAAACCGATCCGAATCCAAAACTCGCCCAGATGGCATCCGGACCCCATGCATCCGTCAGCCACAAGGCGGACGGCAAACGGATGCACCAGAGGGCGACGAATAGGATGGCCACGGGGGCCAACACCGCGCCCGATGCACGGATGACGCTGGCTAGGACGAATGTCACCCCGAACGGAATCAGCGACCACGCTACCCTTGTGTTGATGTGCTGCGCGAGCTGCAATGCGGCCGTGTCGTGCGGCAGAAAGAGGCCTAGCACGCGCCCGCCGAAACACAGCGTGACTGCCACGACGCCGCCGGCCATCGCAATGTTCAAGCCGCTGCCGGTGACGGCGATCCGCCCGATCCGGTCCAGCCGTCGCGCACCGAGGTTCTGGGCGGCCAGGGGCGTGACCGCCATGCCCATGGCCAGCACGGGCAACTGCACGTAATTCCATAGCTGCAGGCAGGCGCCATATGCCGCCGAGAGTTGCGTGCCGAAGCGGTTGACGAGCGAAAACATCGTCATCATCGACAGCGATACGATGGCCATGTTCAGTCCGATCGGCGTGCCCTTCGCGATCAGCATCTTGACGATGCGCCGGTCGGGACGTAGCAGGTGGGTTTCGCCGCTTCGCAGGCACAGCACGTGCCGCGTGCGATACATGTGCAGCACCAGCGCGGTCAACCCGATGCCTTGCGCGATCAGCGTGGCGGTGGCGGAACCTGCGATGCCGAGGTGCGGCAACGGTTGCCGGCCGACGATCAACAACGGGTTGAGGACGGCATCCAATGCCACGCAGAGGGCCTGGAAGCGGACCGGTGTTCGGCTATCGCCGGTACTTCGGAACAACACGGTCAAGAAGAGGTAGGCCGTCTGCAACGGCATCGCCAGAAACGCGATGCGCAGGTACACGGCGGAAAAATGGCGCGCGGGCAGCGGCGTGCCCATCCGTGCCACGATGGATCCGGCCGATGCGGCGCCTGCCAGTGCAATCAGCACCGCCAGCGCGAGGAAAAACGTCGCGCTCGTACCGACGATCCGTTTGGCCTCGCCCACGTTCCGCGCCCCCAGGTTCTGACCGATCGAGATGGCGGCGGCCGCACCGATGCCCATCGTGAGGGACACCGCGAACGACATCACGGCGTTCGCATTGGCCGTCGCCACGAGCGCTGCCGCACCGAGATAGCGGCCGACCCACATCGCGTTGATCGACCCATTGAGCGTTTGCAGCACGTTGCCGAGCAGGATCGGCACGAAGAGCGACAGCAGCGTTGCGGCGATCGGACCTTCGGCCATCCGCGCGTGTGCGGGTCGTGCGCCGGTTGCCGCGCCCCCGCGCGTGCGGCCGGCGGGCAGCCGGATCATGTGCGCAGGCTGGCCGGCCTCATGTCCGTCCAGTGCGATTCGACGTAATCGAGGGCTTCCTGGCGCGATGCCGCCCCGTGCACGACCGACCAGCCTGCCGGGATGTCGTTGCCGGACGGCCACAACGAATACTGCAGCTCGATATTTTGGAGAACGACGTATTCCTGCTCTTGGGCGATGGTGTCGGGTGTCATGATCGGATCCTTCGATGTTGGGAGTTAGCGTGTGCGGCCGTCGATCGTTAGAGCATCTCTTTCAACAACCGGCCGATGGAGGCGAGGCAAGCCGGGCGCGCCATATCGTCGTGGCCGCAGGCGATTTCGTGAACGGTCATCGACGATTCGACGTGAGGCGCCCACAGCCTATGCAGCGGCACGGGGCGCGCATCGCCGAGCGTGGCTTCGAAGAACACCGTCGTGCCCGCGACCCGTCCGAGGTGGGGATTGCGCCACATATGCAGGACATGCTTGAAGACGTAAAACAAGCGGTGCGCTTGCGGTAGCGTCAACGTCGAGACCCGAGCGTGCCGCGCATGAATGCGCGAAAGGGTGTCGAGCGGCGAGGCGGTTCGGGCGGTTTCGCCGTCGGCCTGCCACCCGATAATTTCGAGGAAGCGGCGCAACAACTGCGCGTCCGCGGGCGGCTCGGCTTGCGGTTGCGGGCAGGGATGGCTGTCGAGCAGCACCAGCAATTCGACGGTTTCGCCTAGCTGTTCCAGACGCGTCGCGATCCGATGAGCGATGACACCGCCGATCGACCAGCCGAGCAGGCGATAGGGGCCCACGCGTTGAACGGATCGCATGGCATCGATGTAGGCGTCGACCGACGCGGCGATGTCTTCGTCGAACCGGGCGCCCGCCCGTAGGAAGGGGGCTTGCAGGGCATAGATCGGGACGTCCCGGCCCACATACGCGGCGAGCGCGGCGAAAGGCCAAGCGAGCCCCGCAGCTGTGTGCAGGCAGAACAGGGGGAGCTTGCTGCCCGTTGCGCGCAACGGCAGTACCGCATCGAAATCGCCTCCCGAATCGCCGATGTTCAACCGGTGGGCGAGCATCGATACGGATGGCGCCTCGAACAGTGCGCGCACCGGCAATTCGACGTTCAGCACGGTGCGGATACGGCTGATCAAGCGCGTGGCGAGCAAGGAGTGGCCGCCGAGATCGAAAAAGCTGTCGTCGATGCCGACGGCATCCAGTCCCAACGTTTCGGCGAACAACGTGGCCAGGGCGTGTTCGTTGGGCGAGAGGGGTGCGCGAGTGCCTTCGCTCGCGGCGAACCGAGGCGCGGGCAGGGCTTTGCGATCGATCTTGCCGTTGGGCGAAAGGGGCAGCGCATCGAGCATGACGATGGCGGTGGGCACCATGTAATCGGGCAAGCGCTCGGCCAGATACCGGCGCAACGCGGCGGGCTCGGGCAGGGCTTCGGCTTCGGCGGCCACGACATAGGCCACCAGTTGGCGGTTGCCGGGCTGATCTTCGCGCGCGATAACGGCCGCTTGCGCCACGTGCGGGTGCTGCTCCAGCGCGGCTTGGACTTCGCCGGGCTCGATGCGAAAGCCGCGGATCTTGAGTTGCTCGTCGATGCGGCCCAGAAACTCGATCGTGCCGTCGCGACGCCAGCGCCCGAGATCGCCCGAGCGATACAGGCGCGCGCCGGCAGGGCCGAACGGATCGGCTACGAAGCGCTCGGCCGTGAGCGCGGGCCGATTCAGGTAGCCGCGCGCCACGCCCGCGCCGCCGATGCAGATTTCGCCGGGCGTGCCGATCGGCAC
>NZ_JBQCIV010000073.1:0-43839 GCF_051953405.1 Trinickia sp. | reverse complement strand
GCGTTGATCGCTTGGCCGCCGTACACCTTGACGCCGAGGCGCTTCGACTCGGAGTCGCGGCCGTTGCGGGAAGACCCGCCTGCTTTTTTGTGTGCCATCTGATTGCTCCTTAACCGGTGCGCTTACGCGTTGATCGCGTCGATGCGCAGTTCGGTATAGTTCTGGCGGTGACCTTGATGCTTCTGGTAGTGCTTCCGGCGACGCATCTTGAAGATCGTCACTTTGGCGTGCCGCCCATGCGATACGACGGTAGCCTTGACGGAAGCCCCACCCACCAGCGGCGTACCGAACTTAATCGATTCGCCTTCGCCTACCGCGAGAACCTGGTCGAGCGTGATTTCAGCGTCAATGTCTGCCGGTATCTGTTCTACTTTCAATTTTTCGCCGACAGCAACCTTATACTGCTTGCCGCCGGTTTTTATGACCGCGTACATTGAGAACCTCACTCTGTGTGCGCCGCACGCACCTTGCGTGGACGCTTTTTCAAACGCTTTTGTTCAGCCTGCCTGCTGCTGTCCTGCTACTTCTTCTTCCACACAACGCATGCAGCGTGCGTGAAAACGCGTGATTATACATGGAGTTAGCGGAGCGGTCAAAGTCGACCGACGCCCGCCGTGCGGCCCATGCGCTCGCGGGGCCGTGGCTCCGGACGCGGCGGCCGCCCTCGGGAAGCCGCATACCCTTTATAATCCGCGGCACCACACCATTTTTTGATCATGTCGTCGACCGCCACCTCCTCCCCCAGCGCCGCCAACTTGCTCGCCCCGATTTCGGGGGACATGGAGCAAGTCAATCGTGTCATTCGGCAACGTTTGGCTTCCGAGGTGATGCTCATCAACCAGATCTCGGAATACATCATCGGTGCCGGCGGCAAGCGGCTGCGCCCGGCGCTGCTGCTGCTCGTCGCCGGTGCGCTCGGCGACACGACGGGCCACCGGCACGAACTCGCCGCGATCGTCGAATTTATCCATACGGCCACGCTGCTTCATGACGACGTTGTCGACGAATCCGACTTGCGGCGCGGACGCCAAACGGCGAATGCGCTGTTCGGCAACGCCGCGAGCGTGCTGGTGGGCGATTTCCTCTACTCGCGCTCGTTTCAGATGATGGTCGGCATCGGCAAGATGCGCGTCATGGAAATTCTTGCCGAGGCGACGAACATCATCTCCGAAGGCGAAGTGTTGCAGTTGCTGAACATGCACGACGCGGACGTGGACGAGGCGCGCTACATGCAGGTGATCCGCTACAAGACGGCGAAGCTGTTCGAGGCCGCTGCGCAGCTCGGCGCCGTCATTTCGGGCGCCGACGCACGGATCGAAGCCGCCGCGGCGGAATTCGGCCGGCGCATCGGCACGGCGTTCCAGATCATGGACGATTGGCTCGACTACACGGGCACGGCCGAATCGATGGGCAAGAACGCCGGCGACGATCTGCGCGAAGGCAAGCCCACGTTGCCGCTCATCTATCTGATCGAGCGCGGTACGCCCGAACAATCGGCGCTCGCGCGCGAGGCGATCGAGCAAGGCGGCACGGATCGCTTCGACACGATCTTCGAGGCCATCACCCGCTCGGGCGCGCTCGATCACACGCTCGAGTGCGCGAAGCGCGAGGCCCAGGCCGCGGCCGAAGCAATTTCTTCGTTCCCGGATTCCATTTACAAAGAAAGCCTGCTAGAATTATGTTTTTACTCGACGGCGCGCCAGTCTTGAACGAGACTGATTAGCCGAAAGAGTCCAAGCAGGATCAAATTCGGGGTGTAGCTTAGCCTGGTAGAGCGCTACGTTCGGGACGTAGAGGCCGGAGGTTCGAATCCTCTCACCCCGACCAGAATTTTCTTGAGTACCTCAAGGCAAAAGCCGTTCAGTCCACGCTGAACGGCTTTTTTGTCTTTCAGCGGCTCGCTCCCCCGGGGGGACCGCCTTGGCTGAAAACCACTCGACGTGAAACACGTGCCCGTGGACTCCGTTGAGGATCGCGTTGCAGGCCTGCGTAGCACGGCGGACAGCTGCACGGCCAAACCATCCGCCGCCGGTGCGCCGCCCCGAAAAGAACAGAGCACCAGCCCCGCTATTCGGCCAACACCGGGTGTTGCGGGTCCGCGGCAAGGCTCATGTGCTCCAACCTCCAACGCTTCAGTTGCTTGAACTCAAGATAGGTCAGCACCGATTCAGACATAGGCTCGCAGGAGCGAAGCTCGATTTGCCGCCACTGCTTCGAAGGCTCAAACAGCTTTGCTTTGAATGCCTCGCGGATCGCATCGGCGACCGCAGTTGCAGCTTTTTCTGCGGCTAAGAAATCGGGCTCCGCAGTGTGGAGGATCGTGATATCGAGCGTGTAGGTGTCGTCCGAGCCTTCGCGGGCAACCTCTACGCCACCATCGACGTCGAAGAAAACGCCGGCGATCAGTTCGCCGTGTGGCTTGACCGCCTTCGCGATCTTCTCGGCCAACTTCGTTTCCTTTGTCAATCGGCGCTCGAACTCGTCTGCGAACGCGGAACGCCGATAGCGACTGGCCAACCAAATCTGGAAAACGGCATGGTCATCGGGGTTAAGTCGAACGTCGGACCGAGGCGAGTATCGATTTAACTTGGACTTAGCGACTGCAACCTTTGCAGTAGCCTCGAACTCTGCCCAGAAAGACAGATCGCCCACGAATTCAATGTGCAGCTTACGTGCGTTTTTGGCGTGAGTGCAATTGCCATCCTTGACCGCAAAACATCCCACGACAACCTCGACGATCGACTCGAATTGCGGGTCCTGCGCGAGGTCGCAGTCATGGGTCGCAACGACCACTATGGTCTGGTCTGAGCCAGCCGCATGACAGAGCCCCAATGCATCGACAGCATCCTTGTCAAGCAGAAGACCTTGCCGCCATGGTGTATCACGATTCCATTCCGCCACTTCGCACCTTTACGCCGGGTCGTCAGCCGAAGGGAGGTCGAAGTCGGCTGTAGCTGGCGTCTTCGCGCGGTTGCCGAATCGAACGTTCATACGCTCGCGTTGAGCGGACTCGCGCCTGTAAATTTGGACCAGGACAAGTGCTGCGTCGCGCGCCGACTCGCCAGCCTGCGCGACTTGCATGAGCGTTCGCCCATTGGCGAACTTTCGCTTGAGCAATGCGGCGTTCACTGCGATGCCTTCGTGGGCCAGTACGTCGGCCGCTTGAGCGAGGTCCTGCAACCTGGCGGCATTTTCATCTGCGACCTGCTCGCCGTTGAGCCAGTTGTAGACGGACTGACGCGACACACCGAGAGTTGTTGCAAGGTCCGACACGGCAGGACGCAGAACTTCACGAATCCGTGCCAAGTCTTCAGCCGGCGCACGGACATCGTCGACAACCGCCATTTCGGCGGCCGGAGTCGTATAGAGAGCCTGCTGACCGCCTCGCTGGATGTGTTCGATCGACAAACGACCACCGGTCCCAATGGTCGACAGCGCTGCCCCAGCAGCCACGATCCACCCCACCAGTCGAACAACGTTCGAGGTATCGCCAGTTGCGGCCGGGCGTTCCGTCACCCATCCGCCGTACGACGTTGCGCTGCCCATGTTTCCTCCCTCAGGCCCAAGCGGCCAACGCGTGCTCTGTCACAATGGCCCTGAAGCACTTGTCAATTTCGTCGTGAAGCGCCGTCAACTGCGTCTCCACGCTCGTCAAATCGAACGCTTCTCGCTGAGTCGTAGAGGCATCCGTGTCGATTATCGCGTGCAAGCCGTCACGTTGCGTAAATCGCGGGGCAATTTTCGGTGCAAGCGCCATCAATTCAAGCGGCAGACCGACTTGCCCATGACGAATGAGCACGCGCGAGACAAGCTGGCCAGCCGGTGTCGCCACGACCGTTTCGCTTACTGAGTGCTGGAGCTGAACGTCGCCTCGCAGCGACAGACCAAGAACCTCCTGCACCAAGAAATCGCGAAGCGACTCCTTTTCTCCTGACGGCTGAACGGCATCCAGATAGCGGAGTCCGATTCGCTCGATAAAGTCGAGGTGAAGCGCATCGTGCGCGACGCCCAGACCCGTCAGCAGCATTTCGGAGAAAGTCTCGAACGTCTCGTAATCTGTTGTCTGAAACGACAACGCGTTCGTCTCCAACACGAACCGGCTGGTACCCGAAATGTCGCCGAACTGGTACCGCGACTGAGGTGTGACGGTCGGCGCCACGAGCTGTCCAGGCTCGGCCGTGCCAAATATCAGCCGCTGTACGACGTCCTGCTTGAAGTCCGGAAAGTGCCGCTCCCGCATCTTGGCTTGAATGGCGGGGATGTATGCGTCCAGATTCAGGATGGGGTTGAACTGGACTTGGGCCACTGTGTAGTAGGCCGGCGCGTTGTTCAGCTTCTTCCCCATGGTTTCCTCGAATTTTGACTTGACAGGCGGGTTGACACTTTACACTCTAGTTGACAGATTAACCATCGGAAAGTGCGCCACTCCACCTCTTTGGACGCGTCCAGCTTCATTGGCGAGCTTCGCGCAGTAACCGTCTCAATAACTGGTGTCTTGACCCGCCGCATCACGTTTGTGATGTAGGCGCCAGAGGTTCGAATCCTCTCACCCGACCTGAAATTCTGAAAAACCTGGGCGCTGACACGCTCCGAGGCTTTTTTGCGTCGCGCCCGCAAGCCCTTCGCCTTTGCGCCACCTCCAAGCCCGCCGCATGCGATCGATTGACGCGACCCGCGCCAGACGGAAGGGACGGCCCATTCCAGAGCCGGCGGACCGCCGCCCGGGCCGCCCCACCCGCTCTGCTATATTCTTGCCATCCCTTTCATCGGCACTTCGGCACGACGCGTGGACCAAATTCCCTTGTGGGCGCAAATCGGCGCCGTTTTCATCCTCCTCTTATGCTCGGGCTTTTTCTCGATTTCCGAGACGGCGATGATGGCGCTCAACCGCCACCGGCTGAAATACCTTGTCGGCAAGGGCGCATTCGGCGCGAAGAGGACCCAAGGCTTGCTGGCCCGCACCGATCAGTTACTCGGTGTCGTGCTCATCGGCAACAACTTGCTGAACACGATCATCCCGGTGCTGACGACATCCATCGCGCTGCGTACGTTCGGACGGGACAACCTCGTGCTGTCGGTCGCCACCGGCATCGTGGCGTTTCTCATCATCGTCTTTGCGGAAATCACGCCGAAGATCGTCGGCGCAACGTACCCCGAAAAAATCGCGCTGCCCGCGAGCCTCGTCATCGCGCCCCTCATGCGCGTGCTCAAGCCCGTGGTGTGGTTCGTCAATCTGTTTTCGAACGCCATTTTGCTCGTTCTGCACATCAACACCAAAGGCGGGCGGGAGCAGCGGCTCACCACCGAAGAGTTGCGCGCGATCGTGCTCGAATCGGGCAGCTTCATGCCGACCAAGCACCGCAGCATCTTGCTCAATTTATTCGACCTCGAGAACATCTCGGTCGAAGACGTCATGATTCCGCGCCGCCGGATCGAAGCGCTCGATCTCGACGCGCCGTTCGAAGACATCCTGCATCAGCTCGAAACCTGCTATCACAACAAGCTGATCGTCTATCAAGGCGACATCGACCGCGTAGTAGGCGTGCTGCACGTGCGCAAGACGCTCGCCGCGTTGCATAAGCAAGAACTCACGCTGGAGACGCTGCGCGAACTGCTGACCGATCCGTACTTTGTGCCCTCGGGCACGCCGGTGTCTCAGCAATTGCAGTACTTCCAGGAAACGCGCCACCGCGCCGCGCTCGTCGTCAACGAATATGGCGAACTCGAAGGCCTCGTCACGCCCGAGGACATCATCGAGGAATTGATCGGCGAGTTCACCACGTCGATCCCGCGTAGCGCCGGCACTCGCACGGGCTGGACGGAGAACGGCGAATGCATCGTCGCCGGCAGCATGCCCCTGCGCGAACTGAACCGCTGGCTGCAACTGACGCTACCGACCGACGGCCCGAAAACGCTGAACGGGCTCATCCTCGAGACACTGGAAGAAATCCCCGAAGGCGACGTTTGCTTGAAGATCGGCGAAGTGCAACTCGAAGTGTTGCAAAGCGACGATCAAGCGGTGCGCACGGTCAAAGTGTTCAAGCCGCGCGCACGCACGGCGTCGCAACCTTCGCGGGCGTAGCGTTCGTAGCGGTCTCAGCCGCCGAAGGCCGATCGCCGCAGGGTCGTTGGCCGACCGGCCGAATGGCATCAAGAGCGAGCGCGGGCGATGATCGTCCGATCGCATTTCACGGCGGCGCACCGCCGCAGCTCCGATGCCAGCTCCTTCCTTACTTTCTTCACGGGCCGCGGCCGGTCTGCCCGACGACGGCCCGGCGGCGCGGCTTTTCGCCGACACGCTCGATCAAGCAGCACGGCGCGGCGCGTCCGACATCCATATCGAGCCTAGCGAACACGGCTGGCGCATCCGCCTGCGCGTGGACGGCGTCCTGCACGAGCTGCCCCACCCGCCTTCGCATTTGCGCGACGCTTTCGTCACGCGGATCAAAGTGCTCGCGCGTCTGGATATCGCCGAGCGGCGCGTCCCGCAGGACGGGCGGCTTCGGCTCGCGGTGGCACCGGGCGAAGTCGAAGACTATCGCGTCAGCGCGTTGCCGACGGTGCACGGCGAGAAGCTCGCACTGCGCCGTCTCGCCGCGCTACCCGCCGATTTGTCGCTCGCCTCGCTGGGCTTCGACGAATGGCAAAGGCCGCAAATCGAAGCCGCCATCGGCGCGCCGCACGGGCTCATTCTCGTCACGGGACCGACGGGCAGCGGCAAGACGCTTTCGCTGTATGCCTTCTTGCACCTGCTCAACGCTGCGTCGCGCAACATCTGCACGGTCGAGGATCCGGCGGAAATCCAGCTTGCCGGAGTCAATCAAGTCAGCGTCCGCGAGAAAACCGGGCTGACGTTCGCCACCGCATTGCGCGCGCTGCTTCGGCAAGACCCAGACGTCATCATGATCGGCGAGATTCGCGATGCGGAAACGGCCGATGTCGCGCTGAAGGCCGCCCAAACCGGGCATCTCGTGCTGGCGACGCTGCATACCAACGACGCGCCCAGCGCAATCGGGCGCTTGCGCGATATCGGCGCGGCTTCGTACAACCTCTCGGCCGCGCTCCGGCTCGTCACCGCTCAGCGGCTCGTGCGGCGCTTGTGCCCGCATTGCAAGGTGCCGGCGCCGATATCAACGTCCGCCCTGCTCGCCGCGGGATTCGCCAACGCAACGGCATCCGGTTGGACGCCCTTTGCCGCAGGCGGATGTCCCGCGTGCCACGGTGCCGGCTATCGCGGCCGTGTAGGCGTTCATCAAGTGATGACGCTATCGCCGGCCATGCGCGAACTCGTGAACACCGGCGCAAGCGGGCAGGCCATCGCCGAACAAGCGAGGACAGAGGGCACCGGCGCGTTGCGCGCAGCGGCGCTCGCACTTGTGCGCGATGGAACGACGAGTTTGGCCGAAGCCATCGCCGCCACGGATGCGGCATGAGCGACGGCGGCGAGGTAAAGCCCCCTAAAACGACCGCGCGCGAGGTGACGGCATTCACGCGGCAATTGACGAGCCTCCTGAACGCGGGGCTCGCGCTCGTCCAAGCGCTCGATCTCATCGCCCACACGGCACCGCGCGACGCGATGGCGCACGTGGCGCGCGCTTTGGCGCGGCGTATCGCAAGCGGCGAGCGGTTCGCGCAAGCGCTCGCCGCCTATCCCGCGCAATTCGATCGGCTCTATCGCGAGTTGTGCGCGATCGGCGAGGCCACCGGCACGCTCGCGCTCGTGCTGGCTCGCATCGTCGAGCACCGCGAAAGCGCGGCCGCTCAGCGCGGCAAGCTGCGCACGGCGCTCGCCTATCCGTGCGCCGTCGCGCTGCTCGCGGCCGCCGTCACGGCAGCGCTGCTCGCGTTCGTCGTACCGACCTTCCAGCACGTCTTCGATAGCTTCGGCGCTGCACTGCCCGGGCCCACGCGCGCGGTGATCGCGGCATCGAGCCTGACGCTGCGCTATGGCCCGCCCTCGTTAGCTGCAGCGGGCGTAGCGATACTGCTCGCCCCGCGCCTAGTACGGCGCTCGCCGTCGGCGCGCGCCGTACTCGACCGATCGTTGCTTGCGCTGCCTGCCCTCGGTCCGCTCGTGCGTGCCACCGCTGCCGCGCGTTGGTCGCGCGCCCTGGGCACGCTGCTCGCGGCCGGGATACCGCTCGCGGACGCCTTGCGTTCGCTCTCGCACATCACGGGCAACGCGGCGTTCGATGCGGCGAACACGCAAATCGAAATGCGCTTGCGTCGCGGCGAACGGCTCGCTCATGCCATGCGCGCCGTCGGCTGCTTTCCTTCGACGCTCGTCGAACCGATCGCCGTCGCCGAGGAATCGGGCGCGCTCGATACCATGTTGCTCGATTGCGCCACCCTCGCCGAACGAGAAGTCGACGAAAAGCTCGCGCTAGCCTGCGCCTGTGCCGAACCGCTCATTGTCATCGTGCTCGGGCTCGCCGTCGGCGCACTCGTCGTCGCGCTGTACTTGCCCGTCATCGAACTGGGCAACGTGGTGTAGCATGCCCCCCATTCGCCACTGCGCCATCATCGCGACCTAGCCCGTGTACGCCTCCGTCATCAGCGATCCATTCGCGCACTTCTCGTTCGGCATCGGCGCCGCGTACGGCGCGCTGCCGCCCCTCTGGCAGTTCGCGTTCGCGATCGCGTTCGGGCTCGCGATCGGCAGCTTCGTGGCCATGGTGGCGCACCGGCTGCCCATCATGCTGGAACGGGCATGGCATCTGGAAATCAGCGAGGCGACGGGTCAACCCGCGAAGACCGACGCGCTCCCGGCGCGCTATAACCTTTGCGTGCCACGCAGCGCATGCCCGCACTGCGGCCACGTACTGCGCGCCTACGAGAACATCCCCGTCCTCAGCTACGTCTTGCTGCGCGGCCGGTGCTCGGCCTGCCATGCACCCATCGGCGCGCGCTATCCGCTCATCGAACTCGCGAGCGGCGCGCTGGCAGCGCTCGCGCTCGCTTTTTACGGCCCGACGGGCGCCGGTCTTGCCGCCTTCGGCTTCACCGTCACGCTGCTCGCGATGAGCGCCATCGACGCGCAAACGCGCCTGTTGCCGGATTCGCTCACGCTACCGCTCTTGTGGGCCGGTCTCATCGTCAACTTCGGCGATACGTTCGCCACGTTGCGTGCGGCCGTCGCAGGCGCGATCGCCGGGTACCTTTTCTTGTGGTGCATCTACTGGCTGTTTCGTTTCGCCCGCGGCGTCGAAGGCATGGGCTACGGCGATTTCAAGCTACTCGCGGCGCTGGGGGCATGGCTCGGATGGGCCGCGTTGCCGCAAATCGTGCTGATCGCCGCCGTCACCGGCGCCGCCGTCGGTCTAATTGCAATGGGCTCGGGCCGCCTTCGGTTCGAAGAGCCCTTGCCGTTCGGACCTTTTCTCGCATTGGGCGGCGCGATCACATTGTTTGGCGGCACGCCGTTCTTTCATCTGCTTGGGGCATGAGCGCCATGTTTGCAGTCGGGCTCACAGGCGGTATCGGCAGCGGTAAATCGACGATCGCCGATCTATTCGCCACGCACGGGGTGGTCGTCGTCGACACCGATGCGATCGCGCACCGTATCACCGCCCCCAATGGTTCAGCGATGCCCTCGATCGCGCAGACCTTCGGGGCCGAGTTCGTCGCGCCGGACGGCTCGCTCGATCGCGCGAAAATGCGCGCGCTCGTCTTTTCCGACGATACGGCCAAAGCGCGGCTCGAAGCCATCACGCATCCGCTCATTCGATCCGAAACCGAGCGGGAGCGTGGCGCCGCACGAGGGCCGTACGTCATCGTCGTCGTGCCGCTGCTCGTCGAATCGGGCACCTGGAAAACGCGGGTCGATCGGGTGCTCGCGGTCGATTGCCCCGTCGAAACCCAAATTGCGCGCGTCATGCGCCGCAACGGGTTTTCGCGCGAGCAGGTGCAGGCCATCATCGAGCGTCAAGCCACGCGCGAGGCACGGCTAGCCGCGGCCGACGACGTCATCGTCAACGACGACACCCCGCTCGATCGACTGGCACGGGATGTGCGGCGCCTTCATCGGCAGTATCTGGCGCTGGCGGGCGCGGCGCGGCAATGAACGTTCGCCTCGGTCCCAGCATAGCGAACCTGGCTGCACGCATGCCCGTACACGTTCGCAAAATGTTCAATCCGAGGAAAAGGCAGTAAAAAGTGCCCGATTCCGCGATTGCGGGGGTCCATCCCGCGCATTAGAATGTGCTGCAATCCCACCACCCACGACGTCAGGGGCGAGCGCGCTTGATTCTTTACGAGTATCCGTTCAACGAGCGAATTCGCACGCTGTTGCGCCTCGAAGATTTGTTCGAGCGCTTCACGTTTTTTTTGAGCCAAGACGACGCGCGGGAGCACCACGTTGCGCTAACGACGCTGTTCGAAATCGCGGAAGTCACCGGCCGGGCAGACCTCAAGTCCGATTTGATGAAGGAACTGGAGCGGCAACGCCAAACGCTTGCGCCATTCCGAGGCAATCCGGGCATCGAGCAAAACGCGCTGGAAGCCGTGCTCGGCGAAATCGAACAAACCCTGGCTGGCCTCGCGCAAATGCAGGGCAAGACCGGCCAGCATCTGTCGGACAACGAATGGCTCGCGAGTATCCGCAGCCGCGCGATTATTCCAGGCGGGACCTGCGAGTTCGACTTGCCCTCGTACTATGCGTGGCAGCAATTGCATCCCGACCAGCGCCGGCAAGACATCGCCAAGTGGATCGCCCCCTTGCTGCCTTTGCGCGACGCCGCATCGATCGTGCTGCGGCTCGCTCGCGAATCGGGGCAAGCGTCGAAGGTCATGGCGATGCAGGGAAGCTACCAGCAGATGCTGTCGGGCCGCACCTATCAGTTGATGCAAGTGCGTGTGTCGCCCGAATTGCGCGTGATCCCCGAAGCGAGTGCGAACAAGTACATGCTCTGGGTGCGCTTTACCGTGCAGGATGGGGATTTGCGTCCGCGGTCCGTCGACGTCGACGTGCCGTTCCAGTTGACGCTGTGCAGCCTTTGACGCTGCATGTAGCGGCCTAGCCGCTGGGCGTACCCCACTAGGCGTACCCCACTAGGCGCGCCCCACTGAATTCGCCCTCGTCGTCGGCTTTAGCGGATGGCGACGGTTCAATGACGATTGCCTAACAGTCCGTATGGTTACCGTAGTCAAATGTCCCAGTTGCGGCAAAGACGTCCGCTGGACACCCGAAAACCGTTTTCGCCCGTTCTGCTCGGAGCGATGCAAGCAAATCGATCTCGGCGCCTGGGCCAATGAAAAGTACCGGATCGGCGGCACCGATGAGGATCCGCCGTCGGACGACGACAAGCACGGCGATTTGAACTGACCGGACATCGTTCGTCCGGGGCCTCGCCGCTTGCGGTTTGCCGCTTGCAGCTTACCGCCGCGTCAATCGGCGGCAAGCAATTCCAACACAGGAATAGCCGCGGGCAGCAACGGCGCGACGTCGACGGGCAAGCGCTGCCAGCTGAACGCCTGGCCTTCGCGGCCGTGCGGCTCGCCTGTCCACGCCGTCACCTTGCAGAAGTACAGCCGCACGTAGGCGTGCGGATAGTCGTGTTCGAGCGTATGCCAACGATGGCACGCCGTCGGCGTAATGCCGAGTTCCTCGTGCAGCTCGCGCGTCAACGCCGCTTCCACGGTCTCGCCCGGTTCGAGCTTGCCGCCCGGAAACTCCCAATACCCTTCGTACGGCTTCCCGGCGGGCCGCTGTGCGAGCAAGTAGCGTCCGTCGGCATGGACAAGCACCCCGACCGCCACCTCGGTGACCGGGCGCCCCGTCGGCGAGCGGTCGGCGGCGCCCCGGCCGCTCGGTATCGTCGTCATGCCGGCGTCCTACGGCCCGACCAGTCGCGGGCGAACTGCCACGCGACCCGCCCCGAACGGGAGCCGCGCTCCAGTGCCCAGACGAGCGCGTCCCCGCGAGCGTTCGCGATGTCGTCATCGCCGCAGCCGAAATGACGCAGCCAGTGACCGACGATCGTCAGATAGTCGTCTTGCTTGAACGGATAGAAGCTCACCCACAAGCCGAAACGCTCGGACAACGAAATCTTCTCCTCGACGACTTCGCCGGGATGGATCTCGCCATCGGACGTATGTTTGTACGACTCGTTGTCGCTCATGTACTCGGGCAACAGATGGCGGCGGTTCGACGTCGCATAGATCAGCACGTTATCGGATTGCGCCGAAACGGAGCCGTCGAGCGCGACCTTCAGCGCCTTGTAGCCCGACTCGCCTTCCTCGAACGAAAGGTCGTCGCAGAACACGACGAACCGCTCGGGTCGCGAGGCGATGAGATCGGTGATGTCGCCCAAATCGTGAAGATCGTCCTTGTCGACTTCGATCAGACGAAGGCCATCTTTCGCGTAGGCGTTCAGACAGGCCTTGATCAACGACGATTTGCCCGTACCGCGCGCCCCCGTGAGCAGCACGTTGTTTGCCGGCTGCTTGTTGACGAATTGGCGCGTGTTCTGCTCGATCAAGCCTTTTTGGCGATCGATGTTCTGCAAATCGGCCAGCGTGATCGACGAGATGGCCGGCACCGGTTGCAAGTAGCCGCGGCCTTGGCGCTTGCGCCAACGAAAGGCGACGGCCGCCGACCAATCGACGTCGGGCGCGGCGGGCGGCAGCATGGCTTCGAGACGACCGAGCAAGGTCTCGGCACGGGTCAGAAACTGTTCGAGTTTGTCCATGAGCGATGAGCGATTCGATGCTTAAGGCGCCGGGGCGCACGGCACAGCACCGCGCACCGCGGACGTGGATGGCAACGGCCGCGGGGCGCGCGGCCGAACCTCAGGAACGGTAGTCGGCGTTGATCGAGACGTAATCGTGCGATAGATCGCAGGTCCAAATCGTAGCCTGTGCCGTGCCACGGCCTAGCAGCACGCGAATGGCGATCTCGCTTTCCTTCATGACGCGTTGGCCGTCCTCTTCCCGGTACGCAGGGTGTCGGCCGCCCGCCGTCGCGACGTGGACGTCTCCGAGATACAGGTCGATTTTCGCGACATCGAGATCGGCGATACCCGCGTAGCCGATCGCCGCCAAGATGCGGCCGAGATTCGGGTCGGATGCGTAAAAGGCCGTTTTCACGAGCGGCGAGTGACCGATCGCATAAGCGATTTGGCGGCATTCGCCCTCGTTTGCACCGCCCTCGACTTGCACGGTCATGAACTTGGTCGCGCCTTCGCCATCGCGCACGATCAGTTGAGCCAGCGTCTGAGCGAGATGCACGACGGCATCGCGCAACGCCGCGTAAGCCTTCGTCGTCGTCGATGTCATCGCCGGCAGGCTCGATTTGCCGGTGGCGATCAGGATGAAGGAGTCGTTCGTCGACGTATCGCCGTCGATCGTGATGCAGTTGAACGAACGATCGGCGACGTCTTTCACGAGCGTATCCAGCACGTCTTGCGAGACGGCCGCGTCGAAGGCCAGAAAGCCGAGCATGGTCGCCATGTTCGGCTTGATCATGCCCGCACCCTTGCTGATGCCCGTGAGCGTGACCGTGTGGCCGTCGATCGACACTTGCGCCGATGCGGCCTTCGGCAACGTGTCCGTCGTCATGATGGCTTGCGCCGCTTCGTACCAGTGTGCGGCGGCACGACGCTCGAGCGCCGCGGGCAAGCCCGCCTTGAGCCGATCGACCGGCAGCGGCTCGAGGATCACGCCCGTCGAAAACGGCAGCACTTGTTCGGGCGCGATGCCGGCCAGACGTGCCAGCTCGGCGCAGGTTTCGCGCGCGTGCGCGAGACCCGATTCGCCCGTGCCCGCGTTCGCGTTGCCCGTGTTGACGACGAGCGCGCGAATACCGTTGCCGCTCGGCGCCGTGCGCGCAAGCGCAAGATGCTCGCGGCAAACCGTGACGGGCGCCGCGCAAAAGCGGTTCGCCGTGAAAACGCCCGCCACCGTCGCGCCTTCATCGACGGAGATGACGAGAACATCCTTGCGGTTGGGCTTGCGGATATTCGCTTCCGCGAAGCCGAGCGTCACGCCGGCCACCGGATGAAGTTGCGCGGGATCGATCGAAGGAAAATTGACGGCCATAGTCGTGAATTCGCGTTAAGCCAGCTTACCGTGACATTGCTTGTATTTCTTGCCGCTACCGCACGGGCAAGGATCGTTGCGGCCCACCTTGGGAATGCCGCCCGCACCGACGGCCGTAGCCGCGGCGGCTGTCGCGGCCGCCGCGTGCGCGCCATGGCCCATGGCCTGGCCGACCATTTCCTCGGCGGCATCCGCCGAGGCGGCGCCGGCTGCGGCTTCGGCGAACTCGGCATGGTTAAAATGGACGTTCTCGAGCGGGTCGCCCTGCTCTTCGTATTGCTCGACGGCTTCCTCGAGCTGCTCGGGCGATTGAATTTGAACGTTCATGACAACGCGCGTCACTTCCGTCTTCACGATGTTCAGCAATGCCTCGAACAGTTCGAACGCCTCGCGCTTGTACTCTTGCTTCGGGTTTTGCTGCGCATAGCCGCGCAGATGGATGCCCTGACGCAAGTGATCGAGCGCGGCGAGGTGTTCGCGCCAGCAACGGTCGAGCGTCTGCAGCATGACCGAGCGCTCGAACGCGCTGAAGGCCTCGCGCCCGACCAGGGCGACCTTCGCCTCGTAAGCCTCGTCGGCCGCGCCGATCACCGCTTCGACGATATCGTCGGAACCGAGCGACTGCGATTCGTTGATCATTTCCTGAACGGCGAGGTCGAGCTGCCAATCCTTACGCAGCGCTTCTTCGAGTTCGGGCGCGTTCCATTGCTCTTCGATGCTGCCGGCCGGAATGTGCTCGTGTACGACATCCGTGATGACCGCGTGACGCATCGCCGCGATGGTTTCGGTGATGTCGTGCGCTTCCAGCAACTCGTTGCGTTGCTGATAGATCACCTTGCGCTGATCGTTCGACACGTCGTCGTATTCGAGCAGCTGCTTGCGGATGTCGAAGTTGCGCGCTTCGACCTTGCGCTGCGCCGATTCGATCGAGCGCGTGACGATGCCCGCTTCGATCGCTTCGCCCTCGGGCATGCGCAGCCGATCCATGATCGAGCGCACGCGATCGCCGGCGAAAATGCGCAGCAGCGGATCTTCCAGCGAGAGGAAAAAGCGCGAGGAGCCCGGGTCGCCTTGACGACCCGCGCGGCCGCGCAGCTGATTATCGATACGGCGCGATTCGTGCCGCTCGGTCCCGATGATGTGCAAGCCGCCCGCGGCCTTCACACGATCGTGCAAGGCCTGCCACTCGTCGTGCAGCGCTTGGATGCGCTTGGCCTTTTCGTCGGCGGGAATCGATTCGTCGGCCTCGAGCAGCGAGGCTTGCTTTTCCGCGTTGCCGCCGAGCACGATATCGGTCCCGCGACCGGCCATGTTCGTTGCGATCGTGATGCGCTTGGGCCGGCCCGCCTCGGCGACGATGGCCGCTTCGCGCGCGTGCTGCTTCGCGTTGAGCACTTCGTGCGGCAAGCCAGCCTTCGTCAGCAAATCCGCGAGCAGTTCGGAGTTCTCGATCGACGTCGTGCCGACGAGCACCGGCTGATCTCGCTCATAGCATTCGCGGATATCGCGGATGACGGCGTCGTAGCGCTCCTTGGCCGTCTTATAGATCTGATCCTGGCGGTCGATCCGTTTCGGCGGACGGTTCGTCGGGATGACGACCGTTTCCAGACCGTAAATTTCGTTGAATTCGTACGCTTCCGTATCGGCCGTTCCGGTCATGCCCGAGAGCTTGCCGTACATGCGGAAGTAGTTCTGGAAGGTGATCGATGCGAGCGTTTGGTTTTCGCTCTGGATCTTCACGTGCTCCTTCGCTTCGACGGCTTGATGCAGCCCGTCCGACCAGCGGCGGCCCTGCATCAAGCGGCCCGTGAATTCGTCGACGATGATGACTTCGCCGTTTTGCACGACGTAATGCTGATCGCGGAAGAACAGCGTATGCGCGCGCAACGCGGCATAGACGTGGTGCATCAACGTGATGTTCTGCGCCGCGTACAGGCTTTCGCCCTCGCCGATCAAACCCCATTCGGCAAGCAAACGCTCGGCCTTCTCATGGCCCGATTCCGTCAGGAATACTTGGCGTCCCTTTTCGTCGAGCGTGTAGTCGCCCGGCTTTTCGACGCCCGTGCCGTCGGCTTTTTCCTCGCCGATCTGCTGTTCGAGCAGCGGCGGCAGCGCGTTCATCCGCACGTACAGGTCGGTGTGGTCTTCGGCTTGACCGGAGATGATGAGCGGCGTACGCGCCTCGTCGATCAGGATCGAATCCACTTCGTCGACGATCGCGAAATTGAGCGAGCGCTGCACGCGCGCGGTGGTCTCGTAGACCATGTTGTCGCGCAGGTAATCGAAACCGAATTCGTTGTTCGTGCCGTAGGTGATGTCGGCCGCGTACGCCTGCTGCTTCGACTCGTGGTCCATCTGCGACAAGTTGATGCCGGTGGACAAGCCGAGGAAGTTGTAGAGCCGGCCCATCCACTCGGCGTCGCGCTGCGCGAGGTAATCGTTGACCGTCACCACGTGCACGCCGCGCCCCGACAACGCGTTCAAGTAGGCAGCCAGTGTCGCGACGAGCGTTTTGCCCTCGCCCGTGCGCATTTCGGCGATCTTGCCGTAGTGCAGCACCATGCCCCCGATCAACTGGACGTCGAAGTGGCGCATCTTCAGCACGCGGCGGCTCGCCTCGCGGCAGACGGCGAACGCTTCGGGCAACAATTTGTCGAGCGATTCGCCGCTCGCCACGCGCTGGCGGACTTCATCCGTTTTCGCGCGCAGTTGGTCGTCCGTCAATTGCTCGATTTGCGGCTCGAGCGCATTGATCACCACGACCGTCTTTTGATACTGCTTGACGAGACGCTGATTGCGGCTGCCAAAGATCTTTTGGAGAAAACCGGTGGTCATCGGGTCGAGTATGCGTCGCGGCTTCGCTCGGGCACCCGCGCGGCTCGTTCGGAGCCGGTTGCGGATGCTCGGGTTCGGATAGCCTCGGCGGCTTATTCCATGAGTGAATTCGAATCGCGCATTTTAGCACGCGAGCCTTAACGTACCGTGTCGGCGGGAGGCGCGCACGACGCCCTGTTTCGGCGCTGCGGCGGGGCACGACACGGGTACGACACAGGTATGACGCAGGTACAATCGCGCCATGAGCCGCTTTTCGTCTTTTTCGAAGTTTTCCGGGTCGCGCCGGCCTCAAGCCGTCGCCGAAGTGCTCGGCCGCACCGACGCGTTCGCCGCGCTGCGCGCGGGCGTCGAGCAAATCGCCTCGCTCGAGCGCGAACTCGCCCAGATATTGCCCGAATACTTGGCGGCCAACGTCGAACCGGGTTTCATCAAGGACGGTACGCTGACGTTGTTCGCCGCGCACAGCGCGCTGGCCGCGCGTTTGCGCCAGGTCGAGCCGCGCTTGCTGGCGCAACTGCAGCAACGCGGCTGGCCCGTGCGCACGCTTGCCGTAAAGGTGCGGCCGCGCGCGGCGGCGCAGCCGCCGGAACCGAAGCAGGCGCGGATGACGCCGGCCGGTGCCGCGGCGCTGCAGGCGCTCAGCCGTACGCTCGCGCCGTCCCCGCTGCAGGCGGCGCTCGCCAAAATGGCGGCCCGCCATGGAAAACCGACCGACGAACCCGCTCGAGGCGAGACAGGGCGAGACAGCGAGTAGCCGGGCGCTCTGCATGGGTCCGCCGCGAGCGCCGAAGCACAAGCACAAAAACTCGCGCTAGCCGTCGGCTAAAGCGATCGTGCCTGCAATAACTCCGGCACCCAAAAAACAATGAGCGGCCCGCGGGCCGCTCATTTTGCATCTTGCCGACTGCCGGAACCCACGCCTTAAGCGAATGCCGTCTGCGCCTCGTAGCCGAAGCCGCGCGGTGCGTGCTGGGCATCGTCGAACGTCAGCACTTCGTAGGCATCCTCATGGGCGAGCAATTCGCGCAGGAGGGCGTTGTTCAGTCCGTGCCCCGATTTATACGCCGTATACGACGCGAGCAGCGGATGGCCGACGACATACAGATCGCCGATCGCATCGAGCATCTTGTGCTTGACGAACTCGTCGTCGTAACGAAGCCCGTCGTTGTTCAAGATGCGGTATTCGTCGAGCACGATCGCATTGTCCATGCTGCCGCCGCGCGCCAATCCGAGTTCGCGCATCATCTCGACTTCGTGGGCGAAGCCGAATGTACGCGCGCGCGCGATTTCCCGTACGTACGACGTGGTCGCGAAATCGACTTCGAGCGCCTGCCCCGTCTTGTCGACGGCCGGATGGCTGAAATCGATCGTGAACTTGAGCTTGAAGCCAAAATACGGGTCGAGACGCGCCACTTTGTCGCCCTCGCGCACTTCCACCGGCTTCAAGACCTTGATGAACTTCTTCGGCGCGTTCTGCTCTTCGATCCCAGCCGATTGCATGAGAAAGACGAACGAGGCGGCGCTGCCGTCCATGATCGGGATTTCCTCGGCCGTGACGTCGACATACAGATTGTCGATGCCCAAGCCGGCGCAGGCCGACATCAAATGCTCGACCGTCGACACGCGCACCCCGTCCTTCTGCAGCACCGACGCCAAGCGCGTATCGCCGACGGCAAGCGCACTCGCCGGGATATCCACGGGCGTGGCCAAATCGATGCGCGAAAACACGATGCCGGTATTCGCGGCAGCCGGGCGCAGCGTCAGTTCGACCTTGCGCCCAGAGTGCAAGCCGATCCCGACGGTTTTGACGATCGATTTGAGTGTGCGTTGCTTCAACATGATTCCGTTTGTTCGATTGCTATTTTCAATCGGTATTTTTCAGCTCATAGGGCCGAGTATACTCCATCCGGCGAAACCCTTCATTTCTCCGGACGTATCAATCTGTTTCCAGCGATTACCGTAATCGATGAAACAAGGCCGGTGGCCGGAACGGAGGCGTTCCCGGCCACCGGCCCGTAACGGACCGTCACAAAACTCATGGCGTTCACGTTGCCCGTGCGCAACGTCCAGCGGGCGCGACACGTGCGGCCAGACCTAAGCGGCCCGACCAAACGCGCGCGAGAGGCTACCGGCAAGCGATGCGAATCGCGTGCCGCCCATCGAGCCGTCGCCCGACGCACCTTGCCCGAGGTACGCCGAACATGCGCCCGCACCGTCCGCGCGCCGGAGACCAATGCCGCATCGGCATCGTCCCGGTCCTACGCGGCGTTGCGCTCAGCGGCTCGCCCGTTGCCAAATCCGCCTATCGCACACCGGTGCGCCTGCGTGCGCGCGGCCCAATGCAGCCGCACGCGCCGCCCCGCCCGGTCTCGGACGCGCCGACAACCGATCCACCCGCGTCGCTTGCGCGCTGCGGGCGATTGGCGCGCCCGGTCGTCCGACGCAGCGAAGTCGTCTGACGCCGTTGCCATTCATGATGACCGTCCAACGTCCGCGCGGTGCACGAGGCGCCCGCGCCGACGAACGCGCCGCTCGCTTAGTCGGCCTGCTTGCGCAGGAACGCGGGGATGTCGTACGTATCGACGCCCTTCTCCTGCAGCGCCTGCACGTGCGAGGCCGCCGTTTCGCGCGAATTGCGCCACACGGCCGGCGTATCGAATGCACCGTAGTCGGCCGTGTTCGCGTGCGACGATTGCGGCGTATATCCGTGCTGCATGACCGGCTGATTATCCGTGCCCGTGCGCAGCAGCGTCATCGGTGCCGCTTGCGGCTTCTTCGCCACGCCCGCCGCGGTCCGGCCGAGCCCCGTCGCCACGACGGTGACGCGCAGGGCGTCGCCCATCGCGTCGTCGTAGACGGCGCCGAAAATCACCGTCGCGTCTTCCGCCGCGTAGCTCTTGATCGTGTTCATCACTTCGCGCGTTTCCGACAGACGCAGCGAACGGCTCGACGTGATGTTCACGAGCACGCCGCGCGCGCCCGACAAATCGACGCCTTCGAGCAGCGGGCTCGCGACGGCTTGCTCGGCCGCCAAGCGGGCGCGATCGACGCCGGCCACGGTGGCCGTGCCCATCATCGCCTTGCCTTGTTCGCCCATCACCGTCTTCACGTCTTCGAAGTCGACGTTCACGAGACCGTCGACATTGATGATTTCGGCGATGCCGGCAACCGCGTTGTTCAGAACGTCGTCCGCGCACTGGAAGCACTTATCCATCTCGGCGTCATCGCCCATCACCTCGAACAGCTTGTCGTTCAGAACGACGATCAGCGAGTCGACGTGATCCTCCAGTTGCTGCGAACCAGCTTCTGCCACGCGCATGCGCTTGCCGCCTTCGAATTCGAACGGCTTGCTCACGACGCCAACGGTCAGAATGCCCATCTCCTTGGCGATCTGCGCGACCACGGGCGCTGCACCCGTGCCCGTGCCGCCGCCCATGCCCGCGGTGATGAACACCATGTGCGCGCCACGCAACGCATCGGCGATCCGCTCGCGCGCTTCTTCGGCCGCCGCACGTCCCATCTCGGGCTTCGCCCCAGCGCCGAGCCCGGTGTTGCCGAGCTGAATCACGTTGGGCGCGCGCGAACGCGACAACGCTTGCGCATCGGTGTTCATGACGACGAAATCGACGCCCTGCACCCCTTTGCTGATCATGTGCGCGACGGCATTGCCGCCCGCACCGCCAACGCCCACCACCTTGATGATGGTGCCGTTGGTTTCCGTTTCCAACATCTGGAATTCCATATTGCCTCCGAAAGAGAAAATCGTGCTCATCGGCCGTTATTCGGCGGGGAATCGGGCAACCCCCTCGCCGCACGCGAGCCGCCGGCACCCGCGCTTTCACTGCCCGCCCGAAGCGCATCGCTACGACGCGCGTTGGGCTGTTTTCAGCCTAAAAATTGCCCAAGAACCAGTCCTTCATACGCGAGAACACTTGCCCCATCGAGCCGGACTGCACGGCCACCTTGCGGCCGCGCATCCGTTGCGACGAACCTTCCACGAGCAAACCCATGGCCGTCGAGTAGCGCGGATTGCGCACGACGTCGGCGAGGCCGCCCGCGTATTCCGGCACGCCGATGCGCACCGGTTTCAGAAAAATGTCTTCGCCGAGTTCGACCATGCCCGGCATCATCGATGCACCGCCCGTCAGAACGATGCCCGAGCTCAAGAGTTCCTCGTAACCCGATTCGCGCACCACTTGGTGAACCAGCGAGAACAATTCTTCGACGCGCGGCTCGACCACGGCGGCCAGCGCCTGGCGCGACAGCGTGCGCGGCCCGCGTTCGCCCAGGCCCGGCACTTCGATCATTTCGTCCGGATCGGCGAGCGCTTGCTTGGCGATGCCGTAGCTCACCTTGATGTCCTCGGCGTCGGGCGTCGGCGTGCGTAGCGCCATCGCGATATCGCTCGTAATCTGGTCGCCCGCGATCGGAATCACGGCCGTATGGCGAATCGCGCCTTCGCTGAAGATCGCGATGTCCGTCGTGCCGCCGCCGATGTCCACGAGCACCACGCCGAGTTCTTTCTCGTCTTCCGTCAACACGGCCAGGGACGATGCGAGCGGCTGCAAGATCAGGTCGTTCACCTCGAGCCCGCAGCGGCGCACGCACTTCACGATGTTTTGCGCGGCCGACACAGCGCCCGTCACGATGTGCACCTTCACTTCGAGGCGGATGCCGCTCATGCCGATCGGCTCGCGCACGTCCTCCTGGCCGTCGATGATGAATTCCTGCGTGAGGATGTGCAGCACTTGCTGATCGGTCGGGATGTTGATCGCCTTGGCCGTCTCGATCACGCGCGCGACGTCGGCTTGCGTCACTTCCTTGTCCTTGATCGCCACCATCCCGCTCGAATTGAAGCTGCGGATGTGGCTGCCGGCGATCCCCGTGAATACATTGGTGATCTTGCAGTCGGCCATCAGCTCGGCTTCCTCGAGCGCGCGCTGAATCGACTGCACCGTGGCTTCGATGTTCACCACGACGCCTTTTTTCAGACCCTTCGATTCGCTTTGCCCCAGCCCGATCACCTCGTAGTGACCCTCGCCGCGCAATTCGGCGACGATCGCCACGACCTTGGCCGTACCGATGTCGAGGGCAACCAGCAGATCCTTGTAGTCTTTACTCATAGCGTGCTCATTGCGTGTGATGTCGTGTTACTTCTTCGCCGCGGGTTTGCCCGCGGTCGCATTGTCGATGAAGCGCATCCCTTCGGCCCGAATCGCAAAGCCGTTCGGATAGCGCAGGTCCGCATATTCGATGTCCTTACCCCAGCGCGCCGTCACCGCCTGCCATGCCGCCGTCAGCCGATGGCTGCGCTCGGCCAGCGTGTCCGGATTGCGCTCGCGGCCGTACTCGATCTGCGTGCCGTTCGACAGCTTCACCGTCCACGCGTAGCGCGGCGACAGCGTCACTTCGTCGGGGGTCGCGCCGAGCGGCGCCAGCCACTTCTTGAAATCGAAGTAGCGGGCCACGACTTCCTTCTCCGTCCCGTTCGGGCCGTCGAACGCAGGCAAATCTTGATCGAGTTCCCCCTGGTTGGCCGTGAACAATTCGCCGTCGACGCTGACGAGCTGATCGCTGCCCCAGGTGCCGAGCGGCTTGTATTCCTCGAGCGTCACGGCGAGCGCATTGGGCCAGACCCGCCGCACGCTTGCGCGGCGCACCCAGGGCATCTGTTCGAACGCTTGCCGGGCGCTGTCGAGATCGACTGTGAAGAAGTTGCCCTTCAAGCGGCCGACGACACTCGCGCGCACCGTCGGCGCGTTGATGTGCTCCGTGTCGCCGCCGATCGCGATCGCGTGCAGCGCGAACGCCGGACGCTGCGTGAGCCAATACCCGCCGGCCGCCAACAGCGCAAGCGCCCACAGCGCATAGAGCGCGTTGGCTGCGAGGTTCAGTTGGCGTACGTTGTTCCACATGGCTTGCGCGATCAATCCTTCAGCGTCAGCGCGAGTACGCCGACGACGAGTTCCTGGTAGCCGATGCCCACCGCCCGCGCGGCCTTGGGCGGCAGCGAGTGATCGGTCATGCCCGGCGCCGTGTTCACTTCGAGGAAGTACGCATTGCCGTTCGCGTCGAGCATGAAATCGGCGCGGCCCCAATCGGTGCAGCCGAGCACGTCGAACGCACGGCGCGAGAGCGCCTTCAGGCGCGCTTCCTCTTCGGCGGCGAGGCCGCACGGGATCAGATACTGCGTGTCGTCGGCGATGTACTTCGCGTGGTAGTCGTAGAACTCGCCGGCCGGCACGATGCGAATGATCGGCAAATCGAGATCGCCGGCGATGCAGGCGGTGTATTCGCCGCCGCCCTCGATGCTCTTTTCGACGACGACGATCTTGTCGAACTTCGCCGCTTGCTCGAGCGCACCCGGCAACGCATCGGCGCTCTTCACCTTCGTCACAGCCACGCTCGAGCCCTCGCTCGCGGGCTTCACGAACAGCGGCAAACCGAGCTTCGCGACGATTTCACCGGCCCGCGCCGCATAGTCGTCGCCGCGCAGCACCGTTTCGAACGGCGGGGTCGGGATACCCAGTTGCTGCCAGACCAGTTTCGTGCGGAACTTGTCGAGGCCCAACGCCGAGCCGAGCACGCCCGTGCCCGTGTAGCGGATGCCATAGAAGTCGAGCGCGCCCTGAATCTGCCCGTTTTCGCCGTAGCCGCCGTGCAGCGCGTTGAACGCGCGCGCGAAGCCCTCGTCCTTCAGGGCAGACAGGGGGCGCTCCGAAGGATCGAACGGATGCGCGTCGATACCCGCATCGCGCAAGGCCTTCACGACGAGCGAGCCCGACTTGAGCGATACCTCGCGCTCGGCGGATTCGCCACCGAGCAATACGGCCACTTTGCCGAAACGTTTCGGATCGATGTTCGTCATCTCAAACCTTCAATTCCTGAGCCAGGCGACCCGGCACCGCGCCGATCGAGCCTGCACCCATCGTGATCACCACATCGCCGTCGCGCACGAGCGCCGACAGCGCCTGAGGCACTTCATCGACCGTGTCGACGAACGCCGGATCCACCTTGCCCGCCGCGCGAATGGCGCGCGCAAGCGCTTGGCCGTCGGCCGCCACGATCGGCGTTTCGCCGGCCGCGTAAATTTCCGTCAGCACGAGCGCGTCGACGCTCGAGAGCACGCCGACGAAATCCTCGAAACAATCGCGCGTACGCGTGTACCGATGCGGCTGGAAGGCCAGCACGAGCCGCTTGCCCGGGAACGCGCCGCGCGCCGCCGCGATCGTCGCCGCCATCTCGACCGGGTGATGCCCGTAATCGTCGATCAGCGTGTAGGTGCCGCCACCGGTCACGCGCATCTCGCCGTAGCGCTGGAACCGTCTGCCCACACCGGTGAACTCGGCCAGCGCGCGTTGGATATCGGCATCGGCGATGTCGAGTTCGGTGGCGATCGCGATCGCAGCCAATGCGTTCTGCACGTTGTGCGTGCCGGGCATGTTCAGAACGACGTCGAGCGGCGCCGCCCCTTCGCGGATCGCCGTGAAATGCATCTTGCCCTCGCGCGCGAACACGTTGACGGCGCGCACCTGCGCGTCGGGCGCGAAACCATAGCTGATCACGGGCTTCGAGACGAACGGCAGAATCTGGCGCACGTTGGCGCAATCGACGCAGAGCACGGCGATGCCGTAAAACGGCAACCGATGCGTAAATTCGATGAACGCCTGCTTGAGCCGCGCGAAATCGTGGCCGTAGGTGTCCATGTGATCTTCGTCGATGTTCGTGACGACTTCGATCACGGGCAGCAAATTCAGGAACGAGGCATCCGATTCGTCCGCTTCGGCGACGATGAAATCGCCCGTGCCGAGGCGCGCGTTGACGCCGGCGCTCGTCAGGCGTCCGCCGATGACGAAGGTCGGATCGAGCCCGCCCGCCGCCAGCACGCTTGCGACGAGGCTGGTCGTTGTCGTTTTGCCGTGCGTGCCGGCGATCGCAATGCCCTGCTTCAGCCGCATGAGTTCGGCGAGCATGACAGCGCGCGGAACGATCGGCACGTGCTTGCGGCGCGCGGCGAGCACTTCGGGGTTATCGCTGCGCACGGCCGTCGAGACGACGACCGCGTCCGCGCCTTCGATGTTCTGTGCGTCGTGTCCGATCGCAATGCGGGCGCCGAGCGACGCGAGCCGGTCGGTGGATGCGCTGCGGGCCAGATCGGACCCGCTCACGCGATAGCCGAGCGTCACGAGCACTTCCGCGATGCCGCACATGCCGGCGCCGCCGATGCCGACGAAGTGAATATGTTTGACGATGTGTTTCATGACTTTCCTTCTTGGCGCGCAAGCGCCACGGCCGCGCAAACCTGCGCGACGCGATCGGTGGCTTCTGGCTTGGCCAGCAAGCGCGCGCGCTCGGCCATCTCGGCCAGCGTTTCGCGCGTCTGGCTGCGCAGCCAATCCGCTAAATTCTCCGGCGACAAGTCGCGCTGCTGCACGAGCACGGCCGCGTTCTGCGAAGCCAAAAACTCGGCGTTCGTGCTCTGGTGGTCGTCCACCGCGTACGGGAACGGCACGAACAGCGCGGCCACGCCCACAGCCGCCACTTCCGCCACCGTCATGGCGCCCGAGCGGCAAATGACCAGGTCGGCGTCGCCGTAGGCCGCGGCCATGTCGTCGATGAACGGCACGAGGCGCAGCGCCTCGCCGGGCTGAAAACCGGCTTGCGCGTAGTTGGCCTGTAAGGCTTCGATGTGCTTCGCCCCCGCTTGATGCGTCACGTGCGGACGTTCGTTCGCCTCCAGTTGCGCCAGCGCGCGCGGCACGCATTCGTTCAGCGCCGCGGCGCCCAGACTTCCGCCGACGACCAGCACGCGCAATGGCCCCGTGCGGCTCGCATAGCGGGCCTTCGGTTCGGCGGCGTGGCACAGTTCGTCGCGCAGCGGGTTGCCGGTCCACTCGGCGCCGGGCAAGGTGTCCGGGAACGCGACGAGCACGCGCCGAGCGAGCTTGGCGAGCACCTTGTTCGCCAGCCCCGCAACGGAATTTTGTTCGTGCAGCACGAGCGGGCGCCCCGTCAGCGCCGTCATGATCCCGGCCGGAAACGTAATGTAGCCGCCCATGCCGAGCACGACGTCGGGCTTTACGCGCTTAAGCACGCGCACGCTTTCGATGCACGCGCGCAGCAAGTTCAGCGGCAGCATGAGCTTGGTTTTGAGCCCCTTGCCGCGCAGCCCGCCGAAGCGCACGAATTCGATCGGCACGCCGTGCTTCGGAACGAGCGACGCCTCCATGCCCGACGGATTGCCGAGCCAGACCACGCGCCAGCCCCACGCGCGCATGCGATGCGCGACGGCGAGCCCCGGGAAGACGTGTCCGCCGGTGCCGCCGGCCATGACCAAGAGCGTGTGCTGAGGGGTGGTGCTCATACCTTCCCTCCACGCATCAATACTCTGTTCTCGTAGTCCACCCGCATCAGCACGGCCAGCGCAACACAGTTCAGTACGATCCCCGAGCCGCCGTAGCTCACGAGCGGCAGCGTCAGCCCCTTCGTGGGCAGCAAGCCGAGATTCACGCCCATGTTGATGAAGGTCTGCGCGCCGAACCACAAGCCGATGCCCTTGGCCATCAGCCCGGCGAACGTGCGGTCGAGCGCGAGCGCCTGGCGGCCGATCTCGAACGAGCGGCGTACGATCCAGTAAAAGAGCAGGATGACGATGAGCACGCCGACGAACCCGAACTCCTCGCCGATAACGGCGAGAATGAAGTCGGTGTGCGCCTCGGGCAGATAGTTGAGCTTTTCGACGCTGCCGCCGAGGCCAACGCCGAACCATTCTCCGCGGCCGAACGCGATCAGCGAGTGCGTCAATTGATAGGCCTTGCCTTGCGCGTAGCGATCGTCCCACGGATCGAGATAGGCGAAGATCCGCTCCCGCCGCCAGGGCGACGCCCACACCAGAATCGAAAACGTCCCGATGGCGGTCGCCACGAGACCGCCGAACAGCTTGCCGTTCACGCCGCCGAGGAAAAGCACGCCCATCGCGATGGCCGCGACGACCATGAACGCCCCCATGTCGGGCTCGAGCAGCAACAGCGCACCGACAACGCCCACGGCGAAGCCCATCGGCAAGAAACCCTTGGCGAAGCTGTGCATGTGCTCTTGCTTGCGCACGGTGTAGTTCGCCGCGTAGATCGTCACGGCGAGCTTCATGATTTCCGACGGCTGCATGTTCATGAGGCCGAGCGGAATCCAGCGGCGCGCGCCGTTCACCCCCTTGCCGATGTGGGGAATCAGCACGATCACGAGCGCCGCGAGCGCCAGCAGGAAAAGCTTGGGCGCGTATTTGTCCCAAACCGAGATCGGGATCTTGAACACGACGATGGCGACGGCCGAGGCGAGCGTCAGCGAAATCACGTGACGCAGCAGGAACGCATACGTGTGATAAGCCGCGTATTTGGGCGAGTCCGGCATCGCGATCGACGCCGAATAGACCATCACGACGCCGAGCGCGAGCAGCGCGATAACGACCCACAGCAGCGCGTGATCGTAATCGAGCATGCGCGAGCGCACCGGACGCATGCCGCTCACGGCACTGGCGAGCCCACCCATGCCCGTGCTACCGGCGCGGCCGGCCTGGGCGGGTTTGCCGCCCGCCGCATCGCGTTGCATGAGGCGCGAGCCGAAGCGATCGGTCCAGCTCATAGCATCGTCCCCCGCTCCGCCGCGATGTCCTCGACCGTGCTACGGAAGACGGCCGCGCGATGGGCATAATTGTCGAACATGTCGAAGCTCGCGCAGGCCGGCGAGAGCAATACCGCATCGCCGGTTTGCGCGAGCGCGCTAGCCGCTCGCGTCGCCGCTTCCAGGGTAGGGTGATCGACGAGCGTCACGCCCGTCTCGGCGAGCGCTTCGCGGATACGCGGCGCATCGCGGCCAATCAGCATGACGGCGCGGCACCAGCGCTCGGCAGGACGCGCAAGCGGCTCGAAGTCTTGCCCCTTGCCGTCGCCGCCGGCAATCAGCACGACGCGCTGAGCCAGCCCGTCGAGGGCCGCCACCGTCGCGCCCACGTTCGTCCCCTTGCTGTCGTCGACGTAATCGACGCCGTCGATCGATGCGATCAATTCGACGCGGTGCGGCTCGCCGCGATATTCGCGCAGCCCGTGCAACAGCGGCGCGGCCGGCAGACCGATCGCGCGGGCGAGCGCGAAAGCCGCCAACGCATTGGCCGCGTTGTGCAGGCCGCGGATACGGAGCGCGTCGGAGGGCATCAAGCGCGTGAGCGCGATCTCGGTCGCGGCGGCTGCTTCTTGGCGACGGCGGCGCGGACTCGTCGTTTCGTCCGACGGGTCTCGTTCGCGCGCTTGTGCGAGCCAGTTGATGCCGTTTTCGCGGGCGAGCCCGTAATCGCCCAAGCGCGTCGGCTCGTTCAAGCCGAATGTGACATAGGACGCGCCGGCCTCGCCCGGCGCCTGCGCACGCGGCGCCAGCGCCATCGTGCGGGCATCGTCGCGGTTGAGCACGCGCACAGTGCCCGCCCCGAAGATGCGCCCTTTCGCACGCGCATAGGCGTCGAGCCCGCCGTGCCAATCGAGGTGATCCTGCGTGATGTTGAGCACGGCCGCCGCGTCGGGCGCGAACGTATGCGAGGTTTCGAGCTGGAAGCTCGACAGTTCGAGCACCCAGATGTCCGGCAGCGTGGCACCATCGATCGCATCCATCAGACGATCGAGCATCGACGGGCTGATGTTGCCGGCGACGGCCACTTTTTTGCCGGCGCGCTCGCACAGTTGCCCCGTCATGCTGGTGGTCGTCGTCTTGCCGTTCGTCCCGGTGATCGCCACGACTTTCGGCGCATAGCCGCTTTCGCGCAGATGGCCCAGCGCCTGCGCGAAAAATTCCACCTCGCCCCATATCGGAATGCCACGCTCGCGCGCACTCGCGATGAGCGGCACGAGATCTTGCGCCAGCGGCGACAGGCCCGGGCTCAGCGCGACGAGTTCGATCCCGCCGTCGAGCAGCGCAGGCGCAAACGCGCCGCCGACGAACTCGGCGTCGATTCCATGCGTGCCGAGCGCCGCTAGGTTCGGCGGCGCCTCGCGCGTATCGGCGACACGCAAACGGCACCCCTGGCGCGAACACCAGCGCGCCATCGCGAGGCCCGATTCACCGAGCCCCAGCACGAGCACCATCGGCCTTTGCCGATCTCGAAACATCTCGCCGAACATCGCTTGCTTTCCCTTTTCCTTTGCGTTTCGTTTCGCTTGTTTCCGCTTTACGCCGCGCGAATCAGCGCAGCTTCAGCGTGGACAACCCGATGAGACAGAGCATCAATGTAATGATCCAAAAGCGCACGACGACTTGCGTCTCCTTCCACCCCGACAACTCGAAGTGATGGTGCAGCGGCGCCATCTTGAAGATGCGTCGCCCTTCGCCGTAGCGCTTCTTCGTGTACTTGAACCACAGCACTTGCAGCATGACCGAGAGGGTTTCGGCCACGAAAATGCCGCCCATGATGAACAGGACGATCTCTTGCCGGACGATGACGGCGATCGTGCCCAGCGCGCCGCCCAGCGCGAGCGCGCCGACATCGCCCATGAAGACCTGCGCCGGGTGCGTGTTGTACCAGAGGAACGCGAGCCCGGCCCCGCCCATCGCCGAACAGAAGATCAAGAGTTCGCCCGCGCCCGGAATGTGCGGGAACAGCAAGTACTTCGAATACACCGAGCTGCCCATCACATAGGCGAAGACGCCGAGCGACGCCCCGACGAGCACGACGGGCATGATGACGAGTCCGTCCAGGCCGTCTGTCAGATTGACGGCGTTGCTCGCACCGACGATGACGAGGTAGGTCAGCGCGATGAAACCCCACACACCGAGCGGATAGCTGATCGACTTCAGGAACGGCAGCATCAGGTCGGCACGCGCCGGCAGCCCCATCGACAAGCCGCTGCGCACCCACGCCATGAACAGATCGAAGACGCGGACATTGCTCGCCTCGGACACGCTGAACGCGAGATAGACGGCCGCGAACAACCCGATCACCGACTGCCAGAAGTACTTCTCGCGCGACGACATGCCGCGCGGATCCTTGTAGACGACCTTGCGATAATCGTCCACCCAGCCGATCACGCCGAAGCCGAACGTCACGAGGATCACGATCCAAATGAAGCGGTTCGTCAAATCGGCCCACAACAGCGTCGAGACGGCGATCGCGATCAAAATCAATACGCCGCCCATCGTCGGCGTACCCGATTTGACGAGGTGCGTTTGCGGCCCGTTGGTGCGCACCGCTTGCCCGACCTTCATTTCCGTCAGCTTGCGGATCACCCACGGCCCGCACACGAGCCCGATAACGAGCGCGGTGATGGTGGCCATCACCGCGCGAAACGTCAGATAGCTGAATACGCGCAAAAAGCTTGCGTCGTTCTGCAGCCATTGCGCCAGCACCAGCAGCATGCTCTTCCTTCTCTTTCAATGCGTATCGGGCGCGGCGCCCGGTACGACGGGTGGTTGTTGAGCGGTCAGCGCATCCACGACGCGCTCCATCCGCATGAAACGCGAACCTTTCACGAGCAGCGTCGCGCTCGCTCCGATGCCCACCTGCAGCAAGTAGTCGGTGAGCGCCGCGGCGTCCTCGAAATGGCGCGCTGGGTGCTGGCCGAAAGCCGAGCCCAAGGCGGATCCCGAGCCTGCACCCGTGTCGGCCGGCTGCGCCGCGTCGAATGCCGCGCACGACTCGGGCGTCGCGTCGCCGAGCGCCAGCAGCAGGTCGATACCGCGCTCGCGCGCGTACGCGCCCACTTCCCGGTGAAACGCCGGGCCGTTGTCGCCCACTTCGCCCATATCGCCCATGACGAGCACGCGCGGTGCCGCGCGCGCCGCCAGCACGTCGATCGCCGCGCGCATCGAGTCGGGATTCGCGTTGTACGTGTCGTCGATGACGGTCGCGCCAGCCAACGCGCCCGCCACCGCGCGCTTCGTCTGCAGACGGCCCTTCACGGGCGAAAACGCTTCGAGTCCGCGTGCGATCGCATCGAGCGAGACGTTTGCGGCGATCGCGGCAGCCGTTGCCGCCAACGCATTGCGGGCGTTGTGTTCGCCGAGCACCGGCAGCGTGACGGCGAACTCGCCCATCGGCGTATGCACACGCAAACGGTTGCCCTGCAGCACACCCTTGACCGCCGCGGCGCCTGCAGCGCCACCTTGCGAAGCGTCTTCGAGCGCGAAATCGACGATCCGGTTCCCCGTCGCCGCCACGCGCCAGATGCCGGCATAGGCGTCGTCGGCCGGAAACACGGCCGTGCCATCGGCCGGCAGTGCGTGAATGACGCTCGCGTGTTCGAGCGCGACCGCCTCGACGGTCGCCATGAATTCTTGGTGTTCGCGCTGCGCGTTGTTCACGAGCGCGATGGTGGGCAATGCGATCTTGGCGAGCACATCCGTTTCGCCGGGATGATTCATCCCCACCTCGATCACGGCGAGCCGATGCGTCGAATTCAAGCGCAGCAACGTGAGCGGCAATCCCACGTCGTTGTTGAAGTTGCCGGCCGTGGCCAGGCGCGCCGATTCGCCGACCGCTTGCGCGAAAATCGACGCGATCATCTCTTTGACGGTCGTCTTGCCGTTGCTGCCCGTCACCGCGACGAGCGGCAGCGAGAACCGGCCGCGCCAGCCGCGTGCGAGCGCGCCGAGCGCGGCCCGCGTGTCGGGCACGATCAGAGCGGGCACGTGCCAGCCGTCCGGCACATGCGTCGCGACCACCGCACTTGCGCCGCGCGCGGCGACGTCCGGCAAGAAGGCGTGCGCATCGAATCGATCGCCCTTCAGGGCGACAAACAGCTCGCCGGGCCCCGTCGTTCGGCTGTCGGTCCCGATACGGTCGAACACGGCGGAATCGTCGCCGATGACAACAGCGCCCGGAACGAGTTGCGCGGCTTGCGCCAGCGAAAGCATCGTCATTGTTCGCCTCCCCGCGAATGCGTCGCACGCGCGGCAAGCGCGAGGCGGGCGTGGTCCTGATCGGAGAAGACGCGCTTTTTACCCATGATTTCCTGTGTCGCCTCGTGCCCCTTGCCGGCCAGCAGCACGACGTCCTCGCGCGCGGCGCCACGTACCGCGTGCAAGATGGCGTTCGCGCGATCCTCGATGCGGCGCGCCTTGTCCGGATGCGTCATGCCGGCGACGATCTGATCGATGATCGCGGCCGGGGCTTCGCTGCGCGGGTTGTCGCTGGTGACGACGACGGCGTCGGCCCGCTTTTCCGCGATCGCGCCCATGAGCGGGCGCTTGGTCGCGTCGCGATCTCCACCGCAGCCGAACATGCACACGAGCTGCCCGCCGCGCGCTTGGGCCATCGGCCGCAATGCGTCCAGCGTCTTCTCGAGCGCATCGGGCGTGTGCGCGTAGTCGACGACGACAAGCGGCTCATCGCTGGCGATTCGGCCGCCGAGCCGCTGCATGCGCCCGTTGACAGGCTCGAGCTTCGAGAGTTGAGCGAGCGCATCGGCGAGCGGGACGTCGGCGGCCAGCAGCGCGCCGAGCACACCGAGCAGATTGCTGACGTTGAATTCGCCGAGCGTGCCGACTTCGACATCGGCCGCCCCCCAGTCCGACGCCAAATGAAACGCCGTGCCGGTTGCCGTGGCGCGCACATTCGTCGCTACCAGGGCGGCGTGCGCGCTCGGCGCTTCGCTCGTCGCGCCGATCCCGTATACGATGGTCGGCATCCGCGGCTGCGTGTGCGCGATCAGGCGACGCCCGGCCGCGTCGTCGCGGTTGATGACCGCGGTCTTGAGGGTCGGCCAATCGAACAGCTTCGCCTTGGCCGCCTCGTAGGCCTCGAACGTATGGTGATAGTCGAGGTGATCTTGCGTGAGATTGGTGAACACCGCGATATCGAATGCCGTGCCGTTCACGCGACCTTGATGCAACGCGTGCGACGACACCTCCATCGACACCGCGCGCGCACCGGCCGCGGCCAGTTGAGCGAGCGAGCGCTGCATCTGCGGGGCGTCCGGTGTCGTGAAACCGGTATGAACGAGATGCCCCGACATCCCCGTGCCGAGCGTACCGATCACGGCGCACGGTTCGCCGAGCGCCGTCAAGGCCGCGGCGATCCACTGCGAGCACGAGGTTTTGCCGTTGGTCCCCGTCACGCCGATCATGCGCATCGATTCGCTCGGCGCACCGTACCAGCGGCTTGCGATTTCACCGGCTAGCCGGTCGAGGTGCGGCACGGCGTGCGCGCGAGCGGGATCGACTTGGCCCGAAAAACCCTCGGGTTGATAAAGCACGGCGGCGGCGCCGCGCTCGAATGCGCTGGCGATGTGCCCACGGCTATCGGCGCCGTCGACTGCATACGCGAAAAAAACATCGCCGGCCGCGAGCGTGCGCGTATCGGCGTGCAACTGTGCGGTGGCTGCCGCATGCGCGCGCAGCCAATCGAGCGCATCGGAGCATTCCCGGTGCATGGCATCCTCGTCGTGGGGAGCGTTCATCGGACGACCCCCGGGTGAGCGTGTGCGTCGGCCGACACCGTCATCGCACGAGCGGGCGCGAACGGCGCACCCTTGCCCGCGGCCTTGACGGAATCGTCGGACACGACGAGCTGCTTGACCGGCATATCGGGCGGCACGTTCAACGCGCGCAGCGTATCGCCGACGATCCCCGAAAACACGGGGCCGGACACATAGCCGCCGAAGTGGCTGCCGGCGGTGGGCTGATCGATCGAAACGGCGACAACGATGCGCGGATTCGGCATCGGGGCCATCCCGACGAACGAAGCGCGATACTTCGAACGATCGTAGCCGTGCGCCGTGTGCACGTAGGCGGTACCGCTCTTGCCGCCCACGCGGTAGCCGGGCACGGCCGCCTCGGGCGACGTGCCCTCCTTCGTCACGACCGATTCGAGCATCGTGCGCACTTCGCGCGCCGTCGTCGGCGAGAAGATCTGCGGCCCGACCGCCGGCTGGTTCTGATCCGTCCTGAAGATCGAGACGGGCATGATCTGGCCGTCGTGTGCGATCGAGGTATAGGCGCGCGCGAGTTGGAACAAGGAGACCGATAAACCATAGCCATACGACATGGTCGCCTGCTCGATACGGCGCCAGCTCTTCCAAGGCCGCAAACGGCCTGCCGCGGCCCCCGGGAAGCCCACCTTCGGCGCCTGGCCAAGCCCGATGCTCGTATACATATTCCACATCTCTTCGGGCTTGAGCGTCATCGCGATTTTCGTCGCGCCGATGTTGCTCGACTTTTGCAGCACCCCGCCGATGTCGAGCACGCCGTTGGCGCTGTCGTCGGTAATCGTGGCCCCGTCGAGCGTGAATTTTCCGTTACCGGTATCGACGAGCGTATGGGGCGTGACGCGATGCAGATCGAGCGCGAGCGACACCGTGAACGGCTTCATGATCGAGCCCGGTTCGAACACGTCCGTGAGCGCGCGATTACGTAGCTGTTCGCCGGTCAGATGCGATCGATCATTGGGGTTGTACGTCGGATAATTGACGAGTGCGAGGACGTTGCCCGTGCGCACGTCCACGACGATCGCGGCGCCGGCCTTGGCCTTCGATTTCTCGACCGCCGCCTTCAGATTCGAATAGGCGATGTACTGAATCTTGCTGTCGATCGACAGTTCAACGTCTTGACCGTTATGCGGCACGACCTGCTCGTCGACGTCTTCGATGACGTGCCCCATCCGGTCTTTGATGACGCGACGAATGCCGGGCGTGCCCGAGAGCAGCTTCTGATCGCTGAGTTCGACGCCTTCCTGGCCTTCGTCTTCGATATTGGTGAAGCCGACCAAGTGCGCCGTGATTTCGCCTTCCGGATAAAAGCGCTTGTACTCGGTACGCTGGTAGATGCCGGGAATCTTGAGCGCTTCGATTTGCTCGGCGATATCGACCGGCACCTGGCGCTTCACATAAACGAACGTTTTGTCCTCGGAGAGCTTCGCGTGCAGCTCCTTTTGCGTCATGCCGAGCAATTTGCCGAGCGCGGCGAGCTTGGCCGGATCGAGGTCTTCCGGCACCGACTCCGGAATGGCCCAGATGGCCCGTACCGGCAAGCTCGTGGCGAGCACGAGCCCGTTGCGGTCGAGGATTTTGCCGCGCGTGGCGGGCAGCCCGATCGTCCGCTCGTAGCGGCTTTCGCCCTGCTTCTGATAGAAGGCGTTGCCCGGGCCCTGAATCCAAAACGCCCGCGCAGCGAGCGCCAGGAAAGCCGTGAACAGCAAGAAGACGACGAGCTTCGAGCGCCACATCGGCAACCGCACGGACAGGACCGGGCTCGACGAGAACGTGACGCTTTTCGTTTTGGAGGCGTGCTTCATCGCGCCCCTCCGCGGTTTGCGGTGCGGTTCGCGGGGCGGTTTGCTCCACGGTTAGCGGGTTCATTCGCCCGCTTGGCCGCGCGCGGCGCGGGTGCGCTTGCCGCCAGTACCGGAATCGGCGCGTTCTGGGCCTCGCTCGCACCAGGCGCGAGCGTCAGAAACTGCGTTTCGCCCGTGGAGGCGGGTTGCATCTTCAGCGTAGCGGTGGCGAGCTGTTCGATGCGCGACGTTTTCGAGAGCGCGCTTTGCTGATATTGAAGCTGCGCATAATCCTGCTGAAGTTGATGCTCCTCGGATTGGGCGCGCTCGAGCTGCACGAACAGCTGTCGTTGCTGGTTCGTGGCATTGACGACGGAAAGCGCGCAACCGAGGACGACGATCAGCAGGAATATATTGAGGCGGCTCATGGCGCGACGCGCTCCGCGACGCGCATGACCGCCGAACGGGCACGCGGGTTGGCCTCGAGTTCAAGCGCGCCAGCAAACACCCGGCCGACGATTTTCAACGGCGCGGCGGGCAGATCGACGGCGCGAATCGGCAAGCGACGATCGACAGCAGGCGCACTGGCGTGCGCCTGCATGAATCGCTTCACGATTCGATCCTCGAGCGAATGAAAGCTGATGACCACCAGCCGCCCTCCTTGCTCCAACGACGATAGCGCCGCCTCTAAAACGACTTGCAACTCCGCAAGCTCTTGATTGACGTGAATCCGTATAGCCTGAAAGGTGCGGGTGGCCGGATCCTTGCCCTTCTCACGGGTCTTGACGGCGCGAGCCACGATTTCGGCAAGCTCGCCCGTGCTTGAGAGAGGCCCAAGACGGTCGGACTCTGCCCGGCGAGCAACAAGCGCCTTTGCAATCTGAACAGCAAACCGTTCTTCCCCATAATCTCGAATGACCTCCGTCAGTTCCTGCTGGCTCGCCCGGGCCAACCATTGCGCCGCGGATTCGCCCCGCGTGGGATCCATCCGCATGTCGAGCGGACCGTCCGCGCGAAAGCTGAAACCGCGCGTGGGGTCGTCCAACTGCGGCGACGACACGCCAAGGTCCAGCAGCACGCCGGCGACACGCTCGATACCGCGCGTCGCCAGCGCCGGCGCCAACGACGCAAAACTCTCGTGCACGATCTCGAAGCGCGGATCGCCGATCGCTCGCGCTGTCGCGATCGCCTGCGGATCTTTATCGAAGGCGATGAGCCGCCCGGCCTCGCCGAGCTTCGCGAGTACCGCCCGGCTATGACCGCCGCGTCCGAAGGTACCGTCGACATAGATGCCGTCCGGACGCGTCACTAACGCGTTCACCGCTTCGTTAAGCAGCACCGTGCGATGCTGCAATTCGTTTTCCATCGCAGCGCCTTATCTCAACCCGCGATCAAAACGTGAAATTCTTCAGCGCGTCGGGCATGCCCTGCGCCATCGCCGCCTGCTCCTTGGCTGCGTAAGTCTGTGCATCCCACAGTTCGAAGTGGCTTCCCATGCCCAGCAACATGATTTCCTTTTCCAGCCCCGCGGCCATGCGCAATTCCGGCGAGACGAGAATGCGTCCCGCGCTATCGAGATCGACGTCGGAGGCGTTACCGAGAAAGATCCGCCGCCACCAATGAGCATCCATCGGCAATGCGGCGATCTTGGTGCGGAAGACTTCCCATTCGGGGCGAGGGAACAGCAATAGGCAACCGTCCGGGTGCTTCGTGAGCGTCACCCGTCCTTGTGCCTCGCCTTGCAGCGCCTCGCGATACCGAGAGGGCACGGACATCCGCCCTTTCGCATCGAGCGTCAGCGCCGACGCCCCCTGAAACACCTTTCTCTCCCCTTCGGAGCACTACGCTCCATCCCTCGAAAACCAGCCGGAATGATCCGAACAATCCACAAAAATACACTTTCTCACACTGTCTCCCACTTTAGAGTAAGCCCCCAGGCGGGTCAAGGGAGAAACCCGTTTTTTCGCCGAAATTTGTTTGTTAGAACAAGGACTTACGTGCGAGCGTTCATGCAGGGTGAGAAACTGAAAAACGTTATAAAAGAATGAACTAGTGCATTTTGTGAATGTGATACATGAAAAGCTCGCGGCGCGCACCGGCGCGGCAAGCGCGGCAAGCCTGTAAAAAGGGATGAAGACGCGGGTCGAATCGGATAAATCGACGAGCGACGCGAGTGCGCCGCTCCCACTGCGGGGTTAAACGTAATAGGCCGTTTGCGTCATGACTTTCGACGCCGCGCGCATCAGTGCCTTGACCGGCGCGGGCAGCTCGGCACCGCCGGCCTCGGTGGCCGACTGGCCGTGCGAACGCTCGTCGTCGCGCATTTGCGCGACGATCGCACGCGATTGCAGGTCGGCGTCCGGCAGCGTCGTCAAGTGGCCTTCCAGGTGCCGCTCGACTTGACGCTCCGTTTCGGCCATGAAACCGAGGCTCGCCTTGTCGCCGAGGCAGCCTGCGGCGAAACCGATCGCGAGCGCGCCGGTGTACCAGAGCGGATTGAGTAGGCTGGGACGGGAATCGAGTTCGCGCAACCGTGCCGCAGTCCACGCGAGGTGATCCTCCTCTTCGCTCGCGGCATGCTCGAAGGCTTCCTTGAGCGCGGGGGAACGCGTTGCCAGCTTTTGCGCCTGATAGAGCGCTTGTGCGCAAATCTCGCCGACGTGGTTCACGCGCATGAGGGCTGCCGAATGCGCGCGCTCGGGCAGCGTGAGTTCGGCCGCCGCGGGTGCCGCGGTGTCGAGCGGTTCTGGGGTGGGGATCGGTCGGTTCATGCGGCTCACGCCGACGATCGATCGCAGTCCACGGTCAAATTCGGTAATCAACTCGTCCAGCGTCATTGCACTCTCCATGCAGCGCAGCAAAACGGCCGCCCGCGAAGGCATGCCGTGCTGCGCCGGACCGCGGGTTTCGCCGGCGCAGCATGACGCACACGCTTAGTTCAGAGCAAAACCGCGACTAATCGTGCATTTTAGACGATGTTGCGCAATGCATATAGCATTGGCGGCTTTGCCGCACCGCCGCACTAAGCGCTACGCTCTTGGGGCTCCTGCGCAACCGGCGCGGCCGGGCGCGCAGCGGGCGCATCGCGCAATTCCCGGCGCAAGATCTTGCCGACATTCGTCTTCGGCAATTCAGTACGGAACTCGACGATCTTCGGCCGCTTGTAGCCCGTCAGTTGCTCCTTGCAGAAGGCGATGACATCGGCTTGGGTGAGCGCTTGATCCCGTTTGACAATGACGAGTTTCACCGCCTCTCCCGAGTGCTCGTCGGGTATACCGACGGCCGCCACTTCGAGCACGCCCGGGTGTTTCGCGACGACGTCCTCGATCTCGTTCGGATAGACGTTGAACCCCGAAACCAAGATCATGTCCTTCTTGCGATCGATGATTTTGAAGTAGCCGCGCTCGTCCATGATGCCGATGTCGCCGGTTTTGAAGAAGCCGTCGGCCGTCATGACCTTCGCCGTCTCGTCGGGGCGATTCCAGTAGCCAACCATGACCTGCGGGCCGCGGATGCAGATCTCGCCGGGTTGGCCGACCGGCATTTCGTTGCCGTCGTCGTCGCGAATCGATAGCTCCGTCGACGGGATCGGCAATCCGATCGTCCCGCTGAACTCGGTCGCCGTAACGGGATTGCAGCAGGCGCTCGGCGACGTTTCCGACAAGCCGTAGCCTTCGATCACGGGGACACGAGTACGCTCGTACCAACGCTTGGCCACGGCCTCTTGCAGCGCCATCCCCCCGGCATTGGCCACCATGAGCTTCGAGAAATCGAGCTTACCGAAGTCCGGGTGATTGAGCATGGCGTTATACAAGGTATTCACCGCCGGGAAGCAGTTGATCTTGTAGCCCTGCAACTGTTTGATCATGCCGGCGATGTCGCGCGGATTCGGGATGAGCACGCCGAGGCCGCCGGTTCGGATGGTCAGCATCGCGCACACCGTCAACGCATAGATGTGATAGAGCGGCAAGGCGATGACGTTGACGATTTGGTCGACCTCGGGATGCAGCGCATGCGCCGGCTCGTGCCACGCCGCCGATTGCAGCACGTTCGCGACGATGTTCCCGTGGGTCAGCGTGGCGCCCTTGGCCACACCCGTCGTGCCCCCCGTGTATTGGAGGAAGGCGACGTCGTCGCGCGTGAGCGCCGCCGGGGCGAACGGCAACCGGGCGCCCTGCGCGAGCACATCGTTGAATTTGACGTGACCGGGCAGGCTCCACGCCGGCACCATCTTCTTCACGCGCCGCACGACGAAATTTACGATGAGGCCCTTCAAGCCCATGAGATCGCCCATCGAGGCGACCACGACATGCTTGATGGCCGTATTGCGGATGACCGCCTGCAGCGTCACCGCGAAATTTTCGAGCAAGACAATGGCTTCGGCGCCGCTGTCCTTGAGCTGATGCTCCAGTTCGCGCGGCGTATAGAGCGGATTGACGTTGACGACAACGTAGCCCGCGCGCAGCACGGCCGCCAAGACCACCGGGTATTGCAGCACGTTCGGCATCATGATCGCGATGCGTGCCCCGCGGGCGAGGCCCTTCGACTCGAACCAGCCGGCTAGCTGTCGAGACATCTCGTCGAGTTCGCCGTAGGTGATCGATTTACCCATGCAGGCGAAGGCCGGCGACGTGCGGTATTGCCGGAAGCTGTCTTCGAGCAAGTCGCCCACCGAGGCGTAGGCCGACGCGTCGATCTCGGCGGGGACGCCGGGCGGATACGACTTCAACCAGATTTTTTCCATGCGGCGTCTCCCAAAATTTTCGAATGATCGTGCTAAAAAAATGCATCCTAGCCGGTCACCTCGCTCGAAACAACCGGATTAGATATCGAATTCGAACCGAGAGAAACCGCTTGCGTAACGATCAGACATCGAGTCGTTCTACCTCGACGAGGCAATCGTAGAAGGTGGCCGAGCCGCCGAGGTCGGTCAGTGCCTGGCTCGTGACCTCGTTCGCGTTGCACCCGTCCGGTGCGAGCTTCTTCCACCAGATCGACAAACCCACGACGACGCCCTCGCGAGCACGGTCCGTCACACGGGCGCGCGCGACGAATGCGCCGCGATCGTTACGGATACGAACGTTATCGCCTTCGCGGATGCCGCGCGGTGCGGCATCGGACGGATGAATGTCGAGATGCGGTTCCCGCTCGACCTCGCGCAAGCTCTCGACGTTCACGAAGGTGCTGTTCAGGAAATGCCGCGCGGGCGGCGAAATCATCGCCAGCGGATAGCGAGCCGCGAGTTCGGGCGAGCCATCGCGCGATTCGTAAGGCGGTAGATAATCGGGCAGTGGATCCTTGCCTTCATCCGCGAGCAATGAGCTGACGAATTCGCACTTGCCGGACGGCGTACGAAAACCGCCTTCGGCAAACGGTGCGTCGGGCAGCTTCAGCTTCGCCCAGCCCGCTTCGTTCAACGTATCCCAATTCACCCCTTCGAGCGTGGGATCGTTCCAGCGCAGTGCGGCTCGCCCGACGGCTTCGTCGCTTTCGAACAGCGCCGGTTCTTCGAGCCCCATGTGCCGGGCAAGACCGCGGAAGATCTCGGTATTGGGCCGCGCTTGGCCGACTGGCGCAATAGCCGGCTGATTCACCATCACGTAGGTATGCCCGTACGAGCGGTGAACGTCTAAATGTTCGAGCTGCGTCGTGGCCGGCAGGACGAGATCGGCATAATCGGCGGTATCCGTTTGAAAATGCTCGAGCACGATCGTGAATAGGTCTTCCCGCGCGAAGCCGGCCGCCACGCGTGCCGAATCGGGGGCCACCGCGACTGGATTCGAGTTGTAGACGACCACCGCTTCGATCTTCGGGCCGAACGAGGCATCGCCCTCATGCAGCAACGCATCGCCGATCACATTCATATTGACGATACGCGGGAGCTTGTCCGGCCAACCGGGGATCAAATCCGGCCGTTGCAGCGCGGCCGTGTCGAACGGCACCCATCCCGACGACGACAACAGCAGGCCGCCCGCTCGATCGCGCCAAGCGCCCGTCAGCGACGGCAGACAGGCAATCGCGCGGGTGGCGTTTCCGCCGCCGCGTACGCGCTGCATGCCGTAATTCAGACGAATCGCCGCTTTGCGCGTCTTGCCGTAAAGCCGCGCAAGGTCCACGAGTTCGTGCTCATCGATGCCGCAAATGCGCGCGACGCGCGCCGGAGGATAGGCCGATGCCCGTTCCTTGAGTGCCTCGAAGCCGACCGTGTGCGCAGCCACATAGGCGTGGTCGATCAAATCCTCGGCGATCAAGACGTGCATCATGCCGAGGGCGAACGCGCCGTCGGTGCCCGGACGCAAGGCAATGTGCTGGTGGCATTTTTCGGCCGTCAGCGAACGATAGGGATCGATGGCGACGAGCCGCGCGCCGCGACGCTTCGCTTCTTGCGCGCGCGTCCAGAAATGCAGGCTCGATGCGATGGGGTTGGCGCCCCAGATCAAAATCAGTTCGCTCTCCTCGAAGAATTCGAGATGCATGCCGAGCGAAGCGCCGTAGGTATATTTGAGCCCCGCCATGCCCGCGGCGGAGCAGATCGCGCGATCGAGCCGCGATGCGCCGAGCTTGTGGAAAAAGCGCTGTGCGATGCTCTCGCCTTGAACGAGGCCCATCGTCCCTGCATAGCTGTAAGGCAATAGCGCCTGCGGCTCGCGCCGCACGATTTCGGAAAGGCGCCCAGCCGCGAGCGAGAGCGCTTCGTCCCAGCCGATCGCTTCGAACCGCCCTTCTCCCTTACGTCCGACACGCTTCAAGGGCGTGGTCAACCGCTGCGCGTGATGGACGCGTTCGGGGTAGCGGGCGACTTTCGTGCAGAGCACGCCTTGCGTCGGCGGGTGATCCGGATCGCCGGTGACCTTGATCGCTTTTCCGTCGGCGACGGTAACCCGCATCGCACATGTGTCGGGGCAATCGTGAGGACAGACGGCGCGGGCAAATTCGAGGGGCGCATTCATGGGCTGCCTTCCGTTAGACGCTCAGCGTCGGTCATCCGACGGGCGGGGCACTAATTCTATTACGTTCGCGCCGCCGGGCCGTGCCAAATTGTCGAGCCGGCGTTGAGGGTAGAATGGTTCGTTCGATAGCGAGACTCATTCGAGAGTCTGTTTACATATGGGACGCGCACGCGGATGCCCCAAACGGAACGTGCGGGACGGGTTGCCGCGGGAATGGCCGCTCCATATGTAAGCAGACCCCAAACCTCACCTTAAGTCGAACGCATCATGAAACTCATTCCTGAAGTCTTGGCCGCGCGAGACGAAATCCAGTCGCTCCGACGAAGCATCCACGCCCATCCCGAACTGCGGTACGAGGAGACGCGCACGGCGGATCTCGTTGCGCAATCTCTCGAGAAATGGGGGCTGCGCGTACACCGAGGGTTGGGCAAGACAGGGGTTGTCGGCGTCCTGAGCAAAGGGAGCGGAGGACGGTCGATCGGCCTGCGGGCCGATATGGACGCGTTGCCGATTCAAGAACTGAACACATTCGAGCATCGCTCGCAAGCACCCGGGAAGATGCACGCTTGCGGGCACGACGGGCACACGGCCATGCTGCTCGGCGCCGCGCGGCACCTCGCGGCGCATGGAACATTCGACGGCACGATCGTCTTCATATTTCAGCCCGCGGAAGAAGGCGGCGCGGGGGCACGGGCGATGATCGAGGACGGCTTGTTCGAGAAGTTTCCAGTGGACGCGGTATTCGGCATCCATAATTGGCCGGGGATGCCGGCTGGCACCTTCGGCGTAACCGACGGCCCGATCATGGCGTCGAGTAACGAATTCCGAATCGACGTCAAAGGCGTGGGCGCGCACGCAGCCATGCCGCACAACGGCCGCGATCCCGTTTTCGCCGCAATTCAAATCGCCAACGCCCTGCAAAGCATCATCACGCGCAACAAGAAGCCGATCGATACTGCGGTGCTCTCGATCACGCAAATTCATGCCGGCGACGCCGTCAACGTCATCCCGAACGATGCGTGGCTTGCCGGGACGGTGCGCACGTTTACGACCGAAACGTTGGATCTGATCGAATCGAGAATGAGCAAGCTCGCCGAGGCGACGGCATCCGCATTCGATTGCTCTGCGGCGGTCACGTTCCACCGGAACTACCCGCCCACGATCAACAGCAGCGCCGAAACGCGTTTTGCGGTCGAGGTGATGCGGGAAATTGTGGGCACGCAAAACGTCGACGACCACACCGAACCGACGATGGGCGCCGAGGATTTTGCCTTCATGCTGCAGGCCAGGCCCGGTTGCTACGCGTTCCTCGGAAACGGCGACGGCGGTCATCGCGAGGCCGGCCACGGCGCCGGGCCGTGCATGCTGCATAACGCCAGCTACGATTTCAACGATGAACTGTTGCCCGTCGGCACCACGTTTTGGGTGCGGCTTGCCGAGCGGTATTTGGCGGAAGGGATTAAGCGGTAAGGCACCGAAGGGCGCTTATGGGCGGTAATGGGTGTAGTTGTTCCGGGACGTGCTTATTGGCGGTAATGGGTGTAGCTATGTCCCCGGGGACTGCTAATTGGCGGTAGTGGTCATAGCCGCTGGGGTGTCGGGGCTTGCTTCCGTCGAACGGCCTTTTACTCCTCCAGCAAGCCCCGACCCCATCGGCGAAACGCGCGGTGGCCCCGAATAAAAGCGTGGCGGGGAACGATCGCTGGTTTTATTTGGCGTGTGAGGGATTTTCGGGCGGTGGGGTGGGCGGGCCCTTGCCGGAGTAAAAGG
>NZ_JBQCIV010000072.1:0-60626 GCF_051953405.1 Trinickia sp. | reverse complement strand
GCCCCAAAGCTGGTCTGCCCGCGCAGGTATGTCTTGACTACCCGCAGCTTGAATTCCTCGTCGTATTTCAACATGAACAACGCCCCAAAGGTTGGATTGATGTCCAACTTTTGGGGTGCACTTCAGTGTCGGGGCCCGCTGTAGGAGTAAAAGGCCGTTCGACGGAAGCGGGCCCCGACACCCCAGCGGCTATGACCACTACCGCCAATAAGCAGGCACCCTGACCAGGATAAGAACCAGCGGCGGTAAACAAAAAAACCCGCCGTAAAGGCGGGCAAAAGTCGCTGTGCTTGAATCCGAATCGACCGAATCATCTGAAGATTCGGATCGCTGGACGCGAGACCGGCTTCCCAAACGCCCGGCCCCGTCGTCCGATGTCGATTACTCCACGTGCTCGCCGTGCAGCACCACGTCGAGGCCTTCGCGCTCTTCCTCTTCAGCCACGCGCAGGCCGATCGTAAGATCGATGATCTTGAGCAGTACGTAGCTCAGCACGCCGCTGTAGACGAGCGTCGTCAGCACGCCCTTCGCTTGCAGAATCAGGCTGCCATCAGCGCCGCCGATGTCCTTCACGGCAAAGATGCCCGTCAGCAGCGCGCCGATGATCCCGCCCACGCCGTGCACGCCGAAGCAATCGAGCGAATCGTCGTAGCCGAGCTTCATCTTCAGCCAGGTTGCCGACCAGAAGCAGACCGCACCGGCGATGAAACCGATCGCGAGCGCACCGCCGACACCGACGTAGCCCGACGCCGGTGTGATCGCCACGAGGCCGGCCACGGCGCCCGACGCGATGCCCAGCGCGGACGGCTTGCCCTTCGTGATCCACTCGACGAACATCCAGCCGAGCGCCGCGCAAGCGGTCGCCACTTGCGTCGTCAGCATCGCGAAGCCGGCACGGCCGTCGGCCGCCACGGCGGAGCCCGCATTGAAGCCGAACCAGCCCACCCACAGCATCGCGGCCCCCATCAGCGTCAGCACCAGGTTGTGCGGCGCCATCGCTTCGCGCCCGTAGCCCACGCGCTTGCCCAGCACCAGTGCGCAGACGAGGCCCGCGATACCGGCGTTGATGTGCACGACCGTGCCGCCCGCGAAGTCCAGAATGCCGGCGGACGAGAGCCAGCCCGTCGGTTCCCACACCATGTGGGCGATCGGCGAGTAGACGATGATCGACCAGACCGACATGAATACGAGCATCGCCGAGAACTTCATGCGATCGGCGAATGCGCCCGTGATCAGTGCCGGCGTGATGATCGCGAACGTCATTTGATAGACGAAGTAGACCGACTCGGGGATCGTCGTCGCCAAGTGGCTCACGGTCAGCGTCGTCGCCTTGTCGCCCTTGATGTAGTTCATCCCGGCCAGCATGACGCGCGAGAAGCCGCCAATGAAGGCGTTGCCCGGCGTGAAAGCGAGGCTATAGCCGATCACCGTCCAGATCACCGTAACGGCGCAGGTGATCGCGAAGCTTTGCATCACCGTCGCCAGCACGTTCTTCTTGCGAACCATGCCGCCGTAGAATAGGGCCAGGCCGGGAATCGTCATGAACAGCACGAGCGCGGTGGATGTCAGCATCCAAGCCGTATCGCCCGAGTTGATCTTGGACGAGTCGACCGAGTACGGCGCGGTCGGGGCGGCAGGGGCCGCCGCGGCGGCGGCAGCGGATGCGTCGGGAGCAGCGGCCGCCGAGGCGGCGCTTGCCTGGGCTGCGGCCGCAGGCGTGGACGTGGCGGCGGGTGCCGACGCCGCGTCGTCGGCGAGCGCGGTACCCACGCTGCCCGCAAGCAGCGTGGCGACCATCGCCAAGGACATCAAAAGTTTGCGCATCTTCGGTTTCCTCTTGTCGCTAAATCTTCGAATTTGGTTTCGAATTACAGGGCGTCGGCGCCCGTTTCCCCGGTGCGGATACGAATAACCTGCTCGATCGGCGTGACGAAGATCTTGCCGTCGCCGATCTTGCCCGTGCGGGCCGCGCGTTCGATCGCTTCGATCGCCTGTTCGACGATGTCGTCCGAGACGGCCGCCTCGATCTTGACCTTCGGCAGGAAGTCGACGACGTATTCGGCGCCGCGATAGAGTTCCGTGTGGCCTTTCTGGCGTCCGAAACCCTTCACTTCCGTGACGGTGATGCCCGACACGCCGATCGCCGACAACGCCTCGCGCGCCTCATCGAGCTTGAACGGCTTGATGATTGCGGTAATGAGCTTCATGAAAGTCCTCTTTTCGTTGCGAAAACTGTGTTGCCGCGCGCCTGCGCCGGTGTTGCGATCGGCGTCGGGTGCGAGCCCCCGATTCGTGCGGCCAGAAAAAGCAACTGTCGTGCCATGCGGCGCCTGCCGGCATCGGCAAAGCGGTGCGCGAGTCTAACGGGGGGCCGGCCGAAGGGCTAAAACCGGGCTGCCGCGCTGGCGCGCCCCTTCGATCGTTGCTAGAGTGTTCGCACGCCCAGGATTCGGGTACGCACCAACGCCGCTCGTCGGTGCACGAAGCGTGTGCTCTAGGACGCACCAAGTTCGGTCACACGCGCGTCGTCAGAGCAAGTCGGGAGAAATGCTGCACATTTTTTGTGCAACGAAGGGGAACCACCATGAAGCAACCGAATGATTTATTTCAGGATTTTCAGAATCGCATGAGCGATCTGCTCAAGCACTCGCCGGCGAAAGACGTCGAACGCAATGTGAAAGCCATGCTCTCGCAGGGTTTCTCGAAGCTCGATCTCGTTACTCGCGAGGAATTCGATACGCAAACGCAAGTGCTGCTTCGCACCCGCACGCGCCTCGAAGAACTCGAACGCCGTGTCGCGGAACTCGAACAGCGTCTGGCTGCGTCGCAAGAGTCTTAGCCTTCGCTGCGCCGGCTCGGCGCGCACCTTCATCGCCAAGCGAGTGCTCGGCTCGCGACGGCAGTTGAGCTGAAGGCCGGCCGCCGCGCCGGCCGGCTCGGCGTGACGGCACCGCTCGCGTGCCGTCCGATCCGGTGAGAACCCATGTCGCTTGCCGTGGAGCGCTCGGGCCGGCCGCTGGCCGCGCGCCCGAAGCGACCGTCGAAGTTCATTTAGCGAATAGGTTGCCGTCGTTTTTGGTTGTTGGGTGCTAACTGCACCGCCCTCCTCAATCGAAAAGGAGCGTCTATTCCATAGAGCCGGAATGCCCATCCGCCAACGAAGACAATCTGCGTGCGCCACGGCTCCAGGGTCACGGCAAGTCTGCTGAATTCCGCCAAGTCGCTCACATTTTTTCTCCCACTACTTTTGCCAGAACGCCGTGCTCGAGTTCGGCGGCCTGCTCCGCACCGCGCGTCGGTTCAGCAGAGACGTCAAGCCATGTCTGGATGATGTCGGACACCCAGACGCCGTCACGCATCACGCGCCCGCGAAGCAGCGATTGCGGATACGGGTGCTGCTTCAAGATCAGATCCGGCCGTTCGCCCTCGCGCGCACGCTTCAGTCCCCGCCATCCTTCAGCCGCTGCGAGATCGGGCACCCAGAGGGCCGTTGTCGCGCCATGGACGTGCCCTACGTGCAGAGCGTTGGCCGCCGCAAACTGGCCCAGCGTCGCCCCTTCTTCACGCTTGAGCGTCTTTCGTAACTGCTGCTCCTCGGGCATGCCGCCCGCGAGATATTTCATCGGCACGCTAACGGCCGGTTTCATGTACGCCGCCTTCCAACGTTGCGCAAGCTTGCGTCGCTGCACGATCCGCAGATGGGGTGCCCATTCGACCATACCCTCTTCTTTCAGGGCATTGATAAGGCGTGTGGCGCTCATGACAGATACACGAGCTTCCCGCGCAAGCTCGGTCGCCGTCATGTACATCTTTACCGGGGCACTGATCAGGCCTTCGCGCTTGATGTCGGCCGCCAGCAGGAGCTTAAGCATCCATTGGGCAAGGTCGGAGAAAACGAGCGTCGGCGGTGCCGAATGGCTGCTGCGCCGCACGCTCGCCGGCTGCTCTTTAGCCTCCAGTTCGGGGAAATCGGCGTACAGCGGCACGTCCGAAAGGATGGCGAACGGTTCACCGCTCCCATACTCCTTATGGAAGTCCACGAGCTTTCTGACGAGAGCCTGCGACGCGACTCCCACCCAGAGGATGACAGCCGGGCGGGATCGGTCGTGCCGTCCGCTCGCGCGTGCGCGCGACTCCAGCAGCGCCTGCGCGAATAGGGGGATCGCGCGATCGGCACGCCCTTCGGTCTGCGCCTTCAATACGACGCAATACGTCTGGCCACGGGGGCTCGTCAGAATGAAATCCCCACCCTTGCCGTCCTCGCCCGTCTCAAGGACTTCCCATTCATGGCTCTGGAAAAGCGCATGAACCGAGTGGCGCGCGAGGCGGTCGGCAGTTCCGGTTGCGAAGTGTATGTCGTCCATATCACTTGCCCATGTCATTTCAGTTGGCCATGTTAATTAACGCGGCCATGTTACCCGTGCGCTTAGCTCGAGACAAGCAAAAAGCTTTGGTACATGTAGGCCGAACGGCCAACGATGCCCCCTGCGACTCCCTGGACGCATCCCACGTTGCTACAGTGATTGCGACACCCGGCGCCGTGCGCGAACCCATCGCCACTGCACCGAGCTATTGCAATCCGAGGACCGTACCAGTCCTCACCTTCTGAAAGAGCCGCGGATATCTTGGCGGCCCGGTTCTGAGGAGAACCCATGTCGCTTGCCGTGGTGCGCTCGCGCGCGCCGGCCGCTGGCCGCGCGCCTGAAGTGACCGTCGAAGTCCATCTGGCTAACGGGTTGCCGTCGTTTTCGATCGTCGGCCTGCCCGATCTCGAGGTGCGCGAAAGCCGCGAGCGCGTCCGCGCCGCGCTGCAGAACTGCGGGTTCGACTTTCCCGTGCGCCGCATCACCGTCAATCTGGCGCCGGCCGATTTGCCGAAGGAATCGGGCCGTTTCGATCTTCCGATCGCGCTCGGCATCCTCGCAGCAAGCGGGCAGATTCCCGACGACGCGCTCGGCGAGCGCGAGTTTGCCGGCGAGCTTTCGCTGACGGGGGCCCTGCGTCCGATGCGCGGCGCCTTCGCGATGGCATGCGGCACCGCACGCAGCCGTCGCAAAGACGCGCAGGCGAAGCCGGCGTCGCAGCTAACCGCGCGAGCCGCCCAAGCCGCCCAAGCCGCCCAAGCCGCCCAAGCCGCCCAAGCCGCCCAAGCCGATAAGCCAGATAGCGCGTTGCATGACCCTTCGCGCGAACCGCGAGGCCGTCCGCCCGAGTTGTATTTACCGGCGGCGAGTGCGCAGGAGGCAGCGTTGGTGCCGGGCGTGGCTGTCTTCGGCGCGTCGGACCTGCCTTCGCTGTGCGCGCACTTATCGGGCGAGCGCAATGGCCGTCTTACGCCGATCGCCCCGCCCATCCCCGGCGCGTCGGAGCCGAGGGCGGCGCCCCCGGATATGGCCGATGTCATCGGCCAGCACGGGGCACGGCGCGCACTCGAAGTGGCGGCGGCCGGCGGCCACCACGTCTTGATGGTCGGGCCACCGGGTGCGGGCAAGTCGATGTTGGCGGCGCGGCTGCCGGGCTTGCTGCCGCCCATGACGGACGATGAAGCGCTCAGCTCCGCCGCCCTGCTCTCGGCCAGCACGCTCGGTTTTTCCCCGGCGCAATGGCGGCAACGGCCGTTTCGCGCGCCGCACCACTCGTCGAGCGCAGCCGCGCGCGTCGGCGGCCGCAACCCGCCTCAGCCGGGCGAGATCACGCTCGCTCACCTCGGGGTTCTCTTCCTCGACGAGTTGCCGGAATTCGATCGTCACGTGCTCGAGATGCTGCGCGAACCGCTGGAAGTGGGCCGCATCACGGTGTCGCGCGCCGCGCTACAAGTCGATTTTCCCGCCGCTTGCCAGTTCGTCGCCGCGATGAATCCCTGTCCGTGCGGCTGGCGCGGCGATCCCGGCGGGCGCTGCCGCTGCACGCCCGAAGTCGCTGCGCGCTATTTGCGCAAGCTGTCGGGGCCGCTCGTGGATCGCATCGATATTCAGATCGAGCTGCCGGCGCTCACGCCAGCGGAACTGAGCGCGCGCGCCGCCGAAAAGAGCGAGCCGAGCGCGATGGCCGCAGCGCGCGTGGCGGCAGCCCGCGAGCGGCAGATCGAGCGACAAGGAAAAACCAATCGCGAACTCTCCGGCCGCGAGGTCGACGACGTCTGTCGATTGGACGCCGCCGGCGAAGCGCTTCTGCGCGAAGCGGGCGAGCGCTTCCGGTGGTCGGCACGCGCCTATTACCGCGTGTTGAAGGTGGCACGCTCGATCGCCGATCTAGCGGCAGACGCGATGCCCGCCGCGCAGCATGTCGCCGAAGCCATTCAGTATCGCCGCGTGTTTTCGCTCCCCTGAGGCGTCCGGCTTTGAAGGTTTCTCGCTTAGAAGGGCGAACTCGCGACGAGCGAAAGCTCGGGTCCGTCGATTTGAAGTGGCGTCATGCCAAATTAGGGGGCAATCGCTGTCCAGGTATTCCGAGCGGGCGCGTCGATCCCATCGAAGCCAATTTTTTGGCTGTCAAGACTTGACTTGTGCACAATTTAGGCTTTCCTGGCATGTAACGCCAGTTTAAAAGCAACGTTGCAGGGATGCGCCACATCCCTTTGATTTTCAACAGTTTTTCTCCATGCCGCTTGCGTGATCAATCGGCCGACAGGCCCATCCCATGGGCTTGCCGGCGGACGAAGCGGGATTTCCCCACAGACTTATCCACAGCGTCTGTGGATAGCTCGAAAACCTACAAGAAATCCGTGGATTAGCGACTTTTCTTGGGGCAAAACCTTCACTCGTATGAGCGATCGTCAACTGTCCTCTTCATCGGCCGTTCGCCGCACGAGGAGCGACTAAAGGTCAGTCGAGCTTGAGCGACCCGAAAAATTGGTCGGACTGATCCTGGGGCGGGACGCGCGCGGCGATGATCGCCGCTTGGTAGACGTGCCGTCCGCGCACGGCGATCCATGCGTGGATGGTGCGCTGCTGGTGGGCATCGCCGGCCGCGCCCGTCGCAACGATATCGACACCCGGCACGGCGGCCCCCGTCGCAAGCGGAACTTGCACGGCGTGTTCGACCGGCGACGCGCTGACATTGCGCGCGAGCGCGCGACGCAAATCGTCGGCCACCGTTTGGCCGAGGGCGGCATCGTCGCGCGGCAAATCCACGACGGCGATCGCAAACACGACGTGCTGCGTTTCGGCCGCACGCACATGCATCGGCAGGGTTTGGCCGGCAATCGCCACTTGCCGTTCGTCCACGGTCGGCTTGGCGGGCAGATCGATGGCGTAGCCTTCGGCGGCATCGGACACCGTCCGCCAGTTGTAGGCCGGGGAGCAAGCGCTGATGAGTGCCACGCCGAGCAACGCTTGCAGCACGACCGACGAAAGACGGCCCACGCTCGTCGCACGAGCGCGCGAGCGCGAAGCGACTAAAGCCGACGAACGGCGCTGCGAAAACGCACGCCGCCAGGCGGGCGCACAAGGAAAACAAAAGCGCATAGAGGGCGAAGGAATCGAAACATGGTGTGGGACCGAAAGCGAGATTATCCGACATGGTGCCGACGAGCCATGCGAGTTCGTGTGCACCTGCGCATGCCCGACGGCCGCCCTTTTCCGAATATGGGTAAAATAGCGACGCAAAATCGCGCCTGCTCCGGCCGCCCGCCGTCGAGCCCCCGCATCCAGCGGGGCGCGATGATCCGCATGAGGTCGTCACCATGAGCCAAGCCCCCGCTTCTTCCGCCCGCCGCGCGAGTTCGCTGCGCTATATCGCCTTCGCCTGCGTGGCCGTCGCGATTGCGATCGCCGCCTACTTCACGTTCGGCCGCAGCCAGCAAGTCCCCGCTGCAACCTTCACGCTGTTGTCCGGGCAGAAGCTGTCCACGTCCGACCTGAAAGGCAAGGTCTACCTCGTGAACTTCTGGGCGACCGACTGCGAAACGTGCATCAAGGAAATGCCGCAGATGGTCGACACCTACAACCGCTATAAGGGCCAGGGCTTGGAGTTCGTCGCGGTCGCGATGCAATACGACGCGCCGATGTACGTCGTCAATTACACCCAAACGCGCAAACTGCCGTTCAAAGTGGCGATGGATGACGGCACCGCGGCCAAGAAGTTCGGCAACGTCCAAATGACGCCGACCACCTTCGTCGTCGACAAGAACGGCACGATTCTCAAGCGCTATGTCGGCGAGCCGCAATTCGCCGAACTCGATCAGCTTCTGCAAAAGGCACTCGGCTCGGCCTGAGCCGGCGCAGCGCACGCTCGCGGCGTAGAGCCTCGACCTCGGGCGAGACGCCCTAGTGCCCTTCCTTCCCGGCCTCGCCACGCTCGGCGAGGCCGTATCGTTTGATCTTCTCGTAAAGCGTCGCCTTGCCGATCTGCAGCTCGTCGGCCGCGGCTAAAACGGCGCCGGCGTGCTGATCGAGCACTTCGGCAATCACCGCCCGCTCGAACTGCTCGACACGCTCCTTCAGCGATTGCGCCGGCTGACCGCCGTGCCCCCGGTCGCCCGATGCGCCCTCGATGCCCAGCACGATGCGATCGGCCGCGTTGCGCAGCTCGCGCACGTTGCCGGGCCAGTCTCGCGCCATCAGGTCCGCACGCTGGCGCGCCGTCAGTATCGGCGCGGGCCGCCCGTAGCGAACGGCGGCCTCGAGCATGAAGTGTTCGATCAGGGGGGCGATATCCTCGCGGCGCTCCACCAGCGGCGGCACGTCGATCGTCACGACATTCAGCCGATACAGCAGATCGCGCCGGAAAGTGCCGGCCGCGACCAGCGCCTGCATGTCGCCTTTGGCCGCGGCGATCACGCGCAAATCGACACGCACGGCCTGGTTCGAACCCAAGCGCTCGAGCGAGCCCTCCTGCAACACGCGCAGCAGCTTCACTTGCAGCGCCGGCGGCATGCTCTCGATCTCGTCGAGAAAGACGGTGCCGCCCGATGCGTATTCGAGCTTGCCGATGCGACGCTTCGTCGCACCCGTGAAGGCGCCCGGTTCATAGCCGAACATTTCCGACTCGAACATCGATTCGGGCAATGCGCCGCAATTGACTGCCACGAACGGCTTGGCCTGGCGCGGCGACAGTTCGTGCAAGCTACGCGCGACCAGTTCCTTGCCCGCTCCGGTATCGCCGATGATCAGCACGGGCGCGTCCGTCGGGGCGATATTGGCGATCAACCGGCGCACTTCCCCGATAGCGGGACTGCGGCCGATGATGCGCGGCACGAGCGCATCGCGTGCGGCCAATTCGCGCCGCAGCGCGGCGTTTTCGAGGACTAGGCGCCGGCGCTCGAGCGCACGGCGTACCGTGTCGACGAGGCGTTCCGCGGCAAACGGCTTTTCGACGAAATCGTAAGCGCCGTCGCGCATCGCCTGGACAGCCATGGAGATGTCGCCATGCCCAGTAACGAGGATGACGGGGACATCGGGCGCGCGCTGATGGCACTCGCCGAGCAAGTCGAGCCCGCTCGCGCCGGGCAGGCGGACGTCGCTCACGACGATGCCGGCGAAACGCTCGTCGAGCAGATCGAGCACGCCGCTCGCCTCCTCCACCGAGCCATAGCCGCTGACGGCGAACCCCGCCAGTTGCAAGCTCTGGACGCTTGCACGACGCACGAGTTCGTCGTCCTCGATGAAGAGAACTTGTAGGTTATCCGTCGTCGCGGTCGAGTTCATGGTTTGCCTGAGAAGTTCGCGCGCAGTGCTAGCTCGAAGCGCCGGCGTCGCGCTGCCCCACGGCGGCCGGCGCCGCCGCCGGCGAGGCCGCGCGCCGCAAGGTCAGCACGAACGCCGCGCCGCCGCCCGCTTCGTTGCGAGCGACGAGCGAGCCGCCGCAATCGCGCGCGATCGAGGAAGCGATCGCCAAACCGAGGCCGAGGCCCTTGCCCGCCCCCTTCGTCGTAAAGAACGGCTCGAAAAGCTTGGACATCGCCTCGGCTGGAATGCCGGGCCCATTGTCGCGCACAGCGAGCGCGAGCGCGTCGCCGCCCAGGTCGATATCGATCGACAGGCGCGCCGCGGCCACGGGCTCGAGTGCATCCAGCGCGTTGCCGATCAAATTGATGAGCGCCTGTTCGAGACGCAGGCCGTCGCAGTAAACGGCGAGCGCGGGATGATCGGCGTTCAAGTCCAACGGACGGTACTTGAGTTGCTCGCGCCGCGGCTCCGCGTGTTCCGACGCTGCGGGCAGCTGCGGATCGGCCAGGCTTGGAACCTCGCGCACGCGGACCTCGAGCGACACGCGCTGCAGCCGCTCTTGCAGCACTTGCAACGCATTGCGCAACGCCCGTGCGAGCGGCGAGCACGCATTGCTCGGTTGCGCACGGCCGACGAACAATTTCAGCTGATTGGTAATCTTGCCCATACGCTCGGTGAGCGCGCCGATCGCTTCGAGATTTTCGCGCGCAGCAGGCAGCGCCCCTCGCTCGATCAAGACGCGCGTGTTGTCCGAAAACGTACGCAACGCCGCGAGCGGTTGATTGAGTTCGTGCGTGATGCCGGCAGCCATTTGCCCTAGTGCGGCGAGCTTGCTCGTCTGAAGCAGTTCCGCGTGCGCCGCGCGCAGTTCGCTTTCCGCACGCGTGCGCTCGGCCACTTCGGTTTGCAGTTGCGCGTTGGCGGCCGACAAATCGGCCGTCCGTTCCTCCACGCGCCGGTTCAGCTCGGCGTAGGCGGCCTGCAGCCTGGCCCGCCCGGCTTCGCGATCGCGGGCGCGGGCCCGCCGTACGCGCCAGTAAAACGCAAGCAAGCACAGCGAAATGAAACCGAAGCCGGCGGCGGCCGTGGCGTTGCGCGCGTCGTCGATGACCGAGCCCACGGGAGCGAGCGTCATCAACTGCCACTCTGGCCCATGGACAGTGCGCCGTGTCAGCAAGTAGTACGGCGAAGGTGCGTGCGTGCCGATTCGCACGATCCGAGCATCGGGCGTATCGAGCGCGCGCACCGGTGCCATCGGCAATGTCGTGATCTGGGCCCCGGCATACTGTCGCGTCTCGTCGATGGCAGCCACGACGGCGAGCGGCAGATCGCGCACCGAGCGATATTTCCACGCCTGCACCGACGAAAGAAAAATCACGCCGTGTCTATCGGCGACCAGTACCGGCTCGCTCGAATCCGTCCCGGGAAACCCTTCGAGGTTGAGCTTTAGGACGGCTGCGCCGACGATCCGGTCACCGCGGCGAACCGGTTGCGAGAGATAGTAGCCCGGCACGTGCGAGACGGTACCGATGCCGAAGAAGCGCCCCACGTGCGAGGCCATCGCATCGACGAAATACGGACGAAAGCGGTATTGCGAGCCCACGAAGCTGTCCGCGCGATCCCAATTGCTGGCGGCCAAACATAGGCCGTCGGCGCGGATGATATAGGTGACGTCGGCATGCACGTGCGCATTCGCGTCTTCGAGGTAGCGGTTGGCCCGCGCGATGGCATCGGGCGAGCCGGTGTCCAGCGCTTCGGCTACGACAGGATGGCTCGCCACGAGGTAGGACAGCGATTCGTAGCGCTCGAGCGTGTCGCTGAGCGCGCCAGCCGTGCGGCCGGCGCGGGCGGCGGCCTGGCGCTGTAAGACGTCGATCCCGCGCCGCCAGGCGAAATGCCAAGTGGCGGCGCACACGGCGAGCAGCACCGAGGCAAGCGCGAGAACGACAATGAGGCGACGCGTCACGTTGACGGATTCCGGGCAAAAGCGTGACCTATTGTGGCATAGCCCGTCGATCGCCCTGGCGCCGCCGAGCGTCAGACGCCCGCGCTATTCGTCTGCGCGTCGGCTTCGACCGCCGCACCGCCACGGCCCAATTGCGCGTTCAGCTTCGTGCGATCGAGTTCCTTCTCCCAAGCCGAGACGACGACAGCCGCCACGCCGTTGCCGACGATATTCGTCAGCGCGCGGCATTCGCTCATGAACCGGTCGATACCGAGAATCAGCACCATGCCCGAAAGCGGGATCGTCGGCACCACGGCGAGCGTGGCGGCCAGCGTGATGAAGCCGGCGCCCGTCACGCCGCTCGCGCCCTTGGAGGTCAGCATGGCCACGGCGATCAGCGTGAGCTGTTGCATCAGCGTAAGGTCGGTGTTCGTCGCCTGCGCGATGAACAGCACGGCCATCGTCATATAGATGTTCGTGCCGTCGAGGTTGAACGAGTAGCCCGTGGGCACGACGAGGCCGACGACCGACCGCGAGCATCCGAGCTTTTCGAGCTTGCCCATCAGTTGCGGCAACGCGGCTTCCGACGAACTCGTCCCGAGGACGATCAGCATTTCCTCCTTGATGTACGCCACGAACCGAACGATGTTGAAGCCGACGAGGCGAGCGACGGTACCGAGTACGACGAGCACGAAGACGATCGACGTCAGGTAGAACGTGCCGATCAACTTCATGAGCGGCAGCAGCGAGCCGACGCCGTACTTGCCGATCGTGAAGGCCATCGCGCCGAACGCGCCGATCGGTGCGAGCTTCGTCACGATGCGCACGATGCCGAACAGCACTTGCGAGACGCTTTCGATGAATTCGGTTACGGGTTTGCCGCGCTCGCCGATCGTCGCGAGCACGCTGCCGAAGAGCAAGGCGATCAGCAAGATCTGCAAAATCTCGCCTTGCGCGAAGGCGTCGATCATCGTGTGCGGGATGATGTGCATGAAGAAATCGACGGCGCTTTGACCGTGCGCTTTCGCCGCGTACGACGCCACGGCCTTGCCGTCGAGCGTATTCACGTCGACGTTGAAGCCCGCGCCCGGTTTCAGGACGTGCGTGGCGATGAGGCCGAGCAGCAGCGCGAAGGTGGAGATGACCTCGAAGTAGAGCAGCGCCTTGCCGCCTACGCGGCCGACCTTCTTCATGTCTTCCATGCCGGCGATGCCGGTGACCACCGTACAGAAGATGATCGGGCCGATCACCATCTTCACGAGGTTGATGAATGCGTCCCCGAGCGGTTTCATGTCGATCGCGAGCGCGCTCGAAAAATGACCGAGCGCGATGCCGGCGATGATCGCCGCAATCACCTGCAGATAGAGGATTCGATAGAAGGGTTTCTTCAGAGGACGCATCGTTGTCTCCCAGCTTAGGAATGAATCGATCGGCCGAGGCGGCCGTTCGTGGGGTCCATCGATTGCAAGGTCAATGCCAGTGCGAGACACCAACTATCTCTTTGATTTTTTTGATGTTTCCCGTCAAAGGCAGCGCCCGGCGTCCAGCTTCCCGGAATGTCGGAGAGCAGCCGTCCGGTTGGCTGGAAACGTGAATCGGTCTGAATCTCCAGTGCGTTTCGGCGGAATGCGTTTGCTGGGGGTACAAATAAGTGGTTGCCGACCGATATGAGCAAGCGAAATTTGAATAAACTGAGGGATGACAATCCGGCCTGGGGCGAGCCTGAGTTTGCGCGGGCACGTCCGGCGCAAGCCGTGCTTCCCGAACTGTTCGGCGTAGAGGTCGCCGAACAAATTCTTAAGCGTCGCGGGCGCCCCAAATCCGTGCATGCAAAAGTCGCCCTGAAGTTACGGATCGACCCCGATGTGGTGGAGGCGTATAGAGCACAAGGTGCTGGGTGGCAGACGCGTATCAACGATGCACTGCGCGATTACGCGAAATCGAACGGGATGCTTTGAACCCCGAAGCCAAACGAAAACGCGGCGGCGCGACCGATCATCCGAACCGATCGCGCCGCCGCGCAGGCAGCAGGCCGAAAAGCTTAACGGCGCACAGCCGGAGACATCAAACCACGCCTTCCACGCCCGCGTCGTGCGCTTGTTGATCGGCGTGGTAGCTCGAGCGCACCATCGCACCCACGGCCGCATGCGTGAAGCCCATCTTATAGGCCTCTTCCTCGTACATCTTGAACGTATCGGGGTGCACGTAGGCGCGCACGGGCAGATGGTGTTCCGACGGCTGCAGATACTGGCCGATCGTCAGCATATCGACATCGTGCGCACGCAGATCGCGCATCACTTGCAAGATCTCTTCTTCCGTCTCGCCGAGGCCCACCATGATGCCCGACTTCGTCGGCACGTCCGGATGCAGCGCCTTGAAATCCTTCAGCAGCTTGAGCGAGTGCGCATAATCGGACCCTGGGCGCGCTTCCTTGTACAGACGCGGCACCGTTTCGAGGTTGTGGTTCATGACGTCCGGCGGCGCGGCGTTCAGGATCTCGAGCGCACGGTCGAGACGGCCACGGAAATCGGGCGTCAGGATTTCGATGCGCGTGGCAGGCGAGTGCTCGCGCACTTGCCGAATACATTCGACGAAATGCCCCGCCCCGCCGTCGCGCAGATCGTCGCGATCGACGCTCGTGATCACGACGTATTTGAGCTTGAGCGCCGCGATCGTCCGCGCGAGGTTGCCCGGCTCTTCGGTGTCGAGCGGATCGGGCCGGCCATGGCCGACGTCGCAGAACGGGCAGCGGCGCGTGCATTTGTCGCCCATGATCATGAACGTGGCCGTGCCCTTGCCGAAACACTCGCCGATGTTCGGACAGCTCGCCTCTTCGCAGACCGTATGCAAGTTGTGTTCGCGCAGGATCTGCTTGATCTCCGAAAAACGCGAACTGCCCGTTGCCGCCTTCACCCGAATCCATTCGGGCTTTTTCAGCTTCTCGACCGGGACGATCTTGATCGGAATACGCGCCGTCTTCGCTTGCGCCTTTTGCTTGGCAGTAGCGTCGTACGCGGGAGCGACTTGGGGCGCGTCGGAGGCGCCGCTGGGTTGAGCGGTAACGTCAGTCATTCGGTGATCCAGTCGATGAGCGTGCGCCAAGCGCGCCGCCGAGGTTCGCGGCGAGCCGTGCCGCCAGGGTTTCGGCCACTTCGTGCCAGCCGCAAGCGACGCCGAGCGTCGCCATGTCGACTGTCTCCAGGCCCGCGTAGCCGCACGGGTTGATCGCGAGAAACGGCCGCAAGTCCATCCTTACGTTCAGACTTACGCCGTGATAGCTGCATCCGTTGCGGATTTTCAGGCCGAGCGCGGCGACCTTCGCGCCTTCGTGCCCGAGCGCGCCCGCGCCGGGCGCCACATAGATGCCGGGCGCGCCAGGCCGACGCTCGCCCGCGAGATTATACGCCGCGAGGGTATCGATCACGGCTTGCTCGATCAGCGTCACCATTTCGCGCACCATGAGCTTGCGCCGGCGCAGGTCGAGCAACAGGTAGGCGACGACTTGTCCCGGGCCGTGATAGGTGATTTGACCGCCGCGGTCGACTTTCACGAGCGGAATCGCCGGATCGGCCGCCAGCAAATGAGCGGGGTCGCCCGCCTGACCCAGCGTGAACACGGGCGGATGTTCGACGAGCCAGATTTCGTCCGGCGTATCGGCCGTGCGCGCTTCGGTGAACGCGCGCATGGCGTCGAAGCTGACTTCGTAGGGCACCAAGCCTTGCCGGCGAACGATCGGCGTCAAATCCGCCAACGGGGCATCGAGCGCGGCGGCGCCGCTTGAACCCGCGCCCTGGGGCGCCTCATCCGAGGAAGACGATAGCGGAGGGGCGGACGATAAAGACAATGCGGCATACATGATGGCCGCAGTTTACCGGAATCGGGATCGGCGCGCCCGAGCCGACGGACGAGCGCTTGCGTCAAATCAAGCCCGATTCCGCAGGCTCCGGCTTAAGGCTTGCCCTCAAACGGTACGCCAACCGTTGCGGCGCGCGCCCCACCAGTCGGATAGCGCACGGGACACGTCGGCCAGCATCGATGCGCGCGAAAGCGGTGCGACGAACGCCACCCGTGCCGCCTCGGTGCCTTCCGCGCTAAGCCACAGCCGCTCGCCGGGACGCAAGCGAAGGGATCTGCCGGACGCCAGCCAATAATCTTCGACGTCGTTGCTGCGCGTTACCCACACCGGCGCACCATGGACCGACAAGCGCGTGCTGTGAGCCACCATCATCGACAGCGTTTCGCCGGGGGCGATTTCGAACGTGATACTTGAGGAAATTTGTCGCATGATCGTTCCGCCAAAAAGTTGCTCCGTGGCTACAATCGTAGGCACGCCAAGGCAATCGACAAAACGATCAATTCTCACGATCATGTGAGAAAAACTAACAAGCGAATCGAGAAAAGGCACCGTGGATCTGCGACAGCTGCCCATGCTCAATGCATTGAGGACCTTCGAAGCCGCCGCGCGCCACGAAAGCTTCTCGCGCGCGGCGGACGAGCTATTCGTCACCCACGGCGCCGTCAGCCACCAAATTCGGGCGCTCGAAGACGAACTCGGCACGCCGCTGTTTTCGCGCGAAGGCAAACGCGTGCGATTGACGGACGTGGGTTGCCGCTATGCCAAGGACGTGCGGGCAGCCCTAATGGCGCTCGCCGATGCGACGCGCGAGGTACGCGAGGGCCAGCGCGCCAGGCGGCTCGTGGTTTCGTCGGCGTCGTCCTTCTCCGCGCGCTGGATCACGCCGCGGATCGGCCGATTCATCGAGCGCCATCCCGAGATCGACCTGGAATTGTTGTCGACGAACGCCCTGACCGATTTCACGCGGGAGGATGTGGACGTGGCCATTCGCTTCGGCATCGGCCCCTACCCGGATCTGCACGTCGAGCCGCTGCTCGACGAAGTGTCGTTCCCCGTCTGCGCACCGACCTTCAACGGCGGCGCGCTGCCCATGACGCCGGCCGAATTGGCGGCATCGCCACGCCTACTGCGCTCGGACGATCAAATGTGGAAAGTGTGGTTCGAGGCGGCCGGGCTCGGGACCGTGCCCGAGCCGCGACGCGGCGTGCTGTATCAAGATTCGTCGAATTTGCTGCAGGCTGCCGTCGACGGACAAGGCATCGCGCTCGTGCGCCGCTCGATCGCGACGCACGAACTCGCCACCGGGCGGCTCGTGCGCTTATTCGAGATCGACGCGCGAAGCAAGTCGTCGTATTGGTTCGTCTGCCCGGCTCCGCTGCTGGCCAGCGGGCGCGTTCAGGCGTTTCGCACTTGGTTGATGGGCGAGATGGCGCGCTTTCGCGCGCAGTTCACAGCACAACCTTGACCATCGGATGCCCGGTGAGGGCCCGATAGATCTCGTCGAGCTGCTCACGGCTGTGCGCCCGCACCGTCACGGTCAACCCCGTGTAATTGCCCCCGCTCGAGGGCCGAATCTCCACGCGTGTCGCATCGAAGCTCGCATCGAATTGCCGCACGACGCTCACGACGGTCTCGGTGAAGTCGGGATGCGCCTTGCCCATGACCTTGATGGGAAAGTCGCAAGGAAACTCGAATAAGGATTCGTTCACCGGGCTCACGATCATCTCTCCGTTACTTCTTCTTGCCGAACATCAGCAAGAGCGAATCCCACACGCGACCGCCGATGCCCGCTTGCGGCACCGCCTGCAAGGCGACGACCGGGAACTGCGTGAGCGTCTTGCCGTCGGCGACGATTTGCACCATCCCCACTTGCTGACCGTTCGCGATCGGCGCCACGAGCGGCTCGTTCAGCACGAATTGCGGCTTGATCTTGTCGCCCATGCCGCGCGGCACGGTGATGTATTGGTCGCTCTTCACGCCCACTTGCACGCTGTTCGCCGCGCCCTTGTACACGCGCGGCGTTTGCACGCTTTGGTTCGCCTTGAACAGACGCACGGTGTCATAGGCCGAATAGCCGTAGTTCAGCATTTTCATGCTGTCTTGCACGCGCTCGTGCTCTTTATCCTCGCCCATCATCACGCTGACGAGACGGCGCGAAGCATCGGCCACGCCCGGCAAAGGCCGCTTGGCCGAGGCGATCAGGCAGTAGCCGGCCGCTTGCGTAAGGCCCGTCTTCAAGCCGTCGACCGTCGGATCGATCCAGAGCAGCCGGTTGCGGTTCGGCTGCTTGATCTTGTTGTACGTGAATTCCTTCACCGAGAAGATGCTGTAGTACTCGGGGAAATCGCGAATCAGATGGGCCGAGAGCACGGCGAGGTCGCCGGCCGTCGTGTAGTGCCCCGGCGACGGCATGCCGTTCACGTCGGCATAGTGCGTGCCCTTCATGCCGAGCCGTTGCGCTTCCGCGTTCATCATCTCGACGAAATGCGCCTCGCTGCCGCCGACAAGCTCGGCCAGGGCGATCGCCGCGTCGTTGCCCGACTGAATGATCATGCCGTAGACGAGGTCGTGCACGGTGACAGGCTTCTCGGCTTCGATGAACATGCGCGATTCGTCGTTTTTCACCCGGCGTACCGCATCGCTCGGGGTCACGACCTGATCCATCGAAATCTTTTTCGTCTGCAAGGCTTCGAAGACGAGGTAGGCCGTCATCAATTTCGTGAGCGAGGCCGGTTCGACGCGCTCGTCGGCATTGCCCGATGCGAGCACTTGATTGCTCGTCGCGTCGACGAGCACCCAGGACTTGGCCGTCACGGCCGGTGGCGGCACCTGCGCCTGCGCGGCGGGCGCGTAAGCGGCGCCCGCGACGAGCGTTGCGGCGACGAGCGCGGCGATCGGCGCGGTACGCTGCAACGAAGAGGGAACGAAAGACGAGACAAGCGACGGGAAGCAGAGCGAGGAGGAACGCATAGATCGATTCGTGCAGAAAAGCGCCGCGCGCCACGCGCGCGATCGGGAAGTGCCGGCCGCCCATCGGCGGTTCTCGCCGCCCTTCGCGGCGCACGATGAAACGAGCGCCGCGCCGGCACGGCGCCCATTGGACCGGCTACGCACGATTCGGTTCGCTCGATTCGCTCGCGTAGGCCGCAAAGGCTACCCGAAAAGCATCGGGCAGGGCCTCCTAGATGGGACGGTGCGAAAAAAATTTGCGCCCATTATACGCGGCACGTCTTCTCGAAAATGCGTTTTTGTCGGTGCGGCCGCACGCGGTCTGCCGCGTGGAGCCCCGCCTCGCGGGCCTCGCCGCGCGCCGATTCGTCAGTCGGATGCCCGCTCAACGCCAGGCATCGAGCACGATACGTTTCAAGATATGCAGCTTGCGATGGAGAAAGTGCTCCGCGCCAGGAATCACGACGACGGGTAGCTCCTGCGGGCGAGCCCAGTCGAACACGGAGGCGATCGGGACCGTCTCGTCCTGCTCGCCGTGAACGACGAGCGTGTTCTCCGGCACCGCGGCGATGTCGAAGCGGCTGGCGGCCGTGCCGACGAACACCATCCGCTCGACGCTTTGGCCGCGCTCGGCCAGCCTGCGCGCGACGTGCGACACGACGGCCGTGCCGAACGAAAAACCCGCCAGCACGAGCGGCACCGATGCGTGCCCCGGCTGCGCGCGCATATGCTCGAGCAACGCAAGCAGATCCTCGCGCTCGCCGATCCCCTCGTCGTACTGGCCTTCGGTCTGCCCCACGCCGCGAAAATTCGAGCGATAGGTCGCGTAGCCGAGCTGCACGAGCGTACGGGCGAGCGTCACCGCCACTTTGTTGTCCATCGAGCCGCCGAACAGCGGATGCGGATGGGCCACGAGCGCAATGCCGCGCACCGTCCCATCCGGCTCGTCGAGTGCGACTTCGATCTTTCCGACGGGACCGTCGATGAGAAATTTCTTCGTGTGAACGTTCATGGATGACGCTTCGCAAAAGCCCGTTGGATCGCGCAAATCAGGCGATCTTGTCGATCAACAGGCGCTCGACGATCTTGCCTTCCTTCAAATGCGAATCGACGATCTCGTCGAGATCGGCTTCGTCGAAGTACGTGTACCACGTGCCCTCCGGGTAGACGACGACGGCCGGGCCAAGTTCGCAGCGATCGAGACAACCCGCCTTGTTGATCCGCACGTTGCCGGGGCCCGCGAGGCCGAGCTGCTTCACGCGCTTTTTCGTGTGGTCGATCATCTTTTCGGCGTTGCAGCGCAGAGCGCAACTGGGGCGTTCCGCGTCGGGGTCGCGCTTGTTCGTGCAGAAAAAGACGTGGTACTTGTAAAAGGAGTCCATGGTCTCGGGATTCGGGTGGTGAGCCGGGTCGGTGCCTCGCGTTGCGTTGCGCATCGGCATCGCGCATGCGTGAACGCCCGGCGTCAATGAGATGGCGAAGTCGGCCGATTATAGCGAGCGTTGCGCGGGCCCGCTGGCGCGTCGGTCGCTCATTGAACGGCGGCGCCCGCCTGCATGCCGAGCCACGCCACGAGCTGCGCGACGAATTGGTCGCTCGCGGCCGCGAGCGCTTGCACGCCACCCGCCGCATTGGCCATGCTCGCCGGTGCGCGTGCCACGAAGGTCTGCTGTGCAATCAAGGCGCCCTCGCGGGTAAGCGTCGCACGCGCCATCAAAGCGCCGTGGCTCTCGCTCTGGCTGTCGAATACCTGCTCGAATTGGTCGAGTTCGATCGTGAGCAGCGGCGCATTCACCGCCTCGCCGCCGCTCAGCACGGCCCCGCGCGCGGCCAACGCCCCGCGCACGCGCACGGTCAGCAACTGGGCGGGCCGCATCGTCCAATGACTGTTCGCGTAGCTTGCTGTCTGGCGCGGGTCCGCATAGCTCATGCGATACAGGATGTTGTTGGAGTCGAGCGCCGCCGGCGCACGGACGTCGAACATGCGCACCACGGGGAGCGGGCCCGAAAAGGCAGGCGGCGTCGGCGGACCGAGGTCGTAGCGGATGTTCGCGATGGCAGCGGGCGTGCCGAACGCGCAGCCGCCCATCGCCGCCAATACGGCGGCGCTCGCCAGCGCGCAGACCGCAGCGATGAACAGGCGAGCGCGGGGACGGCCCCCGCATGGCCGGCCGGTGGTGCCTACGCGTGCCGGACTCGGATCGGATGAACGTGCCATACAGTGCGCTTCCCTTTCTGATCAATGCTGCGTGCCGGCCGCCGCGGGCCAGGCGAATCCGGGCTCGCCAGGGCCGGGCTGCGCACGTCCCACGCCGAAAAGCAGGCTCCTCGGGCTCGTGCTGAAGGTATCGGCCGCGCGATCGAACGCGCGCGCCGCGCCGCTCACGTCGGCGGCCAACGCACCCATGCGCGGCAGCGTCTCGTAGTCGAGCCGCGCCGACATCGATTGCAGCGACGCATCCATCGTCGCCAGCGCACCGCTCGCGCGATCGGCCGCCGAACCGATCTTGTTCAAGTTCGACGCGAGCGGCCCGCTCGGGGACGAGAGCGCGGTCACGAGCGCGTTCGTCGAAGCCAACGTGCGCGCGAGGTCGTTCATCGTCCGCGGCAATTGCGTCGCCGCCGGTTTCGCCGCTTGCGCAAGGTCGTTCACCGCATCGGCGGCGTGCTGCAGGCTGGACGCCGTCGCCAACAGCTGGGTGCGCGTCTGGTCCGATAGCATCGCATCGGCGCGCGCCGCCACGCTCTGCAATTCGCTCACCAACGCATCGCCTCGTTGTTGCAGCTGATCGAGCAAGCCCGGGCGCATCGGCAATTGGGCGACGTGCTTGGCCGATGTCGGCACCGGCGCGAGATCGGCACCGGTGTCGTCGAGTTGAACGAACGCGATGCCCGTGACGCCTTGCAGTCCAAGACTACCGAAGGTCGAGCGCGTGATCGGAGCATCTTTGTCGACGAGGATGCGAATGACGATCGTCCCGGGGTGCGCGCGATCGAAGCGGATCGACTGTACCTTCCCCACTTCCAGGCCGCGATAGCGGACGTCGGCATCGGTCGACAGCCCCGTGACGTTCGTATGCGAAATCAAATCATAGGGTATGCGCACCCGGCGATCGAGGTTGAACCAGAAGACCGCCAGCGCGATCGCGACGCCAAGCCCGATCGTGAAGAGGCCGGCCCAAAAAGCATGTGATTTATTTTCCATGCGCGGGGGTCCTATCGTTCGGCGGCGCGCCGAGCGCGGCATGCCGGTACGTCATAGCGGCACCTCGGCCGACGCCGACTCGAGCGCGGCCGGCGGCAGCTTGGCGCGGCGCTCGGGCGGGAGCGCCTGCAGCGCGCGCCGCCCCCGCCGGCCGAGGAAGAATTCGTGGATGAACGGATGATCGACGGCCGCCGCTTCCTCGATCGGCGCGGCCACGAGCACGCGCCGATCGGCGATCACGGCCACCCGCGTCGACAGCGACGTCATCGTATCGAGATCGTGCGTGACCATGACAACCGTCAAGCCGAGCGCACGATGCAGCGTCGCGATCAATTCGACGAAATCTTCCGAGGCCTTCGGGTCGAGCCCCGCCGTCGGTTCGTCGAGAAAGAGCAGTTCCGGCTCCAGTGCGAGCGCCCGCGCGATGCCTACGCGCTTGATCATGCCGCCCGAGAGCGCGGCGGGCATTTTCGACGCGTGTTTGCACGGCAGCCCCACCATTTCGAGTTTGAGCATGACGATGTCATGCAACAACGCGGGCGGCACGCGGCCCAGTTCGCGAATCGGCTGCGCGACGTTGTCGAATACGGACATCGACGAAAAAAGCGCCCCTTGCTGGAACAACATGCCCATTCGGCTGCGCATGATGCGCCCCGTTTGCTCGTCGATGGTCGCGGTATCGCGCCCGAATACTTCGATGCAGCCGGACGTGGGCGCCTCGAGCCCGAGGATCTGCCGGATCAGCGTGGTCTTGCCCGAGCCCGAACCGCCGACGATCGAGACGATCTCCCCGCGCCGGACATCGAAATCCAAATGCTCGTGCACGATCATGGCGCCATAGCGCTTGGTCAGATCGCGCACCGCGATCACGCGCTCCGCGATCGCGGGCGGTGGACAGTGACGCACAGCGGCGGTGAGCGGAGCGGTCATAACCCGACGTTCTGAAAAACGATCGCAAAAATCGCATCGGCCAAAATGACGACGGTAATCGACGAGACGACCGACGAGGTCGTGCCCGTACCGAGGCTCTGCGAGTTCGGTTTGATGCGGAAACCGAAGTGGCAGGCAACGAGCGCGATCAGCATCCCGAAGGCAACGCCCTTCCCGAGCCCGATCCATAGATTGGCGATCGGCACGACGCTCGGCAGCGCGCGAGCAAAATAGGCAACATCGATGCCGAGCACGAGCTGGGCCGCCAAGGCGCCGCCGATCAAGGCGACGACGTTGGTCCACATGACGAGCAGCGGCATGGCCACCGACAGCGCGATCACGCGCGGCAACACGAGGCGCAGGCCATGCGGAATACCCATGACGAGCATCGCGTCGAGTTCTTCCGTCACGCGCATGACGCCGATTTGCGCGGTGATGGCCGACCCCGAGCGGCCCGCGACGAGGATCGCCGAGAGCACCGGACCGAGTTCGCGGATCACCGCGAGCCCGAGGATATTGACGATGTATTGATTCGCGCCGAACAGCCGCAATTGCTGAGCCGACAAGTAACTGAGAACGATGCCGATCAAAAATGCCACGAGCGCCGTGATCGGCAATGCCTTCGCCCCTGCGCTATAGACGTTCGCCGAAATTTCGAGCCACGGCGCGCGGGCGGGGCGGCGCAGCACCGATAGGGTATCGAGCACGAAGCGGCCGAACATCGCCAAACCGCCGTAGACGTGATCGGCGAAGCCCAACACCGAGCGGCCCAGCGCGGTGACGGCATCGATGCGCTCGACGGCCTCGGGGCTTTCGCGCTGCGTTTCGAGCAACGCGATGCGCGCGAAGATATCGCGTTGCGTGTCCGTGAGCGTGATGCGTTCGGGCATTTTGCGGCCCCATACGCGCCACAGCGCCTGCCCGCCGACGTGATCCATTCGCTCCACCGCCGACAGATCCCACTGGGCGGACGCCTCGCCGGCCGGCGCCGCTCGCGCAAGCGCGCTCAGGCGCGAGGCGGCGCCCGCGCGAGCACGATCGCGCGCCAGCGCCAGCGCGGTCCATTGGCCGGACAGCGTGACGAGCGGGCCCAGGCTGCTCGACTCGATGCGCAAGCCTGGCGGAGTATCGAAGTCCAAGGAAGGGGCATCCCACGCGAGGAACTGAACTGCGGCCATTGTAGCGGGCTGCGCTCGGGTGCGGCCTGTACCGGGGCGGTAGGGACGTTGGCGACCCTGCCGGCCTCGGCGGGTGCGGCGGCGCACGCCGCGACCGGCCCAGCGCGCGTGGGGCGCGCGTTTGCCGCGCTACGTCACGCTGGCCCCACTACAATACGACCATGACCGATACCCTTTTTCCCTCTCCGAGCCCCGGTTCCGCGTCCAACGGCCGCGGCGACGACTGGCGGATCGACCGAGACCGGGCCCGCGCCGGCGGCGCGAGCGCGATTGCCGCCGACGCGCTGGAAATCGTCGACGAAACAGCCTCGACCAATACCGACTTGATGGCGCGCATGAAGGCGCTGCCGCGCGAGCGCGCCGCCTTCGGCGTGCATGCCGTGCGGGCCGCCTACCGGCAAACGGCGGGGCGCGGACGGCAAGGCCGCAGTTGGCAGACGAAACCGGGACACGCGCTCACGTTCTCGCTCGCCTGCGTGCTGCCGCGCCCGCTGGCGGGGCTCGCCGGCCTCAGCCTGGCCACGGGCGTCGCCGTCGTCGATGCGCTTGCTCGCTTGGCGCCCGGCGAAGCCGCGCGGTTCGCGCTGAAATGGCCGAACGATGTTCTGCTCGACGGCCGCAAACTGGCGGGCATTCTGATCGAGACGGCCTGGAGCACGGCGAACGCGAGCGCCGTCGTCATCGGTGTCGGTATCAACGTGCGGCGCGACGAAGCGCTCGAAGCCGAACTCGAAGCGGCTTCCTCGCCCCTGCCCGCTCAAGCGCGCGCCACGCCGCCTGCCGCCCTGTCGCAAGCCCTGCCGGACGCAAACCTGACCGATACGCTGGCCGTCGTCGTCAAGGCGTTGACCGAGATGATCGAGCGCTTCGGCCCGCAAGGGTTCGCGGCATTCGTCGACCGTTGGAATGCCTATCATGCGTTCGCGAATCGCGAGGTCGTATTGATCGACAAAGGCGAGGAACTGGCGCGCGGTATCGCAACGGGCGTCGACGGCTCCGGGCAACTGCTGCTGTTGTCGGATACGGGCATGCAGGCCATCGCGACGGGCGACGTCTCGCTACGGCTGGCCGGCGATACGCCATGAGCGGTCGCGCGCCGTTCCTGCTGATCGATGCGGGCAACAGCCGCGTGAAATGGGCGCTCGCCGATGCGCCGGGCGCCCTGCTGCGCAGCGGCGCGTTTGCGCACGCCCAGGAGGCGAGCGCCGACGAGCAGGCCGCCCCCGATGGAAGCGGCGGCAACGTGGGCGCAGCATGGCGCCCCGCGTCGATCGTCGAATGGGCCGGCCTGCCGCCGCCGGACGGAGCCTGGATCTCGAATGTCGCGGGCGAAGCCGTCGCCGAGCGGCTGAAAGCCGTCATCGACCGACATTGGCCGGGTCTGCCTTGCACGTTCATTCGCGCGCGCGAGCGGCAATGCGGGGTCGTCAACGGCTACGGTGCGCCGGAACGCCTCGGCAGCGATCGCTGGGCCGGCCTGATCGGGGCGCACGCCGCGTTTCCCGGCGAGCCGCTCTTGATCGCGACGCTCGGCACCGCGACGACGCTCGAAGCGCTCACGGCCGACGGCCGCTTCGTCGGCGGTATGATCGCACCGGGATGGTCGCTGATGATGCGCTCGCTTGGCGAGCACACGGCGCAGCTACCGACGTTGGCCGCCGATTCGGTGCGCACGTTGGTTGGCGATGCGCTGGCGCAGCATTGGTTCGCGACCGAGACCCACCACGCGATCACGGCGGGTTCGCTGCTCGCTCAGGCCGGCCTGCTCGAGCGCGCGTGGCGCGAGCTTTGCCGCGCCTGGGATAAGCCGGTGCGGCTAGTCGTCGGCGGTGGCGCGGCCGGCGACGTCGCCGGTGTGCTCGACGTGCCGCATACGCGCCACGACACGCTTGTGTTGTCGGGGCTTGCGTTGATCGCGGCGCAGGACGGCGCCGTCGATAGAGGAATGTGAACGATAAGGAGACGTGACGATGTTGCGTTGGCTAATCGCCATTTTGTTTCTCGCCAATTTGATCGCGTTCGGCTTGGCAAGCGGCATGCTCGGGCCGCTGCCCGCCGCGGGCGCGCGCGAGCCGCATCATCTCGAGCGGCAAGTCCACCCCGAATGGATCAAGGCCAGGCCGATCTCGGAGGCCGAAACGGCCGAGCAGGCCATCGTCGGCCAGCCCGATCCCTCGCCGTCGATCAAGGCTGCGCCGCTCGCACCTTCTTGAGCAACGCTGTGGTCGAGCGCTCGTGCTCGAAGGCAATTGCCAGCGCGCGCCCGCCCCAGCTCCGCACGAGCGCCGATTCGGGCAGCGCGTCCATGTCGTAATCGCCGCCTTTGACGAGCACGTCCGGGCGCACCGCGCGAATCAATTCGATTGGCGTTTGTTCCTCGAATCGCACCACCCAGTCCACACACTCCAACGAGGCGAGCAGCGCCATTCGATCGTCCTCGACATTGATCGGTCGATCATCGCCCTTGCCCAGCATGCGGACCGACGCGTCGCTGTTGACGCCCACGATCAGACACGCACCGAGCGCCTTCGCGCGTGCCAGATAGGTCACGTGGCCGCGATGCAAAATATCGAACACCCCGTTCGTGAAAACGACGGGCGCGGCCAGCATATCGCGTCGGGCGGCAAGCGCCTCGCGCGTAGTGATCTTGCGTTCGAACGATACGGGAGACATGGGCGGAATATCCGTTAGGGCAATCGGCAAGCGAGCCGATGGTCAACGCGCCGGCAACAAAAAGCCCGCCGGAGCGAGGAGCAACTCCCCTCGCGCCGACGGGCTCGGCCAATCGATGCGGCTCGTCAAGCGGGCTGGTGTTCGGCCGAACCCGCCGCCGGCAAGCGCGAGGTGACTTCCTTGCGGTAGCGGTTCAATTCCTGGGCCGTCGTGAACGTGCGCTCGAACAACAACGAGAGATTGTGCAAGATGCGCTCGACGACCTTCTTTTCCCAGCCGTCGTCGAAGCGGATTTGCTCGTCGAGCCAGCGCTCGAGCCATTCGGGATCGGGCAGGCGCGATTGAATCGTGTCGCGCGGGAACAGATCGCGATTCACGTGCAGGTTCGTGGGGTGCAACGGCTTTTCGGTGCGGCGCGCCGAGGCCATCAACACGCCGATCTTGGAAAACGCCGCGCGTGCGACGTCGCCGCAGTTGTTCAGCGCCTTCTTCATGTAGCGCAGATAAGCACCGCCGTGACGGGCTTCGTCGCGCGAAATCGTTTCGTAGATGTGCTTGATGACGGGCTCGGTGTGCCATTCGGCGGCACGGCGATACCAGTGATTCAAGCGAATTTCGCCGCAGAAGTGCAGCATCAGCGTTTCGAGCGGCGGCGCCGGATCGAATTCGAAGCGCACCGCGTGCAACTCGGCTTCCGTCGGCACCATCTCGGGCTTGAAGCGGCGCAGGTACTCCATGAGAACCAGCGAATGCTTTTGCTCCTCGAAGAACCACACGCTCATGAACGCGGAGAAGTCGCTGTCGTGGTGATTATCGCGCAGGAACATCTCCGTCGCCGGCAGCGCCGACCACTCCGTGATCGCGTTCATCTTGATCGTCGCGGCCTGCTCGTCGGTCAGGAGCGACGCGTCGAACTTGTCCCAGGGAATGTCCTTCTCCATGTCCCATCGGACCGATTCGAGCGATTTGTAAAGTTCCGGATAAAGCATGGTGTTCATAGGTCCCACCCCTGGTCTGCCCATTCCAACTCGTATGACGATTACCGCACGCGACCCGTCGCCACGCCTGGGCGGCGAAAAGCTCACGATTTTACGCTGTGATTACGATCGTTTATTGATCGAACTCAAGGCCTGCGATGCGGCGATACGCCCCCGCGCTCGCACCGGCCGGCGCTTAGCGCCCCGGGCGATGACCGAACGCGGCACCGCGCTCGCGCCGAGTCATTTCTCGTGTCCTGCGGACGGCGGCACGACGACCTGCCGCGCTCTTGGTTTTTCAGTGTTCGCCCACGGATCGTAATCTTTGAAATGATAGCACGCGCCGCGCTAGCACCGGCCTCTCGGACGCACTCGACGCGCCGCAGCAACGCCGGCCGCGCTCAAACGTCGGCGCGCGGCGCCTCCACGCCTGCCGTCGCCGTGCTGCGCCCGCCCGCGCCGCTCGTCTTCGCCTCGTCTTGGGTGGCGCGAATCCACTCGGCCAGCCGCTCCTGTTGCGCCATGGCATCTCGAAAACCGAGATCGATCAACTCGTTGGCAAATTCGGCTTCGAACAGCAGATAGCTCGCGAACGATGCGCCCGCCGCGCGATTGCCGCCGACCGCCCCCAACAGCCCCCGGACCGTGAGCGGCAGACGCTTGAGGTGCCGCGCGGCGATGAGTTCGATGCGCTCGCTCGGCGCGATCGGCAGGACGTCGACGTGCCGCCAGCCGCTCTCGGGTTCGACCTGCTGCGGAAGGTGGCGAATCATCCCGTTGATGTGTTCGATCCGCTCGATATCCGCGCCGATCGAATCCAGAAACACGCTGGCCAGCACCTGTTGGCCGATCTGGGCGAGCGACGGGTACCCGCTTTCGAGGCCCGCAGCCGCCGGCACTTCGGGGCGCGGCGCCGCCGCACCGAGCACGACGATACGCTGGGCACCGAAATGGATCGCGGGGCTCAAGGGGGCGATCTGCCGGATCGAGCCGTCGCCGAAGTATTCGGTACAGCCGTCGAGTTCGAGCGGCACGGCGGGAAACAGAAACGGGATGGCGGCCGATGCGAGCAAATGCGCCGGCTTGAGCGCCACCATGCGCGCCCCGCGCTGCGCGCGCCGCCAAGACTGGATCGGCTCTTCCGCTTGGTAGAACGTCAGATGCCGGCCGCTCGAGTAACTGAGCGCCGTGATCGAGAGCGCGTGCAGCGCATGCGCATCGAGCATGTCGGCGATGCGCGCGAAGTCGAGCGCACCGTGCAGCAGGTCCGCCAGCGGACGGTTGTCGAATAGCGCGCGCGGCGAGCGCCGCACGGCCCACCCGAAGCTCATCGCCGCCAGCCAGCGCGCGCCGGCCGCCGCCACGCCGCGCCAATCCGTGCGATAGACCTGTCGCGCACGAATGTTGGACCAAAAATCGATGAGCCGGCTCACGCCGAACACGAAATCGTCCGCATGGCTCGCGATGGAAGCCGCGTTGATCGCCCCCGCCGAGGTCCCGCAGACGATCGTGAACGGCGACGCCGGCGCAAGCGGCGCCACGTCTCGCGCGATTTGCGCCAGCGCTTTGAGCGCCCCGACCTGATACGCGGCGCGGGCGCCGCCCCCCATTAATACCAACGCTAGCCGCACGGCGTCCAACCCAAAGAAAGCACGAACGAGCGTCGCCCGCCGCCCACCCGCATGGCGCGACAAATCGGACCCAAGCAACGCTGCCGGGCAAGCATCATTGTTCCCCGCGCTTCATTTTTCCCCGGCAGCCGATGCCGGCTTGGCCGGACGCTTACGCGCGTTCGCCGCCTTGGCCGCCGCCTTAGCCACCGGCTTGGCCGAAGAATCGGCGGGCTTATCGGCCGCCTTGGTACGCGACGCACCGTCCGCGCCGGCCTTCTTCGACGAAGGCTGCTTCGGCCCCGCCTCGCCGCCGGCGCCCGGCTCAGTCATGGCGAAGGCCGCAAGCTGATTGAACTGCGACTGCAGCAGATTCCACCAGCCCGACGGATCGAAGGCGGCGCTCGCGGCCTCGCCGGCTTGCGCGCCCGCCCCCGACGGTTCGTCGGCCGAAGGAGCGGCACCGCTTGCGCCCGCGCCCGGCTGCGCAGCGGCATGGCCCGTACCCATATCGTTCGAACGGTTCGGCCATCCGCTCGTCGAGCTGCCCCACGACGAGGATGGACTCGCTTGCCCGCTCGCGGCCTCGGTCGGTTGCGTCATCGACGCCTGCGCGAATGCGCCGAACGCGCGCAGCGTCGATAACGTCGCGCGCTGCACTTCGAGCGCCTGGATCGCCGATTGCAGCATGTTCAAGTTCAGCTTGAGCCATTGCTCGACGGCGCGCATATCGGTGATGCGCTTATCGAGTTCCTCGACGTTCATGAGCGGCGACATCATGTCCGACATGGCGGCGAGCGGCGAGCCGAAGCCTTGCGCCGTCCCCGGCTGCATTCCCGGAAACGCCGCGCCGAACGGCGTGAGGCGCATCATGTCCCACATCTTGTCGAGCATTTCGGCGGGCGGAAAGCCAGGGAAGCCCGGGAATGGCGGTTGGCCGCCGGCGGTGTCGGTCATCGGATGCTCCTTCGATACGGTAGGAATACGTGAAGATGCGTTCAGGAAAGGTCGTCGCCGCTCGGAAATTCGGGCGCGCGCCGCTCGCGCAGCGAGCGAATGCCCTCGTGCACGTCCGGGCCCGAGAAGCCCATGAATTCGAGCGCCAACGACGTGTCGAAGGTCGGCCCCGCCATGCGCAGCCAGTTGTTGAGCGCGTACTTTGTCCAGCGAATCGCGCTTTGCGAGCCTTGCGCCAATCGTGTGGCCACCTCGAACGCCTTCGGCAGCAACTCGGCCTCGTCGACGGCCAGTGAGACGAGCCCGATCCGCTCGGCCTCGGCCCCACTCACGGCTTCGCACAGCAGCAGGTAGTACTTGGCCTTGGCCATGCCGCACAAAAGCGGCCACACGATGGCGGCGTGATCGCCGGCCGCCACGCCCAAGCGTGTGTGCCCATCGATGATGCGAGCGTCGTTCGCGGCGATCGAGACGTCGGCCAGTAAGCCGGCGACGAGCCCGGCGCCCACGGCGGGCCCGTGCATCGCGGAGACGATCGGCTTGCTGCAGTTGATGACGTTGTAGACGAGATCGCGCGCCTCGCGCCAGACGCGCGAGCGAACGTCGAAGCGCTCGGCCATCTGTTCGACGAGGCCCAGATCTCCGCCCGCCGAAAAACCCTTGCCCTCGCCGCGGATCACGGCCACGCGCGTAGCCGGATCGCGGTCGACGTCGCGCCAGATTTCGGCGAGTTCGCGATGCATGCGATCGTCGGCCGCCGCGAGCGCGCTTTTATTCATCCCTTCCCCGCTCATGACGATTTCGAGTACGCCATGCGGATGACGCCGCAAACGCAGCGAGCGGTAGTGCGCGTAGGGCGCCAAGTCGTCGGGAGGTGTCGTATCGATCATCCGGGTCGGCTCGTCTCGGGTGGGGCAACAGCCCGCGCGGGCCGTCGCTCTATCGTCAGTGTAGGCCCGCGCGGGCGGCCTCGCATCGGGCCAAACCCGGCGCGCACTTCGCGGTTGCGTGCGATGTTGCCTGCGAAGTTTCCCCCATCGGCGGTGCCGTGAACACTAGCGACCGCGCTCCAGCGGAGCGACCGATTGCTCGATCGCGCCGAAAATCGATTTGCCGGCCTCGTCGAACATCTCGATCTTGACGGTATCGCCATACTTCATGAACTCGGTCTGCGGTGCGCCGCTCGCGATCGTTTCGAGGCAACGCTTCTCGGCGATGCAGCAATAGCCGCGCTTCTCGTCCTTGTTCGAGACGGTGCCCGAACCGACGATCGCGCCGGCCCGCAGATTGCGCGTTTTCGCGGCATGGGCGATCAGTTGCCCGAAGTGAAACACCATATCGACGCCGGCATCGGGTTGGCCGACCTTCTTGCCGTTCCAGTGGACGACGAGCGGCCGCGCGAGCCGGCCCTCGCGCCAATGTTCGCCGAGTTCGTCGGGCGTCACGGCCACGGGCGAGAAGGCCGTGGCGGGCTTGCTTTGGAAGAAGCCGAACCCCTTGGCGAGTTCGGCCGGAATCAGATTTCGCAGCGACACGTCGTTGACGAGCATGACGAGACGCACGGCCTTGAGCGCCGCCTCGGGCGCCGTCGCCATCGGCACATCGGTGGTGACCACGGCCACTTCGGCCTCGAAGTCGATGCCGAACGCCTCCGATGCGCAGACGATGTCGTCGTGCGGCCCGAGGAAGTCGTCGCTGCCGCCCTGGTACATCAGCGGATCGGTCCAGAACTCGGGCGGCATCTCGGCCCCGCGCGCGCGTCGCACGAGTTCGACGTGATTGACGTAGGCCGAGCCGTCCGCCCAGTGAAATGCGCGTGGCAGCGGCGCCATGCAGTCCTTCGGCTCGAAGGCGAATGTATGGCGGGCGCGGCCCTGATTCAGGGCGTCGTAGCGTTCGGCGAGTTGCGGCGCGTAAAAGGCCCAGTCGTCCAGCACGCGTTGCAGCGTCGGGGCGATGCCGTCGGCGATCGCGGCCGTGCGCAGATCGCGCGAGACGACGATCAGTTGACCGTCGCGGGAACCGTCTTTGAGCGTGGCAAGTTTCATGAAAACGAGATCGAAGCCGTGAGATGACGATAGAGGGAATCTATTTTACGATGGTGAACGCCCGATGCCAGTCGGCGGCGGCGAAGATGGCGCCTGTGGCCTGGGTGCTCGTCGCTTCCGTCGCCTCTGTCGCTTCTGCCGTTGCCGCTGACTGCTTTCGTGATTTTCGGCCTCCGTTCCTCTTTCTGAGCCATGTCCGCTATGCCCTCGTCTCCTTCCGATACGCTCGATCCGGCACTCGCCGACGGCGCCGATGCGCTCGACGACGCCACCGACGAGCAGGGGAAGGTCCGCTCGGGGATCCAATCGATCGAAGTGGGGTTTCGCTTGCTGGACGTGCTCACGAACGAGCCTCGCGCCATGATGCTGCGCGATCTCGCCAAGCGCGCGCAAATGAGCCCGGCGAAGGCGCATCGGTACCTCGTGAGCTTCCTGCGTCTGGGCCTCGTCGCGCAAGATCCCGTCTCGGGCCGCTATGAACTCGGGGGCTTCGCGCTGCAGATGGGGCTCGCGCGCCTTGCACGGGTGGACGGCGTCAAGCTGGCGCGGCTAGCGCTCGGCGAGCTGCGCGATCGTCTCGACGTCACTGTCGGCATTGCGGTCTGGGGCAATCTCGGCCCGACGGTCGTCCATTGGACGGAATCGAGCCATCCGGCAAAGGCATCGCTCAAGCTCGGCGACGTCATGCCGCTGCTCGGTTCGGCCACGGGCCTTTTGTTCGCCGCTTATCTGCCGCGCGGCAAGACCGCGGCAATGATCGAGCGCGAGCTGGTCGACTCGCGCCGCTCCGCCCATACGACCGGGCCGCGCAGCGAAGCCGAACTCGAACGCGTGCTCGGCGAAGTTCGCGCGCACGGCGCGGCACGCGTGGCCGGCATGCTGTTGCCGACCATTCACGCTTTTTGCATGCCCGTGTTCGACGCTTCGGGCAATCTCGCGCTCGGGCTGATCGCACTCGGGCACGAGGGGGCGTTCGACCTGTCGTGGGAAGGGGAAGTCGCCCAAGCGCTGAAGGCCTGCGCCGCCAAGCTCTCTTACGAACTCGGGTACAGCGACGCGCCACGCTAGGCCCGCCCGTTACGGGGCACGCCGAGGCATACGTCGCCGGGCCGTCGGCGCGATCGGTCGTTTGCAGGCATCATGTCGGTTTGTTCGCGCAGCTCGAATCGTCTCGGCGCCCTAAACGTCGTCGTTCGAATCGACGACCGAGCCCATCGCCATGTCGTATCTACCGTGTTCCAATGCCACGCCCGCCGTTCCTGCCGCCAGTGGGACGCACCGCCGTGCTTGGCGCTGGGGCGCCGCCTTGGCGGCGGCGGCAATCCTGCACGGGACGGCCGCCGTTTGGTTCGAGCGGATGCATGACGCGTTCGCGCCGCCGGCCGTCAAACCGCCGGTCCAGGTCGCGCTGCTGACGCCGCAACCGATCGCGCGCAACCGGCTTCGTGCGGCCCCGCGCTATCCGGCCCCGGAGCGGACCGAGCCGGCTCGCGGCCGGTCGTCAGGACTCGCGCCGGTGTTGCATGCGTTGACGCCCACGCGGCAAGCGGCCGGGGCGGCAGACGAAACCGCCGGCGCTAGCGCGGGCCGCGGCACCGCAGCCAGTGCGACGGCGCCGGGCACCGCACCGACGGCCGCGGCCGTGCCCGCGAGTGCGCCTGCCTCCGGTGTCCGATTCTCCGTCCCCCCATCGGGCAATCTGCACTACAACACGTTTTACAACGGGGTGGAAAACGCGCCCGGCACGATCCACTGGACGAGCGACGGCGACGGCTACCAAATGGTCGTGTCGGTCCCATTGCCGTTCGTGGGCACGTTCTCGTACGAAAGCCAGGGGCGCATCGATGCGTTCGGCCTTGCCCCCGAGCGCTATATCGAAAAGCGCGGACGCCGCCCGCAAGAGGTCACGACGTTCGACCGCACGGCCAAGCGCATCGGCTTTACGCGCTCGGGCGCCACGCTCGCGCTGCCCGACGGGGCGCAAGACCGCTTCAGCATGGTGATGCAGCTTGCAAGCCTCGTGCGCGGCGACCCCGGCGCCTACAAACCCGGCGTCACGCGCACGTTCTACGTGGCCGACGACGACAGCGGGGAAAACTGGCCGATCGAGACGATCGGCAACGAATCGATTCGCACTGCCGAAGGTTTCATCGACGCGCGCCACTTTATGAGACTGCCCCGGCACGAGGGCGACCGGCGCCGCATCGACGTCTGGCTCGCCCCCTCGCTCGATTGGCTGCCCGTGCGCATCATGCAGACGGAGCCGAACGGCTCGCAGATCGAACTGGTCTGGCGCGGGCCGCTCATGCCCCCGGGCGCGGAAAATGCGTCCTCCATGGGAAAGACACCGGATGACTCGTCCGATGCCCAGGCCAGCGAAGTCGGGCCGGTGCGCGAGCACCCCTAAACCGGTAAGCCGCGCGTGCCGTTATCGTAGGTATCGAGGCACACGGACGATCCTCGATGTTTTCCCTTGCCGCTCGAACGTTTTGCATGGTTGGGGTCTAACTTTTTAGGTCGACGATGCACGGAACGTACGTTTAGTTGCAATGTTCCAACCCGTTTTAAGCGTCGTTTAAGACCCACCCCTTGAAATTCCATGCAACACGCTCCAAGTACTGGGCGGAAAACGGCCAGGAGCCAAACGGAATAAGGAGTGTCGCCATGCAAATGATCTACAACAGCCCCAACTATTGTGTCGTCGAGTTCGCGCCGCAAGCGGACCACCTGGCGATGAACTCGGGTGGCTACGAAATCGTAGACAAGAACACGCAGCGCGAAATCTTCATCGACGGCGCGATGGCGGCGCAATTTCGCGAACACGTCCGCAAGCTCATCGAGGAGGAGCCGACGCTCGACGAAGTCGACGAGTTCCTAGGTCAATTCGATAGTCTGATGACCCAGCCCGTCGTGCTTCACTGACGGCTCGCCCTGGCCGCAAGGCGGCACGACATCCCCATCGAGCCCCGTCCGGCGTATCGGACGGGGTTTTCTTTTGTGGGCTGCCAGCAGCCGGGCGCTCCGGCGAGCGGAGCCGGCTACCGCTACAATGTGGGTTTCCCCGCTTAACGCACCGAGCCCGCTCGCCATGAATCCGTCCGCCGCCGCTCCCGCCGCCTCGCCCGCCACCGGCACACGCTACACGCGAGGTGCGGCGCTACCCGCGCTGCTCGCCTCGCGCATCCTGATTCTGGACGGCGCGATGGGCACGATGATCCAGCGCTACAAGCTGGACGAGGCCCGCTATCGCGGCGAGCGCTTCAAGGATTTGGGGCGTGACGTGAAGGGCAACAACGAGCTGCTCTCGCTCACGCAGCCCCACATCATCAGCGAGATTCACGAGCAGTACCTGGCCGCGGGCGCCGACATCATCGAAACGAACACGTTCGGTGCCACGTCGGTTGCGCAGTCCGACTACGGCATGGAATCGCTCGCGCGCGAAATGAACCTCGAATCGGCGAAGCTGGCACGCGCGGCCTGCGATAAATACTCGACGCCCGACAAACCGCGCTTCGTGGCCGGCGCGATCGGACCGACGCCGAAAACCGCCAGCATCTCGCCCGACGTGAACGATCCGGGCGCGCGCAACGTGACCTTCGACGAATTGCGCGCGGCGTACTACGAGCAAGCCCAGGCGCTGCTCGACGGCGGGGCGGACTTGTTCCTCGTCGAAACGATCTTCGATACGCTCAATGCGAAGGCGGCGCTGTTCGCGCTCGACGAATTGTTCGAGCAGACGGGCCAAGTGCTGCCCGTGATGATCTCGGGCACCGTGACCGACGCATCGGGCCGCATTCTCTCGGGGCAAACGGTGGAAGCGTTCTGGAATTCGCTGCGCCATGCCAAGCCGCTTACGTTCGGGTTGAACTGTGCGCTGGGCGCCGCCTTGATGCGCCCGTACATCGCCGAACTGGCCAAGCTGTGCGACACCTACGTCTCCTGCTATCCGAACGCGGGCTTGCCGAACCCGATGAGCGATACGGGCTTCGACGAAACGCCGGAGGACACCTCGCGGCAGTTGCAGGAATTCGCGCAAGCGGGGCTCGTGAATCTTGCGGGCGGGTGCTGCGGCACGACCCCCGAGCACATCGCGGCGATAGCCAAAGCGCTGAGCGGCGTGAAGCCGCGCGCGTGGGCCAACTATCGCGACGCGGCTTGAACAAGCAGCAGACCTAACCGAGAACGTGGAACATGCCCGCAGTCCAGAAGCTGACGATCGCCGGCTATAAGTCGATTCGCGAACTGCGGGATTTCGAGCTACGCGACCTGAACGTCTTGATCGGCGCCAACGGCGCCGGCAAGTCGAACTTCATCGGTTATTTTCGGATGCTCGCCGAGATGTACGAGCAGCGGCTCCAACTCTACGTGCAAAAGCAAGGCGGCCCGGACGCGCTGCTGCATTTTTCGCGCAAAGCGACCGATCGCGTCCGCAGCAAGCTGCATTTCTCAAGCGAGAGCACGTTTAGCAGCGTCTATGCCTTTGAACTCGTGCCCACGCAGGACAATCGGCTGGTTTTCGCCGACGAACAGGTTTGGCACCTGGGGGCCGGGACGACGGCCGCAGACCGCCACTTCGCATTGGGCTTCGGCCATACCGAGTCGCATGTCAAAAGTTCGGAACTCAAGTTTCCCCAAGACGCCCAACCGACCCTAGGCAGTTGGCGCATTTATCACTTTCACGACACGAGCGAAAACGCGAAGCTCAAGCAAGGGCACGCAGCGAACGATACGCTCCGCCTGAAGGAAGATGGGGCAAATCTGGCCGCCTACTTGAGAATGCTTCGCCTCAAGCATTCGGAGTACTACAGGCTGATCGTTCAAGCGATCCGGTCCGCGGCTCCATTCTTCGATGACTTCGTCCACCGCGAAAACGGCGAAGAAACCGTTGAACTGGAATGGCTGGACAAGGGCGATCCCGATACCCCAGTAAAGGCACATCGACTCTCGGACGGGACGCTTCGCTTCATGTGCCTCGCGACGCTATTGCTCCAACCTTGGCAACTGATGCCCGACGTCATTCTCGTCGACGAGCCGGAACTCGGGCTCCATCCTTACGCGATCAATCTCCTGGCCGACTTGCTCAAGCGCGCGTCCGAACGCAAGCAGGTCATCGTCTCGACGCAGTCGGTCGAATTGGTCGATTGCATGGAGCCCGCCGACGTGGTGGTCGTCGACCGCAAAGACAACGCTTCAGTGCTCACGCGGCTCGACGCTGCGGCACTCGCAAACTGGCTCGAAGACTACTCGCTCGGCGAGCTTTGGAAGACGAACGTTTTTGGCGGGAGGCCGGCCTAATGGTCAATCTGATCGTAGTCTGCGAAGGACAGACTGAAGAAGCGTTCGTCAATGGAGTGCTTGCGCAGACGTTAGCGGAAGATCATGTTTTCGCCACACCCCGTACGATTCGGACATCGGCCAATTCGCGCGGCGGTGCGCTCAATCTGGAGCGCGTAAAGCATCATCTCAGAAACACGCTCCGGGAGCGAGACGATACGTACGTGACGACGTTCTTCGACCTTTATGGACTCGATTCAACGTTTCGTGGCGTAGCCGAAACGAAGGGTCGCCCGCCGGCCGAACGAGCAGACACGATTCAGCGATTGCTGCACGAAGACGTTGTGGAATTTGTGGAATGCCGCCACGAGCGCTTCTTGCCGCATGTCCAGCCGCACGAATTCGAAGCGCTATTGTTTTCCGATGTAAGCCGCCTGCGCGAGATAGAGCCCGACTGGGCGGTACACGAACAAGCGCTGATGCAAGTGAGCCGGGCGGTGGAAAATCCCGAGTGGATCAACGATTCGCCCGAGACGGCACCGTCGATGCGCTTGCGCGCGCTCAAGCCGAAATTCCGCAAAGTAACGCACGGACCCATCGCCGCCGCCAAGATCGGTCTCGACAAGATCCGCGAGAAGTGCCCGCATTTCCGGCAATGGTTTGAGCGCATCGCCGCCCTACGCCCTCTGTGAATCCCACGCGCCCCCATATCGTTTCCTATCGACGACCACCATGACCGAACACATGATGCGCCTTGCCGGCCTCGAGCCGTTTAACGTCGCCTCCGGCGCGCTTTTCATCAACGTCGGCGAACGCACGAACGTCACGGGTTCCAAGGCGTTCGCCCGCATGATTCTGAACGGCCAGTTCGACGAAGCGCTCGCGGTTGCGCGGCAGCAAGTGGAGAACGGCGCGCAGATCATCGATATCAACATGGACGAGGCGATGCTCGATTCGAAAGCGGCGATGGTGCGCTTTCTGAACCTCATCGCCTCCGAGCCCGATATCGCCCGCGTGCCGATCATGATCGACTCCTCCAAGTGGGAGGTGATCGAAGCGGGCCTCAAATGCGTCCAGGGCAAGGCAATCGTCAACTCGATCTCGCTGAAGGAAGGCGAAGACGCTTTCCGCCATCATGCGCGGCTCATTCGCCGCTACGGCGCCGCCGCCGTCGTCATGGCATTCGACGAAACCGGCCAAGCCGACACGTTCGAACGCAAAACGCAGATTTGCGCGCGCTCGTATCGCTTCCTCGTCGACGAAGTCGGCTTCGAGCCCGAAGACATCATCTTCGACCCGAACATCTTCGCGGTGGCCACCGGCATCGAGGAGCACAACAACTACGCCGTCGATTTCATCGAAGCCACACGGTGGATCAAGCAGAACCTGCCGTATGCGAAGGTGAGCGGCGGCGTGTCGAACGTATCGTTCTCGTTCCGCGGCAACGACCCGGTGCGCGAAGCGATCCACACGGTGTTTCTGTATCACGCGATTCAAGCCGGGATGGACATGGGCATCGTCAACGCCGGCCAGCTCGGCGTCTATGCCGATCTCGACGCCGAGCTGCGCGATCGCGTGGAGGACGTCATCCTCAATCGCCGCGCCGACGCGACCGATCGCCTGCTCGAAATCGCCGATAAGTTCAAGACCGGCGCCGCCAAGAAGGAAGAGAACCTCGAATGGCGCAATCAAGGCGTGGAGGCGCGCCTTGCCCATGCGCTCGTGCACGGCATCACGAACTTCATCGTCGAAGATACGGAAGAAGCGCGGCAAAAGATTCATGCAGCCGGGGGGCGCCCGATCAACGTGATCGAAGGGCCGCTGATGGACGGCATGAACATCGTCGGCGACTTGTTCGGGCAGGGCAAGATGTTCTTGCCGCAGGTGGTCAAATCGGCCCGTGTCATGAAGCAAGCGGTGGCGCATCTGATTCCCTTCATCGAAGAGGAAAAGAAGCGGCTGGCCGAGGCGGGCGGCGACGTGCGCGCGAAGGGCAAGATCGTGATCGCCACCGTCAAGGGCGATGTGCATGACATCGGCAAGAACATCGTCTCGGTCGTGCTTCAGTGCAATAACTTCGAAGTCGTCAACATGGGCGTCATGGTCCCGTGCAACGAGATTCTCGCCAAGGCGAAGGTCGAAGGGGCGGATATCGTCGGTCTGTCGGGGCTCATTACGCCGAGCCTCGAGGAAATGGCCTACGTGGCCTCCGAAATGCAGCGCGACGAGTACTTCCGCATCAAGAAGATTCCGCTCTTGATCGGCGGCGCGACCACCTCGCGCGTGCACACGGCCGTGAAGATCGCCCCGCATTACGAAGGGCCCGTCGTTTATGTGCCCGACGCGTCGCGCTCGGTGTCGGTCGCGTCGAATCTGCTGTCGGACGAAGGCGCGGCGAAGTATCTCGACGAACTCAAGACCGAGTACGACCGCATCCGCCAGCAGCACGCCAACAAGAAGGCGCAGCCGATGGTGACGCTCGACGAGGCGCGGGCCAACAAAGCCAAGATCGACTGGGCGGGGTATCGGCCCGTCAAACCGGCGTTCATCGGCCGGCGCGTGTTCAAGAACTACGATCTGAACGAGTTGGCCCAGTACGTCGATTGGGGCCCGTTCTTCCAGACGTGGGACCTCGCCGGCCCCTACCCGGCCATTCTGAACGACGAGATCGTCGGCGAATCGGCGCGGCGCGTGTTTTCCGATGCCAAGTCGATGCTCGCGCGATTGATCTCGGGACGCTGGCTGACGGCCAACGGCGTGATCGCGCTGCTGCCTGCCAACACCGTCGGCGACGACATCGAGATCTACACGGACGAGACGCGCACGCAGGTGGCGATGAAGTGGCACAGCCTGCGCCAGCAGAGCGTGCGGCCTGTCGTCGACGGCGTGATGCGGCCGAACCGGTCGCTGGCCGATTTCATCGCGCCGAAAGAATCGGGCGTTGCCGATTACATCGGCCTGTTCGCCGTGACGGCGGGCATCGGCGTCGATGTGAAGGAAAAGCAATTCCTGGCCGATCACGACGATTACAGCGCGATCATGCTCAAGGCGCTGGCCGACCGGCTGGCGGAAGCGTTCGCCGAAGCGATGCATGCCCGCGTGCGGCGCGAACTGTGGGGCTATGCGCACAACGAAACGCTCGATAACGAAGCGTTGATCGCCGAACGCTATGTCGGTATTCGGCCGGCGCCTGGCTATCCGGCCTGCCCCGATCACCTCGTCAAGCGCGACCTGTTCGCAACGCTCAAGGCAGAGGAAATCGGTATGACCGTCACCGAATCGCTCGCGATGCTCCCGGCGGCGAGCGTGTCGGGCTTTTACATCGCCCATCCCGAGAGCCGCTATTTCTCGGTCGGCAAGATCGCCCGCGATCAGGTGGAAGACTTCGCACGGCGCAACGACATTGCACTGTCCGATGCGCAGCGCGCGCTTGCGCCGTTGTTGTAATCAGTGTGGAGTTCGCTCGCTAGACACGGATACGCATAAGGCTACGAACTCAGCAAAACATCGAGGAGCCCGGTTCACACGCTGGTGTGAACCGGGCTCTTTTTTTGGGATGACCGAGGCACAGGTTCCCCAGCTGCCGGCAGGTTAGTCGGCCGGCTGCACGCGACAGCCGACTTGCGACATCCGGGCTTTGCGCCGCCCGCAGCAAAGCAAGGAGCATGTTCCCCGCCCTGAGCCAGAGCGACAGGCGTTATCTGTCGGTCCTAAAATTATGACTCCATATCATCGCCTTGCACGCGCGGCGTATCGTGGTCTTCCGGCTGCGTTAGACAGCGCCGCAGTGCGCAGCCTTGACCGCAACTCGACATGGAGCACAACCCAATATGCCCATTCCAGCGTACATGTGGCTTAAGGATGATGGCGGAGCAGATATCAAGGGTTCCGTTACGGTGCAGGAACGTGAAGGAAGCATCGAGGTGATCGGTTTCGACCACGGCGTAAATCTTCCAGTCGATCGCCGCGCGGGGACAATCACCGGTACCCGCTCACACTCTCCCATGAGCGTCGAAAAGGAGTTCGATGCCTCGAGCCCCTATCTCTACAAGGCCGTGACTACAGGGCAGGTGCTGCAGTCCGCTGAATTAAAGTGGTACAGGATTAACGATGCCGGCCGGGAAGAAGTGTACTTCATCATGCTGCTGGAAGGCGTGAAGATAACGGGCGTCAACCCCGGAATGGCAAACGCCAAGTTGACTGCGACGTCTGCACTCAACCACGCCGAGTCGGTTTCGATGATGTACGACCGCATCACGTGGCACTACACGGATGGCAACGTCAAGTACTCCGATTCGTGGGCCGAAAGGTAAATAACCGAGGAGAGCGTCGATGGCTTTGCAAGGAAAATTCGTAGTAAGCAACTCGCCTTTTTCGCCACTTTCCGTGTTCGGTGTGGGCGTATTCATGGCCTTTTCGGGCGAAGGTATTTATCGCAACCGTGGCGGGTGCACCGCGATCAAGGACAACGGACCGATACCCGCCGGTCGGTATTGGATCGTCGACCGCCCCGCAGGAGGACTTCGCTCAAGAGGGCTCGCTTGGTCCAAGGATTTATGGAACGCAGTGAACGGGGCGCCTACCGATCGTAGCGAATGGTTCGCGCTTTATCGCGACGACGGCAGGATTGACGACTACACGTGGATAAACGGAACCGAGCGCGGCAATTTCCGGCTGCATCCGACCGGCGGCGGCGGACACTCGTTCGGATGTATCACCTTACAGAGCCGCTCTGAGTTTCAGGCTCTCCGACGCGCGTTGCTGCATACCACTACGATTTCGGCGGGCAAGTCCGGACTGGACGCGTACGGGACCATCGAGGTGATCGCCCATGGCAACGCTTGCCCATAGGGCTCTTAGGCTCGTTCTTTTCATCGGTTTGTTCATCCTGTCGGTCCGATATATCCACACTTACCCGATACCGATGACACAGGATCAGCAGCAGGACCTTATCGTCATATCGGGGAAATTAGGGGTTCGTGACGCCGAGGCGCTTTACATCTTCACGATGTGCTTTATAGACCTCATCGCTTCAATCCTCGCATACAGGATGATCATGAGCGTTTCGCGCCGTATGAGGCGATCCAAATAGCGAACCGTAGCCCTAAACGGAAGAGCCCGGTTCTCGCCGACTGGCGTGAACCGGGCTCATTTTCCCGACGAATGCTGCAAGATTTACCGCGCTACAGAAGCGTTGGCCAGCACGTCGTATCGATCACACGCCCCAGAGAACGTCCGCGTTCTCGCGGTGCGCTTCGCGCAGCATGTCGAGGAACGGATAGGCGCGCTGGGCGAGGCCGATCGGCAACTCGTGCGGCTCATGCCCTTCTTCGCCCTCATGGAAGTGCCCTTCGTGCTCGGCAATCTCCCGCTTGTCCGTCACGATCGCCGCCTCGAGTTTCGAGATCGCCACAGGCAGTTCGTCGTGCGTGATGACGCCGCGCGCGCCAAGATGCTTGCCGATGATGCCGACAAGATATTGGGCCAGATTTTCCAGCATAACGACGTCTGGCGCTGCACGACATTTGAATGTAATCAACATGATGGACCCATTTCCTTCGTTTTGTTTACCACACCTGACAGCGCCATGACATCGCTTGCCGCGAGCCCTCTCAGCCCTCGCCGAACCACGCAAGCCACACACCCCTTGCCAGGCGCCTCATGGAGACATATTAGCACCTGCTAAAATCCGCCTAGACACAAACGCGCGCGCGTTCGCGATGGGCGACCGCCTAGTCGGCGAGCACCGCTCGCCGCCCATTGCGCCAACCCCTTGCGTCCGCCACGCGGATCGCCACTGCCGAAGTACTCAAACAGCATGCTGCCCGTACATAAACAGACTCTCGAAGCCTTGCTCGCCGCCGGCGTCAAGCAAGTCATCAACGAATCGAACGGCGACACCGCCGCGGCCCCCGCGATCGCACTCGAGCGTCCGAAGGCGGCCGCGCATGGCGACGTCGCCTGCAACGTGGCCATGCAATTGGCCAAGCCGCTGCAGAAGAACCCGCGCGAACTCGCCCAGCGCATCGTCGATGCGCTGCTCGCCCAGCCCGGTGCAAAGGACTTGATCGACGCGGCCGAGATCGCCGGCCCCGGCTTCATCAACCTGCGCTTGACTGCGAAAGCCAAGCAAGCCGTCGTCGGTGCCGTCATGGCCGAAGGCGCCGCGTTCGGGCGCTCCGCTCACGGCGCCGGCAAACGCGTACTCGTCGAATTCGTCTCCGCGAATCCCACGGGACCGCTGCACCTTGGCCACGGCCGCCAAGCCGCGCTCGGCGATGCCCTCGCGAACGTCATCGCGAGCCAAGGCTACGCGGTCCACCGCGAGTTCTACTACAACGACGCCGGCGTTCAGATCCAAAACCTCGCGTTCTCCACGCAAGCGCGCGCGAAAGGGCTCAAGCCGGGTGAACCCGGCTGGCCGGAAGCCGCCTACAACGGCGAATACATCGGCGACATCGCGGGCGATTACATGAACGGCGAAACGGTCGCGGCCAAAGACGGCGAACCCGTCAAAGGCAAAGGCGACGCCGACGATCTCGACGCGATCCGCAAGTTCGCTGTCGCCTACCTGCGCCACGAGCAGGACATGGACTTGCAAGCATTCGGCGTGAAGTTCGACCAGTACTACCTCGAATCGTCGCTCTATACCGAAGGGCGCGTCGCCAAGACGGTCGATGCGCTGATCGCGGCCGGCAAGACGTTCGAGGAAGAAGGCGCGCTGTGGCTGCGCACGACCGAATACGGCGACGACAAAGACCGCGTCATGCGCAAGTCCGACGGCACCTATACCTATTTCCTGCCCGACGTCGCCTACCATGTCACCAAGTGGGAACGCGGCTTCGAAAAGGTCATCAACGTGCAGGGCTCGGATCACCACGGCACGATCGCGCGCGTGCGCGCGGGCCTCCAAGCGCTCGGCGTCGGCATCCCGAAGGGCTACCCCGACTACGTGCTGCACAAGATGGTCACCGTCATGCGCGACGGCCAGGAAGTGAAGATCTCCAAACGCGCCGGCAGCTACGTGACGGTACGCGACCTGATCGAATGGTCGGGCGGCGCGGTGCCGGGGCAGGAAGCGGCGCCCGATTTGCTCGACGAGGCGACCATTCAGCGCGGGCGCGACGCCGTGCGCTTCTTTCTTATCTCGCGCAAGGCCGATACCGAATTCGTATTCGACGTCGACCTCGCCCTCAAGCAGAACGACGAGAACCCGGTCTACTACGTCCAGTACGCCCATGCGCGGATCTGCTCGATCCTGGCCGAATGGAAATCGCGCTTCGGCGGCGACGAGGCGGTGTTACCGCAAGTGGACGTGTCCGTGCTCACCAGTGCGCGCGCCATGTCGCTCATGCACAAGCTCGCCGAGTATCCCGATATGCTCACGCATGCGGCCGTCGAACTTGCTCCGCACGCGATCGCGTTCTATCTGCGCGAACTCGCGAGCGAATTTCACTCGTTCTACAATGCCGAGCGCGTGCTGGTCGACTCGCAGGCCGAGCGCGATGCGCGTATCGCGCTGCTGGCGGCCACGCGCCAAGTGCTCGCCAATGGGCTGGCGATGATCGGCGTATCGTCGCCGGCCAAGATGTAACGTCCCGCGCATTCGCCGCGCGTCGGCACGCGCCGTCGCTATAATCGGTGGCCGCCCTCGCGCGGCCCTGCTCGGCATCTGCCGAGCGCCGCCTTCCGGGTTTCTTTCGCAGGTGAATCAGATAATGGCAAAACCGAGCCGCACTTCGCCACGCAGCACGTCCCCGAAGGGGAAACCATCCAAGCAAACCGGGGGCACCTTCCTCGGCGTCGTGCTGGGTTTGATCGTCGGCCTGGCGATCGCGGTCGTCGTCGCGCTTTACATCACGCGTGCACCCACGCCGTTCGTCGCCAAGGTGGCGCCGGGCGGCGCGTCGGATGCGGGCACCATCCAGCAGCAATACGATCCGAACCGCGCGCTGCAAGGCAAATCGCCGGGGCAGCCGGTCCCGCAAGCGGCTCAGCAAACGCCGCCGAACACCGCGCCGGGGCAGTCCGGCCAGCCGCCGGCGCAAGCCGGGGCCCCCGGTCTGCTGCAAGAGCCGCAGATCGTCGAAGTCCCGTCGGCGGGCGGTGCGTCCAGCGCGGGCGGCAACGCCGCCAACGCTCCCGCACAGCCGCAGCAAGCCCAAACCAACGCACCGGCCGAGCAGAAGAAGCCCTCCCAAACGGCGAACGTGCCGCCCACGGCCGCGCCTAATGCCAACAATGCGGCCAACAATGCCGCCAACAACGCGGCGCACCCGAACAACGGCGCGCAGCCTGGGGCGAACGACGCGAATACGGGCTATTTCCTGCAAGTCGGCGCCTACAAGACGGCCGCCGACGCCGAGCAGCAACGCGCCCGCCTTGCATTCCAGGGTTTCGAATCGAAGGTGTCGCAGCGCGACGCAGGCGGTGTCACTTACTTCCGCGTGCGCATCGGGCCGTTCGCGAAGTTCGACGAAATGAATGCGACCCGCCAACGGCTGTCGGATGCCGGGATCGACACGGCCGTGATTCGCTTCACGAAGCAGTAAGCGTCACTCGCAACGAATAGGCCGGTCATGCGCCGTTCGCCGCTGAACTCCGCTCGGACGGCGCATGTCTTAATCGGCAGCCGAGAAGGCGCATGCCCGCGCCGCGGCCGGGCCGAATAGGCGTTCCACGTTTATCGTATCCACGAGCCAACAATGAAGAAACTGATCCGCACGCTCTTGTTCTCCGTCAGCCTGGCCGTTGTCGGCGCGAGCGCCGCCCTGGCATCGCCGGCTGCGCCGACGGCCGGCAAGGACTACACGGTCCTGAAGACGCCGCAGCCCCTCGACGTGCCCGCCGGCAAAATCGAAGTGATCGAGTTCATGTGGTACGGATGCCCGCACTGCAACGAATTCGACCCGTACCTGGAAAAATGGCTCGCCACGAAGCCGGCGGACGTCGTTTTCAAGCGCGTGCCGGTCGCCTTCCGCGACGACTTCATTCCGCACTCGAAGCTGCTGTATGCGCTGCGCGCGCTCGGTCTCGAGCAAAAGCTGACGCCTGTCGTGTTTCATGAAATCCACGTCAACAAGAATTACTTGCTGACGCCGCAAGATCAGGCGAAATTCCTGGCCACCCAAGGCGTGGATCCGACGAAGTTCATGGACGCGTACAACTCGTTCTCGACGCAATCGGAATTGACTCGCGACAAAGCCTTGCTGCAGGCTTACAACATCGACGGCGTGCCGACGCTCGCGGTGCAAGGCAAGTACGAAACGGGCCCCGCCGCCACCGATAGCCTGCCGGGCACGATTCAAGTCCTCGACTACCTCGTCGCGCAAGTGCGCGCGAAGAAGATGTAATGCCGCACGCGCCGGTATGACCTCGCCGCTGAAGGTTTTTATTACCGGCGCCTCGAGCGGCATCGGCCTTGCCCTCGCCGAGCACTATGCGAGGCAAGGCGCCGCCCTCGGGCTCGTGGCGCGCCGCCTCGAGCCGCTCGCCGAATTTGCCCGGCGCTTTCCTCGAGTTTCGATCTCCCTGTATTCGGCCGACGTGCGCGACGACGAAGCGATCGCGCGGGCGGCTTCCCAATTCATCGGCGAACACGGGTTGCCCGATGTCGTGATTGCCAATGCCGGCATCAGCAAGGGTGTCGTGACCGGCTTCGGCGATCTGGCAGCGTTTCGCGAAGTGATGGATGTCAACTATTTCGGCATGGCGGCCACCTTCGAGCCGTTCGCCAAAGCAATGACGCAGGCTCGCCGCGGCACGCTCGTCGGGATCGCCAGTGTGGCCGGCGTACGCGGCCTGCCCGGCTCCGGCGCTTACAGCGCGTCGAAAGCCGCCGCGCTGACCTATCTCGAATCGTTACGCGTCGAGATGCGGCCGTTCGATGTGGCCGTCGTGACGATTGCCCCCGGCTACATCCGCACGCCGATGACCGCGCACAATCCTTATCGCATGCCGTTCCTCATGGACGCCGAACGCTTCGCCGAAAAGGCGGCTGGCGCGATCGCACGTAAGGTGCGTTTTGCCGTGATTCCTTGGCCGATGCGGATCGTCGCGGCGTTGCTCGGCTGCCTGCCGCGTTGGTTGTACGACCGGCTCTTCGAAAAGGCACCGCGCAAGCCGCGCGCGGCGGGTTAGACGTCGGCTCGCCAGGACACCACAACGCCACCACACCGCGGCGCCGCGGCGCCGCTTTGCGCTCGGAAGCGGGCGAGCATATCGATATAAGGGACCTATCGTTGTCGATCACGCATGCTTCGGCTAAGCTCTTCGGCTAAGCTTTTCGGCTCGACCCTCGCAGCACCGACATCCGGCCGCCCCGTCTCAAACGGAGAATCCATGCACGTCAAACTGCTCGCCGCCACGCTCGCCGTCTTGCCCGCTCTTGCGTTCGCGAAACCGCTCACCGTCTGCACGGAGGCAAGCCCGGACGGCTTCGACGTCGTTCAATTCAACTCGCTCGTGACGACGAACGCATCGGCCGACGTGATCTTCAACACGCTCGTCGATTACGACGAGGCCGCCAAGAAGGTCGTGCCGGCATTGGCCGACAAATGGGAAGTCAGCAGCGATGGCTTGACCTACACGTTCCATTTGCGTCCGAACGTGGCCTTCCAAAGCACGGATTACTTCAAGCCGTCGCGCCCGTTGAACGCCGACGACGTCGTTTTCACGTTCGACCGGATGCTCGACAGTGCCAACCCATGGCATAAAGTGGCCGGCCCGAACGGCTTCCCGCATGCGCAATCGATGGGGCTCGTCAAGCTCGTAAAGGCCGTCAAGAAGGTCGACGAACGCACCGTCGAATTCGATTTGAACGAGCCGAACGCCACGTTCCTCCCCATGTTGACGATGGGGTTCGCGTCGATCTACTCCGCGCAGTACGCCGACGCGTTGCTGAAGGCGGGTAAGCAGACGGACCTGAACAGCAAGCCCATCGGCACGGGCCCGTTCGTGCTGAAGAGCTACACGAAAGACGCGGTGATCCGCTACGAGGCCAATCCGACCTACTGGGGACCGAAACCGAAGGCCGAGCGGCTCATCTACGCGATCACACCCGACGCCACGGTGCGCGCGCAAAAGGTGAAGGCGAACGAATGCCAGATCGCGCTATCGCCGAAGCCGGAAGATGTGGCCGACGCGAAGAGCGACAAATCGCTGGCCGTCGTGCAAACCCCGGCGTTCATGACCGCATTTGTGGCCCTGAACACGCAGCACAAGCCGCTCGACGACGAGCGCGTGAGGCAAGCCATCAACATGGCGTTCGATCGCGCAACGTATTTGAAGGTTGTCTTCGACAACACAGCCACGCCGGCCGTGAATCCGTATCCGCCCTCCACCTGGAGCTACGACGAGGCGATCGGTGCGTATCCCTACGATCCGGCGAAGGCCAAGGCGCTGCTCGCGCAGGCCGGCTATCCGAACGGGTTCTCGACGACGATCTGGGTACGCCCGCAAGGCAGCGTGCTCAATCCGAAGCCGAAGGCCGGCGCCGAGCTGCTGCAAGCCGATCTCGCCAAAATCGGCGTGAAAGCCGATGTCAGAGTGATCGAATGGGGCGAACTCATCAAGCAAGCCAAGCAAGGGCAACACGATATGCTGTTCATGGGGTGGGCCGGCGACAACGGCGATCCCGACAACTACCTGACACCGCTGTTCAGCTGCAACGGTGTCAAATCGGGCATCAATTTCGCTCGATTCTGCGATCCGAAGCTCGACAAGTTGATCGCTGACGGGCGCTCGGTGGCCGAGCAACCTACCCGTGCGAAAGACTACCAAGCCGCGCAAAAGATCATCCACGACGAAGCGCTCTGGATCCCGCTCGGGTATCCGACAGCGAGCGCCATCACGCGTCGATCGGTCGAGGGCTACAAAGTGAGCGCATTCGGCCGGCAAGATTTTGCGGACGTGTCGGTGAAGTGACGATGAACGTCGCGCGCGATGCTGTCGCGCGTGACGTTGACGCTCGTCATGGGCGCGCTTTAAGCTAGGGCGCTATCGCTTTAGCGCCACCCCGACGATCCCATCGAGCAGTCATGCGAAATCTCGGCCGCACGATCGCGGCTCTTACGATCTGGTTCGCCGCCGCGGCCGTTGCACAAACGGCCGTTGCCCAACCGCCCACCGCCGCGCCGGCCAAGCAACCGGCGGTGGACGATATCTCGCCGGCCGATTCGATCGCCGTCGCGCCGATGACGGTCGCGCAAGTCAGTGTCGCGCCGGCCGCCCCGGTACCCGCGCCTACGCCTCCGGTCGCGGCCGCGCCTCTCGGGCCGGCACCGATGGTGGCCGTGCCGCAGGCCGTCTATGTGACGGATTTCATCGCCGTGCCCGCGGGCGCGCCCCCATCCGGGTTGCTCGCCCGTCTGCGCGCCGCGCTTCATGCTCGCGCCGCCGGGCACGATGCGGGACTCGTGGCGCAAGCCGTCGTGCAGCGGCTCAACCATGCGGGCTTGGCGGCGCGCTATCTCGCGCCAGGCGAGCCGCCGCCCGTGCAGGGCTGGCTGATCGGCGGCGCCTTCCACTTGGAAAGCGCGGCGGCGAACGGGGCCGAATCGGACGGCACCGGGCTGCCGACCGGCGCGCTCGGCGCCGACGTCTCCGTCACCGTGGCCGACCTCGGGCACAATGCCGATACGCCATTCGCCCTCATCGGCGTACCGCCTGCTCAGGCGGATGGATCGAGCAAATGGCAGCCGTACGTCGTGCCGGCCAAGCTCGGATTCGAGCGCGCCGACCGCAATGCCGCCGTTGCCGCATTGGCTAGACAGATTGCCGATGCCTTCGTCGGCAATATGACGGCGTTGCGCCAAGCCGACGCCAAGGCGATTTCGCCCTGACGGCCGCGGTGGCATGCGCGTCCGATGGCAGCGCCGCCGAGCCTGCTCTATCCTTCTTGCCGTACGGCGCACCGGCCCCGGCGCGCCCCTTTGCCCGGGAGTCCGCCATGTCCTACCTGCTGTTGATCGTCGAACCTATCGGCCAGCGTGCCGAGCGCACGACCGACGAGGCCCACGCCGCCTACGATTCGATGGTCCGGTTCGGCGAGAACCTGAAAGCGCGCGGCCTGCTCGTCGCGGCGCAATCGCTCGCCTCCACCGACGAGGCGGTACGCGTCGAGCTTCGGGGCGGCGAGCGCCGCTTCATCGACGGCCCGTTCGCGGAAGCCAAGGAAATGGTCGGCGGCTTTTACCTGCTCAACTGCGACCGCGAGGAAGAAGCGCTCGCCATCGCGGCCGAGTGCCCGGCGGCGCAATGGTGCACGGTCGAAGTCAGACGCCTGGCGCCGTGCTACGAGTGACGCACAGGGGTTGCGCCGAGCGTTCGGCGACAGGCCCAGCCGATGTCGAAAACGCCGCGTGTCGTTCGTCGTAAAGACAGGAGCCCGACGAGCGGCCTCCATCACTTCGAGGAGCGACACGATGCGTTTCATGATCATGGTTCGGGCCAACGCTCGCAGCGAATCGGGCGCGATGCCGGAAGCCGGCTGGTTGGCCGCGATGGCCGCCTATCACGATGAACTCTCGCGCTCGGGCGTTTTGCTCGATGCCAACGGCCTGAAGCCGAGTTCGGACGGTTGGCGCGTGCGCTATTCGAGGGGCACGCGCACGATCGTCGATGGGCCGTTCGCCGAAACGAAGGAGCTGATTGCCGGCTATACGCTGATCCAAGTGCGTTCGCGCGAAGAAGCGCTCGAGTGGGCACGGCGCTTTCCCGCGCCGTTCGGCGAGACAGGCGACGGCGAAATCGAGGTCAGGCCATTGCTCGAACTCGAAGACTTCGAACCGAGCGATGCGATCAAACGCTTGCGCGAACTCGAGGCAAGCCGGCGCTGATCGACCATGACCGCTAATAACCCGACCCATCGTGCGATCGAAGCCGTGTGGCGCATCGAAGCGGCGCGCGTCGTCGCGCATGCCGCGCGGCTCGTGCGCGACATCGGCATCGCCGAGGAACTCGCGCAGGACGCGCTCGTCGCGGCGCTCGAACATTGGCCGCGCGATGGGGTACCCGACAATCCGGGGGCTTGGCTCATGGCGACAGTCAAGCATCGTGCGCTCGACAAGCTGCGCCAGGATGCCCTGCACGCAAGAAAACACGAAGCGATCGGGCGCGATCTCGATGCATTGGAAGCGCATGTGGTGCCGGATTTCGTCGATGCGATCGATGCCGCGCGCGCCGACGACATCGGCGACGACTTGCTGCGGCTCATCTTCACGGCCTGCCATCCGGTGCTATCGACCGATGCGCGTGTGGCGCTGACGCTGCGCCTCTTGGGCGGTCTCGCGACGCATGAGATCGCGCGTGCGTTTCTCGTACCGGAGCCGACGATCGCGCAGCGCATCGTGCGCGCCAAGCGTACGCTGCGCGAGGCACGCGTGCCGTTCGAAGTGCCGCGCGCCGATGCACGCGCAGCAAGAACCGCATCGGTGCTCGAGGTGGTCTATCTGATTTTCAACGAGGGGTATGCGGCTACGGCCGGCGAGGATTGGATCCGGCCTGCCCTGTGCGACGAAGCGTTGCGCCTAGGCCGCATCCTGGCCGAACTCGTGCAGGACGATAGCGAAGTGCAGGGTCTCGTCGCGTTAATGGAGCTGCAGGCATCGCGGCTTCATGCGCGCGTCGATGCAAACGGCCGGCCGGTGCTGCTCGCCGATCAGGACCGTTCGCGTTGGGACCCCCTGCTGATTCGGCGTGGGCTTGCCGCGCTCGCGCGGGCCGAAGCGTTGGGCGGCGAGCTGGGCCCCTATGCGCTGCAGGCAGCACTCGCTGCTTGCCATGCTCGCGCGCATCGCGTCGAAGACACGGACTGGGCGCAAATCGTCGCGCTCTACGATGCACTCGTGCAAGTGAACCCGTCTCCGATCGTCGAGCTGAACCGGGCGGTGGCGGTGGGCATGGCGTATGGTCCGCAGGCCGCCTTGGCGATCGTGGAGGCGCTGGCGACCGATCCGGCGCTGGCGCGCTATCACTGGTTGCCGAGCGTGCGAGGCGACTTGCTCGCGAAGCTCGGGCGGCACGAGCAAGCGCGCGCGGAGTTCGAGCGGGCGGCCACGATGACGCAAAACGCACGCGAGCGCGAACTGCTGCTCGTGCGCGCCGAGGCGATGCGCGGCACGCCGTAGCGTCGCCGGCCGTTACCCCGCCCGCGCGAACCGCACGATCCCGTCCGCGTCTTCGCTGCGCTCGAGTTCGCCCGCGAGCCATAGCAAGTGCAGATGGGCGAGCGCCTCGCCCATCGCGAACGTCATCTGATGAATATCGAGCGCGCGCTTGAACATGAGCGGGACGATATCGGCCGCGCTCACGGGCCGCTGCGCGCACGCCTCGCGCACCTCGGCGAGCCGCGCCTCATGATGGGCGCGCAGTTGCGCGATACGCGTATGCAGCCCGCGAAACGGCTTGCCGTGCGACGGCAGCACCAGCGTTTCGGCCGGCATCCCTTCATAGCGCCCCAGCGATTCGAGGTAGAGCGCGAGCGGATTGCCTTCCGGCTCGATGTCGAAGACGGAAACGTTCGTCGAAATACGCGGCAGTACCATGTCGCCCGAAATCAGCACGCCCGCAGCCTCGCAATAGAGCGCCGCGTGTTCCGGCGAATGCCCGTACCCGGTCACGACGCGCCAATCGTTCCCGCCGATGTGCACGACGTCGCCTTCCCGCATGCGGCGATACTGCGACGGCATCGACGGCACGAGCTTCGCGTAGTAATCGCGCCGGTTGCGCAGCTTCTCGAGCGCCTCGCGATCGGTGAGGCCGTGACGCGCGAAGTGACGCGCCGCGCCTTCGCCCCCCGCGTTCGAGCCGTCGCCGGCGGCCATCACGCGGCCGAGCATGTATTCGCCGAGCGTGATCCACAGCCGCACGTTCCACCGCTCGCGTGCGCCACCCTTGCAAATCCAATCGGCCAATCCGAGGTGATCCGGATGGCAATGCGTGACGATCGTGCGCAAAATCGGCAAACCACCGAGTTCGTGCTCGAAAATGCGCTCCCAGTGGGCCTGGATGGTTTCGTCGGCGATACCGCAATCGATCGCGCTCCACCCTGCCCGGCCGTCGATCTCGTCGCGCAGCAGCCATAGGTTGATGTGGTCGAGCGCAAACGGCAGCGGCATGCGGACCCAATACACCCCCGGCGCCACTTCGTGCAACCGCCCCGGCTCGGGCAAGGTATCGGCGAACGGATAGTCGAGCTGGTGTTCCAACGCATTCATCGGTTTAATCCTGAGCGAACGCAACCGGCTTCATCGCTAGTTGCACTTTGTCGAACTTGACGATAACGTAAACGTCCGTCGATTCTACCCCGACGCGTCCCTTATGACCCAGCACTTCACGATCACCGAACTCGCGCGCGAATTCGACGTTACGCCCCGCGCCATCCGCTTCTACGAAGACCAGGGGCTGCTCGCGCCGCGCCGGGAGGGCTCGAGCGGCCTGCGGCGCGTGTATTCGCCGCGCGATCGCACGCGCCTGAAGCTCACGCTGCGCGGCAAGCGGCTCGGCTTCACGCTCTCGGAGATTCGCGATCTGCTCGACCTGTACGAATCGCCGACCGACACCGCTGCGCAACTGCACGCGTTCTTGGCAACGATCGCCGAGCATCGCCAAGTGCTCGAGCGTCAGTTGGAAGACTTGACCGCGACGCTCGAAGATCTCGCGCAGTACGAATCGCAATGCCGCTCGATGCTGGCCGAGAACGGGGTCGACGGCGCGCGGGGCCCGGCGCCGAACGGCGGCGGCAGCGCTGTGCAATCGGAAGACGCATGAAGCACTTTCCTAAACTGCTGTCGTCGCAGATCGGCTTCGATGTTGCGCAGACGATGCTCGAAGGCTTCAATCGCCACTACGGCAATTTCTGCGCCGCGGCCGTGCACGCGAAAACGTTGTTCGAAGCGGCCGATTGGCTGGCCCTGCAAACGCTCGCGCGCGATCGCATCGCCTCGTACGACGACCGGGTCGAGGAATGCGTGCGTCTGCTCGAAGACGAATATGATGCCGAGAATATCGACGACGAGGTGTGGCAGCAGATCAAGCTGCACTACATCGGCCTACTGACGCACCACTTGCAGCCGGAATGCGCCGAAACGTTCTTCAATTCGGTTTGCTGCAAGATCCTGCATCGTTCCTACTTCAACAACGATTTCATCTTCGTGCGGCCCGTCATTTCGACGGAATACCTGGAAAACGAGGAGCCCGCCGCGAAGCCGACCTACCGGGCCTACTATCCCGGCAAGGACGGCCTGGCGGCCACGCTCGAGCGGATCGTCACGAATTTTCAGCTCGAGTGTCCGTTCGAGGATTTGACGCGCGACGCGGCTTGCATCATCGATGCGATCCACGAGACGTTCGGCGCGTTCTCGGAAGCGTTCAACTTCCAAGTGCACGTGCTGTCGTCGCTGTTCTTCCGTAACAAAGCCGCGTACATCATCGGCCGCATCATCAACGGCGAAGTGCTGCTGCCTTTCGCCGTGCCGATCCGTCACGTGAAGCCGGGCCTGCTCGCGCTCGATACCGTGTTGCTCAAGCGCGAGCAGTTGCAAATCATCTTCAGCTTTTCGCACTCGTATTTTCTCGTCGACATGGACGTGCCCTCGGCTTACGTCGACTTCCTCGGCACGATCATGCCCGGCAAGCCGAAGGCGGAAATCTACACGTCGGTCGGCTTGCAAAAGCAAGGCAAGAACAACTTCTATCGCGATCTGCTCAAGCACCTGTCGCACTCGAGCGATCACTTCATCATCGCCCCCGGTATCAAGGGGCTCGTGATGGTTGTGTTCACGCTGCCATCCTTCCCCTACGTCTTCAAGATCATCAAGGACGTGTTCCCGCCGCCGAAGGACACGACGCGCCAGAAAATCCAAGACAAATACTTGCTCGTGAAACGGCACGACCGGCTCGGGCGGATGGCCGACACGCTCGAATATTCGAGCGTCGCGCTGCCGCTCTCGCGCCTGGACGAACAACTCTTGCGCGAACTCGAGAAGGAGGCGCCTTCGATGATCGAATACGAAGGCGATTGTCTCGTCATCAAGCACGTCTATATCGAGCGCCGCATGGTGCCGCTCAATTTGTTCCTGCAAAACGGCACCGAGGCCGATATCGAGCACGCGATCAAGGAATACGGCGACGCGGTGAAGGAACTCATGCAGGCGAATATCTTCCCCGGCGACATGCTCTACAAGAATTTCGGCGTCACACGTCACGGCCGCGTCGTGTTCTACGATTACGACGAGATCGAATATCTGACGGACTGCAATGTCCGCCATGTGCCGCAAGCGCAGACCGAAGAAGACGAATTGTCGGCCGAACCGTGGTACGGTGTCGCCCCGAACGACATCTTCCCCGAAACGTATTCAACGTTCCTGCTCGGGGACCCGACGGTGCGCGAGTCCTTCATGCGCCATCACGCCGACTTCTTCGATCCGAAGCTCTGGCAACGACACAAGGATCTGCTGCTCAAGGGCGAATTGCCCGATTTTTTCCCGTACGACTCTGGCCTGCGTTTTTGCAATCGATTTCCTGCCCGGTTCGCCGGCGGGGACGCTGCCGATGCCGATGCCACGCAAGATGCCGCATCGCCGCATCCCGGCGGCGACGGCGCAGGCACGGCCCGCGCGGCATGAATGCCGTGCGCGGCGCGCACGGTCGCCACTTTCTTCATAGCCTGTCAGGGCTCAACCACTACGACAACGCACTATGAACGATCAAAACCATCCGCTCTCCCAGCTGTTCGCCAACAACGAAGCATGGGTCGAACGCAAGCTCGCCGAAGATCCGCAATACTTCGCGCGCCTGGCCGATCAGCAAGCGCCCGAGTATCTGTGGATCGGCTGCTCCGATTCGCGCGTGCCGGCCAACCAGATCATCGGCCTGCCGCCGGGCGAGGTGTTCGTCCATCGCAACATTGCGAATGTCGTCGTTCACTCGGATCTGAACTGCCTGTCGGTCATCCAGTTCGCCGTCGATCTGCTCAAGGTCAAGCACATCATGGTGGTAGGCCACTACGGTTGCTCGGGCGTGGGCGCCGCGCTGCACGATCGCCGCGTCGGCCTGGCCGACAACTGGCTGCACCACATTCATGACGTGCGCGCCAAGCACGCGGCGCTGCTCGAAGCCTGGCCGATGGTGGCGCGTCACCGCCGCCTCGTCGAACTCAATACGATCGAGCAGGTCGTCAACGTCTGCCGCACGACGATCGTCAACGACGCCTGGGCGCGCAGCCAGCCGCTCACGGTGCACGGCCTTGCCTACGGCGTGCACGACGGACGTGTGCGCAACCTCGGCATGACGATTTCGAACGCCGACGCGCTCGATGAAACCTATCGACGCTGTGTCGCCGCCCTTTCCGCCGAAACGGCGGGATCGGCGCAAAACGACGTGGTCGCCGCCGATTTCGCCTCGCTCGCGAAGGTCGAACAGGTGGTCCAGGGTGTGATCAAGGAGATCAAACATGACTGACGCAACGAGCAACATGAAGGATCCGATCGTGATCGTCTCGGCGGCTCGCACGCCGATGGCGGGCTTTCAAGGCGAGTTCGCCTCGCTGACGTCGCCGCAGCTCGGCTCGGCGGCCATCGCCGCCGCGCTCGAGCGCTCGGGCCTCAAACCCGAGCAGATCGAGGAAGTGCTGATGGGGTGCGTGCTGCCCGCGGGCCTCGGCCAAGCGCCGGCACGGCAAGCGGCGTTGGGCGCGGGCTTGCCGCTCGCGACGGGCTGCACGACCGTCAACAAGATGTGCGGCTCGGGCATGCGGGCGGCGATGTTCGCACACGACATGCTCGCGGCGGGCTCGGTCGACGTCATGATCGCCGGCGGCATGGAAAGCATGACGAACGCGCCTTATCTGCTGCCGAAGGCGCGCGGCGGCATGCGCATGGGGCACGGACAAGTGCTCGATCACATGTTCCTCGACGGCCTGGAAGACGCCTACGACAAAGGTCGCCTGATGGGCACGTTCGCCGAGGAGTGCGCGAGCGCCTATGGCTTCACGCGCGAGGCGCAAGACGCGTTCGCCATCGAATCGCTCGTACGCGCCAAGCGGGCCAACGAAGACGGTTCGTTCGCGTGGGAGATCGCGCCTGTGAAGATCGCGGGCCGCAAAGGCGACGAAACGACGATCTCTCGCGACGAGCAGCCGTTCAAGGCGAACATCGAGAAGATCGCCACCCTTAAGCCCGCGTTCAGCAAGACGGGCACCGTCACGGCGGCGAACTCGTCGTCGATTTCCGACGGCGCGGCGGCCCTGGTCTTGATGCGCGCATCGACCGCAGAACGGCTCGGGCTGACGCCGCTCGCGCGCATCGTGGGGCACGCCACGTTCGCGCAGGAACCGTCGAAGTTCACGACGGCACCCGTCGGCGCGATTCGCAAGCTGTTCGAGAAGAACGCATGGCACGCGAACGACGTCGATCTGTACGAAGTGAACGAAGCGTTCGCCGTCGTGACGATGGCTGCGATGACCGACCATAAGCTGCCGCACGAGAAGGTGAACGTGAACGGCGGCGCCTGCGCGCTCGGGCATCCGATCGGCGCCTCCGGGGCGCGCATCCTCGTCACCTTGATCGGCGCGCTGCGCAAGCGCGGCGGCAAGCGCGGCGTCGCGAGCCTGTGCATCGGCGGCGGCGAAGCGACGGCGATGGGGATCGAAATCGTTTGAAATCGTTTGATCGACGCACGCGGGCCGGCGCATCGACGCACGCGCCGGCGTCCGCCTCACGCGGGTTCATCGCGACAGGAGAGGATCGATGAAGACTGTCTTGATCGTCGGCGCATCGCGCGGCATCGGCCATGAATTCGTCCGCCAATACGAGGCGGCCGGCTGGCGCGTCATCGCCACGGCGCGCGATGAGCGCGCCCTCGCCGAACTCGACACGCGCGGCGTCTCGTCGATTTCGCTCGACATCGCCGAACCGCGGGACATCGCCGCGCTCGCCGCGAAGCTCGCCGGCGAGCGGCTCGATGCGGCGTTGATCGTGGCGGGCGTGTACGGACCGGCCACCGAGGGCGTCGAGCCGTTCAGCGTCGAAGACTTCGATTACGTCATGACGACGAACGTGCGCGGGCCGATGATGCTGCTGCCGATCCTGCTGCCGCTTGTCGAATCCGCCCACGGCGTGCTCGGCGTGATATCGAGCCGCATGGGCAGCATTGCCGAAGCGACGGGCACCACCGGTTGGCTCTATCGCACGAGCAAGGCCGCGTTGAACTGTGCGCTGCGCGTGGCGTCGCTGCAAACGCGGCGCGCCACGTGCATCGCGCTGCATCCGGGCTGGGTGCGCACCGACATGGGCGGCGCTCAGGCTGCGATCGACGTCGCGCGCAGCGTCACGGGCATGCGTTCGGTACTCGCGGCGGCGGCCGTCGATCGCGAAACCTACCACGGCCGATTCGTGCAATACGACGGCACGTCCATCGATTGGTAATCCTAACGATTTGCCGAAAGCGCGCGCCCATGAGGAATACCGGTTGAAGCTCAAGTTCGCACGGCGTGCGCTATACGTCGCTCTGGTCGCCATCGCGCTGCTAGCCTGCGCGGGATTGCTGACCCGCGCGCGCACCGCCGACGTTGCGCTCGTGCTCGGCAACACCGTCGAGCCGAACGGCCAGCCCTCACCGCGGCTCGCCGCGCGGCTCGCGCGGGCGCGGCGATGTTATGCCGAGCATCGGTGCCGCTACCTTTTCGTGAGCGGCGGCGTCGAGCGGTCGGGCATGGACGAAGCCGCCGTCATGCGCGCGTATCTGATCGCGCGCGGCGTGCCGAGCGAGCGCATCGTGGCCGACAGCGCGGGCGTCGATACGTGGTCGAGCGCGCGCAACGCCAGCGCGTTCATGCGCAGCCGCGGTTTCTCGAGCGCGCTCGCCGTCACGCAGTACTTTCATCTGCCCAGAACGATGCTGGCCTTGCGGCGTTTCGGCGTACGCGACGTGAGCGGTGCTTACCCGCGTTTTTGGGAATGGCGCGATCTGTATTCAACGGTGCGCGAGGTGCCCGCGATCGTCTGGTACGCCGTGCGCTCGCCGCTGCCGTTCGTCAAACAGACGAGCCGCGAGCCGCCACGATAGCAAGCAGTCCTAATCGAATATCGAATTGACGGAGACATCGACCATGGTGCTCGACCAAGATCACTCGATGATACGCGATGCCGTGCGCACGTTCGTGCGCGAGGCTATCGCACCGCATGCGGCCACCTGGGACCGCGAGCGAAGCTTTCCGCGCGAGGTGCATCGGCAACTCGCCGAACTCGGCGCTTATGGCGTGCTGGTTCCCTCGGAGTACGGGGGTGCGGGGCTCGATGCGCTCGCGCTCGCCGTCATACTGGAGGAGATCGCAGCGGGCGACGGCGGCACGTCCACCGCGATCTCCGTCAACAACTGCCCCGTGTGCAGCATCTTGCTCGCCTACGGCAACGACGAACAAAAGCGCGACTGGCTGACACCGCTCGCGCGCGGCGACATGCTCGGCGCGTTCTGCTTGACCGAGCCGCAAGCGGGATCGGACGCCTCGGCCTTGCGCACGGTCGCCGTCCGAGACGGCGACAGCTACGTCATCGACGGCGTCAAGCAGTTCATCACGAGCGGCAAGAACGGCGACGTCGCGATCGTCCTGGCCGTGACCGACAAAACCGCCGGCAAGCGCGGCATCAGCGCGTTCATCGTGCCCACGAATACGCCCGGCTACCTCGTTACCCGGCTCGAAGACAAATTGGGCCAGCATTCGTCCGACACGGCGCAGATCGTCTTCGAAGGCTGCCGCATCCCCGCGGCCAATCGGATCGGTGCGGAGGGCGAAGGCTACAAAATCGCGCTATCGGGGCTCGAAGGCGGGCGCATAGGCATCGCCGCGCAAAGCGTCGGGATGGCGCGCGCCGCGTTCGAAGCGGCCCTGGCCTATGCGCGCGAACGCGAGAGTTTCGGCCAGCCGCTGTATGCGCACCAGGCCGTGCAATTTCGCTTCGCCGAGATGGCGACGCAGCTCGAAGCCGCGCGGCAGCTCGTTTGGCATGCCGCGTCGCTCAAGGATGCGGGCCTGCCGTGTTTGACAGAGGCGGCGATGGCCAAGCTGTTCGCGTCGGAGGCGGCCGAGCGCATTTGCTCGAGTGCGATCCAGGCGTTCGGCGGCTACGGGTACGTGAGCGACTTTCCGGTCGAGCGCATCTATCGCGACGTACGCGTCTGCCAGATCTATGAAGGCACGAGCGATATTCAAAAGATCCTGATCGCGCGAGGGCTCGCGACATGACGCCTTCCCACGCGCGCAAGGCGCCGCCGCTCGAATGCCCATGCGGGGGCACGGCCCCGGGCCGGGCGAGCGACGCGCGCGCGCCGCGGTTCGACGCATGCTGCGGGCCCTATC
>NZ_JBQCIV010000071.1:0-126806 GCF_051953405.1 Trinickia sp. | reverse complement strand
CCTGTTCTATTATCATTGCGATCAGATCGGCACGCCGTTGTTGATGACGGACGATGCGAGCGAGGTGGTGTGGGAAGCGTCGTACAAGGCCTGGGGCGAAACGCAGAAGGTGATCGAGCGGGCGTCGCAGGCTGCGGGGATGACGCCCAGGAACCCGATTCGGTTTCAAGGTCAGCAGCTAGACGAAGAATCTGGCCTTCACTACAACCGGCATCGGTACTACGATCCTGCGATGGGCCGGTTCATCTCGATGGATCCGATCGGCTTGACGGGCGGTCTCAACCTGTATCAATACGCACCGAATCCCGCTCAGTGGGTTGATCCGTTGGGGCTAACGTGCTGCCCGTGCGAAGGAAAGGCGATTATTCGACACTACGCCGTCCAGGGCAGCCGCACCGGGCACTACACCGTTGAGGTAGAGAGCAACACTGCATCAGCGCATACGCACCAGACTGAAGATCCTGAGACCGGCGATACTACGATCGTCAACGAGCGCCAAAGACGAGTGATGACTGGTGACCCGATCTTGCACACTGCTGAAGTGCCTGTGCCCGCTCCAAATTCCGCGATTGCATATCAGCAGTCGAAAATTGGTGCCAACCTCGGTAAGTACGATGAAAGGACGAACAGTTGCGTCGATCATGTGGCAAACGTCTTGAGAGCAGGTGGTGTTGACGTGCCACAAGGCCCGCTTGGACAGATGAAGTTCCTCAAGAGGCTCGGCTTCAAAGTAAAGGTACCGTAATGCCGCTAGTCATTTGTCGCATCCATGGCCGCGCGGGCGGCGATCTGGTCTCGCATGCGCTCTTCGATCTTGTAAGAGACCGTTCGGCCTGGGGCCGCGCGCCCCTCGTTCGTCCAATTACCCTAGCATTCGAAGATATTGAGTATCCCGGCTACATGTTGGACGACGACATAGTGGAAGTCGTTCATCTGGGGGGGATCCACGAAGGCAGCGAAACGTATCGATTCACCAATGAAGCAGCAATGGAGTCGGCCATCGGTATGTTTACCGCAACATGCACCCCCTGCCTCCATGAATTAATCGCGTCTCAATCCAGACGTTAGTATCAGCCTTCATTGATCAAGCCAACCAATAATTGGCCATGACGAGGGGTAACTTTTGCTTATGCGGAAAGCATCGCCGGTACGGCTTTGCGCCGTAGAGCCCTGTGTGGCGCGCTCGCCATGCGCATCCGCCGTGAGACCAGTTCGTACCGCTTAAATGGGCAGAGGGCCGCTGGCGCGGCCCTCTGCCTATTTAACCGACGGTCAATCTAAGATGGGAAATTGAAAGAGATTTGGGGCGCTACATGCAAGCCTCGGAAAATGAAGGGGGTATGAAAACGTCAATGTTTTTGCTAATTGGATTGCGTCGCAGATCAGAGAATTCTCTGCTGGTTTCAGATACAATTTTCTATCAATATCTTCGATGCTCGGACATTATTCCGTCTCGGCCTGAAGGCAACGTCTATTGCACCTGCAAAAACGTTTCGGTAGATGTTGACGCGGGGCAGGCTGGTGCAAACGACGAAACATTGCTTCGAGTTTTGAAAGTAACTCGTTCGCATCGATCCAAGTAGCAACAGCACCGAATAGCGTGAGGGGCAGATGAATCATGCTTCATACTTGATGCAGTTGCCGGATCAACGTCTGGTCTGGAATGTGGATCGATGGGAAGCAAGTGACGTGATGACTGATGGCCTCATATGCGGCTTTCGATCACTGAAATTGCGATGTCGCATTAAATGCTCAATGAAAATTGGATGGCGCTGATAGGGAAAATGGGAAGAATTCGCTGTAAGACACATGGGGCGTCTGGGATAGCCCACGTTTCAGTCGACATTGCAGCAGGGATGAAGGCCGGTGGGAGAAAGCTGGACGTATTGCGATACGATATCGACTGTCTAGAGGACGGGTCTGCAAGCATTTCATACTTTGTTTCGAGAAGTGTTGCGAAAGAGTTTGAGATGCCGACGCCCGATCTAGAATTGTTTGATTCGAAATTTGAAAACAAGTATGCCGCCGTTTTTGATCGGCTCACGACTGTTTGCGCGAAGTGTTTTGCAGAGCATTTGAAGAAAACCAACTAGGGAGTCCGTTCTGCTCGATTTGTGCGATTCTCCATGCCGCGAGTAACTGCGGACGTTGCTACCCCTGCGGCGGCAGGGGGCGTACTGTCATATCGCGGAATGTACCGTGATGCGCTTCGTGAAGGCAACGAGTAATAGGACGCAGCTTAGGTGCAAGATGAGAAAAGATGAGTTGATCCATATAAAAGAACTGAAGATCGAAAAATCTGCACACGAATATAGTGACGCTACTCTTGGAGTTATCCGATTACTTGTTGTATACAAAGGCGAGGGGCTCTATTTTCAAATCGGTAGCGAGGCTGTTATTTGTGTCGTGTCTGCTCGAGACGCGATGCTAAGCAAGAAAAGCATAAAGAAGTGGGATAGCGGAAGGAACATCGACGAGGCTGAGAGGGATCAGGTTGCAGCCGTAATCGCCAAGTATTACAAACTCGCATACAAGGACGATCTAACCGTTGTTTGATTTGTGAAAAAGTGATGACATGTTAGCCGACGGCGTAATGGGGCAACCGCCCCGCCGGAGATGCCGATGTTTCCAGATCTCGCGCGAGTTCAAGATGCCATGCTCGGTCCACACGCATGAAGGCAAAACGAGGAAGTAGGAAAATGAGCCGAGTTCTTTGCTCTCGCCATGGGTTGCAGGGCTTTACTAGGGCATCGCAAGCTGTTTGCGATCGCCTTAAAACGAGGGGCGAATTCACACGGCACGTACTTGTTCGAGTGTCGCTGGAGCGCATCAAGCGCAGCTACCAAGTATGGGCGACTCAGGCTGAGGTGGCCGCATGCGTGAATTCCGCAGAGGTCGCTGATGGGATCGTGCGCGTAAAGGTGCCGCGAGAGATTGCTTCGTTCGAGAAGGTCCTCGTCTACGTCTGCCCAGAGTGCCTTAACGAGCTACTTGTCCGCTCTGGCGAAGAGCCCAACGCCCCGACCTCACGAGAGCGTGCATTCGACACGGCACCAATAGCAGAGGGCGCGTATGTAGACGATCCCCTTGCGACATGCCGGATTCACGGAATTGTCTTCCCTGTAACATCGTCGCCGGTGATCGCATCTGCGATCGAGACCGGTGACATATTAGATGCCTCTAGTCTCGTCAAGGTTATAGCTACATCACGAGGACGTGAGTCGGTGCATTGGTTCGACTCAAAATTCATAACCGCACTATTGGGCATTCACGCTGATTCAGTTCTGAGTGTGGATTGCCAAGCAGACCAGCAAGCCGTCGACTCGCTGTTCGACCACGGCAAACGGGTTTGTAAAGCCTGCCTCAGAGACCTGCTACAGCGAAGCGGCATTACGCGTCAAGAGTAGTCTCACTACCGTTTATACAGACATGCAGCGCCGGAGGTTCAATGCTAACTCCCGAGGAATTCGAGTTCAACAAGCAACGTGCAGAGGCCGGCGATTCGCAAGCAGCGTTCGCTCTGTACGAGCACTATGAAGAGTTGGGCGAAGACCAAGAGGCAAGCAAATGGTTGCTAGCCTCGGTGAGCGATGGCTTTGCCAACCTCGATGATCTGCCCGAGGGCACCCCGGTGAGTGGACGTGAGAGATTCTGGCTGCAACCTGCAGAACTCAACGCAAACCTCGCCACAGCAGAGGCCGGAGACGCCAGGTCCGCCGAGGCCCTTTATCTTCACTTCTCACTTGCCGACTACAATGACGCGCAATTGAGTAAATGGCGCCTTACCGCCGCTTCTTTGGGTTCCGAACGAGCACAGTGTGCGTTGGCGATTGCATTGATGGATGCCCAACCGTCCGAGCTGGTCCAAGCTCGGAGGTGGGCGGCTGCCGCGGAAGCCGCTGGCAGCCGGCGCGGCAGAGATCTATTGTCTGAAATCGACGATCGATTGAAGCGGCCAGATATCGATAAGCGCCAGCGGTAGCGGGCGGCTGAGCCGTAAGCTGCCGGCAGTCCGCAAGGAAGCGGACTCCCATCTAAAATCGATGATCGGTTGAAACGCCTATCGACGCATCTCTTCACAGCCACCGCCCACGAACCCGCCGCCGATGGCCGCGAAAAACCCATCAATACCCCAACGCCTTCCCCGCCGGTCGCCGTTCATCGTTCGCATGCCGGTTGGGCGCGTCCCGATCAACTTAGAAGCCGGCCGACGTGCTTGTGTCTGAGAAATGGAGAGAGACCGACCAACAGACTTCGGCCCCTGTAGGATGTGGCCCCTCGCGGTATCGGCATGTGCTGCCGTCAAACGGCTCTGCACGCAACACTAATAACGCTTGACGTTAATAACGTGTGGCGTTAATATTCATTCAAATGATCACTTCTTTTAAGTGTCGTGACACGGCAACGCTCTTCAACGGAAAGAGAGTTGCGCGGTTCGCCAACATCGAGGGCGTGGCCATACGAAAGCTACAGCAGTTGCACGCGGCGGCGGATCTGGACTTCTTGAGGATTCCTCCGGGAAACCAACTGGAAGTGCTCAAGAGAGATCGGGTCGGGCAATACAGCATCCGCATCAATAGTCAGTGGCGCGTGTGCTTTCGGTTTGCAAGCGGCACTGCGACAGACGTGGAAATCGTCGACTACCATTAACTCACCCCAGGGGGAAACCTATGGCTCGGGAAGTTCCGCTGGCAACGCCTGGCGAGATCCTTGCACTCGAGTGGCTTGAGCCGATGGGCATTTCGCAATATGCCTTAGCCAAGGCGATTGGTGTACCGGCGCGGCGAATCAACGAGATTGTCAAGCACGGGCGAGCGATCACGGCCGATACGGCTGTACGGTTAGGCGCTTTCTTTGGCGTGGATCCGCAAAGCTGGATGAACCTTCAAACACACTACGACACCGAAATGGCCAAAGAACGGATCGGGGAGGCCAAGATTGCCGAGATTCGATCGCATGCCATTGCTGGCTGACATGCGGCAACGCCCGCACGCTCAACGTTCGATCGAGCGCTGACCGTACTTGGCGACCAGCCCTCGCACTCGGCCTCCACGAAGGAAGATCAAAATCGAGTGAGCGAGCTGATCGCTCACCTAATCAATACCCCAACGCCTCCCCCGCCGGCCGCCGCTCGTCATTGGCACCGTAGAAATACCCCACGCGCACCTTCCCACCCACCGCCGAATCGTTCCCCGAACTCTGCGATGCATCCGCCGCCAATCCAGGCAACCCGACTTCGACCAACTCGGCCGCGCCCCAAGGCGTTTGCTGAACCATCTTGTAGCCCTCGTTCGCGAGGATCTTCAGCGTATCGGTCGACAACCCATACGGCTCGTAATACACGACATCCGGCAACCATTGCTCGTGAATCCGCGCCGCATCGACAGCCTCCTGCGGCTCCATGCCGTAATCGATAATGTCGATGGCCGTTTCCAACGTCGTCGTAATGATCCGCGAACCGCCCGGCGAGCCGATCACGAGAAACACCTTGCCGTCCTTCGTCACGATCGTGGGTGCCATCGACGAAAGCGGCCGCTTGCCCGGTGCGATCGCATTGTTCGGGCCCTGCACGAGGCCGAACATGTTCTGCGCGCCCACCTTCGACGTGAAGTCGTCCATCTCGTCGTTCAAGAAGAAGCCCGTGCCCGGTGCCATCACGACCGCACCGAAGCGCCCGTTGACGGTGTACGTCGTCGACACGGCGTTGCCCGCTTTGTCGACGATCGAATAATGCGTCGTTTCCTTCTTCTCGGGCAGCGATGCCGCATCGGCCAATTGCATCGACGGCGTAGCCTTATTGGCTTCGATCGATGCCCGAATCTGCGCCGCATACGATTTGCTGAGCAACTCATCGAGCGGATTCTTCACGAACGCCGGATCGCCGAGCTTCGTATTGCGATCGGCATAGGCATGACGCATCGCCTCGGCCATGTAGTGCACCGCCTGCGCCGAATGCCACCCGAAACCCTTGAGGTCGTATCCTTCAACCGTATTCAAGATTTCGCACATCGTCGTGCCGCCCGAACTCGGCGGCGGCGCCGAGATGAACGTATAGCCGTGATAGTCGCAAGTGACAGGCGTCATTTCGATGGCCCGATAATTCGCGAAATCGGCCGTCGTCAGCAGCCCACCGTTTGCCTTCGACGCCGCTTCGATCGCTCGCGGAATCTTGCCTTTGTAGAACGCATCGGGGCCGTGCTTGGCAATCGCTTCGAGCGTATTGGCCAAATCCTTCTGCACGAGACGATCGCCGGGTTGCAGGGGCGTGCCGTCCTTGCGCAGGAAGATGCGTGCGATGCCCGGGTCCTGTGCAAAGCGCTTGACGGTCGTATCGAGGATGTCGGTATCGGCGCGCGTCAGCACGAACCCGTCGCGCGCGAGCTTGATGGCCGGCGCCATCACCTGTTCGCGCGTGAGCTTGCCGTATTTGCGCTCGGCAAGGTCCATCCCCATCACCGTACCCGGCACGCCCACGGCGCCGTAGCCGTACAAGCTGGCGCCCTTCTTCACGTTGCCTTCGGCATCGAGGTACATGTTCGCCGTCGCCGCGGCCGGTGCCGTTTCGCGGAAGTTGATGAATGTGTCGCGGCCGTCGGCGAGGTGCAGCGTCATGAAGCCGCCGCCGCCGATATTGCCGCAGCACGGGTTGACGACCGCCTGCGCGTAGCCGACCGCCACGGCCGCATCGATGGCATTGCCGCCCATCTTCAAGATGTCGATGCCGACTTGCGAGGCCAAATGTTGCGAGGTGACGACCATGCCGTTGCGGGCCTCGACAGCAGGACGCGAAGCGGCATAGGCGCTGGCGGCAAGCGTGCTTGTCGCGATCAGGGCCGCGGCGAGCGCGGCAATGAGTGGGGTGTCTTTTTTCATCGGATGCTCACAATGAGTTCGATTTCGGTGGTGGGGTAGGCGGCCGGCTCAAGCGTCCTCGGCGACGCGCCCGGCTCTCAATGCTTCGATGCGTTTCAATCGGGACTTGGCCTCGACGCTCGCGCGTTGCACCAGCGCCGCGACGAGCGCTTCGGTTTGCGCGACGACCGGCACTTTCGTATCGAACGGCGACGCGCTTTGCACGAACGACACGTGGACGACATCGGCGAAGCTCGCAATCGGCGAGCGCCATTCATCGGTGAACAGCACGACCTGTGCCCCGAGTTCGCGCGCCGCCCGCGCGAATTGGACGACGCTTTCCTGATAGCGGCGGTAGTCGTAGACGATGAGCACGTCGCCCGGTACGAGATCGGCCAGCGCTTCGGAACCGCGCTCGAGCGACGGCTCGACATGTCGCGTGCGCGCGCGCACCTGGCTCAGGAGCACGGCAAGCCACCCGGCGATAAATCCGCTCGCTCGGCCGCCGCAGCACAACACGGTGCGTTGCGGATCGGCGAGCAAGGCGACCGTGCGCTCGAAGTCTTCGCGCGACGACAGCTCCGCCGTCTTGCCGATGGCGAGCGTCAGCGAGCCGAGCATCGCGTGCTGCGTGTCTTCGGTATGCGGTTGGTCGGCCGACGATTCGAGCCGCGACAACGGCGAGTTCATCCGTGCATCGACTTCGGCGAGCAACGCGCGCTGAAACTCGGGATAGCCCTCGAAGCCGAGCTTCAAGACCAGCCGATGGACGGTGGGGTCGCTTACGTCGGCGGACGTCGCCAACTGCGAGATCGACGTTAGCGCCGCGCTGGGGTAATTGGCGAGCAGCACGGCAATGATGCGCCGCTCGGCAGGGGTTACGGATGCCTCGCGCTGCTTGAGCAGCATCCTCACGGAAGGGAGTGCCACGATGATTCGTTCGATGAAATCTTCGATTCGATGCGCAGGCCGAAACCGGCGATGTAACGTTCATTACGTGGAGATCATCGTAGCAAGCCAAAAAGCATCGTCAACGACGTAATGCGTCGGTGTTTACCCGTGACTAGTCAACGAGCAAGCCATTCGTTGCGGCAAGCGAGCGTGATAAGCATTACATTGTCAGCACGGCACTCGTGATTCCCCGTGCTACGCTTGCCCGGTTCGCCACCGAAGGAGCGCCAATGCCGATGCCTTTGCCCACGCGTCGTCCTCTATTCGCCGTTCGCTTCACTGCATGCATCGCCATGGCCGCCGCTATGGCCAGCGTCCTCCTCGGCGCTGCCCATAGCGATGCGGCCGAGTTGCCCGCCAAAACGCTCGTGTTTTGCTCGGATGCGAGTCCCGCCGGCTTCGATCCGGCGCAATACACGACGAGCGTCGAATTCTCCGCCGCTGCTTATACGGTCTATAACCGCCTCGTCGAATTCGAGCATGGCGGCACGAAAGTCGAGCCGGGCCTCGCGCAATCGTGGGAGATTTCGGACGACGGCCGCGTCTATACGTTTCACCTGCGTCAAGGCGTGAAATTTCATACGACGGCGTACTTCAAGCCCACGCGCGAGTTCGACGCCGACGATGTTGTGCAAACTTTCGAGCGCATGCGCGATCCGAACGACGCGTTGCGCAAGGCCTATCCCGTCGCGTTTCCGTACTTCTCCGATCTCGGGCTCGCGACGAACCTCGCGAAAGTGGAGAAGATCGATCGCTATACGGTCCGCATGACGTTGCATACCGCGAGCGCCCCGTTCCTATCGGAACTGGCGATGCCGTTCGCGTCGATTATTTCGGCCGAGTACGCGGGCGAACTCATGCGTGCGGGCAAAGCAGCGGATTTGAATCGCTATCCGATCGGGACGGGGCCATTCATCTTTCGCAGCTACGAGAAGGACGCGACGATTCGCTTCGATGGGAATCCCGACTATTGGAAGCGCGGCGTCGTGCGCCTAAGCAAGCTCGTATTCGAAATCACACCCGATCCGGCGGTGCGCGCGGAAAAGCTGAAAATCGACGAATGCCAGGTGATGAACTATCCGCGCCCGGCCGATATCGCATCGTTATCGAGCGATCCGAATCTACAAGTCCCCCACCAAGTGGGTTTCAATCTCGGCTTTCTCGCCTACAACACGACGCATAAGCCGCTCGACAACGTGGACGTGCGCCGTGCACTCGACATGTCGATCGACAAGCGAGCGATCGTCAAATCGGTCTATCAGGGCGCGGGGCAAGTGGCGGTGAATCCGATGCCGCCGACACAATGGTCTTACGACGCGGCGCTCAAGGACGCACCCTACGATCCGGCGCAAGCGAAGGCGCTGCTCGCGAAGGCCGGCTATCCGGACGGCCTTACGCTGACCTTATGGGCCATGCCGGTCCAGCGTCCGTACAACCCGAACGCACGTTTGATGGCCGAGATGATTCAAGCCGATTGGGCGAAGATCGGCGTGCATGCAAAAATCGTGACCTACGAATGGGGCGAATACGTGCGCCGCGCACATGCGGGCGAGCACGACGCGATGTTGATCGGCTTCACCGGCGATAACGGCGACCCCGATAATTGGCTCGGCGTGCTGCTCGGTTGCGCCGCGGTGAACGGCAGCAATTTCTCGAAGTGGTGCGATAAACCGTTCGACGATCTGATCGTCAAAGCCCGCGAGACGAACGACGTGGGCGAGCGTACCCGGCTTTACACGCAGGCCCAGGAAATCTTCAAGCGCCAAGTGCCGTTCACGCCGATCGCGCATTCCACGGTCTACCAGCCGCTGCGCAAGAACGTCGTGGGCTTCGAGATCGATCCGTTCGGCCCCACGCAATTCTGGGGTGTCGGCCTCAAGTAAACCGCCGCTCGCCGAATCGGCATCGTCGTGCCTGCGGGTATGCCCGCGTTGAATCATCTGACCAATCGCCTAGACATGAGATGTCGGCGGACTTGACACGGAATTTTAGTGGCACTAAACATGCGCGGAGCACAAAGTCAACGCGAACAAGTGCTGATCGTTGCCTTTTCCCGACCGCTTGTTCGGGTAATCAAAGCTCAGTAATATCCGCGTACGCTGGCTTTGGCTGGCCTTCAGACCTGGAGGAAACATGAAGCAAAACAAACTGTTGCGCGCTGTGCGGTTGAGCGCGATCGCAGCCGCCACCGTGACGGTATCGCTCGCGGCGACGATCTCGCACGCGGCCGACATTCCCAACAAGACCCTCGTGTATTGCTCCGAGGGCAGTCCTGCCGGTTTCGATCCCGCGCAATACACGACGGGGACCGATTTCACCGCGAACACGTTCACCGTCTACAACCGTCTCGTCGAATTCAAGCGCGGCGGCACGGAAGTGGAGCCGGGCCTCGCGCAGTCGTGGGACGTGTCGCCCGACGGTAAGGTGTACACCTTTCATTTGCGTCACGGCGTGAAGTTTCAAACGACGGAGTACTTCAAGCCGACGCGCGAATTCAATGCGGACGACGTGATCTTCACGTTCGAGCGCATGCTCGATCCGAATCAGCCGTTCCGCAAGGCGTACCCGGTGTCGTTTCCGTACTTCACCGACATGGGCCTCGACAAGCTGATCGAGAAGGTCGAAAAAGTGGATCCGTACACGGTGCGCTTCACGCTCAAGGAAGTGAACGCCCCGTTCATCCAGAACATGGCGATGGAGTTCGCCTCGATCCTCTCCGCGGAGTACGCCGATCAACTCCTGAAGGAAGGCAAGGCCTCGGACATCAACCAGAAGCCGCTCGGCACCGGTCCGTTCGTCTTCAAGAGCTACACGAAGGACGCGACGATTCGCTTTACGGGCAATCCCGATTATTGGAAACCGGGCGCCGTGAAGCTGAAGAATTTGATTTTTTCGATCACGACCGATGCGAGCGTGCGCGCGCAAAAGCTCAAGCGCAACGAATGCCAGGTGATGAGCTATCCGAACCCGGCGGACATCGCCGATCTGAAGAAGGACGCCGACATTGCGATGCCCTCACAGGCGGGCTTCAACCTCGGCTACCTGTCGTACAACGTGACGCATAAGCCGCTGGACAATGTGGACGTGCGCCGCGCGCTCGACATGGCCATCAACAAGAAGGCCATCATCGAATCGGTCTATCAAGGCGCAGGCCAACCGGCGAAGGCGCCGATGCCGCCGACGCAATGGTCCTACGACGGCAACCTGCCGGTGGCGTCGTACGATACGGCGAAGGCCAAGGCGTTGCTCGCGAAAGCGGGCTTCCCGAACGGTTTCGACATCACGCTGTGGGCGATGCCCGTGCAGCGCCCGTACAACCCGAATGCAAAGCTGATGGCCGAAATGATCCAGTCCGATTGGGCGAAGATCGGTGTCAAGGCGAAGATCGTCACCTACGAATGGGGCGAGTACATCAAGCGCGCGCACGCGGGCGAAGACGATTCGATGCTGATCGGCTGGAGCGGCGACAACGGCGATCCCGACAACTGGCTCGGCACGCTGCTCGGCTGCCAAGCCGTGCACGGCAACAACTTCTCGGAGTGGTGCTACAAGCCGTTCGACGATCTGATCCAGAAGGGCCGGACGACGAGTGGGCAAGAAGCGCGTTCGAAGATCTACATGCAAGCGCAGCAGATTTTCTCGCAACAGTTGCCGTACTCGCCGATCGCCCACTCCACCATCTATCAGCCGACGACTAAGAACGTTCTCGATATGCGTATCGATCCGCTCGGCTATGCTCGTTTCGACGGCGTCAGCATGAAGTAACGGCGATGCGGTACGCTCTCCCGAGTCCGCTCGGGAGCACGCGTGCCCGACGCCGCGTTAAGTCCGTTCTCCGGCGACAGGGGAAGGCGCGCCGAGTGCTGCCCACTCGGTGCGCCCGCTCCTCGTCGCCGGTCGCATTTTTCCTCTGCAATAAAGGGACGAACCATGTTCCGATTCGTTTTACGCCGCATCGGGATGGTGATACCGACTTTCATCGGCATTACGATCCTTGCCTTTGCGCTGATCCATTTGATTCCCGGCGATCCCATCGAAGTGATGATGGGCGAGCGCGGCGTCGATCCGGTGATGCACGCGCAAGCGCTGCATCGACTGGGGCTCGACGAACCGCTTCCTCTGCAGTACATCCACTACGTTTGGCGCGCGCTGCACGGCAACCTCGGCGTTTCGATCATTACGAACACCAGCGTGATGAATGAGTTTCTGGCGCGCTTTCCGGCCACCGTCGAGCTGTCGATTTGCGCGATGCTGTTCGCGCTCGTCATCGGTTTGCCGGCGGGTGTCTTCGCGGCGCTCAAGCGCGGCACGATCGTCGACCATGGCGTGATGGGCACCGCACTCACCGGCTATTCGATGCCGATTTTTTGGTGGGGGCTCATCCTCATCATGGTGTTCTCCGTCGCGCTGGGGTGGACGCCCGTGTCGGGGCGCATCGACGTCGAATACGACATCACGCACGTGACGGGCTTCATGTTGATCGATTCGCTGCTCGCGCCCGACGAAGGGGCGTTCAAATCGGCGGTGCTCCATCTCATCCTGCCTGCGATCGTGCTCGGCACCATTCCGTTGGCCGTCGTCGCGCGCATGACGCGCTCCTCGATGCTCGAAGTCTTGCGCGAAGACTATATCCGCACGGCGCGCGCGAAAGGGCTATCACCCGCACGCGTGATCGTCGTCCATGCACTGCGCAATGCGCTGATTCCTGTCGTAACCGTGATCGGCCTGCAAGTGGGCACGCTGCTCGCCGGCGCGGTGCTGACCGAGACGCTGTTCTCGTGGCCCGGTATCGGCAAGTGGCTTATCGATGCGATCAGCCGGCGCGATTATCCGGTCGTGCAGGGCGGCATATTGTTGATCGCGACGCTCGTGATCGTCGTGAACCTTTGCGTCGATCTGCTGTACGGCGTGCTCAATCCTCGCATTCGCTATACGCGCTAAAGGAGCCCGCAATCATGGCAGACATTCAAAACACGGTGCCTCAAAGCGTCACGCCGCCAAGCGGACGCGCGCTCGCGCTGCGCGAGTTCTGGAGCAACTTCTCGCGCAATCGCGGCGCGGTGGCGGCTGGCATCGTCGTGCTGGCGCTCGTCTTCATCGCCTTGTTCGCGCCGCTCATCGCGCCGCATAGCCCGATCGAGCAGTACCGCGACGCCGTTAAAATTCCGCCGGCCTGGCTCAGCGGCGGCAATTGGAAGTTCGTGCTCGGCACGGACGAAGCCGGCCGCGACATCTTGGCTCGCCTGATGTTCGGTGCGCGCATGTCGTTCTGGATCGGCTTCGTGTCGGTGGTGCTCGCGTTGATACCGGGCGTCGTGCTCGGCCTGTGCGCGGCGTTCTTCCGCTGGGCCGATACGCCGATCATGCGCGCGATGGACGTGCTGCTCGCGTTGCCGTCGCTGCTGCTGGCGGTGGCGGTGGTCGCGATCATCGGCCCGGGGCTCACGAACACGATGTTCGCCATTGCGATCGTCGCGCTGCCAGGCTATGTGCGGCTCACGCGCGCCTCGGCGCAGGGCGAGCTGCACAAGGAATACGTGACCGCATCGCGCGTGGCCGGAGCCGGTACGCTGCGGCTCATGTTCTCGCAGGTCCTGCCCAACTGCACGGCGCCGCTGATCGTGCAGGCCACGCTCGGTTTTTCGTCGGCGATTCTCGATGCGGCTGCGCTCGGCTTTTTGGGCTTGGGTGTGCAGCCGCCGACGGCCGAGTGGGGGGCGATGCTCGCCTCCGCGCGCGACTACATCGATAACGCATGGTGGATCGTCACGATGCCTGGCCTGGCGATCGTCATTTCGGTCCTCGCGATCAATCTGCTCGGCGACGGGCTGCGCGACGCCCTCGATCCGAAACTGAAACGGATGGCATGACCATGAACACTCTTTTGACCATCCGCAATTTGGCGGTGACGTTCGGCGGCGCGCCCGCCGTCGACGGCGTGAGCTTCTCGGTCGCGCCGGGCGAGGTCGTGGGCGTCGTCGGCGAATCGGGGTCCGGCAAGAGCGTGACGATGATGGCACTCATGGGCCTCATCGACGCGCCCGGTGTCGTCACCGCCGACGAAATCACGTTCGACGGCAAAGATCTGCTCAATGCGTCGGCGAAGGCGCGACGCAAGATCATCGGCAAGGACATCGCCATGGTGTTCCAGGATGCGTTGACGAGCCTGAACCCGAGCTACACCGTCGGCTATCAGATCAAGGAAGTGCTGAAGCTGCACGAGGGGTTGCGCGGCGCGGCGCTCGATCGGCGCGCGCTCGAATTGCTCGATCAGGTTGGCATTCCCGACGCCAAGAGCCGCATTACGGCATTTCCGCATCAGCTGTCGGGCGGCATGAACCAGCGCGTGATGATCGCGATGGCCGTCGCCTGTAATCCGAAGCTGTTGATCGCGGACGAGCCGACCACTGCCCTCGACGTGACGATCCAGGCCCAGATCATGGATTTGCTCGTCAAGCTGCAGAAAGAGCGCGGTATGGCGCTCGTGCTGATCTCCCACGATTTGGCGGTCGTTTCACAAGTGGCGCAGCGCGTGGCGGTAATGTATGCCGGCGAAGTCATCGAGACGAATCGGGTACCCGACATCTTCGCGAAGCCGCATCATCCGTACACGGAAGCGCTGTTGGCCGCCATTCCCGAGCACAACCGGGGCGCCAAGCGGTTATCGGCGTTGCCCGGGATGGTGCCGGGGCGGGACGATCGCCCGAGCGGATGCCTTTTCGCGCCGCGCTGCAAGTACGTGGTGGACGATTGCCGCAAGGGCCGGCCGGCGCTCGAGGCGCTCGATCCGACGGTGCCCGACGCGCGTGTCCGCTGCATTAAACCCTTGAATCTCGATGCAATCCGCTCGAACGAGTCCTACCACGGAGGCGCCCGATGAACGCAGTACCGGAAGTTTCGCGCGCGCCGCGGCATGACGACGATCTCGTCCTGATCGCGGACGGGCTGACCAAGCATTACCCCGTTCGGCGCGGCATGTTCGGCCACGCGACGGTCAAGGCGCTGAACGGCGTGTCGTTCTCACTGGTGCGTGGTAAGACGCTCGCGGTCGTGGGCGAGTCGGGCTGCGGCAAATCGACGCTCGCCCGGCAACTGACGATGATCGAGCCGCCCACGTCGGGACGCTTGCTGGTGGAAGGCGAGGATGTGGCCGGGGCGGATTCGGCGAAACTGGCCCAACTGCGCCGCCGCGTGCAGATGGTGTTTCAAAACCCGTTCGCCTCGCTCAATCCGCGCAAGACGGTGGAGCAGACGCTGGCCGAGCCGCTTGTCATCAATGCATCGATGACGGCGGCCGAGCGCGCGGGCCGGGTGGCGCAGATGATGCGCACGGTCGGGTTGCGTCCGGAACACGCAAAACGCTATCCGCACATGTTTTCTGGCGGACAAAGGCAGCGAATTGCCATTGCTCGTGCGATGATTCTGGATCCGCGCATCGTGGTGGCCGACGAACCCGTTTCGGCGCTCGACGTTTCCATCCAGGCGCAGATTTTGAATCTGTTTATGGACTTGCAAGCGCAGTTCAAGACGAGTTACGTCTTTATTTCGCACAACCTGGCCGTCGTCGAGCATATTGCCGACGACGTGATGGTCATGTATTTCGGCGGCGTGGCCGAGTTGGGCGACAAAAAGACGATTTTTGCCAAGCCGCGCCATCCGTATACGCGTTCGTTGATGTCGGCCACGCCGGCCATCTTCGAGGCCGATCGGCGCACGCAAATCAAGCTCCAAGGCGAAATGCCGTCGCCGCTCAATCCGCCCTCGGGCTGCACGTTCCATCAGCGTTGCCCGTATGCGATCGAGCGGTGCCGAGTGGAAGAACCGAAGCTGCGGGAAGTCGACGGCCGCTTCGTGTCGTGCCACCGTGCCGAGGAGGTGGGGGACGCGGATGGCTGAAACGAGGGCGGCGCGTAATCGTGCGCGCCGCCCGCGCGAGGGCGCCTTCGTGGCGGTTCTCGCGCGGCGGGCACGGGCCTGCCTGCGGCGGATGCAGGCACTCGTGCTCACGTTGGTCTTTAGCTTGGCGCTCGATCCGCGTTCCGGCGGGCCGATCGCGCCGGCCTTCGCGGGGCCCGCTAACGCCCCGGTCACGCAAGCGGCGCCCAGCGCGCCGATGCCTAGCGCGACGATACCCGGTTTTCATGGGCCGCCGCCCGGCTTCGACGGCACGAGCGCGAGCGGGGCGGTGCGGGCCGAACCCGCGCACATGCCGTTCTACGTCGCCACGAAAGGGACGACGACGATCTATCTGCTTGGGACGCTGCACGTCGGCGATCCTTACGATTACCCGAAGAGTCAGCCGTTTCGGCCGCCGATCATGGCGGCGCTGAGGGCGTCGCCTACACTCGCGCTCGAAATCTCGCCCGACGATTTGCTTCGATCGCAGGACGACGTGTCGAAGTACGGCGTGTGTCGGTATGCCTGTTTGCCGCGTTTGTTGCCCGAGGCGCTCATGCGCAAGCTCGCCTTTCGCTTGCGTGGCAATCCGGCGGCGCTCGAGGAGATCAAGAAGACGCGGCCTTGGCTCGCGGCGTTGCTCGTCGAAACCTACGATTCGCTGGCTGCGGGCTTGCAAACGGAATACGGCACCGAGGCGCAGTTGGAGAATATCTATTTGCCGACGCGCGGCAAGATCGTCGGCCTCGAGACGCTGGCCGAGCAGATGCGGGCGTTCACGAATCTGACGCTGGCCGAGCAACGCGAAATGCTTGCACAGGATTTGGCGCAAACACCGGCGCAGAACATGGCGGACGTGAAGACGCTGCATCGATTGTGGCGGGTAGGCGATGCCGATGCGATCGCCGCGTGGGCGGCGGCCAAGTCGGAGCGGCTCGCGCGCACGCCCGCTGTGGCGCGGGCGCTCGATAACCGCATCGTTTATGAACGCAACCGGCGGTTCGTTACGCGCATGATCGCGATCGCCGGACCCAATCGGCCGATTTTCGTGGCGATCGGCTCGCTGCATTTTGGTGGGCCGAAGGGGGTGCTGGCGCTGTTGCGGCAGCGGGGGTTTGCGGTTGAGGCGGGGTGAGCGCGCGGGGAGCGCGAGAGCGTTGCAACTGTAAAGCTGCTCTCTTCGGGCGAGCGTATGGCTATGCCGCTCGGCTGACCTAAAGGTTGCTCGCTGGCGCAACGTCTCGATCTCGCATCAGGGCCGAGGCTGCGGATGAGTCGCTCGTTCCGATTCGAGGTCCCACAACACGCGATACAGTCCACCGCGAGCGATCAGCTCGTCATGCGTACCATCCTCCACGACCGTGCCCTCATCGAGAACGATGATCCTATCGAGGCGTGCGACCATCCGAAGCCGGTGAGCAACGACCAACACCGTCTTCGATGTGTCGATACGAAGTAGCGCGTCTCGTATCGCTTCCTCCGCCAGCGGGTCGAGATTTGCGGTTGCTTCATCCGCGATCAAAATCGGAGCGTCTTTCACGAACGCTCGGGCGATCGCTATCCTCTGCCGCTCGCCACCCGATAGGGCCACGCCGTCGCAGCCGATCAACGTATCGTATGAAGCCGGTAGGGCGTTGATGAACTCGTGCGCGTCGGCGAGTTTCGCCGCGCACCGCACGTCGGCAGAATCGGCGTGCCTGTCACCGTACTGAAGGTTCTCCAAGACGGATCGGTTAAAGAGGAGCGCTTCTTGTGGAATCACAGCAATATTGCATCGCAGCTTGCGGGCGCAGATCGTATCGATAGATTCGTCTCCCAAATATATTCGCCCGGAAGTGGGGGCGTGCAGCTTAAGCAGCAATCCTAAAATTGTACTTTTCCCCGCGCCGGATGCACCGACGATCCCAATCTTCTGGCCAGCTGGAATGTTGAGCGTTAGGTTCTTGATAATGTGACGATCGTCTTGATAGGAAAATTCGACGCGCTCGAATTGTATGTCGCAGCTGCGCATCGGCTCATGGGCCGCGCACGTGCACTTCTCCGTCGTATCGTGTGCGAGCAGGTCGGTGACTCCGTCGTTCAGTCGCCCCCAAAATCCGAAGAAATCTGCCAATCGCTGACTAAGATTATGCGTGTAGTTGATGATGTTGACGATCAATCCGATCGCCATCGTCAGCAGAGCTATCCCGATTTTGTCGTGTAGGTATAGCGAAAACGAAAGCGTGACGACCACGATCGCTAGTGTAGCCATTGCGCCGAACTGCACCCATCGAACCAGTTCGAAATAGTTGTTCGAGGGATCAATCGCCGCCATCTCTTTCGCACGAATCGCTTCCAATCTCTTAAGCTCTCGTGCCGATCCATCAAAGAGGCTGACAATAAGATGATTTTGCAAAGCGTCGGAAACGTGTGCGTTGGTTTCGTTTTCGCGCTTCGCCGCCTGCAATGCACGATCTCCGCCATTTTTTGCAAAATAAAGTGAGGCACAAAAGAAGATGGAGATCCACGTCAGCATGAACATACCAAGCCAAACTGATGCGGAAAAAAGCATCGCCGCTGCAAAACACAACGCGACGGTCATCGGCCAAAAATCGAATATCGCACAACCTAATATTTGATTGACGGCAACGGACGTCTCGGAGATTCGGTGTGAAATGAGGGCTGCGGAGCGTTGCAAATAGAAAGTTCGTGGGTAACATAGAACGCGCTCATACAGCCGTTCGACCGCCCAGTGCCGTTGGTGTGCCAGTGTTCGTACAAACATGCCGCCGGAAATTCGCGAAAAAAGCATGTCACCTAGGATAAGCGCCAGAAATATCGACAATAAAATTATCTGGATCGTCGAGGAGGTGTCACGTTTTCCGATGGCATCTATCAGGAGGCCAAAAACCAACGGGGCAGAAATTCCGCTGGCTGCCTGAAGTATCTCAAAGAAGGCGATGAGGGAGTATCGTACGCGATATCGTTTGACGACGGACGAAAAAAAGGTAAACGCTGTAGTGCGCATATTCAAATCAGATCCGAGAAGCTTTGAGTGCATGTTGATTCGCTGCCCCAGCGCATCATTCGTCCATCCTTCGCCGCGGTCGATGCCGATCGAGTAACCTGGGGAGCGGATTCTGTGCGTGATTGAACGTTTTCGATTGGAAACGAGGAATTTTCGGACGATTTCCCGATTTCAACGAAGACGGCATCGCTCTGCCTGTCCGCGACACGACGGAACCGGAAGGGTGATCCTCATGTGCGTGCGGGGCATTTCGACAGCTAGGGGCGTGGGCGGAGCCTCGGAGTCGGTCGGGCGACTTTCGTCGCGATCAGCGCGCTGCATTTTGGTGGGCCGAAGGGCGTGCTCGCACTGTTGCGGCAGCGCGGGGTTGAGGTTGAGGCGGATTGCGCGCACGGGGAGCACGCGTCGATCGGTCCATTCGGCGCCGCGACGGCCGTTGATCGCAATGATAAGCGGAGCGCGCCGCGACTGACCTTCCATCCGTCCGAAATTTTCGCACCTGTTCGAGCGAGGACCGGAAGTCGCTTAACGTCCTCGGTCAATACGATTTTTGCCGGGTCTTCTCCCTGGTCGGTCGATAAAGGCAGTGCGCTCGCTGAATGCGGCCGTAGCCTTTCCCCTGTGTCGAACCAATTCTGGATAACCGCGATGGAATCAAATGACGTAGCCGCGACGGGCGATCTCGTTCTCTGCGTGCCTCCGGGCTGGAATACCTACATCTCCCGCGAATTTCATGAAATTCATCAACACCTCGTGGCGCTAGGGTGGAAATCGATTGTGGTCGGCACCATCGACGATGAAGAGGTGCTGACGTCCGTTCGTCGAGCGCGTGTCGTGTTGCTGTGGGAGTGCTACGAGCTTCTTGAGCAGCACAGCGCCTCGTTCGATGCGTTGCCCAAGACTGTCAGGCGCATCGTCTATTGCGACGACGTGCATTGTTTCGGCGCCCATCGCCGAGCGCAGCGGCAACGCGCGTTCGATTGGGCGGAAACGATCCTCGCGGCCTATCCGCAGAAATTGGCGGAGTGGTTTCCGGAAACGACGAGGCACGTGCGATGGATACCGCATGCGGCCGCTTCCTATTTCACGCCGATATTCGCTCCCACTTCCGACCGGATCTTGCTCTCGGGATCTCGCACGTGGCCCTATCCGTTTCGCCAGTTCTGCGCGGCGAAGCTGTCGCCGGATGTTTGTCATGTCGTGGATCACCCGGGATATCCCGGTTATCCGGGGGATCGGGCCAACCGAATGCAGGCCGACGCCAGGGCGTTGGCGGCCGTGGGCAGGGAGCGATATGCCTCGTTGTTGCGACGGTATCCCGCGATGCTCGCGTGCGGTTCGATTTTCCACTACCTGGTGGCTAAGGTGCTCGAGGCAATGGGGGCAGGGTGCTTGGTACTTGCGGATCGCCCGTCGCTCGGTGCTCAACTCGCGGCGCTGGGGTTCAACGAGGGCGAGCATTATCTGGGCACGGACATTTTTCACGTGATGGACGATGCCGCATCCGTTCAACGCTTGTTCGTCGATGCAGATCCACGCTGGTCGGCAATGACGGAAAGCGCGGCGCGGAAAGTGGCCGCGCACCATACGACGGCGGTGCGCGCGCAAGAGATTCATCGGCTGTGTCTCGCCGAATGCGTGTCGGGGAGTAGCGCGGTTGGGCGGTAAGTCGACTTCCGTCATATTCCGCGTTCGGACACGAATCGGCGGCGGCCCACACGCCCACCTCGTCGTGGGCCGCCTCCCTCACCCCATCACCTAAACATCAACCCATTAAGCAGCAAGATATTCACGATCAACAACAACACCCCCGTCGGCGCTTGCGCCTTGATGACCGCGTTCTTATCCGGCAATTCCAGCAGCGCCGCGGGCACCATGTTGAAGTTCGCCGCCATCGGCGTCATCAACGTGCCGCAGTACCCCGAGAACATCCCGATCGCCACCATCACCGCGGGATTGCCGTGGAACACATTGACGAGGATCGGTACGCCGATGCCGCCCGTCATCACCGGAAACGCGGCGAAGCCGTTGCCCATCACCATCGTGAACAGCGCCATGCCAATACAATAAACGGCCACCGCGACAAAACGATAGTCGAGATTCACGTAAGCCGTGGCCACATGGGCGACAGCCTTGCCCACGCCCGAATCGGCGAACACCAGCCCGAGCATCCCCAACATCTGCGGCAGCACCGCCGCCCAAGACAGCGCGTCGATCAACCGCCGAGCCTCCTTGGCCGATTGCCCCACGGAATCGCGCGTGACGAAGCACGCCACCGCCAATGCAACGATGCACCCGATCCCGAAGCCCACGAGCGTCGCGTTCTTCGGCTCGACGAGCGGCGCGCCATTAACCGTGAGCCGCCCCGCGAGCAACGTGACCACCACGGTCACGACAGGAATGGTCAACGCCGGCACGAACAGCAGATTGCCGAGCCGCTTCGCGCTGGCGTAACGCGTCTCGTCGCTCGGCATCTTCGGTTTGGCGCCCAGCACGCCGCCGAAGCCCGCGATCAGTGCCATGGCGATCACGAGTACGCCCACCAATTGGACAGGCAGCCAATCGCCGATGAGAAAGATCACCGCATAGATCAACCAAAATCCACCGGCTGCAAAGCGGCGCGGATGCGCCTTATCGGTAACGATCATCGTGCCGACTACGAGCAGCACGACACCAACGAGCCAAAACAAATGAACGAGTTTGAGCGTCATCGTCATTCCCCTGCGACATTGGTGGACGGCTGCACCGGCAGGCCGGCCCCGGGCGACGCGTCGCTGCGCCCATCGGCGGCCGTGCCTTGCTTGTCGCGCTCGAGTTCCTTGGCGAGACGCCGATCGAGCCAATACAAGCGCGCGCTGTGAATGAGGAAGGCGGCGAGTGCCGTCGGCATCCCCCAGACGGCCACGTGCATCGGCGCGACGGTAATGCCGGCTTCCTTCAAGAACGTCACCATCAACACGATGGCACCGAAAGCGACGAAGATGTCCTCGCCAAAAAATAGGCCGACGTTGTCGGTCGCCGCGGAAAACGCACGCAGCTTGTAGCGGACCGCATCGGAAATCTTTCCGTAGCGCGCTTCGGTTGCGCCTTCGGCCATCGGCGCCAGCAGCGGCCGCACCATCTGCGGGTGCCCGCCGAGGCCGGTCAAGCCGACAGCGGCCGTGAGTTCGCGCACGAGCAAATAGACGATCAACAGGCGTCCGGCCGTCGCCGCCTTGATGCTGGAAATCCAAATTTGCGCCCGCTCGCGCAGCCCATGCCGTTCCAATAATCCGATGACGGCCAGCGGCAGCAAGATGATGAGCGGAATGTTGCGCGTTTTCAAAAAGCCGGAGCCGATCGCGGCCAAAATCTTGTCAGGGGGAAAATGCGCGCACAGCGGGGTGACGATCGCCGCGCAAGCGACGATCAACATCGGATTGAATCGTAGGAGAAAGCCGACGACGATGACGGCTACCCCCAACAATGGCCATAGGTTGGTCTGCATTTAAATGTCTCCATGTGACGAGTCGTCGAACCACGTCGAGCACGCCGCCCTTTTTATCGAATGCGTGCTCGCACGTCGCAGCAAACGCAGGCGAAGCGAACCGAATCGCTCGCCTTTCGAACCGCGGCTCTACCGGCCGCTTGCCCTTCAAGTTGCGAGCGGGACGCCCGGCACAGGCGCGGCGCTCGCATTTCGATTCTTCTAGTCTTTTTGTTTCTTCTTTGTCGCCGGCGTTCACCCCCCGCATGCGGCCTTCCGCCTCGGCCGCATGCAGGTGCATCAATGCGCGAGCGACGACGCGGCGTGGATACCCACGCCGTTTTCGTCCAGCGTGCGCCGCAGCTTTTGCGCGAATGCTAGCGCATGCGGGCCGTCGCCGTGCAGGCACAGCGTGCGCACGTCGAGCGCCACCCAGTCGCCCGTGACGGTCCGCACGCGCTTGTCGCGCACCATCGAGAGCACATGCGCGAGCATTTCGTCGTCGTCCTCGATTAGCGCGCCCGGTTCGTTGCGCGGCACGAGCGAGCCGTCGGCGCGATAGCCGCGATCGGCGAACCCTTCTTCGATCGCGACCAGCCCGGCTTCGCGCGCCATCGCGATAAAGCGGCTATTGGCCAAACCGAACACGGCCACCGACGGATCGAAGTCGTGCACGGCCGAAATGATTGCCTCGGCGATCGCCGGATCGCGCGCCGCTTGGTTATAGAGCGCGCCGTGCGGCTTCAGATGCGCGACGCGCACGCCTTCCGCTTGGGCGATCGCCGAGAGCGCGCCGAGCTGATACAGCGTGCCGGCATAGATATCGTCGGGCGGCAGATGCATTTCCTTGCGCCCGAAGTTGGCCGGATCGTGGAAGCTCGGATGCGCGCCGACGGCCACGCCGCGCTGCACGGCCAGCCGTACGCAATCGCGCATCGCATTGGCGCCGCCGGCATGCCAGCCGCACGCAATGTTCGCCGAGCTGACGAGACCGAGCAGCGCTTCATCGGCATCGCCGCCTTCGCCGAGATCGGCGTTCAAATCGATATTCATGACTACCTCGTTACAAAACCCTCAAGCGGCGCGCGACAGGCGTTGCATCCGCTCTTCATGCATGGCGATCGCGGCATCGATCTGCCGCAAATACGCGCGTTCCTCGGCGAGCGCGTGGCGCGCTTCCTCGCGCGTCGTGCGCACGAAGCGCACCGCCGTGCCTAGACGAACCTGCGCGAGTTTCCATAAATCGGCCGCGATCACGACGCCGATTCGCGGATAGCCGCCCGTTGTCTGCGCATCGCTCATGAGCACGATCGGTTGCCCGTTGCCGGGCACCTGGATCGTGCCGGGCAGCACCGCGTGCGACAGCAACTCGGTTGGCTGCTCGCGCTCGAGCGCGGTGCCTTCGAGCCGGTACCCCATCCGATTGCTTTGTGGCGTCACGCGCCATTCGTCCGACCAGAATGCCGTGCGTGCGGCCTCGCCGAACGCGTCGTATTCGGGGCCGCGCAACACCCGGATGATTTCGCCGCGCTCGGCGCCGGCTGCGTGTTTGCCGCGCCGAGCCGGTTCGCGCGTTGCCTGCGCGAATCGGCACCACTGGGGCGCCTTGACGCCGAATGCCGGCGCATCGACCGCCGTCGCCTTTCCTTGTAGCGGCTCGCAGTGACCGATCGGCAGCCGATCGCCGTCGCGCAGCTTGCGCCCGCCAAGGCCGCCGAAGCAGGCGGCGAGATCGGTACTGCGCGAGCCCAGCACGGGGACGACATCGATGCCCCCGCGCACGCAAACATAGCCGCGCATGCCGCGCGCCGGCCCTTGCACCACCAATTCTTGGCCCGCGCGAACCGGCAGGCTCCACCAGGTATGCACGGCCGAGCCGTCCAGCGTGGCGGCGAATTGCGCCCCGGTGATGGCGATGCGCGCGGCTCGGTTGAATCGGAGCGCCAACGGGCCGACGGTCACTTCGAGCGCGGCGGCCGACGGCGCATTGCCGACGAGGCGGTTGCCGACTTCGAGCGCGAGCGTATCGAGCGCGCCCGCTTGCGCAACGCCGAGGTGCCGGTATCCCGTTCGGCCGAGGTCCTGCACCGACGTCAGCACGCCGGCGCGCAGCACTTCGATCATCGGACGATCTCCAAGACGGTGAAACGGACTCGATCGCCGGGCTGCAGTAAGGTAGGCGGGTCTCGCAGCGGGTCGAACAACTGCGCCGGCGTGCGTCCGATCAACTGCCAGCCGCCCGGGGATGCGGTAGGGTAAATGCCGGTTTGCTCGCCGCCGATGCCGACCGAGCCGGCCGGTACTTCCAGCCTGGGGACGGCGCGGCGGGGTGTGTGCAACGATGCCTCTAGGCCGCCCAAATACGCGAAGCCCGGCTGAAAGCCGACGAAAAACACGACGTACTCGGCGCTCGAGTGGCGCCGCACGACATCGTCGATCGCGAGCCCAGTGTGATCGGCCACGACCTGCAAATCGGGGCCGTCCGCGCCGCCGTATCGGACCGGAATCTCCACTTCGCGTGTGGACGGCCGAGTCCCGACGGCGCTCGCCCACGCGAGCGCCAGTTCGGCCGCGCGCGCCTCCAAATCCGCCGCCATCGGATCGAAGACGATCGTCAGATTGTTCATGCCCGGCACGACCTCGACCACATGGGCCCATTCGCGCACCGCCTGGGCGAGCGCCCAGATCCGCTCCTGGCATGCGAGCGTCGCGGGCGCGGGGACCTCGCAGACGAGGGCGCTATCGCCGAACGGGTAAATTCGAGGTTCTGTCATCTCAAGCCTTGGCCGGCCGCGGAAGTCCGCTCGGGCGTAGGGATTCTGTCAGGGAGGATTATCGATAAATTATCGACATTTTACCCATAAGCGTTTTTGCTAGTGCTGAGCGCGTGGTGGGCGGCGTACACTGCGCCCACGCCTTTCGTTCATCTTCCGCTCGCCAACTCGCTGCCATGTCGCGTCATCCCACCAAGATCGTATCGTCGGAACATCTCGTCTCCGAGACGAGCGTCGAACTCTCGGAATTCGAATACGGGCTGATCATGGCGAGCAACGCCTTCAACCGCTGGATGGTGCGATGCATGTCGGCGGCTGGGGCCAAGGACATGACGGCGATCGAAGTCTCGCTGCTCCATCACGTCAGTCACCGCGAACGCAAGAAAAAGCTCGCCGATATTTGCTTCGTGCTCAATATCGAGGACACGCACGTCGCTACCTACGCCTTGAAGAAGCTCGTGAGTAGAGGGTATGTAAAAAGCGAAAAGACCGGCAAGGAAGTCTTTTTCTCCGCCACCCCGGCGGGGCGCGAATTGTGCAACAAATACCGCGAAGTCCGGGAAAGCTGTCTCATCGCGGCGCTCAAGGAAAGCGGGCTTGCCAACGAGCAAATCGGCGAGGCCGCTCAGCTTATGCGGAACGCATCCGGCCTGTACGATACGGCGGCGCGCGCGGCCGCTTCGCTCTGAATCCGAGTTTCGAGCTTCGGGGCTCGGGCACTCAAGTATCGAGCCCGGTCATCCCGCCCGGGTCTCGCCCTTGCCAGTGCGCGGCATGCGCGGCGAGCCGGGGCGCTCGGGGTCGCGCGTTATGGCGCCTCGATTCGACGTGGGCTGGCGAACAGCCCGGCATCGGTGACGATCGCATCGAGCGGAACGTCGTGCGTTTCGCGCGGCAATGCCGCACGGCACGCTTCGTAAGCGATTCCGATCGTGACGGGCAAGACCGTGCCCGGCCATGCCGCCAGCGTACGGTCGTAATAGCCGCCGCCGTATCCGAGCCGGTAGCCGTCGTCGTCGAAACCCACGCAGGGCACCAGCAGCAGATCCGGCAGGACCGGTTCCGTTTGGTCGGGTTCCGGGATGCGATGGTGGCCGATGCGCATCGGCGTATTCGGCGTCCACGCGTGAAACCGGAGCGCGTGGCCCTTCATGGCGACGACGGGCAATGCGGCTTGACGCCGCGCGTCTTGCGCGAGCCATTCGCCGATCATTGCGCGCGCATCGAATTCGCCGTCGAGCGGCCAATAAAATCCCACGGTGTGGGGCGCGTAGCGGTTCAGCGCCTCGCGCAAACCCGCGGCGAGGGGAGCGTTGGCACGGCCCTGCACGGCCGCGTCGGCGCGCGCTTGCAGCAAGCGTTTTCGCAGCTCGGCTTTCGATTCCGAAGAGGGGTTGCGTGCTATGCTTTCGCTCAATTTGCTCTCCGAATTCGCTCCTAGAACTACGATGTCAAAACGCTTTGCCCGAGTATATCGCGCGGCCGCTTTCGCGCTCGCCGCCGTGGCGCTCGTCGCCTGCGGCACGGCCTCCGCGGGACGTCACGCGCGCCCCACCGCCGCGCCGACAGACGATCAGATTTTCGTGCGCTTGCGCCAAGCAGCGCTCGGCAACGATCCGGCGCGCGCGGCGCAGCTCGCGGCGATGATTCCGAACTATCCGGCGCCGTCGTACCTCGAATACTTTCAGCTCAGGCCGCAGCTGTTCGACAGTGGCGGCCACGCGCGCGTCGACGCCCCCGACCAACCCGTGCTGTCGTTCTTGCAGCGTCACGACGGCGAGGCGATCGCCGATCGCCTGCGCAACGATTACCTGCTCGTGTTGGGCGCCCGTCACGATTGGCACGATTTCGACGCGCAATATCCGCGCTTCGTGCTGAACGACGACACGCAAGTGAAGTGCTACGCGCTCGAAGCGCGGGCCGCTCACGGAGAAAACGTCGCGGAAGCGGCGCGCGCGCTGCTCGTCGAGCCGAAGTACTACGGCGACGGCTGCGTCGATCTGATCACGGCGCTGGCCATGAGCCACCAGTTCAGCGACGACGACGTCTGGCAGCAAATCCGCCTCGCTTACGAGCAAAACGCCACGGGGGTCGGGAGCCGACTGTTCGACGCGCTGGGTCCGCGGCGGCCCGATCAAAACCTCATCGACCAAGCGACAAGCGCACCGCCGCTCGTTCTCGCGCGTGCGATCGGGCCCGATTCGGCGTCGCACGCGCTGGCGCTGCTCGCGGTCACGACGATGGCGCGCAACGACGTCGTTACCGCTGCTGCCACGTTCGCGACGATCGCGCCTTCGCTCTCGCTCGCCGAACGCGCGATCGGCTGGGGCACGATCGGTTATCAGGGCGCGGTTCGCCAGGTGCCGGGTGCCGTCGATTGGTATCGGCTCTCGTCGAACGCGCCGCTGTCGTATCCGGCTTACATGTGGCGCACGCGCAGTGCGCTCCTCGCGGGCGATTGGACGATGGTGCGCTGGTCGATCGAGCAGATGCCGAGCGCGCTGCGCAAACAGCCGGCTTGGATCTACTGGCATGCGCGCGCGCTCGAAAAGAGCGGCAGCCCCGAAGATCAAGCGCTCGCGACGCAAGAGTTCGAACGCATTGCGTCGGGCTTCGATTTTTACGGTCAGCTCGCCACGGAGGCGTTGGGCCGCAAGATCACCGTGCCGCCGAAGACGGCCGTGACCGATGCCGAAGTGCAAGCCGCCAGCCGCACGCCGGGCTTCGACCTTGCACGCCGCTTCTACGCGCTGAATCTGCGGCTCGAGGGCAACCGCGAGTGGAACTGGCCGTTGCGCGGAATGAGCGATCGCCAACTGCTGGCCGTGGCGGAGTACGCGCGCCGGATCGAACTATATGACCGCACCGTCAACACGGCCGACCGCACGCAAACGGAGCACGATTTCTCGTTGCGCTACCTCGCGCCGTTCCGCGACATCGTGGAGCGGGACGCGAAATCGACGGGGCTCGACGTGGAATGGGCCTACGGCCTCATTCGTCAGGAGTCGCGCTTCATCATCAATGCGCAGTCGGAGGTGGGTGCGGGCGGCCTCATGCAGCTCATGCCGGGCACCGCGAAGATGGTGGCGCGCAAGATCGGAATCGGGCCGCTTTCGCCTGGGCAAATGAACGATATGGATACGAACATTTTGCTCGGCACGACGTATTTGTCGATGATCTACAATCAATTCGACGGTTCCGCGGTGCTTGCCACGGCGGGCTACAACGCCGGGCCAGGCCGCCCGCGCCAATGGCAAGCGGCGTTGCAGCGTCCCGTCGACGGCGCGATTTTTGCGGAGACGATCCCGTTCAACGAGACGCGCGATTACGTCAAGAACGTGCTGTCGAATACCGTCTACTACGCGGCGCTGTTCGAAGGCCGCCCGCAATCGCTCAAAGAGCGGCTCGGCGTCATCCTGCCTCAGGCGCAATGAGGCAGGGCGTGCGCGCCGGGCGGCGCGCACGATGAGCGCATGCGGGCCGTGCCGCCGGAGGCCCGCAGGGAGTCGAAAATGCGGCATCAATCCATTGCGTTGATCGGCGGTTCCGGCTTCATCGGTACTCATCTCGCCAACGCGCTCGTCGCGGCCGGCAAAACCGTGCGCGTCGCCACGCGCAAGCGTAGCCACGCGGCGCACCTCACCTTGCTGCCGCTCGACGTGATCGAACTCGACGTGTTCGATTCGGTCGAGCTGGCGCGATTCGTCGAGGGCATGGACGCCGTCGTCAATCTGGTGGGCACGCTTCACAGTCGGCGCGGCGATCCTTATGGACCCGAATTCGCCAAGCTGCACGTCGAATTGCCGTCGAAGATCGCGGCGGCTTGCGAAGGCAAAGGCGTGCATCGGCTCGTTCAAATGAGCGCGATCAATGCCGACTCGAACGGCCCGAGCATGTACCTGCGCTCGAGAGCCGACGGCGAAAAAGCGGTGCTCGCGGCGGCTCAGCTTGCGACGACGATCTTCCGTTCGTCGGTCGTCTTCGGTCCGGAAGACCGCTTTCTCAATACCTTCGCGGCGCTTGCGCGCTTGTTCCCCGTGCTGCCGCTCGCCAGGCCCGACGCGCGGTTCCAGCCAATCTATGTCGGCGACGTCGCCCGTGCGATCGTCGGCACGCTCGATCTCGATGCCGCGCACGGCCGCATTTACGAACTGGGCGGTCCCGCTGTCTATACGCTCGAAGCGCTCGTGCGCATGTGCGGCGAGATGATCGGCCGTCGCCCGCGTATCGTGCGGTTGCCCGATGCGCTCGCCTATATGCAGGCGTTGACGTTCGAGGCGCTGCCGGGCGAGCCGCTCATCACGCGCGACAATCTCGATTCCATGACGCGCGACGCGGTCATGAGCGGGCCGCTTGCGCCCGAGTTGAATCTCGAGCCCGTCGCGATCGAGGCGATCGTGCCCACGTACCTGAACGACGCTTCGCTGCGTTCGCGCTTCAGCGTATTTCGCACGACGGCGGGGCGCTGAAGCGGCGCGGCACGCCCGGTCGTACGCACGGCCGAGCATCGATTGCGTGCTCATGGCACTATTGCCGTTCTCCACGATGTTCCGACCAACCCACGCTAGTTCGCTTGCGCATGAAACTCATCATTGGTGATAAGAACTACTCCTCGTGGTCGATGCGGCCATGGGTCATGTTGAAACAAATGGGTATCGCGTTCGACGAGGTGATCGTGCCGCTCAGGGAGCCGGACACCACCGCGCGTATCCTCGCGCATTCGCCGTCGGGCAAAGTACCGTGCCTCGTCACCGACGAGGGACAATCGATTTGGGAAACGCTCGCAATCATCGAGACGCTTGCCGAGCGCTATCCGCAGCACGGCGTATGGCCGAGCGATCCCGCGGCGCGTGCGCACGCCCGCTCGATTTCGAGCGAAATGCATGCCGGGTTCTCGGAGCTGCGCACGAACATGTCGATGAACATTCGGGCGCAACGCGCCGGCAAAGGCGCGACCCCGGGGACGCTCGCCGACGTCGCGCGCATCGACGCCATCTGGAGCGAATGCCTCGCACGCTATGGCGGGCCGTTCTTGTTCGGCGAAACGTTTTGCGCGGCCGATGCGATGTACGCGCCTGTCGTGTCGCGGTTCATCACCTACGCGCCGCCGCTGTCCGAAGCCGCGCGCGCTTACGTCGAGCGCGTGCGTGCCTTGCCCGCCGTGCGTGAATGGTTCGACGATGCCCATCGGGAAACGCACCGGTTGGCCGATCTCGACAACGACGCATGAAGATCTACGCAGTAGGCGGCGCGATCCGCGATGCGTTGCTCGGCGTACCGGTGTCCGACCGCGATTACGTGGTGGTCGGCGCTACGCCGGAGCAGATGGTGGCGCAGGGCTATCGTCCCGTCGGCAAGGATTTTCCCGTGTTTCTGCATCCCGAGACGCACGAGGAGTACGCGCTTGCTCGGACCGAGCGCAAAACGGCAGCCGGCTATCACGGGTTTCAGTTCTACTACGCGCCCGACGTCACGCTCGAAGAGGACTTGGCGCGACGCGACCTGACGATCAACGCAATGGCGCGCGAAGTGCGGCCCGACGGCGAGTTGATCGGGCCCGTGATCGATCCGTTCGGCGGGCAGGCGGACTTGCAGATGCGTTGCTTCCGCCATGTAGGCGAGGCGTTCGTCGAGGATCCGGTACGCATTTTGCGCGTGGCGCGCTTCGCGGCGCGTTTTCACGACTTCGCGCTGGCACCCGAGACGCTCGCGCTCATGCGGACGATGACGGAAGCGGGCGAGGTCGACGCGCTCGTGCCCGAGCGTGTCTGGCAGGAACTCTCGCGCGGGTTGATGGAGCAAAAGCCGTCTCGCATGTTCGACGCGCTGCGCGACTGCGGCGCGTTGGCGCGCGTGCTGCCGGAGATCGACGCATTGTTCGGCGTGCCGCAACGGGCCGACTACCATCCGGAGGTCGATACCGGCGTGCACGTGATGATGGTGGTGGACTACACCGCGGCTCGCCGCTACGCGTTGACGGTGCGCTTCGCCGCGCTGACGCACGACCTCGGCAAGGCGACGACGCCCGAGGATGTGTTGCCGCGCCATATCGGGCACGAGATGCGCAGCGTCGATTTGCTGCGGCCGATGTGCGAGCGCTTGCGGGTGCCGAACGAATGTCGCGACTTAGCGCTCCTGGTGGCGCGCGAGCATGGCAACATTCACCGCGTGATGGAGATGGGTGCGCCGGCGCTCGTTCGATTGTTCGAGCGCTGCGATGCGCTGCGCAAGCCGGCTCGCTTCGCGGAAGCGCTGCAGGCATGCGAGGCCGACGCGCGTGGGCGGCTTGGGTTCGAGGCGCGCGAGTACCCGCAGGCGGAGCGGCTGCGCGTGGCGCTGACGGCCGCGCGCGGTGTGGATGCGGGCGCGGTGGCGCAGGCGTTCAAGAACGATCCGGCGAAGATCAAGGATGCCGTGCACCGGGCACGGGCCGAGGCGGTGGCGGGGGCGCTTGGCAATGGGAACGGATAGAGGGGGGCGCTCCGCGGCACACGCGAAATGGTCCTTTCTCCGAACTACGTGCTCGTTTACCGGGTGAAGCCGAAAGCTGGCGTGATTGAAATCGTCCGCATTGTCGGCGCGCGCCAAGACTACCCGCACAGCCGTCCCCTGACAGGCGAGCCTTCCGAACTGGCACAAGCGTAAACCGCCCCGCCTCAAAGCGTATGCGTCCGATCCCCTCGCGCGAAGGCATCGAGCGTCCCCTCGATGCCGCGCGAGAACGCGATCACCTTGAACAGTTCGCCCATTTCCGCCTCCGACAACAGCTTCTGCACGGCATTGGCAGCCGGTAGGAAATGCACTGCATCGGCCGGATCGATTTCCGACAGCACATCCGTAATCCCGGCATTCATGAGAAAGCGGGCCTGCGACGTATAGCCGAGCAGATCCGCCCCGGTTTCGACGCCCGCCTCCGCAATGCGCGTGAATTCGACATGCGCCGTAATGTCCTGCAACCCCGGATAGAGGAACGGATCGCCGTGCGCATGGTGCCGGTAGTGGCACATCAACGTGCCCTCCGTGCGCTGCGGGTGGTAATACTCGCCGCGCGGAAAGCCGTAATCGATAAAAATCGCCGCGCCGCGCGTCAGCATCGAGCAAACGGTTTTCGTGAACGCCGCACCCGCCGAGTGCGTTTCCGCGACGTAGTCGAGATCGGGGGCCATTTCCGCATCCAATTGCGCGAGCACCGCCGAATCTTCCTTCGACAAAGACACGGAAGACGTATCCAGCCCACGCGCTTCGAAGCGCAGCGCACCGGTCTCGTCCAAGCCCACGCCGCGCGCATGCCAGATGCCGCCCGTGCGGGCGTAGAGCTGCACCGGCATCGCATCGAGCACCTCGTTGCCGACGATCACGCCTTCGAAGCGCTCGGGCAGCGCGTCGAGCCAGCGAACGCGCGAAGCCAGCGCGCCGCCGAGCGCGTCGATCGTCTGGCGCTGGCGCTCGCGCAATTCACCCGACAAATCGACGATCGCATAACTGTCGAGCGGCGTGCCAAACGCTTCGAACGCCGCAAGCATCCCGGCAGCGAGCCGGCCCGTGCCGGCGCCGAATTCCATGACGTGCCTCGTGCCGCTTGCGTCGAGCGCCTGGGCCACCGCCCGGGCGAGCGTGCGCGCAAAGAGCGGCGAGAGTTCGGGCGCCGTGACAAAGTCGCTCCCATCCTCGGCCCGCCGGCCGAATTTGCGGGCGCCGCCGCTGTAGTAGCCGAGCCCCGGCGTGTATAGCGCCAGCTCCATATACCGATCGAACGGCAGCCATCCGCCGGCGGCCGCGACCGCATCGCGGATGCGCGTGACAAGTTCGGCACTGGCGCCGAGCGCATCGGCGGCCGGAACGGGTAAACTAGCGGGTTCGTGAGCATGTCGATTCATTCCCGCATTGTAAATGACCGTTTCCGTCGATTCTCGCCGTGACGCCGGCCCCCAAGCGGCGCCCGCACGTGTCGTGCTCGTGACGGGCGCGGCGCGGCGCATCGGGCGCGCGCTCGCGCTCGGGTTCGCGGCCAAGGGATGGGATGTCGCCGTCCATTACGGGGCATCGCGTGCCGAAGCCGATACGCTTGTCGCGCAAATTCGCGCCCTCGGCCGCCGCGCTGTCGCACTGGCGGCCGATTTGGCGGTCGAGCGCGAAGTCGCGGGGCTCGTGGCGGCCTGCACGCAGGCACTCGGGCGGCCCGTTTGCATCGTCAACAACGCGTCGCGCTTCGTCGAAGATACGGCGCACGACGTCGGCTACGAGACGCTGCTCGCGCACATGGCGATCAACGTCGGCGCGCCGCTCGTATTGGCGCGCACGCTGTACGAGGCGACGCCCGATGCGGCGATTGAAGACGAATCGTTGCGCGGCGTCGTCATCAACGTGCTCGATCAGAAGCTGTACAACCTGAATCCCGACTACCTGTCGTACACGCTGTCGAAGGCGGCGCTACAAACGGCCACGGTGACGCTCGCACAAGCACTCGCGCCGAAGGTGCGGGTGGTGGCGATCGCCCCCGGGCTCACGCTGCAGTCGGCGGACCAGACACCCGACGAGTTCGCGCAGGCGCACCGGGTGACGCCGCTCGGCCGGGCGTCGACCCCCGGCGACGTCGTGGACGCGGCTTGTTATTTGGCGGAAGCGCGCGGGGTGACGGGCGCGACGTTGGTGGTCGACGGCGGCCAGCACCTGGTGCCCTTGCCGCGCGACGTGATGTTTTTGACGCGCTGACGCACGCCGCGCCCACCGCGCGCGTCTGCCCGGCCCCGGCCCAGGGATAACAGGGCCTTTCGCGCTCAGACAGCGCATATTTTGATTGGAACGAACATGGTTGCCGCTCTCTTGCATCCCCGGCTCGCCGACTGCCGCAGGCTGTTCCTGCGCAATTACGAGGTCTATATCAACATCGGTGTGCACGAGTTCGAGAAGCGCGGGGAGCAGCGCGTCGTCATCAACGTCGAACTGTTCGTCCCGCTCGCGCAAACGACACCGATCGAGGACAAACTGCACGAGGTGCTCGACTACGACTTCATGCGCGCGACCATCGCGCGGCGCGTCGGCAAGGGCCACATCCATCTGCAAGAGACGCTGTGCGACGACATCGCCGCCATGATGCTCGAACACCCGCGGGTGCGCGGCGTATCGGTGTCGACAGAGAAGCCGGACGTCTATCCGGATTGCGACGCCGTGGGCGTCGAGGTATTTCGCATCAAAGAGGAATCGGCATGAACGCGCCCGAGAAACTCGCGCCCGAAAGCGCGGCCATCGGCATGGAACCGTCCACCGCACCTGCGCAGGCAGCGCACGGCGAGGCATCCGACGAAGGCGGCGAGCGCCGCGTGCTCACGCGCCGCGAGCAAAAGGAAGCGTACGAGAACAACAAGCTGTTCAAGCGGCTGGCACGGCAGGTCGGCCAGGCGATCGGCGACTTCAACATGATCGAAGCCGGCGATAAAGTCATGGTGTGCATGTCGGGCGGCAAGGACAGCTACGCGATGCTGGACATCCTCCTGCGCTTGCGCGAGCGCGCGCCGATCGACTTCGACATCGTTGCCGTCAATCTCGACCAGAAGCAGCCCGGCTTTCCCGAACATGTGCTGCCCGATTACCTGACGCAAGTCGGTGTGCCGTTTCACATCGAGAACCAGGATACCTACAGCATCGTCAAGCGTGTCGTGCCCGAAGGCAAGACGACCTGCTCGCTTTGCTCGCGGCTGCGCCGCGGCATTCTCTATCGCGTGGCCGGCGAACTCGGCGCGACGAAGATCGCGCTCGGGCACCATCGCGACGACATGTTGCAGACGATGCTGCTGAACCTGTTCTACGGCGGCAAGCTCAAGGGCATGCCGCCCAAGCTGCAGTCGGACGACGGCAAGAACATCGTCATTCGGCCGCTGGCCTACGTGAAGGAAGTCGATCTCGAGAAATACGCGCAATTGCGTGCGTTCCCGATCATTCCGTGCAACCTGTGCGGTAGCCAGCCCAACCTGAAACGTGCGGAAATGAAAGCGCTGATTCGCGATTGGGACAAGCGTTTTCCGGGGCGCGTGGAGAATATGTTCAATGCGCTATCGAATGTCGTGCCGTCGCATTTGATGGATTCGAAGCTGTTTCCGTTCGCGGATCTGCGGGCGACGGGACAAGCCGATCCGCTTGGCGATATCGCATTCGACGACGAGCCGTGCGCGAGCCCGGAGACGGCCGAGGGCAGCGGGGCGAGCGCTGGGCAGACGATTTCGTTCGTGCCGTACGACGATCTGTAATGCGAGGCCGGCTTGGACGCCGGCCAGTCGGGCGAAGGGGCTATTCTCGGTGCCTTGACGCGCGGCTTTTGAGCGTTGTTCCGCATGATAAAATCGCCTACTTTGTATTTTAAATTTTCGTCGATGCCATGAACATCGTCATATTGGCTGCAGGCACCGGCAAGCGGATGCGCTCCGCGCTGCCGAAGGTGCTTCACCGGCTGGCCGGCCGGCCGCTGCTCTCGCATGTCATCGATACGGCGCGCGCGCTCGATCCGGCGCGGATCGTCGTCGTCGTCGGCCACGGTGCCGATGCGGTTCGCGAAGCCGTCGCGGCGCCGGACGTCGCCTTTGCGCTGCAAGCGGAGCAACTGGGCACCGGGCATGCGGTTCAGCAAGCCTTGCCGCTGCTCGATCCCGCGCATCCCACGCTCGTGCTTTACGGCGACGTGCCGCTCACGAAAGCCTCGACCCTTAAGCGGCTGGCCGATGCGGCCGTCGAAGGCCGCTACGGGATTTTGACGGTTACGCTCGACGATCCCACCGGATATGGCCGGATCGTGCGCGACGCGGGCGGCTATGTGACGCGTATCGTCGAACAGAAGGATGCGTCGCCGGACGAACTGCGTATTGCCGAAATCAATACGGGCATCGTCGTAACGCCCACCGCCCAATTGGCGATGTGGCTCGGCGCGCTGCGCAACGATAATGCGCAGGGCGAGTATTACCTGACCGACGTCGTCGAACATGCGATCGAAGCAGGCTTCGACGTCGTGACGACGCAGCCCGACGACGAATGGGAAACGCTCGGCGTCAACAGCAAGGCCCAATTGGCCGAACTCGAGCGGATCCACCAGCGCAATCTGGCCGATGCATTGCTCGGCACTGGCGTGACGATCATCGATCCGGCACGCTTGGACGTGCGCGGCGAACTCACGTGCGGGCGCGACGTGTCGATCGACGTCAATTGCGTGTTCGAAGGCAACGTGACGTTGGCGGACGGCGTGACGATCGGCCCGAACTGCGTGCTGCGCGATGCGACGATCGGCGCCGGGACGCGCATCGACGCGTTCACGCACATCGAAGGCGCGCAAGTCGGCGCGCATGCCGTGCTCGGGCCCTACGCCCGGCTGCGGCCCGGTGCGGTGTTGGGCGAGCAATCGCATGTCGGCAATTTTGTCGAAGTAAAGAACGCGACGCTCGGCGTCGGTGCGAAGGCGAACCATCTGACCTACATCGGCGACGCCGACATCGGCGCGCGCGTGAACGTCGGGGCGGGCACGATCACCTGCAATTACGACGGCGCGAACAAGCATCGCACCGTGATCGAGGACGATGTCTTCGTCGGCTCGGATACGCAACTGGTGGCACCGGTGCGCGTGGGCCGCGGCGTCACGATCGCGGCGGGCACGACGGTGTGGAAAGACGTGCCCGAAGGGGCGCTCGTCCTCAACGAAAAGACGCAAGTGACGCGCGACGGCTACGTCCGCCCGGTCAAGAACAAGCGTTAAGCCGTATCGATTTGCGCGACGACGGCGCCGCGCTCGCTCCCGCACCGACTGGGACGCGAGTGCGCCGCATGATTAAAGAACGAAGCAGGACTTGCGAAAGGAAGAATCCCCATGTGTGGCATCGTCGGCGCTTGCGCGCAGCGTAATATCGTTCCCGTCCTCGTAGAAGGGCTGCGCCGCCTCGAATATCGCGGCTACGATTCGTGCGGCGTCGCCGTGCTGACGGACGGCGCACCGCGCCGTGCGCGCAGCGTGGCGCGTGTGGCCGATCTCGACGCGCAAGTGCACGAAGGGCACCTGGAAGGCACGACCGGTATCGCGCATACGCGCTGGGCCACTCACGGCGCTCCGGTGACCGATAACGCGCATCCGATTTTCTCGCGCGATACCGTCGCGCTCGTGCATAACGGCATCATCGAGAACTTCGAATCGCTGCGCGAGATGCTGCGCGGCAAGGGCTACGAATTCGTTTCGCAAACGGATACCGAAGTCATCGCGCATTTGATTCATAGCCTCTATCGCGGCAACTTGTATGACGCCGTTTGCGAAGCGGTGAAGCAGTTGCACGGCGCCTATGCGATCGCCGTCGTGCACAAGGACGAGCCGCACACAGTGGTGGGCGCGCGGCAGGGCTCGCCGCTCGTCGTCGGCGTGGGCAAGGGCGAAAACTTCCTGGCGTCGGATGCGCTGGCGCTCGCGGGCAGCACCGACCAGTTCATGTTCCTCGAAGAGGGCGACGTGGCCGAGCTGACGCGCGCCGGCGTGCGCATCACCGATCGCGACGGCCAGATTGCCGAGCGCGAAATCCGCACTGTGCAAGCGTACGGCGGCGCGGTGGAGCTGGGACCGTATCGGCACTTCATGCAGAAGGAAATCTTCGAGCAGCCGCGCGCGATCACGGACACGATCCCGGCTACCGATTCCTTCGAACCGAATCTGTTCGGCGAAGGGGCGCGCGCGGCGTTCGACGAGATCGACAGCATTCTGATTCTTGCTTGCGGCACGAGCTACTACTCGGGCTTGACGGCGAAGTACTGGCTCGAATCGATCGCGAAGATCCCGACGCAAGTCGAGATCGCGAGCGAATATCGCTATCGCGAGTCGGTGCCGAATCCGAAGGCGCTCGTGGTCGTGATTTCGCAATCGGGCGAGACGGCCGATACGCTGGCCGCGCTCAAGCATGCGCAGGAACTCGGCCATCGGCATACGCTGGCCGTGTGCAACGTCGCCACGAGCGCGATGGTGCGTTTGACGCAAATGCAATTCTTGACGCACGCGGGGCGCGAGATCGGTGTGGCATCGACCAAGGCGTTCACGACGCAGCTCGTCGGGCTCTTCACGTTGGCTGTGACGCTTGGCAAGATGCGCGGCCATGTCGATGCGGCCAAGGAAGCCGATTACGTGAAGCAGTTGCGCCACTTGCCGGCCGCGCTCAATAGCGTGCTGGCGCTCGAGCCGCAGATCATCGCATGGTCGGAAGAATTTTCGCGCAAGGAGAACGCGTTGTTCCTCGGGCGTGGGCTGCATTATCCGATCGCGCTCGAAGGTGCGCTTAAGCTCAAGGAAATCTCGTATATCCATGCCGAGGCTTATCCGGCCGGCGAATTGAAGCATGGGCCGCTCGCGCTGGTGACGGAAGCGATGCCGGTCGTGACGGTGGCGCCGAACGATGCGCTGCTGGAAAAGCTGAAGTCGAATATGCAGGAAGTGCGGGCGCGCGGCGGCCAACTGTATGTGTTTGCCGATTCGGATACGAAGATCGTCAACGAGGAAGGCATGCACGTGATTCGGATGCCGGAGCATTACGGCATGCTCTCGCCGATCCTGCACGTGGTGCCGCTGCAGTTGCTCGCGTATCACACGGCGTGTGCGCGTGGGACCGATGTGGACAAGCCGCGGAATTTGGCGAAATCGGTCACGGTGGAGTGAAGGGGGCGGGGGGCGACGAACGTGGTGACGGGCGGGGCGGCTGAGGCAACGCATCGACGATTGCCCATGCCTGTCGTCGTCATCTGCTCAGAGAAGAGCCAGTGGGTCGTAAGCGGGTCGCCAACGCCATCTTGACGCCGCCGATGCGACTTATATCTGCCTGTTAGCGCACCGTGAAGTCACGAAGGCTACGCTGCCCAACGATCGACGAAGGCCATTACGTCATCGCGTGATCGAAGAATCAGCTTGTCGGCTCCATACTCGTCAAACAGTTTCTGGTGGCCAAGGTACGAACTCGCTCCCTGGCGGCTTCGATACGTCGACGCCCAATCCAACAACGCGGCGAATGAAGCCGCGTCTCCTCCACGGCGGATACCGCGCTGCCGAATATTCTCAACGCATTTAGCTTCGTCAAGACACAGCCAGATCAGCGCGGTGGAGTCGTTGCGGACCTCATTGATGAGCGAACCGTAAATGCCTTCGATGACCCATCGATCGGCTTTGGCCGCGTCTCCCAGCAATTGAAGGGCCTCGTTGCGCTCGCGCGGAACGTTGTACCCGCCCGGAAGCCAATGAATCGAATCCAGGTCTACATAGTGTGACCCTAAGCGATTTGCGATTCGTTCGGCGAGCCAGCTTTTTCCGGAGCCCGAATTTCCCACTACCAGGGTTCTGTGCAAATCCATGCGGGTGCTCGTCGTTTGGATAGTCGCCGAAGTAAAACTGACCGCCGGGCCCTAATCACGCGGCCGTCTTCGCGCCGGCCCTCGTGCTCGTTTGCCCTGATTTCCGCTAGTCCTTCAAGCGGTAACCCGGCATAGAGTCAGGAGATCTCGCCTCCAGATTCGCATCACACCCTCGTTCCTGCATCAGTACCACCGAATTCCGATGCGAGGGTTCAGGCACGAGTAGACAAGCGTCAGCGCGATGAATAGTAGCAGGACGCCTGCTACGGCCTTGCTTACGCGGCGAACACGGTCCACATTCGTGAACAGCACACTACCGATGAGAAGCGCTGCGACGCCGTTGAAAAAATCACTGACCATGCCGCCCACTGTCTGGCCGTCGACAAAGCTGAGGTAGTCGAATGTCAGGAGACGATGGAGTTCGTCGACGCTCTTGAGGGCAGCGAGCGCCCCGAGGGTAAGGACGAGGCCGATCAGCGAAACAAAGCCAGCAAACAGTGACACGAGAATGCTCGCCCGCAGCTTCATAGTTATCCAACCGTATAGAAGGCTTGCATCTGCGCATATGCCAAGATAGCAAGCAGCACGATGGACCAAGAAAAAACGAACGCGAAGCGGTGCCGGGGGGCATCGACGCGGAACGCGAGGATGGCTGCCATCGCACTCACCACTGCGAGTATCAGCACGTAAAAGCGACTCGCCAGTAACTCCGCTTCCGGAGTCGTTCGATCGAGGCGGTTCGCCCAGTGGTATGTAATGGGTTTGAGCGCGAGGGCGTCGGCTAGGACTGCGGGTTTGAATAGCACGCCAACCGCAGGTGTTCCCGCCGCGAAATAGCATGCGACGATGACCACAAGGGCGACGATAGTGACCCGGAGCTTCATAGATTGTTGAACTGCGCGAGGTTCCAGCGCACGTGCTTGCTCATGCCTCCCCATACGCCAGCGTGCAAATCGCCGTAACTACCATAGAGGCGTTGATACATCCATTTGCCTTGCCTTTGTTCGTAAACGGCATCTTGGACAGGATAGCCAAGACAGTTCCGCCGGCGGACGACTTGTCACCGACCATCAGGAGATTACGTTTCATGCTGTCACGCCCTCGGTTTTTATGTTGTGCGGTGAATAAATAGCACGATTGCTACGGATATTGCAAGTTGAATTGAAGGTGAATGCGAATAAGAGAAAAATGGAAATGGCATAACCGCGCGCGGAACTCCCGTGGACGTAAGGTAGTGTGAAGTACGAAGCTGGTGTGATTCGGGGTATCGCACAAGTCACGGAACTATTGCGGGTGCACTTTCCAGCACAATGCCCTCCGCGCGACGAGCTACCGAGTTCGCCCGTGGTGCTATGAGTGAGGCCGGTGAAACCGGCCTTCGGCGTTCAGTCGCGTCATGTGCGCTAATGCGAATGCGGCCGTGAAGCTTTCAATTTGCCTTTTCTATAAAGAACGCCTTCGTCTCTCTGTAACAAATATCGAGGAGAATCGTAGTGGTGCGATCGCGCTTTAACGCGCCGAAGTATTGCCCCGAAACCTCATTGCATCGAAGATTCATCGTATCAACGTGCGAACCGATTGCTAAATGGGTAACATGCCGGACAATCCTCGGCACGATAACGACATCTTCGTCGGAAAACCTGCGAGCCGGCCCGCGTCCCGCACGCATCTTCTACAGAGGGGTATTTGCATGAACGGAACACGCATCCGCCACGCGATTCGAGCAATGGGCGTGGCCTTCGCACTGGCGGCGACGTTCGCCGCGCCGGTGCACGCGAAGGAATGGAAGTCGGTAACGATCGCCTTCGAATATGGCAACCCGCCTTGGAATTTCAACGATCCCCCGGACCACGGGATCGAGATGCACGGATTCGAGCCCGAGTTGGCGGCGAATTTGTGCGAGCGCGCCAAGCTGAAATGCACGCTGACCGCCGGGGAATGGAAGGAGTTGGTTCCGGGGCTTCAAGCGGGAAAATTCGACGCGGTGATGGACCAGATCGAGATCCGGAGCAGCCTTCAGAAAGTCATCGACTTCTCCAAGCCATACACCCGCGTGCCGGCGACGTTCGCCGTGATGGACGACAAGGTATTGCCCAAGGCGCAGCCGAATGCGCCGATCCTGGAACTGACCGGTGACCCCGTCGCCGATAAGCCTGCCATCGATAGTTTGCGCAAGCTTTTCAAGGGCAAGTCGATAGGCATCGTGTCGGGCGTGGTGTACGAGAAATTCCTCAACGACAACTTCAAGGACGTCGCAACGATCCGTACCTACGACTCATCCACGCTGCGTGACCTGGATCTCATCGATCATGAGATCGATGCGGTGTTCGACGATATCTCGACGTTCGCATCGGACATCGAATATGCCGACAAAAACGGGATTCATGTGGCGGGCCCGGAAATCCGCAGCCCGCGGTGGGGCGCCGGCGAGGCGATGGGCTTGCGCAAGGAAGATGCGGATTTGCGAGCGCGATTCGATGCCGCCATTACGGCCGCGCTGGCCGACGGCACGGTGAAAAAGCTCTCCGAGAAGTGGTTTCACAGAGATATCACGCCGTAGCCACGCCTTCGATGGGTTAATTTAAGAACGAAAATACGGCGGGACGAGGGCGAGTCCTCACTGATTTTTCAGCGGGGAAAATACACCGTTCGCAGCTCCGCCCTCTCGATTGGACGGATGCCGCGGAACAAGGTACAAAACGGCTTCTACTTGGCCGTCGCGAGTGCGGTCTCAATCGGCGAACACATACTGACCACCGGCCTTCCTGGGCCACCAGAAGACGAAGTCGGGAAACAACCGTTGCCGGACAAACCAGACGTAAGCGTAGATCGCGGCGCCAATCGCCAGCCCGATCACAGTCGCAGTGGGATTCTCCGAAAAACCCTCGAGTTGCCGCGGCGTTTGTGTGAGTGTCAGAATGAGGAACGCGTTATAGACACCGACAATGTTTTTCGTGAATCCCCACACGAACAAGCCGGCGAACGCGAGCACAAATGCGCCGAACACCAGCCCGAAAGTCACCGTCGTTTCACTTGTAAGGAAGACCGTCGCGCCAATAGCCACCAGCACTTGAAGGTAGCCGAGCGCGATGACGACCCCTCGGTGTACCTTGTTTTGCGCGCAGCGCTGCGGGTCGATATACGATGCGATGTAGTACGCCAAGACGCGATCCTTGACGCCTCGTCCCGACAGGGCAGAGAAAACGTCCTGCTTCTTTTCACCGGCCGAAAGCATCGCGTTCACCTTCAGGCGCACTTCCTTTTTACTCATTTCCTGCGTCATCTTCTTATCCTCGGTCGCAAACAAAGATTGTTTTTTTGAGCGGTGGGTTGTTGCAAGGCACCCGCCGCGATATCGTCCGGCAAAGCGACTTCGCCGAGCGCGCGATGTTATACCAAATCCATTCGGGTTATCGGCATTGCGTTTTGCGTTCGAGGCATCGGTTGGACTTTCCGCACGCGCGGACTGTCTTGTCGAGCTTTGCGACCGGACGAATCTACAGCAAACGGGAATCCATCTTCGAAACTTGAGGGGCAAGCGCGCGCAGTCGGGTCGCTTGAGCGCAAACAAACTCGGCGATCTTTCTGACATGGGCGCGCTCCTCGCCCAGATAGATTTCAGACGCAGCCTGCTCTGGCGCATGCCGGAGCACCGCTTCTGCCATTCGCGCAATCTCACGCGCGAGCGCTGCACGCGGTGTTCGCGTGCGCACCGCGAAGTCTGCCAGTGCGTGCGGCGTGATCTCCTCTAGCGTAAAGGCGTCGCCATAGCCCATCGCCATGTCCGCCTCGACATCGTCGCCATACACATTCACCGAAACGAGGTCGTACATCGGCGCGGGGGCTAAGCCAGCACGGCCCACGAACATAGAAATGTTTTTCCCATGCGCATCGCTGTTGCCCAGCATTAACTGGAGCAGCGCCCAGCGGAGCAGAAAGGGCCTTGCAGCGGCAGGCGTCACCATTTTGTCCAGCAGCGAGAATAGCCGTTCAAAGCTGACACCCTCGCGAATGTTTCGTACGTCTTTTCCCGCGCCCAAGTTACGCTCGTACTTAAAGGTAGAGGGCAAGTCCAGTGCTTGGCAGGCATCGATGACATGACGCCGGAAAACCTTATCTGCTTTTCCGTCCTTCCATTCGACCCTGCGGTCGAAGCGCTCGATAAGAAGAATAGGTTCGGGAATCCGCCGGATGAATACCGACGCGACGGGAAACTTGAGACGCCGAGTCAAACTCATGCAGAAGTGCTCGTTTGCAACCATGAACGGCATGCGCGGATTGAGACTTTCGGGCTTGAGCAGATGCGTCGAACTCAGCGAACCGTCGGCCAGCGAAAGCTCGTTACCCTCGACAAGTACCTGCAGCTTGTCCTGATAGCCAGCAAGAGACAGTCTCACTCGCCGGTCCCAAACGGGAAATGGGATCGTGTCGCGCTCGCGAATGCGTTGGCTCAGCTCTTCATCGGGGAGAGGCCTGCGGATCGGCTCGAGTTGCTCGGCACGCACCAGGCGTGCGGCCTCCCCCTCGCTCGCGTCGAACGCCATAAAGCTGAATGCTCCAACAGGTTCTTTCCCGAGCGCGTGTATGAGGGCAAACGTATTGCCTTTCGACACTTGGTTCACGATGGACGCGATATCCAACGCGCGACCTTCCGGTAGCAAATTTTCGAGAAACCGATGTACCGCGCCCCTGCTCTCGGGGGCGCGCTCCAATGGAATCGCGGGTGATAGGTAGAAGGAATCCGAGCTGTCTACCCACGATTTCGCGTAGTCGAAGCGATAGTGGTCCTCGCGGGTCTCGTGCGTCAGCCGGCCAACAAGCATGCCGCCTGTGGAGGCGTGCAGAAGATGCTCGCTCACAGCTCACCTTCAATTTTCTTGTGTGCGAACACGTCGGTGGGAACCGGCATGTCGCTACGCTGCTCTGCTGCGTAGCGAAGCGCGTTCTCCTTCGTCGTGACGAGCATTCCGAGGCCCAGTCCGGAAAGAATGCGCAAGAGCCGATCGACTCCCACGGAATTGCCGTTTTCTAGACGAGACAGGACGTTGGGCGCCACGCCGCACGCGTGCGCGGCATCGTCGATACGGAGTGCCAGTTCGAGCCGCCGGTGGCGCACAAGCACCCCTAGCGCGTCGAGCGTCGAAATCTGTGCAGCAGGCGGCCGGCCGGGCTGCTCAAGCGAACGAGCCATAGTTTCCCAAATCGGAAAGAATCGTGGGCGTACGCACACGAACCTCATTTGTTTCCAATCTGGGAAATATTGCTACCAGCGGCGGCGAGTTGTCAATTGTTTCTTATATTGGAAACATGCTGCCGTCATGAGGCCGCAACCTACGACGCCAACGCCTCGCTAATCGCGTCGCACAGTTCCTTCGGCGCGAACTTGGCTACGTATCCATTCGCCCCCGCATTGCGCACGTGCGCCTCGTTCGCGGAGCCCGTCAGCGACGAGTGAATGATGACCGGAATGTGCTTGAGCCGCTCGTCCGCCTTGATTCGGCGCGTGAGCATGAACCCATCCATCTCGGGCATTTCCAAATCGGTGATGACGAGCGAGATTTTGTCGCGCGCCTGCACCTTTTCCTTTTCCGCTTCGTCCGCGTAGCGCAACAGCATTTGCCACGCTTCCTCGCCCGTGTTGGCGATCACATGCGGCGCACCGATGGCCGTCAAGGCTTGGTCGAGCAACGTGCGCGCAAACGCCGAATCGTCGGCCGCTAGAATCTTGCCGCCGCCGGCCGCGTAATTGACCTCGGCACTGAGTTCGGCCTTGTTCACGTCGCGATGCTGCTCGGGGAAGACGTCGCGCATGACTTGCTCGACATCGAGCACCTGAGCCAAACGCAACTCGCCCGATTCGCCGTTGAAGCGCGCGATGCTCGTGATATAGCCCGTGCCGCCGGCGCATTCGGCCGGATGCACTTGGCTCCATTCGAGCCGAACGATATCGTCGACGTCTTCGACCGCGAACGCCTGCGTCGTGCGCGCGAACTCGGTAATCAACAGAATGTTCGGCTCGCGCGACGGCGTGTTGTGCGTGAGGCGGCACAGGTCGATCACCGGAATGATCTGGCCGCGAATGTCGATCGCACCCGTCACTGCCTCGGGGGCACCGGCGATCGGCGTGATTTCGCGGTTCGTAATGATCTCGCGAACCTTGAAAACGTTAATACCGTACAACCCCGGTACAGCGCCCGGCCGTGCGGTGCCCAGACGGAACAGGAGAAGTTCGAACTTGTTCTTGCTCGTGAGCTGCGTACGCTCATCGTGCATGATGTCGTGGGTAGACATGCTTGCCCCTCAATATGAAATCCGACCCGCATCCCGAACCGCTGCGTGCGTGGAATGCGCCATCAATCTGGTTGTCGGCGGCGCAAGGCGAAAGCTAAGGCCTCGTTACATTTTTCGCGATGCGGGAAAAACGGGGTGGGATGCTCGGAGAAGGGGGCACGGGCAGGCGAACGGCGTCCGAGAAAACCCGCTGCGCGTGCGGCCCGTTTATTGCAGCCGAAACTGGGCCAATGCAACGACCGTGGGGGGCGACCATGAACCGAAGCAGCAACGATCCGCAACGAATGGCCGATCAGCCGAAGCCGGCGCATCATAGCGACGATGCACGCAGCCGCATGCCGGAGCGCGACGACAAATCGCGTCGGCAGTCGCCGGCGGATAAACCGGGCAGGCAGCCCGGCGAAGGCGAGCCGAGCGTCGGCTAGCTCGCGCGATCGAAACGGTAGGCGGCGCACGGGAGCGAGCGAGTCCGCTCCCGTGTGCGGACAGCGGAAACAACAGCGAAAACGACAGCAGCGAACCGCTCCGCGCCGACGCGGTTCGCTACGCGATGTCGCCGCATTCGCTTGCCGCGTTACTTCGCGGCGTCGGCCTCGCACTTCTTGACGAACGAGGCTTTGGCCGCGCCCGCGAGCGGCTTGCCGTTCGAGCCGACGGCTTTGGTTTCGCAACCGGCCTTGGCCGATTTCATCGCATCGGCCTGACATTTCTTCATGAACGACGATTTAGCGGCGCCGGCGAGCGGCTTGCCGTTCTTACCGACGGCTTTGGCGTCGCAGCCGCCCATCGCGGAAGCGGGCGCGGCGGCGGTGGTCGCCGAAGCTTGGGCGTGTGCCATGCCCACTGCAAACATGCCCGCGATCGCAGCCAAGACAAACTTGTTCAACATGACCATCCCTCCTGAAGTGGCGTGAAGCGGAACGCTTCTCCCTGTTAACGGTGCCCGAACGCGACGGTTGACGCGCGATCGCCAAGATTCGGCAAGATTCGCCGAATGGCGCCCGAATCCATCTTCGTTCGTCTTCCTTCGGAACGAATTTCCCAATCCACATGGATTCGCATTCGTCTTACCAGATCGATAGCTGATTGAAAGGCGAATTTCATCACCGCTTCGCATTCCCCCCCGACAGTCGACCCTTCGCAGTCCGTTTTTCCCTTTCCCGTTTTCGGTCCGACAATAAACGAGGTGCAAGCATGGAAATTCGCAGGCGGTGGTCGTATCTAGGAGCGGCGGTGGCAAGCGCCGTCATCGCAATGGCCGGTGTGCCCGGTGCGGCGTTGGCGCAGGGGCACGATCGCGATCGTGGCCATCATGACCATGACAGCAAGGATATCCGTCACGTGCTGCTCATCAGCATCGATGGCTTGCACGAGCAAGATCTCGCACGCTGCGTCGGCGCCAATACATGTCCGAACCTGGCCGTGCTCGCGCAATCGGGCATCACCTATACCGACGCACATACGCCTGGCTTGTCCGACTCGTTCCCGGGTCTCGCGGCGCTGTTGACGGGCGGCTCGCCCAAGACGGCCGGGCTGTTCTACGACGTCTCCTACGACCGTACGCTCTACGCGCCGTCGGACACGAACTGCACGGGCAAGCAAGGCTGGAACGTGGTCTTCGACGAAACCACGGGCATCGACGCCGAGAACGGCGGCGCCTTAGTGCATTTGAACGGCGGCGGCGCATTCAACCCGCAAGCGATTCCGCATGCGCTCGTCAATGGTGTGTGCAAGAGCGTGTATCCGCACGATTACATCAAGACGAATACGCTGTTCGAAGTGATCAAGGCGCATATCCCCGGCGCGCACACGGCCTGGGCCGACAAACACGCTTGGGGCTACGACTGGGTGAACGGTCCGTCGGGACAGGGCGTCGACGATCTCGCGCGCACGGAAATCAATTCGATCGATCCGGCGACGAATACCGATTACACGGACGTCTACACGCATACCGAGAAGTTCGACGATCTTCACGTGCAGGCGATCCTCAACCAGATCGACGGCAAGGATTCGACGGGCACGAAGAACTCGCCAGTGCCGACGGTGTTTGGCGGCGACTTTCAGACACTCAGCGTGGCCGAGAAGGCGCCCTTCGCAAAGGGCGGCGGCTATCTCGATGCCGACTTCACGCCGGGGCCGCAAGTCTCGGGTGCGATTGCGTATGCCGATGCCGCGATCGGCCGCATCGTGAGCGAACTGAAACAGCGCGATCTCTATCGGAGCACGGCGATCGTCGTCACGGCGAAGCACGGCAATTCGCCGACCGATCACACCAAGCTTGTGAAGAACGGCGATACGCTGACGAAGCTGCTCGAGGCCAACAACTATCTCGATCCGAACGGCAACTTCGGCCAGAACAATACGAGCACGGGCAACCTGAACGACGGCTCGGGCCTTGTCGGGACCGGTATGGTGCAGACCGACGACGTGGGGTTGATCTGGCTGCGCGACCCCTCGCAACTGTCGCAAGCGGTTTCGACGCTGAATGCCAATCTCGGCTGTAACGCGCCCGGCATTTGCGCCGACGGGCCGCAAGCGTACATCCTGTACGGCCCGCGCCTGGCTCGCCGCTTCGGCGACCCGGCACTGGGCCGTACGCCCGATATCATCGTGCAGCCGAACCCGGGCGTGATCTACAGCGCGAGCAAGAAGAAGGACGCGGAGCACGGCGGCAACGCCCCCGACGACAGCCATCTCGGCCTGCTCGTATCGTTGCCTGGGATCGAGCATGCGCGCACGATCTCGGCACCGGTTCAGACGAAACAGGTCGCGCCGACGATCTTGCGTCTGCTCGATCTGAAGCCCGAGTGGCTGCACGCTGTGCGGGCCGAAGGCACGAGCGTCTTGCCGGGGATCGGGGACGATCGGTAAGCGCTAGCGCAAAGCCGCTAGGCGCAAGCCGGCGGTCAGTCCCGTTCGTTCGTGTCGCGCGCCTCGACGAGGCGTTCGACGCGGCGATCGGGAATCAGCCAGAGCAACGCCGTCCCGGCGAAGAAAGCGAGACCGATGCTCGGATAGCCTGCCCACGCGGCGCCGATGCCGAGCAGATACAGCAGCGGCGAGGTCTTGCTCTTCTGGCCTTTGCCGATCGCCTGCGCAAGCAAGCTGTCGGGGCCGTGATGGCGCACGAGGCCGGTCTCCAGAACCTTCCATGCCAACGCACAGGCGAGCAGGTTGATGCCGTAGAGCACCGTCGGCCAGCGTGCGAAGTGATTCTCGCCCATCCATCCGGTGCTGAACGGCAGCAACGACAACCAGAACAGCAAGTGCAGATTCCACCAGAGGATCGCGCCATTCACGCGCCGTGTGGCCTGCAGCATGTGATGGTGATTGTTCCAATAGATGCCCACGTAGATGAAGCTGAGGATATAGCTCATCGCGATCGGCCATAGCTGCAACAGCGCGGCCAGCGTTTCGCCGTGCGGCACCTTCAATTCGAGCACCATGATCGTGATGATGACGGCCATGACGCCGTCGCTGAAGGCTTCCAGTCGATTCTTTTCCATCGTTTGTTGTGGGTGTAGTGGAGGCTGGCCGGCGCGCACATTGTCGCGCCGATCGACGATGACGCAAAGGCTAGTTGTGGTTCAATTCGGCCCCGCTCGCTCGTGTTGACTTAACTTCTCGGGGCCGCATAGAATGGCGCGGCCCTATTTTGCGCGAGGTTCGCGTCTTGGATACCTGTAGTAGTCGACCTTCGAACGGTTTTGCTGCCTAACAGGCCGGATATCCGCGCTACGTTCACTTAGCCGCCGTCCTGCCTTCGGGTGGTTCGGTGCGCGCCGCAGTCATATTTCCCGTGCACCCTTGAGCGTCCCGGCGCGTGTGCCCTCGCGCATGCAGCCGAGGCAGATCGCGAGCATCGCCCTCGCGTGGATGAACGCAACCGCGCCGAGCGCGGATTACCTATTGAACGTTATGCCTATGATGTCCGATTTCGTTTGGCGGCTGCTGGCCGCATTCGGCTGCGGCGTGGCCATTGGGCTCGAGCGCCAAATTCGTCAGCGCACCGCGGGGTTACGCACGATCACGCTCGTCGCCAGCGGCGCCGCATTGTTCGTCACGCTCGGCATGGTGTCCGGCAATGGCACCGCCGCAGCCGACGGCGTCACGCGGATCGCCGCCTATGTCGTCTCCGGCGTGGGTTTTCTCGGCGGCGGCGTCATCATGCGCGAGAAGGGCTCGGTGCACGGCATCAACACCGCCGCGACGCTCTGGTGTTCGGCTGCCGTCGGCGTGCTGTGCGGGTCGGGTCATTACGCGCCCGCGGTGGTCGGCACGGGCCTCGTGCTGATCACCAATACGGTGCTGCGCGAAGTCAGCCGCACGATCAACGCCACGCCGGTCTCCGCGGCCGATCTCGTGCGCCAATATCTGCTCACTGTCGTGTGCCGCGAAGAGGACGAGATTCACGTGCGCGCCGTGCTGTGCAATCCGATGTCGTCGGCGCCGCTCTCGTTTCAAAGCCTCACGAGCCGCGACATGCCCGATCAGCCGCAGCGCATCGAGGTCACCGCCACGTTGCGTTTGCATCCGAAGGACCAGTCGAAGCTCGAGCAGATGGCGAGCCGGCTGAGCATGGAAAAAGGCGTGTCGAGCGTCGGCTGGACCGGGCTCGACGCCGAGCCTACCCTCGAGTGATAGAGTGCTCGCTTTGCCCCCGAGCGTCGCGCGCCGCCCGTGCGTGAGCGCATAACCACATGACCACGTGAGCGCGATCGGATCGCCATGTCGCAGCCGCCTGTCGCCGCCCGTCTACGCCGAACCACCCGCGCGCTCGCCGGATGGGGCCCGGGCTTGCTCGTCATGCTGGCCGACTGCGACGCCGGCAATGTCGTCGCAGCCGCGCAAAGCGGTGCGCAATGGGGCATCCGCCTGCTGCCGCTGCTGCTCGCGCTAGCCATTCCGCTCTATATGGTGCAGGCGCTGTGCGTCCGGCTCGGGATTGCTAGCGGCCGCGGATACGGCGCGCTCGTGCGCGAACGATTCGGGCGCGGATGGGCGGCGATCGCGGCCGCGGCGCTCGTCGTGGCCGTGATGAGTTCGCTCGTGACCGAATTCACCGGCATCGCCGGTATCGGCGAGATGGTCGGCGTGCCGCGGGCCGCTTCACTTTCGCTCGCTGCCGCCCTCTTGTTGGCGGTTGTATCGACGGGTTCGCACAAACGCGTCGATCGTGTGGCCATGCTGATCGGTCTGTTCGAGTTGGCTTTCTTCGTCGTCGCCTGGCACGCGCGCCCCAATTGGCCGATGCTGGCGCGGCAGTTGAGCGACCTTCCCGTGCGGCAGCCGCAGTTCGTCTATCTCGCGGCCGCGCTGATCGGTGCGACGTTCAATCCCTGGATGATCTTCTATCAGCAAGCGGCCATCGCCGACGAGCGAAAGTCCTTGTCCGACTACCGGTCGGCGCGCGTCGAAACCGCGGTCGGCGCGGTGTTGACGCAAGCGCTGACCGGCGCGGTGCTCGTCGCGGCGGCAGCGACATTGTCCTCGCGAGGCGGGTCGTTAGGACTGCAAAGCGTCGGCGAGATCGCATTCGCGTTTTTCGGCGTGACGGGCGAAGAGGCCGGCAGGCTGATTTTCAGCGTGGGGGTGCTCGGGGCTTCGCTCGTCGCCGCGATCGTCTGCTCGCTCGCGCTTGCATGGGGCCTGAGCGAAGTGACCGGCCACCGCGGCTCGCTGGACGCGCGGCCAACGCGTGCGCGCGGGTTTTACGGCGTCTATGCGGCTGCCGTCGCCGCGAGCGCATGCATCGTGTGGATTCAGCCCGATCTCGTCTCCGTGAACGTCGCCGCACAGGTCGTCAATGCGCTGTTGCTGCCGTTCGTCGTCGGCCCGCTGATCTGCCTGGCCGTCGTGGCGCTGCCGAGATCGCAGCGGCTGCGCGGCCCCTATCGATGGATCGTTTGCCTGTGCGCGGCGGCGGTGTGCACGGCCGGCATTGCCGGGGCCGCAGCCGGTTGGCTCGGTTAGCGTCGCCTCGATCGTGGCGAACAACGACAAGAACCTCATGACGTATTGACGCGTCGACGCATCGAGCGCCTTCATCGAGCGTGCGACGAGATCGGCATCCAATTTGCTGCACGTGCGGTTCAGGGAGGGGGCCGTTCGACGTCACGGCGGCGAACGAGCCTTTCGGTCCGTCCGTCGTGGGCGGACCGTCACGTTCGTCAACGAGGAGGCACAGCATGCACCGCACGAGCACGATCGGTTCTTCACTTCTTTTTGCGGCCGCCTGCGTAGTAGGCGCCGCTGCGCCATCGGCCTACGCCCAAGACGGGGCTTCGATGCCCAACCCGAGCAGCCGCGCCGAAGCACAATCGGCACCGGCCGGTAGCCAAGGGGCGGCCGGCGATTCCACGGCGGCTTTCAAGGCGGCCGACGAGCGCATGATGAGCGCGATGCAGGGCACCGCCTATACGGGCAACACCGACGAGGATTTCGTCGCGCACATGATTCCTCATCATCAAGGTGCCGTCGACATGGCCGAGACCGAGGTCAAGTACGGCAAGGACCCGCAGCTCAAACGCTTGGCCGCGCGCATGATCGCGAGCCAGCGTAACGAGATCGCCTTCATGAAGAGTTGGCAAAAGAAGCACGACAATCGATGAATGCCGCCGCCCGCGCTGCGATGTCGCGGGCGGCCGTACGGCACAGCCCTTGGGCGGTGAGTCGCCCAAGAATCGCTAGCCATCCCACTAAACGCGCGCAACCTGTCAGACCCAACGGGTTCGCCGATTCACTGCGTTTGTTAAATTAGCCCAATCAAGATAAATTTATCTGAAACAAAAGCGCGGCCGCGCGACATCGCCGAGTCCTGAGGAGGCGCAATGCTAGCTATGCTGCGCAAGGAGCGCCGCCTTTCCGTATTGATGACGGGCAATGTCTTGTCGCAAATCGGCGGTGGCGTCCACGAGTTCATCTTCATCATCACGGTCTTGCATGCCACGCATGCGAACGTCTTGCTTTCGGGCGCGATCTATTGCGTCCGCTTCATTCCCTACGTCGTACTGGGACCGCTTGGCGGCGCGCTGTCCGATCGCTGGCCGCGCCGATCGCTCATGATCGGTGCCGACTTGGCGCGGATGGCGATTACCGCTGCGTTCTGCTACTCGCTGGCGAGCGGCCAGATCGGCGTGACGGCGCTTGCGTTCGTCGGTATGTCGATGACGGCCTTTCGCACCGTGTTTCAACCGGCTTTTCAAGGCGCAATCCTCGGGCTCGTGCGCCGCGAGCATTGGCCGCAGGCCAACGGGGTCGTGCAAGCCGCGGCTGACCTAGGGGGGCTGATCGGCCCGGCGCTCGGTGCAACGTTGCTTTACTTCGTCGGCGAGCCAGGCTACGTCCTGGCGATCGATGCCACGACGTATTGCGTATCGGCGCTTTGCATCCGGCGGGCGGTTGCAGTGAAGTCGGAGCGCGTGCCGGCGCCGGCCGAACCCACGCGCGAACCGGTGACCTTGCTTGGGCTTTACCGCGACTTCGGTGCGACGATGAGAGCGGCGGTCGTTAGGCGCGACCTGTGCGCGAGCATCGGCTGTTCGGCACTATGCATCCTGTTCGTCGGCGCGGCGCTGCGGGTGTTCATCCCGACGATGCTTAAAGCCGAAGGCTTCGCGGATAGCGTGATCGGTTACGCCATGAGCGTTCTCGCGCTAGGCGCGATGGCCGGGGCGCTGTTGTGCGGCAGCCTCTCGCGCGATTTCAGCACGCCGAACCTCATGGCCTATTGGCGCTGGTACGGGTTTGCACTCGCGCTGTTACCGCTGTGCGCGGTGAGCGTGCCCGCGACATTGGCGGGATGCCTCGTATTGGGCGGTATCGGCGCGTTCGTCGACGTCACTTTGCCGACGAACATTCAACGTTTATCCACCGAAGCGAACGTCGGTAAGCATTTCAGTTTGTTTTCCACGCTCGCCAATACGAGCGAGGCGATGTCGGGCGCGTTCGCCGGAGCGTTGAGCCTAATCGCACCGGTCGGGGTCGGCATTTCCGTGATCGGCGCAGCCGTGATTGCGATCGGATACGCGGGCGCTGCGCGCTCGGTCCAGCGCCCAGCTTGATGGCTTTCCGCTTGCGTCCACCGTCGGATTCGACCCTTCCATAAGCGGCTGTTTATGTGCGGAATATACGTATCAATGACGCAAGCGCGCTGCCGTAATAGCGAGAGGGTGCGCTAGCCGGTTCCTCGAATCGTGCATGGGCGCGCCATTTCCGAAAAACGGGTGGGGACGCCAAAATGAATCGACTCGACAACATGACGGTGCTGAGCAAGCTATTGCTGGCCTTCGCCGTCGTGATCGCTTTCGGCATGATCGTGGGCGGCGTCGGCATATGGGGGCTCGCGACGATGCACGGCATTGCGTTCGACCTCGGGACCTCGCAGATGGACGGTCTATATGCCATCGAGGAAACCAACAAATATCGGCTCGACGCCGACCTCTCCGGCGCGAACCTCGGCTTCGCCGCCGATGCGGCTGCGAAGCAGCGCCTGCAGCAACGCATGGCCGACGCGTTAGTCAACATCCATCAGGATCTCGATCGCTTCAGCCAAACGGTGACGAACGATCAAGGGCGGGCGATTGTGGATGACGTCCGCACGAAAGAGCAAGCTTGGGACAAATACATTCGGATTCAGATCGGCACCGAGCCCATGCCGGCGGGCATGGATCAGAACACGATGGTGCAAGGGGTGATCGCCGCCAGCGACGCGTTGCGCGCCGCGCTGGAAACGGCGATCCGTTACAAGCACGAGGTGGCCAACGACAGCGTCGCCGAATCGACAGCGCGTTTCGAATCGATGCGCGCCATGATGTTTGCGTTCATGGCTGCATCGCTCGCTGCGGGCGGGGCGCTCGCGTGGCTGATAGCCAAGCGACTATCGCGTCAGCTCGGCGGCGAGCCGGGCTATGCGGCGCAGATCGCGAGCCGGATCGCGGCGGGGGATCTGGCCGTGCGTATCGAGACGCGCGCCGGCGATCGGACGAGCCTGCTATGGGCGCTCAAAGATATGCGCGAGCGGTTGGCGGAAATCGTGGCGCGCATTAGCCGCTCGAGCGAAGCGATCGCGGGGGCATCCGAACAACTGGCGCGCGGCAATGCCGATCTGTCCGAGCGCACCGAGCAAGAAGCCGCTTCGTTGCAAGAGACGGCATCGAGTATGGAGGAGCTGAGTTCGACGGTGCGGCACAACGCCGACAACGCGCGTCAGGCCAGCACGTTGGCCGGCGCGGCGTCCGATATCGCGACCAAGAGCGGGGGCTTGGTGGGCGAGGTTGTCGAGACGATGCGCGAACTCGCGAACGGCTCGAAGCGGATGACCGACATCATCGCGACCATCGAAGGCATTGCCTTCCAAACGAACATCCTCGCGCTCAATGCGGCGGTGGAAGCGGCGCGTGCGGGCGAACAGGGGCGCGGCTTCGCGGTCGTGGCGGGCGAGGTGCGTTCGCTCGCGCAACGTAGCGCCGTTTCCGCGAAGGAGATCAAGACGCTGATCGAAGCGTCGACGGCCAGTGTCGATAGCGGTGCCGAACTGGCCGAGCGGGCCGGCTCGACCATGAGCGAAGTCGTGCATGCGGTGCGGCGCGTGACCGACATCATGGGCGAGATCTCGGCCGCGTCGGGCGAACAGAGCAAGGGTATCGAGCAGGTTACCGTTGCAGTGTCGCAAATGGATCGCACGGTGCAGCAGAATGCGGCGCTGGTCGAGGAGGCGGCGGCGGCCGCCGGTTCGATGGCGGAGCAGGCGGGGAAGTTGCGATCGGCGGTTGCGGTATTTCAGCTCGGGGGGTAACGGCCGCTGTTGTCTTGGCAAGCGGTCCAGCCAAAGCAGCGTGGGCGCCTGCGTTGTGAGGGGACGGTGGCTATGAACTTGCGCAGGTTGCGAGCCGGCTCACTCAGTAGTTGCTCGACGCAAAGTCCTCGTCGCAAATTTGCTGATTGGCGATCCCGGAACCGCGGCGCAGCATCGGTCGAGTGAAAGATGGTAACGACGTCTGATTTTTATCCCATTTCGAACAATCGCAGCGTTGTCAGATACGCTTCTCGGAATTTTTCGAGGTGCCTCTGGATGGATTTGCGTCAGACGTCGTGGGTCGACTTGTTGCATGGAATAGAAACCGCAAACGAAAGCTCTCAGGTTGTTTCTGCTATCGAAGCCGTGACGGCACGGCTTGGATTCCAGCATTGGTCTTATGGGGCGAGGCCACATCGTACCCTCGATTATGACGAGGTCCGTGTGCTCAGCAACTATCCGCCTGGCTGGATGCACCACTACTTGGAAGAAGACTTCCTGTCCATCGACACGTCCGTGTTGCTGGCGGAGACGCGTCTCACAACAATTAACTGGGCCGAAGCCCGATCTGCGGGTGGGGACCGACTATGGGCGGAAGCGGCCGACTGCGGGTTGCGAGTCGGGCTTGCACATCCAACATGGGATCGTATGTCGATGTTCGGCCTGTTGAGCGTGGCACGAGAATCGAAGCCGATAACGCCGGCAGAATTTGAGTTCGTCGCGCCACGGTTAGCCTGGATAAGCGGACTAGCCCACGCAAAGCTCAGAAATCTTGAAAGCCCCTGTTTCGATGAGATGATTTCTTTGTCCGACCGAGAACTGCAGATTCTGAGATGGACTGCCTTGGGGAAGACGGCCTCTGAAGTCGCGTCTATCACAGGTGTTGCGACTCGCACCGTCAACTTTCATATCGGGAACATCCTGGTCAAGCTGAATGCGACTAACAAAATTCAGGCGACCGTGCGCGCGACTGTCATGGGCCTGCTTTAGCGCCATGTCAGAAAGTGGGCGCGTCCGTTTTTCGCTGACGACGCGCGCGTGTTCGTGTCCCACAACCTCAATTTGTACAATGAGAATCAATGCGCCGGACTGTCGCCTGAGGTCGGGCCGGCACCGCGACTTCGTTCGCGTGACGCACGAACACTACGCTAAGCGCAACCAGGCTTCTATTTGTGCATCGGCGTCATGTGTCATGGCAGCATATGCGGGAACTGTACGCATGAGAAACCTGTGGGTTAACGGCAGCGATTCGACGCTTAGGAATGGAAAAAGATGGTGAACCAGGTGATAGCAATCGGTTCGCGGAAAGAAGATATATCTCAAAATCGCGTTCTTCAATACAAAATTTCGCGTCTTTCTCATGGCGACACGTTCGTTCAATAGGCCGCCATGGTCTATGTAGTCGGTCAGATACTTATGCATTCTATATGTCGTTAAGAATGGTGCGATCAAAAAAGCTGATACCGAAAGCGGGTAAAAAACAAAGGCAACAAATACCGCGATCAGAACAAGAGTGCGCGCGCATTTCGCCCAAAGTGGCTCTGTTTGGTCGATAAGCCGCACAAAGAGATATTCGCGCAAATGCCGACAAAGAATTGCATTTGTTATGTGTTGCTTCAATGATGACCGGGTAATTTCTTTGTGAAACTCGAACCGTTTCAGATCTTTGAAGTCTAGATCGCGATCATAGTCGCCCAGATGTTGGTGGTGCGTGGCATGTTCCAGTCGCACGACACGGAAAGACGAAAGCTCAAAAATCGCGAATATATGGCCAAAGAAATCGTTAACTGATTTTGATGTCGCATAGGTCGAGTGACAACATTCGTGTGACATATTGTTGATGGCGCGGAATCGCGTTCCAACAAATATGATAATAAGCACCGAGATCGGCATCGAAGCGAAAATGCTAAGACGAAACGCCAGTTCACCCAGTATTACGCTCGATGCGATGGCGGTGATGTGGGTGGCGGCGATGAAGCCTGCCATCGGTGTTGATTTCTTTGTGTTCAATGAATGGATCGTTTCAATTTCCATATTCGACATGCGGTCTACTATCATTTTTTAGTGAAAAATTAGTGTGAAGTTAACCTCATAAAGCACGGCGCTGCACCTGGTCGGCGCGGGATGCCGTTTGGCATCCTATCCTCCGAAACTATCCCATCGGCGCAAGCTTATGCGACTTAAAAAAAATGTCAACATGACGAGAGCGGAGACCCCGAGCACAAATAATCCTATGACGAAATCAATTCCAAACCGAAATGCATGGCCGGCCACCGAAGCTCCGCAGGAGATGGGGAGTAGGGTTAATGTCAGGGCAATTGCTTTTGGGGGGAGAATGCCAATTGGCAACATCGACATTTGTCGAATTTCAGATTGTATATAGTCCGCCGGCGGAACTCTCCCTAACATGAGGGTTGGTAGATGGAGTATTAAGAAAAATCCGATATTCGCCGCGACTGACAGAGCTATCGCAAACCAGAAGAGGATAATTTTTTCCAAGGAGGGTGAGAGGTTTAGTAGATAAATATTATGTCCGACAATGCCGATGATGACGGCCAGAATCGCTTTGATGGGGTTGCACCATCGCAAGATCATCGTTGATAGGATTGGAACCGGGCGCACCAAATGACCGTCGATTTTTCCGTGATGTACTTGACGAAAAAATTCTTCGATAGAATCAAAGAAAGCTCCGCTTAAAAAATTAATTATCGCGTACGCAAAAAATATCACATACATGAATTCTTGGTTCCATCCTGCAAGGTCATTGGAAAAGGTAAATAGTCGATCGAAAAACGCTACTTGAAATATAAAGAACACAATCGATAGAGTGAGATCGAGTCCAATGTTCATGCGCCAAGTGATCTGCTGCATGAACGCCGCGCGTATCAGTGTGAAAAATGAGCGCACGTCAGCCGCCCGTGTTTGCAAGGCGCCTTATTCCTAGTCGCCAAAATACGCAGGATCCGAGCATGAGGGCGCTGGTCCAAAGCAGTTGCAAAGCAACTATGTGAAATGCAAAACCATAATTTGGATGTACCGAAAAATCGGCGATCGCTCCTATCTGAAGATAGAATGGATTCCCTGCCATAACTGGCTCCAACCAAGTCGGCCACAGACTTGCGGGTAACCAAGTTCCGCCTAGTACCGCCAATAGAATTATATGAAGAGAGCAAAGAAAATCGGGTTTTGTTAGCCAAAAAGCGACAAGCCCGATGGTAAGTGACAAGAGGTACGTTACTGCTTGCGATAACACGATCATGATAAGGGTAAGGGCAACTAGGCCGTAGCTCCACACATTTTCATTTGAGTAGTAGGCGCAGGCAGCTAGTGATGCGCCTACCGGGATGAGGTACACTAGGCTCTCCCCGATGAAGATATAAAAGTGGCGCACGGGTACAGATAAAGGTTTCGTTATCATCGGCTCAATGGTGCCGGCATCGAGATGCTCGGAGATTTGTCGAATAACGTCGTACCCGTTATTTAGGCGCCCCATCGTTAGGGCAATCGCGTAGTAAAAGATAATATCTTTTTGCGAAAATCCGTGGATGGTGATGGATTCGTCATGGCGAAATATGAAATTCCAAACCAAGATCTGAATTATGAATGGAATCGAAGTGGCGATTACAAAGTCTGCCAGCAGCATGGCTCTGTCTTGAAACAAACTGTGGCATGCTGCGCGACTACACGAAATCGCGCGAACGCTGCGCGTCCGGAGATTCATGGCGCATCTCCGCTTGTTTTGTCGTCTCTGAAATAGTTCAGCAATGCGCGTTCAAATGAGATGCGACGAATTTCGAAGCGAACGCTAGAAAGGCTGACCAAAACTTGTATTGCTTCGGGGGTGTCCTGTCGAGGAATATAAAATGTCGTCGGCTCACCGACGGCGATGTCGGTTGGCGCACTGCTAGTATGCTTCTTAAGCCACTCGCGCAAGTACACTAGGTCCCCCGCACCGTACCCGGTCGATATGGGCTCAATCCTGAATTCCATGTCGTCGGATAGTTGATGACGGAAGTCGTCCAATGTTGATTCGAGCTCGATTGTCCCATTATTGAGTAAAGCGACCCGGTCGCAGCAAGCTTCTATGTCGCCAAGGTCGTGGCTCGTCAACAAGATAGAGGTGCCCAATTCACGCTTGACCCAGTTGAGGTGATTTCGAAGTTCTGCTTTCGCTTGGATGTCCAGTCCAACCGTTGGTTCGTCAAGCATAAGCAAATCCGGCTCATGAAGCATTGCACAAGCAAGCTCAACCTTTACCCGTTCACCAAGGCTCAGCGAGCGAATTGCTTGGTTCAAAATCCGCTCCAGGCGAAGGCTGTGCGTAAGCTCGGACATCTTTCGCTCGAACTTCGTACGCGGAATGGCATAAAGCGACCGACAGAACGCGAAACTCGACGCGACGGGTAAATCCCACCACAACGAGCATTTATGGCCGAATACAACACCGATCCGTTGGCAGAAATCCGGCTGCCGCACATATGGAGCGTAACCAAGTACGCGAACAGAACCTTCGTCGGGTGTCTGGATGCCGCACAGCATCTTAACCACTGTCGACTTGCCCGCGCCATTAGGTCCGAGTAATCCGAGACATTCACCCTTCGCTAACCGAATGCTCAAATTCGTTACCGCCGCCTTGCGTGATAGTCTCGGGGATACCAAATCGAGCATACGCCCCCGAAAACCACTGCGCGGGTGCTTAACTACATAGCTTTTATACAGCCCATTTGCAACGATGCTCAGGGGGTGATTAGCTCTATCTCGAATATTCAACGGCATAGTGTTTCAAAATGAAATTCACATCGTTGAGAACATCTTCGGAGCCGCCAATCAGAATGAATTGACCGAGGTTATCCTCGTGGCAGAAGAATGGGCCTGAAGCATCGGCGCCAACGTCGGGGGCGGCTATTTCCACGACGGTGCTCAAGCGCTTTCTTGGGGGCAACATAACGTGAGTAACGTGGTGGCCGTGTGGTTCAGAATGGGCTTTGGGAAATATCACCCAGCCGCCGCAACGGACGGGTAGGTTCGCTGTTTTGAATGTTGTGTCGAGCCCCAACTGCAGCCGAAGATGTTCTAGCAGCAAGTCAACACCTTGCGCCAACTCGATGGTGCGCCTAATAGGACCGCCACCGGGGCGTGCGGCAAGTTCAAGAAACACACGCTCTCCGCTCGGTCGGATGAAGGCCTCTAGATGAAACGCGCCGTCAGGCACCCCAAGGGCGTCTAGGCACCGATCGACAAACGGTTGCCATTCGCTACACTCCACTGCGCTGACTGTCGTCGATGCCACCGGCTTACCGCCTAAGTACCCGAGGGGTGTGCCGATATACCTGGACGCGGTAACAAAAATGGCCTTTTGGGTGCGAACCAGCCCGTCTAGGTGGAACAGATCCCCATCGACGAACTCTTCGACATGCAGCTGCTTCTCCGACATGTCGGAATACTCGACAGCGGACGTAGCCATGGTAAGGCTGGCTAGATCGATTTGTTCCAAGGACCTAAGGACAACGACGCCAACTGATCCGGCGAGCGACCGTGGCTTCACTACGACAGGAAAGGAAATATTTCCGCGTTCCAAATCTTCCCGCGCGTATTGTCGAGGGATCGCGATACCAGCCTCCGCGACTAGCTGTTTCATCAAGAGCTTGTCTCGAACGCGACGCGCTGTGCCGGGCGACGCGCCACAGCATCGGGCTTCCTCCCTGAGTGCCGCGGCGATGCAGACGCTAAACTCGTCAACAGCGACCACTCGGTCGACGCGGAATCGGTTCACGAACTCCCTGATTTCCGCCGCGACGACCTCATTCTCCATAAAGTCAATAACCTGCACGCCTTCATGCTCGGGCTTGGTGCGGACATTCCTGCCGAACGTCTCCTCAAACGCAAAGTACTTGCATTGGGGTAGGACTCCTGCTCGCACGTATGAGCGGATTCTTGTCATCGCATCCGCTGACGACGAAACCACCGCGACCTTCTCGGCCGCCGATGCTTTGCAAAGGTTGGCTTGCGCTGGACGCGCACCGGTGGTCTGATGAATGTTCATTCTGACGGAACGATGGCTCATGATTCCGGACCCTGATCCAACAGGGTCCCCGGCGCCAGGTCGCAGAACAACGTCTTGCGCTTATAACTGGGTGCGGGCGGCAATGCTTCGACCGGGACAGCCTTCACATCGATCCGATATCCGAACAAGTCGCTGAGATGGGTTGAAAACCCTTCTATTGCAGCGCCGAAATTCTGCTGTCTCTCACCGCCGACGAACAACACCTCGATTGCGCAGAGGGTCTTCTGGATCACTCGAAATTCATTCAATCCCGTATCGCCCATGCAGAAGTACTCTTCTACGGCATGCAACACGCTTGCCGGTGAAATAACGGCCCCTGTGGATGTGCGGAATGCATCGTTAGCCCGGCCGTGCACCGCCGACAGTTGGCGGAAGCCGCTGCCGCAGGCGCAACGTACTGGACTGGATGACCACGCTGCGAGGTCTCCCTGGTCGTAGCGGATCATCGGCATCGCGCGGTTCCATAGGTCCGTAGCAACAACTGCCCCAGTGCCATTCGTCTCTGGACTAAGGATCTCAACGTAGGCGTTGTCTTCGACGACGTGATATCTCCCCGCACTACATTCAGTGGCAATGAGATCAATCTCCTCGGACGAGTATTCGTCGCGAACGGGGACGCCTAACGCTGCTTCGGCAAGCATTCGCTCCCGACTGGTTGTGGATTCTGAGTTGGTGCTCACTAGCGCTACGCCGTGTTTAGCCAGCGTACAGGACGTGGGCGCAAGCTTACTGAGGTAACTTCCTGTACACGATATGACCTTGGGGCGAAGCAGCGCCACATGACGTAAAAGGTTCTCGGGATCGCAGTCTTGCGTGACCGAAAACACTCGGTAGTCGCCAAGCATCGACGTATGCCACCAAGGCGCATGGTGAACGTTGTATAGCCAATCGTCCGCCTCTAAACGAAAGTTTCCAGCATGCTCAAACATCCGGTACTTTAGAAGCGTGTCAAGATCCGCACGGTCTTGCTCGACGATCAATTGCACCTGCTTTCCAGACGAACCTGAAGATCCTACGAGCCTACAACCCGACGCGTCAAATCCCGCCGAAACAATGGCACCTGGATATCCAGAGATCACATCATCTCGCGTCAAAATCGGTAGGGATTCGAAATCACGAAATGACCGAATGCCGCCCAGCTCGTATCCAGCGCTTGCGAATCGAGATTGGTAGAGCGGGCAAGTGGTGTACGCCCAGTCAACCAGACGCTGCAATTGACGTAGCTTCCAGGTGTCGAGTTCACGGCGGGACGCGAACAATCGTTCACGGAACTCGTCGCGATATGCATTCCAGAAGCCGAGCATCGCCGCTTGCCTCCGATTTGTTTCGGGCTGCGATAGCTTGATAAGGTTTGTGTGTTTGCGAATTTCGGTCAAGCCGTAGTCGGCGCGCAACACATCGTAGACATCGGTCGTCATTTCGCGCGTTCCATTTAAAGGTAGTTATCAAGTCGGCCACGTCTCCGCACATCCAGCGTGGCACAATGAAACGAGCCGCCCAGGCTCTGGAAATGACGAAACGAACAGGGTATTGGAGTGAACCCCCAGCGCGTGAAGCTGGCGATCAGGTGTTCCTCCTGTGCCTCCACGATTACTCGTTTTTCGTCAAGCATCAGCACATTGCTATGAATCCATTTACTCGTCATATACAGCGGATGACTATCGGGAAGCGTGGAGGCGGGCGGCGTCAAAACGTCCCAGTGCCGAAAAATATCGGGAAGCCGACTCACCCATGCTCGATTCACCAACACCTTTCCAGGAGCGAGCGGCAAGATAGTTGTATCGATATGCATCGGCGAAGCATCGTCGAACGAAAAAACGTGGACCGTGAACTCGGGCCCCAGCGCCATCCTTAGCCAATCTACGCCCTTCCGGTTCGTCACGTGGCTGCGCTGGCCGATGATGTCTCTCCCCAATCGGACGAAATCGGCAGCATCGAAAAGCGGTTCATCATCTCTAATTACTGAATCGAAGAACGATTTTTCGTGGGAAAGATTCCAAAGGTCATCCTTCAGCATGGGCTTTGGGGCGGATATCCAATGCGCTCCGCGATCAAAATAGTCTTGTAAGATTGAACGAAAGGCAAACGTCTCGAAATATCGGCTTCGCCAAGCCATTGGTGCCTCGATAATGGTGTTGCCCATCGAAAAAAGGCAATCCCGCGGCATCGCCGAATAAAAGCCGCCATTCGTGGAAAAGTAAGGTGTTGAAATGGTTTTTCGATGATTAAATTCATCGGGTCGACGAACGACAACGCCCTCTGACGAAAGCAGCGACGCCAGCTGATCAACTTCGCGTTTGGCCAATGCAACGAGATCCGAAGGAAACCTGTCAGGGAGCGCCCGGAAGAAGCTCGCGGCCTTTTCCGGAATCACCGCATTTAGGTTCGGGTCCCAGTCGGGAACCCGGATGTCGTCGATGATTCCGACTATCACTTCCTCAAGCGGGTCCCATTCAGTAAATACGCTGACTGGTGATCGTGAGGGATCAGGTTGAGGCCACTTCTCTGCGGCTTGAAGATCGGCGCGAGAATTTTCAACGCTGTCGTACATTTTGGCCTCGCTTGATAGAATCTCGTAGCGACTTAGGAGTAATCGTGCTTCGGACTAGGGATGCTTCGTCGATATATTGTGGTTGATATGGAAGCGTGGCCAATTTTTCCCTCATACGGCGAACCGCATCATCACACGAATCGTTACGAGCGACGATCCAGCTCCAATCATGCTCGTCGGATCCGAAGTAAACTACGCACGGAAAAATTGCGTTAGCCCGAACCCACGATCGAATCAAAGTTTCTTGCCTCCAAAGGCAGCAGTTGCCCGCTTGCGAGATCACAGCGCCGCCAGGAGAAAGAAGGTCACTGAGCATGCGAAGAAAGTCAGCATCGTACAATCGGCATTGCTGGCCACGGCAGTGCACATCTTCGTCCGGCAGATCAACGACGATGACATCAAATTTAAGTCCACTTTGGAGCGCCGATTTGACATACTCCAATCCGTCCTGCACTACGACGTGCACCGGACCGATTTTTTCGCGTGCGTTCCGTAACTGATCCTTTGTGTAACCATAGGGGAGAAACTCCGAGCACGCGAAAAGACACTGTTCGTCGATGTCGACATGGATGACGTTCTTGGCGCCCGCCGATACTGCGATCTCGCTAGCGACGCCCTCAGTGGAGCCGATTACCAACACGGAGTCGATCTTGTCGGCTAGAAGCACGGCCGGTAGCACCTGTGCTTCGTGATAGGCAAGCTGTGCGGCTTCAGTACTTTGGCGTTCGGAGTTGCAAAAGAGACTGATTCCCTGCGATGACACGGCGATAAGAATGTCTTGGAACGGGCTCGTTGTTTTGTAAAGCACGCGTTCGAGCGCCCATGTGCGCGTCAAACCCGGGGCGACTTGCTCGATGACATTCATACTGTCGCGCTCCCAAACCGATGGCGTTGCGTGTGAGGTACTATTCATTTCCTCTCCTGATTTCTGTTGAATTCCAATCCGTTGGTTTCAAGGACTCGATCAGCGATGCCAATGTTAGATGTGGGCGACATTCCCCACATGTGAAGATGTCAAGAAACATCGCGCGCTTTTCCGGGTATGTGTGTATCGATGCATGCGACTCCGATAACAGTGCGACAATCGTTACACCGGATGGAGTAAATTGCTTGGTTTGCATGCCGCAGAGAGTTGCACCGCTTTGCGCGACTGCATTTGCGAGCGAGGAGGTAAGAAATTGGCTATCGTCGAGAATGGTTCCGTCAACCCCATATAGCTCCGCCATAAGATGCATTCCGGCGAAACTGCCGATGTCAAGCGGTTTACGCTGATGAAAATGTTTTCTTGCAGAGTGCTGTCGTACGGTGGTCGGATCCAAGGTTCTTCCTTATCAAGCCGAAAATCGATGTGGTGTTGAAAAGTGTGATCAATTGTTGTCGTATTATCTTGTTCAGCATCTTGCGACACATTTGGCATATGATCGGTTCTTGCTAGCACGTGGACGAATAATGTCAACGCTTCTTACTATTTTCAACTGGCAGTGTTGCCAAAAAAATTGAGAAAATTCTCGGAGCGCAAGCTGCGGAAGTCTGCGTCGATGTTTGACGGGCGTTCGAGGTGATCCGCTTTAACTTCAACCGTCGGCATCAATATTGGTGAGAGCCCGGCGTGCAGAAATGGACACCGCATGCGTCGGCGTGCATAGAGTTCGGCACCGGATTCGATCGTCTTCCCCGGGCCACCCGGTCCTCTGCACTCGACCGCATGTCAATCGCTTGTCACCGCTTATTGCCGTCCTTAAACTCGCGTGATTCCAATGCGCCGCCCCAATGAGGCGGCGCAACCCCCCACGTACGCGAGAAGGAGCCCAACAAGCATGGCCGAATCCTATTTTCCGCGCTGGCGTCTTGCGCCGCGCGCCGCCGAGGGACGCGTCGTCGCGCCCGACGAGCGTCTGCCGTGGCCGCAGACGGTTGCCATGGGGGTGCAACACGTCGTCGCGATGTTCGGCTCGACCGTGCTCGCTCCGCTGCTGATGGGCTTCGATCCGAACCTATGCATCTTCATGTCCGGCATCGGCACGCTGCTGTTCTTCGTGCTCGTAGGCGGACGCGTGCCCAGTTATCTCGGCTCGAGCTTTTCGTTCATCGGTCTCGTCATCGCCGTGACGGGCTATGCCGGGCACGGCCCCAACCTAAATGTGCCCGTGGCGCTCGGCGGCATCGTCGCCTGCGGCGTCGTCTACGCGATCATCGGCCTCATCGTCGGCGCGGTCGGCACGAAATGGATCGAGGCGCTCATGCCGCCCGCCGTCACGGGCTCGATCGTCGCCGTCATCGGCCTAAATCTCGCGCCGATCGCGGTGAAGAGCGTCAGCGGATCGACGTTCGATTCTTGGATGGCGATCATGACCGTCCTCAGCGTGGGCATCGTCGCCGTGTTCACGCGCGGCATGGTGCAGCGTCTGCTCATTCTGATTGGGCTCGTGATCGCCTACGCGATCTATGCGGTCTTGACCAACGGCCTCGGTCTCGGCAAGCCGGTCGATTTCTCCATCGTCGCCCATGCCGCCTGGTTCGGTTTGCCGCACTTCTCGGCGCCCGTGTTCGATCCGCATGCGATGTTGCTGCTGGCACCGGTCTCCGTCATTCTCGTCGCGGAAAACCTCGGGCATATCAAGGCCGTGAGCGCCATGACCGGGCAAAACCTCGATCGCTATATCGGCCGAGCGTTCGTCGGCGACGGCCTCGCCACGATCGTGTCGGGTTTTGCCGGCGGCACGGGCGTGACCACCTACGCCGAGAACATCGGCGTGATGGCCGTCACGAAAATCTATTCGACGATCGTGTTCGTCGTGGCCGCCCTCATCGCGATCATCTTGGGCTTCTCGCCGAAGTTCGGCGCGCTGATCGAAACGATCCCGGGCCCCGTGCTCGGCGGCGTGTCGATCGTCGTATTCGGTCTGATCGCGGTGACGGGCGCGCGCATTTGGGTTGTCAACAAGGTGGACTTCTCCGATAACCGCAATCTGATCGTCGCCGCCGTCACCCTTGTGATCGGCGCCGGCAATTTCTCTTTGCAGATCGGCGGCTTCGCCCTCGGCGGGATCGGGACCGCCACCTTCGGCGCGATCTTGCTCTATACGCTGCTTCGGCGCGAATCGGCGCGCGGCCCGGTGCTTTGATCGAAACGCGCGCGCATAGCGAGCCCGTTTGCACCGCACTGGTGCGAGCGGCTCGCGGCAGCACCGCGCGGCAACTCGCGCGTCACTCCGCACACGCCCGCCGCCGCTGACGCGCGCGGCCTTTTCCCTCCCTTTCCCTTCGATACCCAGCCTGCCCCGCGGCGCGCGCCGCCGGAAAGCGTATGCCCTACCTCGGCGCAAGGCCGAGCGTGCGCATAAAGCTTGCTTTCATCGCGGCGGCCACTACATTAAAAACGATCGAGGGAGCCCGTCGATGATGGTTTTTGCCTTTCGCTTTCAGCGCCGTTTGCGCCGCCGGCCGACATGCGGCGTTCGAGATGTTCGTACTATCCGTGCCATCGGTGCGGGGAGGTCGCCATGGTGAGCCCCGTCCGCGAGGAGGCCGCCGCGCGCGCGCCGACGGCCCAATTAGAGTCGACGACGATCGCGCAGCGTCATGTGCTGCGCCACCGCGACTTCACGCTCACGAGCGTATTTCAGCCGATTTTCAGCTTGTCGCACATGCGCGCCGTGGGCTACGAGGGTTTGTTGCGCGCGCATGACACCTTCGATCGCCCCGTGCCGCCGCTCGATGTATTCGGCGATGCCGCGCGCCATGGCGAACTGCACTACGTCGACCGCCTCGCTCAGTCCCTGCATCTGGAAAACTTCAAGACGCTGCGGGCCGAGCGCGAGTGGCTGTTTCTCAACGTCCACGCCGGCGCACTGGCGGATTCGTACCACGCCGCCGCGTTTCGCGCGCATCTCGATCGCCTGGAGCTGTCGCCGCGACGTATCGTGATCGAGCTGCAAGCCGTCCGTGCCGAAGATTTCGACAAGCTTGCGGAGGAGGCGGCAGGCTTTCGCGAGCAGGGCTTTTTGATCGCGCTCGACGATTTCGGCGCCGGCGATTCGAATCTGGAGCGGATCTGGCAGCTCGATCCCGACATCGTCAAGGTCGATCGCATGATGCTCTCGCAAGCGGCGCACCGGACGCAGGCTGCGGCGATTTTGCCGGGCTTCGTCTCGATGTTGCACGAAGCGGGCAAGCTCGTACTCGTGGAAGGTGTCGAGACGGAGCACGAAGCGCAGCTCGCATTCTCGTGCGACGTGGACTTCGTTCAAGGCTTTTACTTCGGGCGCCCGAACCCCGCCGCGGCCGACAGCGTCTACGCAGCCGATCGCATCGCGGCGCTGGCCGAGCGGCATCGCACGCTCACCGAAGCGCGCGAACGCGTGCGTGCCGGCCGCCTCGCCCCGTATCTGCAAGCATTCGACCGCGTGGGCGAACGCCTGGCTCAAGGGGAGCCCATCGAGGAAGTGTGCTGGAACTTCCTCGCGCTCGATCACGCGGCGCGTTGCTTCGTACTCGACGAGCATGGCCGGCAAGCGGGCCGCAACGTCGTATTGCGCGCCGATCGCGCGGGGCGGGAGGCGCGCTTCGCGCCGGTGGCCGACGCACAGGGTGCCAATTGGATGCGCCGGCCGTATTTCAATGCGGCCATCGATGCGCCCGATCGCATCCATGCGACAAGGCCGTACCTGTCGATCAACGAAGCACTACCTTGCGTCACGCTGTCGATGGCCGTGCGAATCGATGAACGTCTATGCGTTTTGTGCGGCGATATCGATTGGCAGGAAGACGACTAGCGCCATTGGCGGCGGGCGGGGCGCGTGCGCCCATCGCGGCCGCCGCCTCGCTGCTCAGCCTTGATCTGTCCGCCCCGGCGCCTATCATCTGAATAGGCGCGACCGGCGCATCGCCCGTTCGAGCGCTCGCGGCGCGTGGTTTGCTACGGATCGCTACTCGTAGGACACGCGCGCCGCGACCGCGATTCGACTCTCCTCGCACGCGAGGCCGAGACGCGCTCCCACCGATAACAAGCACAAGGAGCAGACTCATGATGGTTCGGCATTTGCGTACATCGCGCGTATCCGATCGTCTGCGGCAAGTTGCGGGCGCGCTCGGATTATCGATAGCGATCGCACCCAACGCCGCTCATGCGCAAGAGACGATCAAGATCGGGGTGCCCGTGCCGCTCTCGGGCAGCTACTCGACGGCCGGCAAGGACATCCTGAACGGTGCGCAGCTCGCCGCGAACGACATCAACGCCAAGGGCGGCGTGCTCGGCAAAAAGATCGAACTCGTGCCCGAGGACGATCAATGCGACGCGGATACCGCGGCCGGTGCCGCGCAAGCCCTAGTCGGCAAAGGGGTGGTAGCGGTGGCGGGCGGCTACTGTTCGAGCGCGGCGTTGCCCGAGTTGCGCGTGTTTCATGGCGCGAATCTGGCCTACGTGATGGATGCATCGACGAATCCCGAACTCACCGAGAAGGGCTGGAACGATGCGTTTCGCACGATCGGCCGCGACGACGAACAAGGACCGTTTGCGGCGAAGTTCATGAAGGAGGTGCTGCACGCGAAATCGGTGGCCGTCATCAACGACAACACGACTTATTCGAAGGGCTTGGCCGATAACGCCGTCGATGCGTTGAAGAAGCAGGGCCTCGACGTGGTGTACAACGACGCGGTGACGCCCGGGCAAATGGATTATGCCGACGTCGCCAAGAGCGTCGGCGATTTGAAGCCCGATGTCGTCTACTACACCGGTTATTACCCCGAGGCGGCCTTGCTCGCGAAGGACGTTCGGCAGTTGAAGCTGCCCGTCAAAACCCTCATGGGGGGCGACGGCACCACCGATCCCTCGTTGATTCGAACGGCCGGCCCCGCCGCCAAAGGGATGATCTGTACGACGGCGCCGCTGCCGCAATTCCTGACGAACCCGAAGGCGCGCCGTTTCATCGCCGACTATAAGAAGGCCTACGGTGCCGATACGACGCCCGGCCCTTATTCGATCTACGAGTACGATGCTGTGTCCGTGACGGCGCAGGCGATCGCCGACGCGAAATCGACGAAGCCCGCCGACATTGTCGCGGCCTTGCACAAGATCTCGAACTTCAAAGGGGCGACGGGCGACATCACTTTCAACGACAAAGGCGACCGCAGCCATGCCGTCTATATGGCGGTGATCGCGGAAGGCGGGAAGTTCCAGCCGTATCGTCAGCTCGAACCCGGCGGGCGCTGGGTTGCGCCGAAGTAGCGCTTGAGTGGATGGGCGCACGTGCGGGCGGACGCGCCGTGTTTGCGCGCGTCCGCCCGCACACCGGGGCCCTGGTTTAGGCCCGAGCCCCGGGGCTTACTTCGCGACGACCACGGGAATGCCGCGCAGCGAGCCGGCACCCTTCATTTCATCGAGCGCTTGACGAACGGCCGCGCTCGTCGCCGCGTCCAGCGCGAGGCGCGCGGCCAGTTCGCGCTCCGCGCGCTTGACGCTGGCGAGGTTGCGTAGCTTCACGTGACCGTAGCCGCGCACTTTGGCGTGCAGCGCGGCGAGTGCCGCGATGTCGTCGGCGTTGACAGCATCGAGTACGGCGAAGGCGCGGTGCATCGTCGTCTCGTAGTCGTCGGCCAGCGCGCGTTCCATGCGGCGCTCGACGGTGCGGCCGAACGGATCGAGTGCGGTTCCGCGCAAGCCGCGCCACTTCGCGAGCACCCCGAGCACCGGCCACATCCATTGGCCGAAGGTCTTCTTGCTCGGCACTTCGCCTGCCTTCGCTTTGGCCAACGAAGGCGGCGCGAGATTGAACTTTACCTGGAAGTCCTTGCCGGCCGTTCCTTCGAACTGCGCTTCCAAGGCGGCGCGCAAGGTGCCGTCGGTATGCAGGCGCGCCACTTCGTATTCGTCCTTCACCGCGAGCAGCCGATAAAAGGTCGTCGCCACGGCGCGCGTGACGTTCGCGGCGGGCACGCGACGCTCGGCTTCGCGCGCGGCGGTGACGAGCGCACGGTAGCGGCGGGCGTAGCCCGGGCCGCCATAGGCGGCAAGACGCGCCTCGCGATCGGCGACGAGCGCATCGAGATCGAGCGGCGCATCCGGTTGCTCGCCCGTTGCTTGCGCGGCGTGGATGGCACGGGCGGCATGGCGTTCGGCCCATAGTGCATCGAGCGCATCGGGCGCGCCGGCGGCTAGACGGCCGATGGCGAAAGCGAGCTTGTTCATCGGCACGGCGACGTTGTTCAGCTCGATCGCACGCATGAGCGCGGCATGCGAGACGGGTACGAGGCCGAGCTGCCAGGCGAAGCCGAGCATGAGGATGTTCGCGCCGATCGTGTCGCCGAGGAACTTGGCCGCCAGCGCTTGGGCGTCGCAGCTCGACATGCGCTCGGCGCCGGCGGCGTGGCGCATTTTTTCGATCAGGGCATCCGCGTGCAAATCGGCGTCCGGGTTACTCACGAACGAGGCGTTCGGGATCGCGTGCGTATTGACGACGATGCGGGTGCGGCCATGCCGTACCGTTTGCAGTGCGTCGGCACTTGCGCCGACCACCATGTCGCAGGCGAGCAGCACGTCGGCCTGCTGCGTATCGATGCGCACTTGGTTGAGCCATTCGTCGCGCGCCGCGAAGCGGACAAACGACAGCACCGAGCCGCCCTTTTGCGCGAAGCCCATGAAGTCGAGCACCGATGCGCTCTTGCCTTCGAGGTGCGCGGCCATGCTGATCAACGCGCCGACCGTCACGACACCGGTGCCGCCCACGCCGGTCACGAGGATGTCGTAGGGCGCCGCATCGAGGCCCGTGTGCGGGGTGGGCAACGCATCGACCGAGCGCGCGAGCGCGGCTTCGTCGAACGCCGCGCCGGCTGCTTTCTTGAGCTTGCCGCCTTCGATCGTGACGAAGCTCGGGCAAAAGCCGTTCACGCACGAGAAATCCTTGTTGCACGACGACTGATCGATGCGGCGCTTGCGGCCGAGCGGCGTCTCGACCGGTTCGACCGACAAGCAATTCGATTGCACGCCGCAATCGCCGCAGCCTTCGCACACAGCTTCGTTGATGAAAAGACGCTTGTCCGGATCGGGGAATTCGCCCTTTTTGCGGCGGCGGCGCTTTTCGGCGGCGCAGGTTTGATCGTAGATGAGCACGGTCACGCCGGCCGTTTCGCGCAGCTCGCGTTGCACGGCATCGAGTTCGCGCCGATGGTGGAACGTCGTGCCGGCCGGGAACAGGCCGTGATGGCCGTCGTACTTCTCCGGTTCGTCAGAGACGACGACGAAGCGCGAAACGCCTTCGGCTTCGACTTGCCGGGCGATCTGCGGGACGGAAATGCTGCCGTCGACGGGCTGACCGCCCGTCATCGCCACGGCGTCGTTATAGAGAATCTTGTAGGTGATGTTCGTCTTCGCGGCGACCGCTTGGCGGATCGCAAGGATGCCCGAATGGAAGTAGGTGCCGTCGCCGAGATTTTGAAAAACGTGCGGCGTTTTCGTGAACATCGAGTGCGAGGCCCAATCGACGCCTTCCCCGCCCATTTGAATGAGGCCGGTCGTGTCGCGCTCCATCCACGAGGCCATGAAGTGGCAGCCGATGCCGGCATGGGCGATCGAGCCTTCGGGCACTTTGGTGGAGGTGTTGTGCGGGCAGCCGGAGCAGAAGTAGGGCGTGCGGCGCACGCTATCGGCCGCGTTCGACAGAATCTGCGGGGCGACGAGATCGACGACGCGTTCGCGCCGGTCCAGCGCCGGCTTATGGCGCGCGAGCCAATCGGCGAACACGGGCAGCACGCGCGAGGGGCGCAGTTCGCCGAGCGCGGACAGCAGCGGCCGGCCTTGCGTGTCGTGCTTGCCGACGATGACGGGCCGTTCGTTCGGCGCACGATTGTAGAGATGATCCTTGATCTGCTGCTCGATCACCGGCCCCTTCTCTTCGATGATCAGCACTTCTTTGAGGCCGTCGACGAACGTCTCTAGGCGGGTCGTCTCCAACGGGAAAGACAGGCCGACTTTGTAGATCCTCACGCCGGCCGCATCGAGATCGGCGACGGTCAGATCGAGCCGGCGCAGCGCTTCCATGAGGTCGAGGTGCGCTTTGCCGCAGGTGACGATGCCGATGTCGGCACGCGGGCTCGTCGCGATCCACTTGTCGATGCTGTTCGTGCGGGCGAACGCGCGCACGGCGTCGAGCTTGGCCGCGAGCCGCGCTTCGATCGTCAGGCTCGGCAGATCGGGCCAGCGGTTGTGCAAGCCGCCTGCCGGCGGCGTGAAATCGCTGGGCGCGGGCCACTGCATCGTGAGGGCGTCGAGGTCCACCGTGGACCCCGATTCGACCGTTTCCGAAATCGCCTTGAAGCCGACCCACGCGCCGGAAAAACGCGAGAGCGCGAAGCCGTAGGCGCCGAATTCGAGCATGTCGCCGATATGCGAAGGATTCACGATCGGCATATGCCAGGCCATCATGGCGAAGTCGCTTTGATGGGGCATCGACGAAGAGACGCAGCCGTGGTCGTCGCCGGCCACGACGAGCACGCCGCCGTGCGGCGACGAGCCGTACGCGTTGCCGTGTTTGAGCGCGTCGGCCGCGCGGTCGACGCCGGGGCCTTTGCCGTACCACATGGCGAAGACGCCATCGACGGTGCGCTGCGGATCGGCTTCGACGCGTTGGGTGCCGAGCACGGCGGTTCCGCCGAGTTCTTCGTTGATGGCGGGTAAGAAGCGCACGTCGGCGGCGTCAAGCAGCTTCTTCGCCTTCCACATTTGCTGATCGACCATGCCGAGCGGCGAGCCGCGGTAGCCGCTGACGAAGCCGGCGGTATTCATCCCTTGGGCGCGATCGAGTTCGCGCTGGGCGAGCATGATGCGCACGAGCGCCTGCGTGCCGGTGAGGAAGATGCGGCCGCGCGTGGCCGAGAGGTTATCGGTGAGCTTGTACTCGGACAGAGCGGGCGTGCCGTCGATCGGCAGGCGGGCGGTCATGGTGTGTCTCCTTCATCCTTTTGGGCCCTCGGCTATCGGGATGCCGACCAACGGCGGATCGCTCGTGTTTGGCGCGGGGCTGTGAAGGATCTATTCTTTCGCGGCAAAAGGGGAGGATTTTTGCTATCTCGCCTCCAGTTTGATGTCTGCGCGGCGATTAATACGCGCAACGGCCGAACTTGAGGGAAAATTTTCTGTTCGGATTGCAGATCGTTTGGATTCGTTCGATTGTGCCGATTTCTTGTTACTTCGCTGGGCGGTTAGCGGTCCAGCGTTCAAGCGTAATCATGTTGGTCGGAGGGATGGGTAACGAGCGGGGCGCTATGTCACTGGCCTGCTACGTTGTCGATCGTCAAGTGCCCGAGCTTCGATGCCAGATCAAGGCGCGCGTAGTCCCAATCGGTCAGCGCTTGCACCTGTCTCAGCCGCGCATTCGCAAGCGCTGTCTGCGTGTTGAGCAGCTCCAGGATATTTCCCACGCCAGCGTTATACCGGTGCTCCGCGGCTTGGTATGCACGTTGCGCTATGGCAAGGAGTCTTACGCTGTTGTGCGTGTTTTCCGTTGCCGTTTGGAGCGCATAGTAGCTATTCCACACATCGAGTGCGACCTGCTTGCGAGCGTCGTCGAGCAGGTCCTGCTGGCGCTCCTGCTCCGCACGTGCCTGATCGATCTGATAGTGCCTGCTGAATCCTTCCAAAAGCGGGATCGTCACCTGGACACCGACGTAGCTGTCATGGCCGGTGGCTGGAAATGTCGGCATGCCTAGTCCGAGGCTCTGAGGCTGATTGCTGCGACCATACTTCGCGACGAGGCTCACCGATGGCAAACCCTGAACTCGCGTTTGTGCGACCTTTGCACGGGCGGCTTCTACTTGCGCCTGCGCAGCAAGCACGCTGGGATGCGTCGTTTTGGCTTGGTCGATGAGAGCCTCAACAGATTCATTGAAGGCGTGACCGGGTAATTGCGTTTGCGTGACCGGTGGGACGGAAAGTGATTGCGATGGATCCAAACCCATGTCCGATGCGAGCGTGCCGATGGCCATTTGCGCATCGCCTCGCGTTTTGGCGAGATTGAAGACTGCGTCGTCGTGTTGCGTCTCGGCTTGCAGTGCATCTGTAATGGGAGCGACCCCGCGCTCGACGCGTGCTTGTGCAGCAACCATGCTGTCGCGCGTCGTTTTCTCGACATCGTTCGCTACCGCTAGTGCTCCCTGCGTAGATTGCGCTCCGTAGTAATCCTTGGCGACGGTATCGAATTGCGCTTGTAAGGCCGCGTCCTGCGTAGCCCTGGCTGCGGCAAGCAAGGCATCGGCATTGCGTAGGGCCGCTGAACGGCCGCCGAAATCGAATAGCAACCAATTGAGCGTTGCGGATTCCGATTGCACGGTGGCGCTCGATCTAGAACCCAACTGCGGTTGATCGGATACGTTCGTTACCGACTGATCTCGCACACCCTGCCAGTTGGCCGATAAGGTCGGCAGGTATGCCGCTCGCGCAACGCCTACAGCGGCGGCCTGCTCTTTGACGCCAGCCCACGCCGCCCTTGTTTTCGGGTTGTTGCACAGCGCGCGCTCGACTGCGTCGGCCAACACCACAGGTGTTTCCAACGAACCGAACCCGCACGGGCTCGCTTGCTCCAAGCTGCGTTCCGTCGGCGCTGGGCTGATCGATCGCTCCGCCAACAAGGGATCGAAGGCGAACGCAGGAAGGCCGAGACATGAGCCGAAAAGCACTGGCGATACGACCAAAAATGCACGCTTACCGTTCATGCAGGCTCCCATGCACGCCCTCAATAAGTGGCCCCAACAGGTACTGAGCGACCGTTTGCGTGCCGGTTTTTATCTCGGCAGTGACCGCCATGCCTGGGGTCAGGGCAATCCATTGTTTGTCGATCCATATTCGGTTCGCCTTTAAACGAACGTGCGCGGTAAAGACGAGCCCTTGCTTCTTGTCCAGTACTGCGTCGTTGGAAACCTCGGAGACCTCGCCCTCCAGCATGCCGTAACGCGTGTAAGGGAATGCTTCGATCTTTACTGCGACGCGTTGGCCAACTTTGACAAAACCAACGTCTTTGTTTTCTACAGTCACCTCCGCCTCGAGGGTATCGTTGGGCACGATCTCCATTAGCGATTGAGCGGTTGTTACGACACCGCCGAGCGTGTGCACCGAGAGTTGTTGGACTGTGCCTGCCACCGGGGCGGTAAGGCTCAATAGCCCCTTTCGGGTCTTTGCCTTGGTCTCGTCGCTGCTGTTCTGAGAAAGCGCTTCCGTGCCCTTTTCAAGGGCGTCGAGTTGATCGCGGCGGAACTCAGAGGCAATAGATCGAACCGCTGCTCGCTGCTCCGCTACGCCTTCCACTAGCTCTCGCCCGTGGCTTCGCTGGGCTTCCAGTTCGTGTTCTTGACCGAGAGCGGTCTGTTCCTTGTCCAGGTAATCGCTCTCAGCGACGTACTTGTCTACGGCGAGAGCCTTATACGAATTCGCTTGCTTGCGGGCGAGCGGCGCCGTCGCTTCTAGCTTTGCGATTTCCTGTCGCGTACCATCGAGTTCCGCTTCCCGTTTGTAGAGTTCCGCCTGCGCAGCGTCGTATTTGTCCTTGTACTCGCGCCATTCTCCTTCGGCAAAACGTTGAGCGTCGTTTTTACGGACATCCGGTACTCCGCTTTCTGCTGCGACCTGTGGCGGTTTCGACTGCTGTTGAGCTGCCAGCAGCGCGCGAGCCCTGTCAACCTGCAGTGCGGCATCGAGCTTGGCGGCTCTCGCCTTGTCCTCGTCGGCCGCAGCTTGCGTTGTGTCGAGCTTCATTAATAGCTGACCAGCCACTACTCGCTGCCCGTCCTGAACGGCAATCTGACGCACAACGCCCGTGATCGCTGGCTGCACGACCTTTACCCGTGCATTGGGCGACAGCTTGCCCGTGGCCGTTGCGACGATATCGAGGCGCGCAAAGATACAGATCGCCAATACGATCACAGTCAGTGCGACGACGGCGCGCGCTGCAAGACGGGGCGCGGGATGAACTGGAGTCTCGACGAGTTCGAGGTGTGCCGGCTGAAACGCGAGTTCGTATTCGAGCTTGCGCGGCGCATCGAGTTGATGGCGAATGGACCATCCCGCTCGCGATACCGCCCAGTAGCGACGGAGCAGGTCTAAAAGTGCGTGTAAACGGAGTCTCACCATCTCACCCGTTTTGTAGCGATACCAGGTGCGCGTAGTAGCCACCTTGTGCGAGCAGTTCGTTGTGCGTGCCCCGCTCGAGAATCTTGCCTTTGTCCATCGCGATGATCTGGTTGGCGTTGCGTACCGCTGTCAACCGGTGCGCGATGATGATGACGGTTCGACCGCTGCAGATTGCCTTCATGTTGTTCTGGATTACGCGCTCGGTTTCGAAGTCGAGCGCGCTCGTCGCCTCGTCGAAAATGAGAATCCGAGGGTTGGTCAGCAATGCTCGAGCAATCGCTAGCCGCTGGCGTTGACCGCCGGAAAGATTGCCGCCGTGTTCTTCGACCGGCGTGTCATATGCCTGGGGCAATTCGCATATGAATTCGTGTGCGCCCGCGAGCTTCGCTGCCTGCATGACGGCATCCAACGGAGCGCCAGGGTCCGTCAACGCAATATTCTCGCGGATCGATCGGTTAAAGAGCAGGTTCTCCTGCAGCACCACACCGACTTGCCGACGTAGCCAAGCGGGATCGGCGAGCGCTAGATCGATGCCGTCGATGCGGACAGTGCCTTGTTCGGGCAGGTACAGGCGTTGTAGCAGCTTCGTCAGCGTGCTCTTTCCCGAGCCCGAACGTCCGACGATGCCAATTACTTGACCGGACATGATGTCTAACGACACGTCGTCCAGGATGGCAGGGCCATCGGGACGGTAGCGGAAACGGATATTTTCGAATCGTACGTCACCCACAATTTTCGGCATTGCTTGCTTACTCGTTGAGAGTTCCGTTCGGGTATTGAGAATGTCGCCGAGCCGGCTCATGGAGATTCCGATTTGCTGGAAATCCTGCCAAAGCTGCGCGAGGCGAAGTACCGGAGATGCGACACGCTGCGACATCATGTTGAATGCGATTAGCTCACCGACCGTTAGATGTCCATCGATTACGAATTTGGCGCCGAGCATCAGCGTAGCCAGAGAAACGAGCTTGCCGACGTACTGGATAAGCTGTTGACCGATGTTCCCGAGGTGAGTCACGCGGAAGCCTGCGGCGACATAGGCTGCTAGCTGCAATTCCCACTTCTTGATGAAGTGTGGCTCGACGGCTAGCGCCTTGACTGTCTCCACACCGGAGACCGATTCGACGAGAAAGGATTGATTGTCGGCACCGCGTGCGAATTTTTCGTCCAAGCGTCGACGGAGAATTGGAACGAGGCCGGCCGATATCCCCGCATAGATGGGCAGTGATACCGCAACGACGAGCGTAAGTGCGACGCTGTAAATGCACATGACACCGAGATAGACGACCGAGAAGAACAGATCGATCGCCGCCGTCAACGCTTGCCCCGTAAGAAAATTGCGAATGTTTTCCAGCTCGCGGACACGCGCGACGGTGTCGCCCACGCGTCGGGCGGCGAAGTAGGGTAGCGGCAAAGCGATCAGGTGCCGGAAAAGCCGGGCACCAAGCTCGACGTCGATGCGGTTCGTCGTATGAGAGAAGATGAAGTTGCGCAGGCCGGTAAGCAGTACCTCAAAGGTCGAACTCACGAGCAGTGCGATTCCCACGACGATGAGCGTGCTGTAGGCGTGGTTGACCAAGACCTTGTCCATCACCACTTGGAACATCAGCGGCGAGACCAGGCCAAAAATCTGAACGAAGAAAGAAATGCTGAGCACTTCGAGCAACAGTCGCCGGTATTTGATGATTGCCGGGATGAACCATGAGAAGTCGAAGCGGGCCAGTTCGCCTGCGAGCGAGGCACGTGACGCGAATAGGAGCATGTCTCCCGTTGATCGCGCGTTCACTTGTTCTAGCGGCACGACCGTGGGCGCTTGAGCCCCGGCCTCGAGGATAAGGACCGTATCGCCGTCGCGGCGGGCAACGATGAAGTGCTGCCCAGTCTTATCGAACGCAAGCGCCGGTAATGGCGTGCGATCGAGTCGATCAGTCCTCAGGGGGGCGGGTCGCGCCTTAAGGCCGAGCGAGCGGGCGCTGAGGATAAGCGCATCGGCGTCGAAAGGGATGTTTCCTCTACCGGACGCATGACGCAATTGAGCGGCGTCCGCAGCGATGCTGTGAAATCGGGCAATGACGACAAGGCAAGCTAGTGCCGCATCAATCTCGCGCCCCGCAGCGAGAGAGGGTGTTTCTGGTGCGTTCAATTTATTTTGACTTTCGCTTCGAAGTGCACGCGTGCGGTGGTCCGGCCGTCAACGCGTGGCTTGGTAGAACGATATGCGCTCGCGGTTTTGACGCCGCGGGCGCACGAACTACGGACAGCCCATGCTAGTGTGATGGTGCAAGCATCGCATCCGGCGTTGCCGCGATGAATGACTGAGTCACAGTTGCAAGGCCGCGCGAGTTATATCCGGCCATGCCTGCAATCAGATTCTCGATCTGGAGGTCGGTCAAGCTTGGGGTGCCAACCGGCGAACTCCGGGAGGCACTGAAGGCGTATGCGAGCGCTGTGGTTTGAGTTGAAGCCGTTTGCATATGTGCCGTGTGTGGCTCGGCGAGCGCCATTGAGCGATTGAAGATCGAGCCATCGCTCGCGGAAGCATCTGGAGTAGGATCGCTAGGAGGGACGCCGGCGGGATCGCTACTGGGGTCGCCGGTAGGAGTACCACTTGGATCGCCAGCGGGATCGCCGCTCGGGGCGCCGGTGTCGACGGCGGTGCCGTTAGCGTTGTCGCCACTGCCCGACATTGAATCGCCCGCAGAGCTTCCGGTGTTGGATTCGGAGTCATCGTTACCCACGACGCTATCGTTTTGTCCGTCGACCGACAAGCTGTCAGACGAGCCTGTAATACGGTCGCCACTGCCGAACACCTGCACTGAGTCGCCTGCGCCGAGGTTTAACGCGTTGTCGCTGCCGCTAATGGAAAATTGCGTGTTTGCCCCGGCGTCGATGATGTCGCCGCTCGCGCTTACGGAGTAGCCGCTTCCCTCAATCGAGATCGTATCGCCTGTTTGGCCAGAGATAGTATCGCTCGACCCATCCACCGTGACGCCGGTGTTGCGGTAAAGATAGACTCCGCTGCCGGTTGCGTCCACTGCATCGGATTCGCCGTTTACGGAGATCGCATCGCCTGCTTGGCCGTGGATGTTATCGCTCGATCCAACCACTGTGACGCCGGTGTTCCCGTAAAGATAGACGCCACTGTTGGATGCCTCCACGGCATCCGATTGACCGTTTACGGATATCGAATCGCCTGCTTGGCCGTAGACGTTGTCGCTTGAGCCCGTCACGGTGACGCCGGTGTTGCCGTAAAGATAGACTCCGCTATCGGATGTACTGAGCGAATCGGATTGGCCGTCGACGGAAATAGCATCGCCTGCTTGGCCGTAGACGTTGTCGCTTGTGCCCGTCACGGTGACGCCGGTGTTACCGTAAAGATAGACCCCGCTATCGGATGTGCTGACTGAATCCGATTGGCCGTTCACCGAAATGGCATCGCCCGCTTGGCCGTAGACGCTGTCGCTCGATCCAGCGACGGTAACGCCGGCATTACCGTAAAGATAGACGCCGCTGTCGGATGCGCTGACCAGGTCGGATTGGCCGTTCACCGAGATCGAATCTCCTACTTGCCCGTAGACGGCGTCGCCCGACCCAGCCACGGTAACGCCTGCGTCGGCGTACAGGTAAATGTTCCCGTCCGACACGGTCGCCGTATCTTGCTGACCTTTGATTGATGTTCCCGAGCCTGCCGCGCCGAACACACTATCGTCCGAACCGATTACTGTCGCGTCGGTATTAGCGCTGACATCAATCGTGCTATTCGCGGCTGAAACGCAGTCGCCTTGACCGGTTAGAGTCAAGGTGCTACCGGCACCGCTATTCAAGTTGTCGCCATTGCCGTCGATAGCGATAACATCGTTCGCTCCGCCGACAATGGTGTCGTTGGATCCGAGAATCGTAACGTTACTGCCAGCCGCCACATTGATCGTGGCGTTGCTTAGGGTGATCACGCCGCCCGATGCATTAACCTGATCGCCTGTACCGCTTAGGCTGTATTGGCCCGCGGTTGCATCGAGCGTGATGTTGTTGCCGGTTAGCGTGGCATTGTCGCCCGACGCGCCCACGACGGTACCGCCACCGTTCGGGCTCTGGATCGTGAGGGTGGTGTTGCTGGCGAGATCGATCGTTGTTGCGGAGTTGCCCAGCTGCGCTGTTACGCCCGTTGTTCCCGCCGCGACGCTTAATGTGTCTGCACCAGAGGAGGTATTCTCGAAAGTAACCGTGCTTCCGGAGGCGCCGCTTGTTAGCGAGACTGCGTTGTTGTTGCCGCTTACTGTCGCGCTTGAGCCTGCCCCGGATAGATCGACGCTGTTATTCGAGCCCACAACGTCGGCTGAACCGGCAACGTCCGTGACGACGTTATTGTTGCCGACGATGTCGGCATTCGAATTCATCGCGAGCGTGATGGTCGCACCTGATCCGCTTACCTGTTCGCTTGTACCGTCCAGCGTTAAGGCAGAGCCAGCGACGGCTGCAATATCATCGCTCGACCCGTTCACAGTGACTTGCGCACCTTGCGCTACGTTGATTTGATCGTCGTTCGCGGTTGCCTGCATACCCTGACCAGACAACGTGATCTGGTTCTTGCCCGCGAAATCATAGATCGCATTTACGCCCGTTAACTCGGCACTATAGAACTGATTCCCGCTGGTGACTAGCTCGGCGACCGAGGTGCCGCCTAGCGTTAACCCAAATGCGCCATTTTCTTCACGAACGCTAAAGTCTTTGGCTAATGCGGATGCGTCGGCTTGCAATTCCGATACGCTGCCAGAATTGTTCTCGACATTGGCCTCGGTACCGATAATGTCGGACCAGACTGGTGTGAAGTTTGGCGATCCGTTCGTGGTATAGCCTGCCGTTTGAAAAACGCCAGACGTCGATCCGAATAGCTGTGAACCATCCATGCAGGCCGCGATGGTCTGTATATCGATTTGCAACGCTGTGCCGCTAGCGCTGGCCAGGTATTGGGGGCTGCTCAACAACAGGCCAGCCGTTTTCGTCACTGCTGCTTTGAATCCGGCATCAATCGCTTGGCAGTCCCTTGTGGACGGGCTGGATGTGTCGATGCTGTACGTCGAGTAGTATGTGGGATCGTTTAGGATGTTCGAAGTGAACAGCGTTCCGCCCCAGATCGCGTAATCCAGGCGCGCGTCCGGGAACATCGCTTGAAGCAAGCCAAGACCTGCGCCTGCGTCGTCTTCAACGATCTTGGCTGGTGAAAACGTGCTGGCATCGAACACAAAACCGTTTTGGGAAATCTGGCCGAACACCGTCTGCGCGATCTTGTCCGATACCTGTTGGAAGATCTTATCGTTGAGCGTTACACCCTCCGACTGCGCGGCCGCGAACATGTAATTGTAGATCCACGTGCCCGCAGGAGTCGGATTGAACAGCTGAGTGTTGACCAAGCCAGCCTGCGAGAACCAGTTCACTGTACCCGGATCAACGCCAGGTTGGCTCTTGATATCGCTATAGATTGCGTTATACGCGTTCAGATAGTTGACGTTGTTTGCCCCCGGCCCTTCGCTGCGCGCCGTATTGATTAAGTCAATCGTGCTTTGGCTTAAATTGAACGCAGTCATATATTTTACCTTATAGAAAATCCGTCAATCAATTTCTGCAACGACTCATCAACTTCAACTGCGTCGCGCAAACCATCCATGTTGAAGAAATATAATATCGTCGCGCCGGATGATGTGTGCGCCGCGTGTTGACAGACCGCATCACGCTTGCCACGGTTATCAAACGGCAAGCAGAAAAAAATGATAGGCTTGCCGTTCACCATCTTTCTGTAGAATTCCGATCTTGCGTTCTCCGGCCCCTCCGCGAATAGCGTGAAGCCATAAGGTCCAGGCTCCCCCCATTCCGGATGCTTTGCTGCTTCCTTGTTCAGGGTTCCGTCCTCCCAGACCGTGAACGTGTCGCTCAAGTTGACTGAGTAAATTCGGCACGTCGTCTTGTGAAGCATGCACGGCTCCGTCTCCTTGCTGAACGGCTTCAGCCCTGGATAAGTCACGCGAATCGCCGCGTATTGCTGCGGGCCGCCTGCCCAGTTGCTCATCTGAGTCAGGTAATTCCGCGGAATCCGATATTTCGCAGCCCCTAGACTGAATTCGATCGGACTCTCATCCATTGACATGGAGTTATCAAAGATGCCGGCCATGGCAGGGGCGGCATACAGCGCACACGAAGCCACAATAGAAAAACAAATAAGATGTTGTTTGATGCGCATATCCTTTACCCAGCAAATCAACGCATTTCGTATTATCTGTCGATCAGAGGCAATTCATCCATTTCACTCGCCCTCTTTTCATTCTCTCGACGATATGTTTTATACGCAGGTGGATCGAGACGAGATGACTTGCTGCACCTCTGCAGCGGCCGAATTCACCATCGCCCGTGATTGCGTCTGCACGGCGTCACGCTTGTTTTCCATGTTGAACCGGCTTCCGTTTATTTACATACACACCCGCAACGCTCTCACCGTCGCGTGTTTTTCGCAACTTTAGTCGCGACGTGAAATTACAGCACAACCGGACATGCGATAGCAAGAGATATTGTCCGCAAACGTTTTACCGAAATTTTTAAAGGATCCGCTTCATACACGAGCACGCTGGCGCAATCGTCAAAACTAACATCGCCTCCTCGGCAAAATAGATCGTCGCACCTTCCACGCGAGTTTGTGCCTTGATCGTCGAATAGCCCTTTGTTGCCCAGGCGTGATGTCGGACCGGCCGTCCAGCGGCGTACCCACAGCACTCCCGTTCCTTACCGCGAAGCACCCGCTTGTTCAAGCTCGAATGATGCCCCTTTAAGAATGCCGGCACTATCGAATTGCAGCAGCCCCCGGATTGCCTCACCCTTCTTGTGAGGGATGTACCACCACGCCTCGTTCGCGTGCGGCCCGAGAGGTGGCGGTGGTGGTTCGTGAGGGATCGATTTGTCGAGCGTCAGGTCCGTATCGAAGATACGTCTGACCCGTTCGAAGGTGAGGCCACTTTCCAGTACACCAAAGTTCAACTCGGCCTTCTTATCATTCGATGCGCTCATCGATAGTCCAACCGCAATATCGGCGTTGGCAACCGGCCCAGATGCCCCCTTTCTTTCCACGCGCGGGAAGATTTCTTCAAAATCACCGGCGCGTGCCCAAATTCGCACCTCGTTATCATCTTCGCGCACAACGCCACTGACGACATTCACAACGGCAAAATATCTATACAATGACTCTTGCGTGTAGAAATCAGGCCGGAACATCGCGTCACCGTCGACCGCGCTTTTTAGATTCCTGAGGAATTTCTCTTCAGTATCCGGCTTGGCGATCTTCGTGTCGGCGGAGGGCTGACCCGATACTCCTGTCTCGGCCACGGATGCTGAAGAAGATGTAATCGGCGATGCAACGGTTCTGCTGCAGATGAGAGCGGTCGCACTAGCGGCCGCTAACACGAGTGCTCACACTCGATACTGAGCGCGGTATGTTTGAGTGTCTGTTCTTTGCCATCGTTGACTTACTCTCAGCTAGGTTGTTGGTGCGAGCGCAGCCTTCGGCTACCGGACAAAGAATCGACGTATCACAGATGTAATGGCTCAAATCGCTACAAGAAGGCGCTCCGTCGCGTGCGGCTATTTGCTGTCCGACGACGTCATTCGTCGCGATCAGACTACGCCCGCTAAGCTGACCGCGACCGAATTCACAGTAGCCAAATTCATAGCCATCTGCGGCCACACACTTGCTGCGCCCATCTCGTCGTTGGTTGCCACGCCCGACTTACCTTAGATTTCTTCGAATTTGTGCTCGCTATGCGCATTTACGCACTAAACATGGGGCTGAATGTTTCAAGAGCGGTATTGCGGCGATGAATTACAGCATGAGCGGTGCCTCGTTAGCAAGAAATATCAGAGGCAAACGTTTTACTTGTTTTTAATTAGAAATTATTTTTAAAGTAAATCGAAAGATCATTTTTCAGTTACTAGATTTATAGAAAGTAGCTCACATTCGTGGGGCAACGCGTGGATGCTCGTTCCCACAGTTTGTCGCCCTCGGGCAGGCTGCGGTTATGCGAGGCACGTACCAACCAGTCGGCCGGGTTGCCCAGCGCATCGGCGCGCTCCATCAGCGCCACCGATCCGCTTCTCGGTCGGCCACATACAATCAAAAGCCTCGCTCGCTTGTTCAGGCGCGCGTCGCCAAGGTCCAGTTGCTCGAATTTCGTTTGTGTCCAGGGCGTCGATTCGGTGACCAAGGCGTCCGCTCAAAAGCGGAGAGTAAACGCGAAACGCCAACAGTTTACAAGCGCTGCTGTATGTCATTGAAAGTAAACGGGCTTCGTCGCCTGCGCCGAACGACCGGGACGTTGTGTATAACGACATGCCCTAACCGGGCTGCTGAGAATGTCGTTTCGAAGTCGTCCCAGTTCATGCATGTATGGGCGGCCGATGCCGCTCCCTCAATAAAAGTGCGATTATCCGACGTGATTGTGGAGGCTGGCCGTTTTCGCTCGATTTCCAGCTATAATCCCGACGCAGCCCTACAAATCCCTCTCCCGGACCTATGTGCCGGTGTATGGATCTAGGTCGGTTTGTGGCCCGCTATGCGCGGGCCACCCAAATGCTGGAAAAGGACGCCGTGAGCGTCCTTTTTGTCATTTGGTCCCCCGCATGGGACGCGGTCGAGCCGCGGCTCGGCCGATCGTTGGATGTATGCCGTGCGCGGCCAACGGATACCTACTTCCGAAGGAGCAAACGAATGCAACGCCCCAGCTTCATCCGCCACTGGACCGAACTCGAAGGCGAGGACAACGCGCATTACAAGGGCGATACCGAATTGATGGCGATCGGCGCGCCGCTCGCGGACAAGCTCGGTTTGACGCGGATCGGTATTCACCACGTTCGCCTGCTGCCCGGGCGCCGCACGTCGTACCCGCATGCGGAGAGTGCCGAGGAAGAGTTCGTCTATGTGCTCGAAGGCACGCCCGACGCTTGGATCGACGGGCATTTGCATCGGCTCTCGCCAGGCGATGCCGTCGGCTTTCCGGCAGGCACCGGCATCTGCCACACGTTCATCAACAATACCGAGAGCGAAGTGCGGCTGATCGTGGTGGGCGAAAAACCGAAGGACGATAACCGCATCCGTTATCCGCGCAACGAGGCCCACGAAGCGACGCGGTCCGATCGATGGCTCGATTGGCCCGAACGCGAGCTGGGACCGCACGACGGATTGCCGGATCTCGTGCGCAAGGCCCGCGCGCAAAGCGGCGAGTAAGGACCCAGGCGGCACGCGGCCTTCGACTAACCCTCGGCGGCCTCGTCGAGCGGTCGCACTTCATGGAACTTCGCGTAATCGAAGTGAGTGACGCCGTCCTCGTCGTCTTGCAGCAGATCGGCGAACGCATGCTGCCAGCGAATGTCGTCGAATTCCCAGTTGTGGCGTCCGAACATCGTCTGCGTCGTGGTTTCGTCCGCCCCTTCGATCACGAGCATCAGCGAGGCCTCGGCCGCGGCGAGACTCTCCGCCGTCTCGCCGAAGAGCGGGCTTGTTTCGTCGATCACGTGCATGAGGTTCCAGCCCAGCAGGAAGATCGGATGCTGCTCGCGCACGAGCTTTAGATCCTCGATCCGCCACAGCGAATAGCCCTCCGGCTTGGTTTCGTGCCGCATCAGCCGCAGCTTCGCCTTCGCCTCGACAATGAAGTTTTGCCGCGCGTTCGCGGCGCGCAGCATGAGCGTCGGTACGCCGTCGAGCGGCCGTACAACGGCGTAGCGCGAGAAGATGATCCGTGCGCGCGGGCGCGAGAAGCGCACGAAGATGAGGCCCGTCGCCAACGCGATGCTCGACATGCCCGTGAAAATCTCGAGCGTCGCGATTGCGTGCGCATAGACCGTCTGCGGGTGCATATCGCCGTAGCCGACCGTCGCGAGCGTTTCCACGCTGAAGAAGAACGCGCCGAGGAAGCCCTCCGGCGATTGGTTCGCGATCGGCGCGTGGCCCAGCGAATAGAGGACCGCGAAAAACGCGTTCAGCAGCACGAAGAAAGCGCCCATCGAACCGAAGAACACGGGCCAGCGCGCCGTCAGCGCTCGGTGGTAGAGATCGAGCCGCGCGCGGTCCGGCATTCCGTGCGTGACCACGGTGCCCGTGCCGGTGCGCAGGATGCGGCCGCCCTGGCGGCTGATCGTGCGCCGCTCCGCCGCGCGCCGGCGATTCGGCGAGCGCGGCACATGCCGCGGCTTACCGCCCGGTGTCGTGGCGGATGCTTCTTGCGCGGCAGTGGAATGGGGCTGGGGGTGCGTGTGGGTAGCCATCGCGCTAGCGCGTCGTCGTGTCATGAACGAGCGCAGCGTAGCACGCAGAGCCGACGCGCGCCTACGGGAACGCCCTTGGTTTCGGCACGCCAGCGCCGTGCTCGATGTCGGCCACCGCTCGCCGATGCGCGGAATCGATCGCATCGGCGGCGTCGGCGTAACCGGCGTCGCCGCCTACCGTCGTCCAACGCTGCACGGGCTTGTCATGCTGGCGGATCTCGTACTCGGCGTCCCAGCGCGAGCCTTCGAGTTCGATGGTTCGCACGTGGATCGAATAGACGCCGTACACGAATTGCTCTTCGGCCATCTTGAACCTCCTTCGCCGTTCCTCGGCGAGCGCCGTTCCAATAAGGCGCTCGCCGGCTCGCAGCACTACAACTCGAGTTCGCCGAGAATCTGATGGGCGAGCGCTTTGGCTTCCTCTAGCGCTTCCGACACCGTGGCACTGACACCTTTGACTTCGTACACCGTTGTCTCGGGTTCGGTCGCATCGTCGCGCGCTAGCTGGACGACGCCCTGAAACCGGCCGTCGTCCAGCGCTTGCACGCCCGGTTTAGCCGTGTAGATCCCTTTCGTGTAGATGACGTCTTCCATGATCGGCGCTCCTGTCCGGACGCATGAATTCATGCTAGCACGCCGATGGCGGATAGACGGTGTGCCGCTTCCGCTCACCGGGGCACTCCCGCTCGCCCGGCGCTTCCGCTCACCCGGCGCTTCCGCTCACCCGGCGCTTTCGCTCGCCCGGCGCTTCCGCTCACCCGGCGCTTCCGCTCACCCGGCGCTTTCGCTCACGGGAATCAAAAGCCGATCATGAGCCGCGGACTATTGCAGGAGTGCGACAACCTCGTCGAGCGTCGGCGAATGCGCGCCGGCATGCCGGCACGCCGCCGCGCCCGCGGCTAGCGCGAACGCCAGATGGTCGCGCCAGGGACGCTCCGGCCGCTGCATGAGGCTGAACAACAGGCCGCCGATGGACGCATCGCCCGCGCCCACCGTATCGACCACCTCGATCCGCGGGGGCATCGCGGCGATCGTTTCGCCCGGCGCGATCAGCGTCGCAGGACCCGAGCCGCGCGTGACCAGCAACGTGGCCTGCCGATTCATCGCACGCAGCTCTTCCAGCGCCGCGTCTTCGTCGGTGCCGAACAGGCAGCGCAAATCTTCGTCCGAGACTTTGATCAAATCCGCGAGCGACGCCATCGTCTCCAGCATCGGGCGATAGCCGTGTTGCATCAGATTGCGGTAATTCGGATCGAAGCTGATTTTGACGCCCTGTGCGCGTAGATCGGCCGCCAGCGTCGATAGCGTGGCCGAGAGCGGGGCGCGCGCGAGGCTAATGCCGCCGAAGTGCGCCCAGCGCGCCGCACCGGCCCAGCCTTCGGGCAGCGATTCGGGATCGAATGCCAAATCGGCGCTCGCGTCGCCGATGAAGAAGTACGCGGGCGGGTGCGTCTCGTGAACGATCGCGAGCAGCGGCGCGCGCTCGACGCGTTGCAAGAACCGCAAGTCGAGACCGGCGGCTTCGCTCGCCCGATACAGTTCGTCGGAAAAGCAATCGACGCCGATCGAACCGGCAAACGCGCTCGGGACGCCCAGGCGCGCCACCGCGCGCGCGACGTTCCAGCCTGCGCCGCCCGGATGGGATTGCCAATGCGGGCCGCCCGTGCGAACGAGATCGGTGAGGATATCGCCCGCGCTGACGAACTGCGGAAAAGCCGCCGGCGATCCGGCGGGTTCGGCCTTCGTCGCGGTGGCCGTGCTCATTGCGTTTGGATTTTGCATAGATCGTATGTTCAAGCTCGGTTCGCGAAATTGCCGCCGATTCCGTTTCCGTCTCCGTTTCCGCCGATGCCTGTCGCCCCGCCGCGACCGTTGAAACCGTCAAGGCCATTCAGACCATTAAGACCGTTAGGGCCGGCGCCAGCCTGCACGCCCGACGCTTGCGCGCCGGTTGCGTCGCCGTTGGTCTCGACGAGCGCGTTCAGCACCTCATAGCAGGCACCCATCGTGTGATAGTCGGTCTTGCCGGCCGGGCTCTTTTCGTCGCTGTACTTGCGGTTGTCGCACGTGAGGATGCGATACCAGGCACCGTGACGGTGATCGACGAAATGCGTCCAGCTATAGCTCCAGATCTCGTCATACCAATCCCAGAAGCGCTCGCTGCCCGTGCGATGACCGAGCAGCGCCGCCGCGGCGAGCGTTTCGGCCTGCACCCAGAAGTACTTGTCGTGGTCGCAAATCTTGCCGTCGGGGCCGAAGCCGTAGCATAGGCCACCGTGTTCGTCGTCCCAAGCATGGGTGAGTGCGGCGTCGAACAGTTCCACGGCGCGCGGCACCAGCCAAGGCAGCGGGCGATGCCGCTCGAGGATCAGCAGCAGCTTGGCCCATTCGGTCTGGTGCCCGGGCTGAAAACCCCACGGGCGAAAGATGTTCGAGCTGTCTTCTTCGTTGTAGTGCCAATCGACCGACCAATCGGCGTGGAAGTGTTCCCAGACGAGCCCGTGCGAAAGCTGCGCCTGGCGCTGAGCGATGTTCGTCGCGACGCGCTCGGCGCGATCGAGGTAGACGAGATGCCCGGTGGCCTCGTAGGCCGCGAGCAGCGCTTCCGTCGTGTGCATGTTCGCGTTCTGGCCACGGTAGGTCGACACGTGCCAGTCGGGCGTCGCTTCGTCGGCGTACAGGCCGGCAGCCGGATCCCAGAAGCGGCGTTCCATCAACTCGAACGTCTCGGCGATCTGCAGCCGCGCTTCTTCGATGCCCGCCATCGCCGCATGAGCCTGGGCCAGCAGCACGAACGCGAGGCCATAGCAGTGGCGGGTACCGTCGGTCGTCTTTTTCTCGCGGTTGCGCCACTCGATCTCCCAGTCGTATCCGCGATGCTCGGGATCCCAGTGCGCATCGCGCAGGAAGGCGAGACCGTGGCGTGCGTACTCGAGGTATTGTGGATCGCCGAAATGGCGATAGGCGGCCGCGTAGTTGAAGACGAACCGGCAACTGCTGACGAGGTGGCGCGAGCTGCGGTTGTAGACCGTGCCGTCGTCCTTGAAGTAGTGGTAGAAGCCGCCGGAGGGGTCGTGAACCGTCGGCGCGTAGAACGCCAGCGTGTCGGCCACGTGCTCCAGCAGGAACGCACGATCGCGAAAGTCGCCGACGGGCGGCACCATCGTATTCGTATGGATGGCGCCCGATGCGGGCTTGGGGCTTCGAGAGGCGTTGGGCAGCTTCGTCATGATGTGGTTTCCGATTCAATGCCGGCCCCGCCGAACGCATGCTGCGCGTCCGTACCGCCGGCCGTACTCGCTCGCACGACGAGCCTCACGGGCAGGCGCACCGTTAGCTCTCCGGGTGTGTCTTCCAGCAGCAATTGCACGCCGCGCGCACCGAGCGCTTCTTTATCGATCGCGATCGTCGTCAGCGCAGGCGTGGCGTGCGACGCGGCGGGGATATCGTCGAAGCCGACGAACGCGATGTCTTCGGGCACGCGCAAGCCGCGTGCGAGCGCGACGCGCATCGCGGCCAAGGCCGCCACGTCGTTGTAGGCGAAGACGGCGTTCGGGGTGCGCTCCGGACCGTGCGTGTCCAGCAAGCGCTGCATCGCTAACGCCGCACCTTCGTCGGGCGGCAAATGCGCATCGATCGACGTTTCTAGGGAGGGATCGAACAGCAGGCCGGCCTCGAAGAACGCACGCCGATAGCCGAGCGCGCGCTGCGCGATGCTGTAGTGCGCGAGCGAACCGCCGATGAAGGCGACGCGCTGGCGCCCGAGCGCGAACAGGTGGCGCATGGCGAGCGCCGCGCCGTCCGCGTTGTCGAGGTTGACCGAGCGCATGTTCGGCGCCCAAAGATCGATCAACACGAGCGGGCGCTGCATCGCGGCGACGGCGGCCAGCGTTTCGGGTTCGACGAAGCCCGCGACGGCGATCGCGTCGGGCGCATGCAGCCGGAGTTGCTCGGCGACGTCGTCGAGCGGCCCCGCCGTCAGCAGCGACGGCACGATGCCGTGGGCGCGGCAGGCGTCTTCCACACCGTGCAGGACGTGCGAAAAGAACGGACTCGCGCCGAAATTGTTGTGCTGACGATGCAGCAAGAAGGTCAGGCGGCGAATGCGCGGGCGCAACTGCGCCGCATCGTAACCCAGCCGCTGGGCCGTTTCGACGACACGCAACCGCGTGGCTTCGGACAATCCCGGCTGATTCTTCAACGCGCGCGAGACCGTGCCGATCGACACGTTCGCCGCTCGGGCGATGTCGCGAATCGTGGTGGCCATCGTCGCTCGCAGTGGGTGGGTGAGAATGCGGTCAATTGTATAGTAAAAATGGCGAACGATTCGTGGGCAGACGTTAGGAATTCACCTTAAGCGTCGATGCAGTAAGGAAGGTTGAATGAAAAGATGTTTAGTAAAAATGCTAAACGGCTATTTTGGCGCGCTGGAGGCGGATGCCCAGTCCTACGATGCCGATGATCAAATTCGACAGACGCCGCAAGCCGGGCGGCTGTCGCCGGCGGCGGATGTCTAAAAGCAGGACGACGCGCACCTTATCGCTCGCGTTGCGCACTTCGTGTTCGAACGTGTCGTCCCAGAGCATGAACTCGCCCTCGTGCAATCGGTGGACTGTGCCGTCGACGGTGAGCATGGCGGCGGGGCGGCCGGCCGCATCGAGCGGCATGACGAGCGGTAGATAGCCGCGCACGATCCCGCGAAATGGCCCTCGATGAGGCGGAATGTGTTTGGCCGGCGCCAGAAAGGAGAACGAAGCCGACAGCACGTCGGGGGTGCGTGCGACGAGCGCGGCGAGCGTCGGACAGCGCGTGAGATTACGGTGGATGGGTACGCCATAGGCTTGCATGATGTACATGCGCCAGTCGCGCGCATCGTTGGCTGAGATGTCGGCCTGTGCGGGCATGATGTCGTGAAACCTGGGGATGGCGTCGAATCGCCGCGCGACGCTTAGCGCTTCGGCGCGCAGTGCCGGCAGCGCGGCGACGAACTGGGCCGCCTCGGGGAAATCGCTAGCGATGTCCAGGATAGCGGGCTCGACCAGCCGCCGGTCGTAAAGCCGCCGTAGGAGGCGCGCGCCCCTTTCGTACAGTTGTCCCATCGGAGGGATCCTCGTCGTCCGACGGCGTCGCGCGCGGATGCGCGCTCAGGCGCGTCGCCGGCTGAGCACCGGTGCAGTATCGCATCGGCAGACGATTTCGGCGCGTGTTAGCCGAGCGCGCCGACGGGCTGCGCCATCGTGGCGGCTGGGGGCTCGTGCAGATGCAATTGCGCCGCGCCTTCCTCCATGTCGACGACGAAAAAGCCGCTGGCTTCCTGCTTGGCGCGATGTTTGGCGAGCGCCGCCACGGAGGCGATCTCCTCGCTGCCGTAATGCAAGCCGCCGCGCGCGTCGGGGCTCACCCGCACGCAGCCGATCGCCATCGTCACGAAACCGAAGAAGGTGGGGTTGCCGCGCCGGTCTTCGCCGTGGATCCCGCCCGCGGCGCGGTCTTCGTCCGCGTAAAAGCGCAGCGCCCCCGTGTCGAACGCGCGCAATGCCCGCTTCGCGCGCTCAGCCCAATCCTCGCTCTGAAATAACACGAGGAAGTCGTCGCCGCCCACATGGCCGAGAAAGTCGCGCGTCGGATCGCAGACGTCGGCAAGTACAGCCGCCGCGAACTTGAGCACTTCGTCGCCCTGCCAATAGCCGTAGCGATCGTTGAACGGCTTGAAGTGGTTCAGGTCGACGTAGCAGGCATGGAACTCGGCACGATGCTCGACGAGCCGGGCGATGTGCGAGCTGATCGGGATGTTGCCGGGCAGGAACGTGAGCGGGTTCGCGTAGCGGGCCGCTTCGATGCGCACCTCCGTGACGGCGCGCACCAGGCTCTCGCCGGTACCGAGCCCGACATAGCGGTCTTCGTCGGTAATCACGAAGCCGTCCGCGAGGTAGCGTTGGTCGTCGCTGGCGAGCAGCTTGGCCATTTGTTCCACGGTCATCGATTTTTCGATGACGACCGGCGAAGCGTTGGCGAACAGCATGCAAGGACGCTTGCCGAAGAGTTCCCGGTGGTAGGGCAGCGCGTAGCGATCCATGAAGGCGCGCCGGTTGATGAGCGCGATCGGGCGCTCGTGCTCCACGATGGCGACGGCGTGCAAGGTCGGCAGGCGGTTGAACAGTTCCAGCACGTCGTTGTTCGTGGCGCTTTTAGGCAGCGCGGGGGCGGCGACGATCATTTTCGCGGCCGCCATGCCGCCGGAAGGCGAGGCGGCAACGGGGGTGCGCGTCGCGCCGGGAAAGACCGCGATATGCCCGGCGCTCAGCGCCTCGCGCGCGTTCGGCGCGAATTCGCGCGACGCCCGTGCGGCGGGCCGGCCGATAAAGAAGCCTTGACCCAACGCGATGCCCATGTCGCGCACGACGATGAGATCGGCCGCGTTTTCGATGCCCTCCGCCACGAGCCGCGCGCCGCTCGCACCGGCGAAATGCTGCATGGCGCGCACGGCCTCGAACTTCAGCGGATCGTTCGCGATGTCGTGGATGAAGAACCGATCGATCTTGACGACGTCGGGCTGCAATCGCACCCACAGGTTCATGCTCGCATTGGCGGTTCCGTAGTCGTCGAGCGCGAACTGGATCCCTGTTTCGCGCAGCGCGCCCACGGCCGGGACGAACCGGGCCACGTCGGGGATCTCCCCTTGTTCCGTCAGCTCGAGCACGATCCGATCGACCCCCAAGCCGTGTTCGTGCAGCCAAGCAACGGTGCGATCGCGCGTCTCGCCCAGGCCGACGAGCGCTTCGGCGCTGAAATTCAGGAACAGCTTACCCTCGCACCCTAGGCTCGCGAACGCCGCGACGCAGGTGCGTGCCGCCGCGTGTTCCAGTGCGACCGACAGCCCTTCGCGGGCCGCTTGCGCGAACAACGCCCCGGGCGTTTCGAGCGCGGAGCCGGCGGGGCCGCGGATCAGGCCCTCGTGGCCCAAAATGGCGCCGCCGTCGAAATCGACGATCGGTTGGAAGACGGCGGTCAGCGTGCGCCGAGCGATCAGCTCGGCAACGCTCGGTTGGTCGAGCAACGGGGACTGGCTCAAAGACATGACAGGACTACAAGCCGGAATGATTGGACCATCGGCTTATCGACCGCAACGCTTGAGAGTTGAATGAATTTTCGATGAATCGATGCACCGATTGGGTGCGCGACTGGATGCGGTCTCGCTAGGGTGTGTGAGACGGCGTGCTCACTGGGCCCCCGGCCGGCTCGGCCGCCGCGGCCCTAATCGGCGAGCGGCTCGCGCCCGGGCTGAGCCAGGGAATCGTTGGCGGCGTCCCCTCGGACGTGTTCGCGCACGCGGTCGGCCCGGCCCATCGCGTCGGCTTCCTTGAGCGGCATGGCGACCTCGTACGGCCGCGCGGCGATGACGACGCGATTGCGGCCGCTGCCTTTGGCGTCGAGCAGCGCGGCGTCGGCGCGCCGGATCACGCGTTCGATCGGCTCCCCGCGCAGGTGCTGAGCGACGCCGACGCTGATCGTCAACGCGACTTCGAATTGGCGCCAGTCCTCGATCCGGCGCCGCAGCCGTTCGGCGACGCGCGCGGCGTCATGCTCGTCGGTGCCCGGCAGCAGGACGACGAACTCGTCGCCGCCGAAGCGGCCGGCGACGTCGCTCGGCCGCATGCTGTGCTGGATATGCTGGGCGATCAGTTGCAGCGCGCGGTCGCCGGCATCGTGGCCGAAGCGATCGTTGACGGACTTGAAGTGATCGGCATCGATATAGAGCACGGAAAACGGCTGCCCCACGCGCTCGGCGCGCAGCAAGATCCGGCGACCGAGTTCGAACATGCGGCGCCGCCGCGGAAGCTGCGTGAGTTCGTCGATATCGGCGAAGGCGCGCAGCTGACGTTCTAGCCGAAAACTTTTCTTCTGCGAGCGCAGCGCGAACAGATTCGTGACGAGGCTCGTCGAGATGGCGATGAACATCGACAAGACGACGCCGAACTGTTCGACCGCGGGCGGCTGGCTGATCGCCACGAGGGCGAGCGGGCCCGCCACGGCAAGGATTGCCGCGGCCGGGAAGTCCCATCCTCGGAGCAGCACGGGACTGAACGTCAACGGAATCAGAACGAAGGCCGGCAGCACGATCAGCATGCCGTCGCCCCATTGGAGCGCGTGCATGACGATGCCGGCCTCGAGCGAGGCGATGAAGGCAAGGGCGGCGAGGCTCGCTCGCAGCCCGCTGCCCTGGGTCCAAGCGAACAACAAGGCCAACGTCATCGGCAGCGCGGGCAGGGCAGCCATGAGCGCCACGGGCGCCATATGCTGCTTGCCGAGCCATGCGTCGCCCGCCACGAGCACCACGTAACCGACGAGCGCGGTCGCGAGTTGCGCGCAGAGAAAAGACCAGAGCCGGTGGGCGGCGTAGTCTTCGAACGAAAGATTGTCTTCCGGCGCCTCGATCGTTTTGGCGCGCCGCCCCCGGATGCGCCGCAAGCGGCGCGACGCCGCCTCATGGCGACCGTCGTGAGATCGATCCTCGCTGGTCATTTATTGTCTCGCTTGGAAGTGCAATTTCGGCATTCACGGAAACAGCTTATCGGCACCCCGTTTCGTGGCGCCATTCTAATAGCGCTAAATGCCGCGCGGAACGGTTTTAAGAAGATTTATGAGCGACGGAGGGTCGCCTGGGGGGATACGGTGCTTTTTGACGGACGTCGATCGAGCTTTTGAGGCGCACGCGAGGCGCTGTTCAGCCAATTGCAAAGGCGGCGGATTCACATTTTTTATGTATCTTCGAAACGCCAAACGTTTGCCGCCGGGCGGCAGTTCTTTTCGGACGGCAAAAAACTCGGCGCCCTAATCGATTTTCTCTATCGGAGAGATAGGGGGATTCTGGATGCAATGCAATATTTCATGCCGTCCACGGTGGAGCGGTGCGTACGCGCGCGCGACGCTAGCTCCCCTGGGGCCGGCGCCTGGCTTGTCTAGCGCCCCCGGGCACCGGCCGCCCCGGAATCTTCGCGTGCGGACCAGCGTTGAGCCAGGGCGGCGCAGACCATCAGCTGCACCTGGTGAAAGAGCATGAGCGGCAAGACGACGGCGCCGACCGCCTGCGAGGCGAAAATGACCTTGGCCATCGGGATGCCCGATGCGAGGCTTTTCTTCGAACCGCAAAAGACGATCGTGATTTGGTCTTCGCGATTGAAGCCGAGCCTTTTGCTGGCGAACGACGTCATGCCGAGCGCGGCCGCGAGCAGCAGCGCGTTGACGACGAACAGGCCGGCCAGCGCCGTGAGCGGCAGGTGATGCCAAAGCCCTTCGTTGACGGCTTCGCTGAATGCCGTATAGACGACGAGCAAGATCGAGCCTTGATCGACGAAGCGCAATACGCCGCGATTGCGGTCGATCCACGGACCGATGAGCGGCCGGAGCAACTGACCCGCCACGAACGGCACGAGCAATTGCATGACGATTGCGCCGACCGTATGCCAGCCGGAGCCCGAGGTGGCGGCGTGGTTGGTGACGACGATGCTCACGAGCGCGGGCGTGAGAAAGATGCCGATGAGGCTCGATGCGGACGCGCTGCAGACGGCGGCCGGCACGTTGCCGCGCGCGATCGACGTGAAGGCGATCGACGATTGGACAGTCGACGGCAGGGTGCAGAGAAACAGAATGCCGGTATAGAGCGCGGGTGTGACGAGCGGTGCGACGAACGGCTTCAAAGCGAGCCCGAGCAGCGGAAACATCACGAACGTGCTGAGCAGCACGAGCACGTGCAGCCGCCAGTGCGTCGCGCCCGCCACCACCGCTTCGCGCGAGAGTTTCGCGCCGTGCAGGAAGAACAGCAGACCGATGGCAATGTTGGTTATCCAATTAACGGCGACGGCCGTCTCGCCCCTGCAAGGCAAAAGACTGGCAAAGACGACGGTACCGACGAGCGCAAGCGTGAAATTGTCGGGAACCAGAAACGGAGGGCGGCGCATAAGCGAACTTCTCTTTTATTGCGAAATGGAACCGCCGACGGGCGCAAAACCCGTGACGGAAAATCGGGGCGCAAATGACGATGCGCGGTGCGGCGAAATGGTCGCACGAATACGCGGCCGCAGACAAAACCGCCACGGTAACACCGAGTTACAACGGCGTCGCTCGCCTAACACTTTTTGCCTCGACACCTTGATGGGCGACCCATAAATTACACATCGAGATCCCTCGGAGCACGATTTATCTGACGACCGCTCGGTAAAGATGGCGCGTGTGACGCGCCGGTGCGCGACGGCATCCCATAGGGCGGTAGGCGAGTGCATCGATCATGGCGGATTCGGCTTTAAACATCATCGGACGTTGGGCGGCAGCGGCGCTTTGCGCGGCTGCGGCTTCGATCGCCCATGCTCAGCCGCCGCACGGCTACCGGGCGCAGTTTGCCGCGCCGAACGCTCATGCATTCTGGGGCGCGCCGCATCGTTCCGCCGCCCCGCTCGCGCCGCATCGCGTGCCCCGGGGTAACGAACCCCGCTCGTTCGTCATGGCGACGGACGCGTACGGGCACGGTGGCGCACACATAGTGCCGGCCCCTGCGCTGGCACCGTCGACCGTACCGTTCCGGCCTGTCAGCGACGAGGCTCGCACGCTGGCGCGCGAGGGCGGCAACGCCTACATGCGGGCGGGCTCGATCCGTGCGGATATCGCTCGCTACAACGAGGAGCGCGAGGCGACTCACGTTCCGCGCCCGCCCAATGCGAACGGCGACGAACCGCGCGGCGCGAGGCAGCCGTCGGTCTATCGCAATTAATCCGCCCGCGGCGCTTGCCGCTGGCGTCCTCGCATTCGCTTTTCTCATCCTTGCCGGTGGCCGCGGCGGCTAAAGCTCGCCGCGGCTCGGCGAACCCGGTCGCCTCGTTTACCCATCCCGTTTAATCCATCGGTGCTGTGCGGGCGTGTGATGCAAATACGCCACACTTTTGCACTCGGATCCCCGATTCCACCGACAACGAAGCACTCCTCGGACAAAAACATTTTGTCGTCCGCGGGCCGTGCGTCATATTGCTCCCTGTTTCGACACCGAAGTCTGCGAGCGAACGCCGGCGCGCCTTTCCGGCCGATGGTCGTGCGCTCGCCGGGTGCATGCGGCGGTATTCGCGCACTGTGCCGAGGCAGCCGTGCATTCGTATGCAGCATGCTTAATCGAATCGCTATACCGGCAATAAGCGGACGTAATTTTGTCCATCAATATGGTCCGTAACGATGGATCCGCCCCCGAACAACGTAGGCGCGCCGCGGCGCCCCAGCGGCCGCACGCTTCACTTTTTTGACAAAGACAGGAGATCGTATGAAAGCCACCGTCAGCCGCGCGCTGAAGAAGAGTTTCCGCATGGCGGCCGTCGCCGCCTTTGCTGCCGCCGCAGGCACGGCCGCGCATGCGCAATCGAGCGTTCAGCTCTATGGCCAGGTCGACACGTGGGCAGGGATGCAGCAATTCCCAGGCGGGCAACGCGCGTTTGTGGAAGGCGGCGGCGGCATGTCGACGTCGTACTGGGGGATGAAGGGCGCGGAAGACCTCGGCGGCGGCTATAAGGCTGTCTTCACGTTGGAAGACTTCTTCCTGCCGCAAAACGGCAACTACGGGCGTTTCACGGGCGACAGCTTCTTCTCGCGCAATGCGTATGTGGGTATCGAATCGCCTTACGGTACGGTGACGGCGGGCCGCCTGACGACGCATCTTTTCGTTTCGACGATCCTGTTCAACCCCTTCATCGATTCGTACACGTTCTCGCCGATGGTGTATCACGTGTTCCTCGGCAACACGGCGACGCCGACGGGCGCGACGTACGGGACCGACACGGGCGTGGTGGGCGATTCGGGTTGGAACAACGCGGTGCAATACTCGACGCCGAACTATAACGGCCTCTCGGGCAGCATCATGTACGGCCTCGGCAACCAAGCCGGGAACAACGGTGCGAAGAAGTGGAGCGCGCAGTTCCTGTACTTCCACGGGCCGTTTGCCGCGACCGGTGTCTATCAGTACGTGAACTTCAACAATAGCCCGGGCGATCTCGTCAACGTTCCGGCGTTCGGGACGATCGTACCGTTCAAGAGCCAGAGCGTCGCCCAGTTCGGGGCGAGCTACGACTTGAAGTTCGTGAAGTTCTACGGCCAGTACATGTACACGAAGAACGACAACTTGACGGGCGGCAGCTGGCACGTGAACACCGGGCAGGGTGGCGTCACGGTGCCGGTCGGGCCGGGTACGGTGATGGCGTCGTACGCCTATTCGCGCGACGCGGGCGGGCTCGATCAAACGCGCCGCACGTGGGCGCTCGGGTATGACTATCCGCTGTCGAAGCGCACGGATCTGTACGCGGCTTATATGAACGACCGCTTGAGCGGGTTGTCGACGGGGCAAACGGTGGGGGCGGGGATTCGGGCGAAGTTCTAAGCGGATGGTCGATGGGGCGCGCGAGGCAGAGGGAGTCTTGGCCTCGCGGGTCACGTTCGGGCCTGTCACGACCGGAGCGTTGCGGCGGGGGGATTCTTTGTTCTCCCGCACAGGAATAATGACGACAAAGCAGTTTTCGGTATTGAGTCTGTTCACCGGCGTGGGCGGCTTGGACTATGGCTTCGAAGCGGCCGGCTTCGAGACTCGAGTCGCGCTCGAAAGGGACCGCCAGTGCTGCGAAAGCCTCCGTGCGAGCCGCGATTGGCCTGTCATCGAAGACGATTTACTCGAGACCGCCACCAAAGACATCTTGAAGGTGGGAGGGCTGCGCGCGCGCTCGGTCGATATGCTGATCGGCGGTCCGCCCTGCCAACCGTTCTCGAAGAGCGGTTGGTGGAAATCGGGCGACAGCTTGCGTCTGGAAGACCCGCGAGCGAGCACGTTGGGCGGATATCTCAGAGTGCTCGAAGACGTGCGGCCACGCGCATTCTTACTTGAGAACGTAGAGGGGCTCGCTTTCGGCGGCAAGGACGAGGGCTTGAGGCTACTTCTCGCCGCCGTCGAACGTATCAACGCGACCCATAAAACCAGCTATCGTCCCGTCGTCGTCACCCTCAACGCTGCCGACTTCGGCGTTCCTCAAACACGCAGCCGCGTATTCGTGATTGGCGCGCGAGACGGGCGCGTGTTTGTACCGCCTGTTCCGACTCACTACGATCCAGAAGGCCCGGCTTCGCTCTTCGCTGAACCTTGGATGACCGCCTGGGACGCGATTGGCGGAACGAGAGAACCGAAGGACGATTTGAGCCTCACCGGCAAGTGGGCCGATTTGCTGCCGTCGATTCCCGAGGGGATGAACTACCTATGGCACACAGACCGCATGGGCGGCTTGCCGCTGTTCGGCTGGCGTCGCAGGTATTGGAATTTCTTGTTGAAGCTGGCGAAGAACCGGCCTGCATGGACCATTCAAGCGCAACCCGGGCCTGCAACCGGGCCGTTCCACTGGAAGAATCGGCGCTTAAGCGGTGAGGAACTGGCGCGGCTGCAAACCTTTCCGAAGGATCTGCGGATCACTGGCAATCGCATCGAGGTTCAGAGACAGATCGGCAACGCGGTTCCGAGTTTACTGGCCGAGGTGCTTGCGCGCGAAATCCGCCGGCAGTTTTTCGATGCGCCGTTGGCTGGCCTGCCGCTGCTTAGCGTGAAGCGTCGCGCGCGGTGCCCTGCCGCGGAGCCCGTCGCGCCGGTACCGATGAAGTTTTTGAGTTTGGCGGGCAGTCACATTGCGCATCCGGGCACGGGCAAGGGATACCTCTATCAACTCGATGCGCGACTCGAGGAAGCGTAGGGACGATTTGCGCGCTGTCGCTCGGTGATTTCTAATGTCGACATTCCACGACCTGAAAACAATAGGAAATGTCGGTGCAAATTGAGCAGCGTCTTCGCCATATAACGGACCCAACGCCTTGCAACCCGTTCGGAACGATCACTGCGCAGGAGGTCGCAACAGCTCATACCACGTCATGGTTGGCCGAAGCCTTGTCGCACTTAGTGGTTAAGTACGAGAGTGAATGGGGTGGCAGCATGGATAGATGGGTAGCCCTGACCCGATCGTGAAGGAACGGGCACCGATCTGGCAGAGTGAATTGGAACGGATTCAAAAACTGCAATGGTGGAATCAACAGGTCGCCGCGGTCAAGGATTTCCCATCCTCGTCGGCGACTGCTTGGCACTTTCATCCCATTGGGCTTATCGGAAATTTTGCGTCCGGCTGTCTCTGTGGGAGAGATTTATCGATGAAAGAACTCGACTTCGTTTGCTCTGATAAAGCCAAGTCGAATGGATTGTTTTGCAGTGCATTTGACCCGACCTTACGCGGTACGGACAAACAAGAGTTCCTCGCGTTGCTGAATCTCTACATGAATGAATTCGAAATAACGACTTGCCTTAGAAAGGTGCATTTCCTCGCGCAGGTTGGTGTTGAGTGTGGCGGTTTCGATACCAACGAAGAGGGCCGCAATCGAGATGGCTCAATGCCAGCCACACGGGCCGGCTATCGGGGAGGTTCTGTTCGAAAAGGCCGTAAAATTGGTCGCGCAGGCTAGGGGAAGAATTTTGGCGGAGAGTAACTGAGATGAAGAGGCTATTTTTCGCATTTCTATGCGTTGTTGGCATGCGCTTCGCTGTCGCCAGTGGTGCGCCTAGCTTGATTGGAAATTTTGCAACGAGTCAGGCGTATTCTGGTGATTTTACGGCGGAGCCGGCAAAAGACTCTGACGGTATAACGCCGATTTGGCATACGATAATAACCCTGAAGATAAGCGGGGCGGCGTCTCCTATTGTATATAAGTATGATACGGACTGTGGTCCCGTTGTGAGTGCGAGCAAGATTGGCGTCTTAGTGATCGTCGATCATTGTGGGGCTGCGGACGGCGATGTGACATATAATTACGTTATCCCCGTTGGCGGCGAGTTGAGGTCCATTGGGAAAGTGCATATCGGGCTCATTGGTAACCAAGCAAGCTCCATTGATGTCAGCGCGAACGAGCATTTGTCTCGAGATGTCATAAATCATTTGGTCTTGATGGCGGTCAACAAAAATCCGAACGCATTTGGCGAGGACGGGGGCGATCACTACGGTGAGGCGGCTTTCCTGTTTTTGAGAGGGGGCGGGTTTAAAGGAAGTGTTGGTTACCGAAATCTTGAAGGTTTGCTGAATAAGGTGAAGCCTGAGAATGACCCGCTTTTTTATCGAAAATTGAGATCTACTCTTGACTCTGGCGTTGGAGGTAGCATTGACGCGAGTTCAGCCCCGATTCTTAGTTTGCATGGTAGAAAAATAATAAGCGACAGGGCATACTTGTTTGACGCGCCTTCGGCGGCGACAATCTCCAAAGCCTATTTGATAAAAGGTGATGATGTCACCGTTATTGGGCCGTCGCCGGACGGAGGGTACTGCCAAATTATATATGTCATGGCAAATAGAAAGGAATTGAGGCGATGGATTGAGCGTAAGAGCGTCGAATCTTGCAATTGATTTTTATCTGATTATTACGGTGCGCATGGTTGGAGGTAAAGTGTGGTTGGCGCACCATGCGATATGGAACTAAGTTGCCTCGATGCCGATTCGCGGGATGTACACGCATGTTTGCCAAACGTGATTTCGTAGTTTGCTTTGCTGCCTTAGCGTCCTTAAACGCTGCAGCGTTAGGTGCGCCGATGCCGCTCTTCGGTAACTGTGATGCGAACGGTGAATGTTCAGCGGAGTTCACTCGACCTTTGCAAGAAACGAGACCCGTCTGTGGGACGAACATTGTATCCATAGCATGGCGAAAAAATTCATCCGTGATTCTGCTTCAATGCGTTGGATCGGATACCGCAGAGGAAAACAAAAATTTTCTCGTCGATGGCGATAGTGTGATTGGTTTGAATTACGGACGTTACGTTAAGGTTGGATTTTTACAGCAAAGCCAAGATGTTGTCGTGCCCGATAGATTTGGATCGACGCCACTTTGTTCGCCGGCGGACAGGAAGAAATTGTCCGCGAGTATGTTCGTTTTGCTTGACAAGCGGCCAGGCGAATCAGGAATGGCGTACTGTTATGACATCACCTACCTATCGTCGGTGGCGGGTGTGTTTCACCTCGACACGAATGCGAGTCCGATAATAGCGAATGATCGAGATCATTTCATGGCGCGCGTGCCAAGTCGCACAAAGCGACAGATAAAGCGCCTAGTAGAAATATTTAGTGGGTGGAGGGTGTGGCAGCTTGTCCAACCGTAGCCCAACTGCAATGGTTGCGATGCTGCGACTGAACTCGATCCAGACCTTTAACCCTCATCCACTCTGCGAATTTGACGCGAAAGGTGATTGATCATGATGAACGGAGGTACTCGCAATGTGTGAGCGTCGGATGAAAATATTCTGTGCTGCATTCGTTATCGTATTTCTTTATATAAGGCCTGCCTTAGCTCAATCTGGCGAGAAAACGTTGTGCGCCTCGTTTGAAGACATTTACTTCAGTTGCCCGGTAAAAGATAAAGTAATTTCGGTTTGTGCTTCAGGGAATGTCTCCCCTGAAAACGGGTACGTTCAATATAGAATTGGCCGACCTGGTCATGTGGAATTTCAATACCCAAGCACACCGGTTGTCCCGAAAAATAAACTCGCGATAAGTGATATATTCGGTGGAAATTTAAACATAGTTCATTTGAAATTCAAGTCTGGAAAATATGACTATGTGATCTACCAGGGCAATGTTAGTGGTGTTTATGTCAAAAAGAATGGGAGGCGGCTGGTAAATTTGACGTGCGACGCAGGGGACTATCAAACAATCAGCCCGAGAGCCAAGCGTGGAATCGAAACCGTTCCCCCTGTCGATGATATTGATGACTGATGGGTATTGTTGATCATCGCCAAATTCCTAGTGTTTTGTTGTTGAGTCGTATCCGATGGGGTATTGTTGGCGTAGCCGCATTAAAATTTGAGGTTCAGGGCGATTCTTGAGTCGAAAAACTGCCAATACGATGGTTGCTGCGTTAACGCTTGCGGCGCTCCCGTGCTTTGCGTCGGCGGAAATATTTTCCGCTGATGTGGGGCACGACGGCCAAGTTCATAAGGTGATCGTGTCGCAAGAAGGACATTTGGGCCCTGTGGAAATATATGAGAATGGGCGCGAGGACACACGCGTAAACGGACGGGGAATGAAAAACAAGTATTCGATATTTTTCTTTCTGTTGCTGGCATTAGCCGCGATTTCGGCTGCTGCATCGGAGGCTCAGAGCCGTTTTGTGTTCCCGGGCGGAGGCTCATTACTCTTCTCTGCGCCCCTTGGAGCTAACGATAGGGCGAAGTTTGGGCCTGGTTGGAAGCGGGCTATATATTTTAATTCGAAAGGAAAAAGCATTAATCTTCTGCCGATGGAGTCGTTTACATCGGAAGAGGGGATTGTGTACGAGAACGATTTTTCGCCACAAATCTCCCCGACTGGTAGATATGTCGCTCTAGATGTTATCAGAGCGCTAATGGTTTCTTCCCGGCCGGGCGATAAGCCGACCGCTCAGTCGAGGCAGTACTGTCCCGTGCTGGATACGCAGACAGGATGCATCGTCAGTATGCAAACGGGGGAGCTTTGCGGTGGCGAGTGGAACAAGGGACGCGACTCTTGGGTCGTGGGCGGCAAGGATCAGGACGATGTGGACGGTGCGATGCTGAATTACGATTTCGACAGCGCGAATGTTCTGTGGCAAGGATATCTCGCGGCAAGTATGAGTTCCAGTCAATATTCGATTAAATCTGCGCTGAAAGACAATTTGGGCGCCGAGAATATGATAGCGTGTGAACCTCCAAGTTCGGTAAATAGAGATGCATACGCGCAAATTGCTCGTCAGCTAAGAAGGGAAGGGGATCAGCGCGACGCGAAGTACATTGAATCCAATCTCGCACAAGCCGCGCAGGATAAAATGCCCGTGCCAACTTCGAAGATTGTCGTCGACAAGGCGCCACTATACGATCAGCCGGATGAAACGTTCAAGACGAGGATGTATCTTGTGAAGGGGAACGAGGTTGTGTTGTTGGACACAAACAAGTTAAATTGGATTCTCGTCAAATACGTTAATAAAGATGGTGTGAGTATATTAAAGTGGATGAAAGCCGATTCTGTAAACTTACCTGAGTCAGCTTCGTAGATTTCGGGCTTCGCTGGATTGAATCGACCGGCAGCTAAAACGCGTGTTGGCCCCACGGTCCAGGCCGGCGAGTTATCATGGCGGGTGGTCCGAGTGATGTTGAAAATGAGTACGATAAAAATCCTTTGTAAGCTATCGCTTGTGACAGGTGTGGTTTTTGCGCTTTCCGCGAACGCGGAACCACTGCATGGAAAATTCACCAAAAATCAAGCATACTCCGCAGAATACTCCGTAAGTTCAGGCGAGAATTCCGATGGCATGCGGATAGAGCGCGTTACGGTCACCGTCCATATCGAAGAAAACCGAGCCCCGCTAACCTACGAGTATGATGCGGATGATTAACCGTCGGTTGAAGCAAGCCCGCTCGGCTTCTTGTCGATAATTGTAAATTCCGGCGGCATGGAGGGACACGTGACCTACAACTATTTGCTGCCGTACGAGGGCGTCTTAGTGTCTGTTGGAACCGTGCAGACCTCGCTTCATCTTGGCAAGGTGCAATCCATCAATGTCGTGAAGAGCACAAAAATGTCTTCGGCTGATGTAAGCCGAATAGTATCGAACGTAGTCGATTCTGGCGCGGATGTCTTTCCTAGTACGGAAGATCCATATGCTAGCGCGGCGTTTTTGTTCTTGGGGTTGAAGTGTCGCGGTGGAAAGGACTACTCATCGTTGAAGATGCTGCTGACGGAAAAAGACATAGCAGACGATCCTGTCTTCTATCGAAAGCTTCGCGCCTCTATCTGTATGCGTAACAATGGCGCACGGCGTTAAGGTCTGCTGGCTGACAAACCACCACATATGCGCCCCGCAACTTCCCTATAACCGGTGACCCATCATGATGAACCTTATCCGACTAGACGACCCCACCGACCACGGCGGCAAGGTGATCACCGCCTCGTCCACGATGCGTTTCGATGGCAAATTCGTCGCTCGCAAGGGCGACCGCGTGTCTTGCCCGAAGCACCCCGACGTCGAACCCAACGTGATCCTCGAGGGAGACGAATCGATGACGGACAACGGGATTCCCATTGCTCGTCACGGCCACCAAGCGACGTGCGGATGCCATCTCATCTCGAGCCTTGCCTAGCCGTGCAACGAAAAGCCCCATGCTGATCACCCCGGACCTCCTGCCTTCGGCCGGCACCGCGCAATGCGACCCATTCGTGGTGCGGTGCGCGGACGAACACGCGCCGACCAGGCTCGTGAGCGAATGGACGTTTCGTCGACGGCCGTTGGTGCGCTGCTACCTCAGTGCATTCGATGCCCTCATCGACACCGTGGCGCTCTGTGCGGGAAGCGATAGCCTCTATCAAGCGGTTAGTGTCTCCGACATCCCGGAGGACGCCCCAATCGATGGCGACACGCAGCGCTCGATCGTCGTGCACCTCGGATGGCGAGCGCGAAACTATCGCGTTTTGCAGCGGCCGGACGGCCGGCTCGTCGGTCTAGGCTGGGTGCAGCCCCCATGTCCGGCGGGGCCGAGCATCGAGATCGATCGCAGGATATTCTTCACGATGTCGCAGCTATTCGAGTCTGCCGGCCTGTTCGCTTGGCGCGAAGTCAACCAACTGCTTGCCCGCCGCAGCAAACTGCGCTGGGCGACGAACGCGTTGCAAGCGATCAATAGCAGCCATTCAGATAGAGACACGGATGCGAATGATTACGACCAAATCGCGATGTTCGATCCAGAGGCATGCGAGTGGCATTTTGTGCCGCGCTATCGCCTCCCGGGCGTACCGTTCTGAGCCGCCGTCGCCCGTCCGCGATCAATCATCGCGTTGCCATCCCTCGCGGTCATATTGCTTCGATGCACCCCGCCCGCGGCATGCCCTGCCACAGATCGACCCCGGTATTCGATGAACGAAGCAACAGCTCGAGCTATTCGTTCGTCATCAAATACGGTGCAAAGAACTGTTCCATCAAGGCTCCAAACGTGGCCATGCTTTTACCGGCGAATGCGTATTCGTCCAATATGAGCGTCAGCTCGAGCCCGCGAACGAGCGACGGCGCAGGCGGGCCGGGTATCACCAAATGCTTCGCGTGCGGCCAGAGGTTCGGTATGGTAACGAAATGCGGTTTTGTCGGCGGCGACTGTCACTCAAACCTGTGAGAAATGCGAGGCTTCACACGCTAGCTAGCGGCCATTCCAAAGAAATCGGAATATTCTGAATGGCAGCACCATCGCTCGGTGCCGATTGGCTCCCTTCGTAGGCAATCCGTCATGCCGCCTCTCGCCCGATCTGCTGCGCCGCCGCATCGCTTCAACCCTAGCAATACCCAACCATTCGACACGCGATACCAGAGCCCGCCCCACCCGGCCCCCGGCCACCGTTGCCTATACTCCAAAGATCACGCGCACCCGCCGCAAGCGAGCGAGGCCAGCCCATGACCGATCTTTCGATGCCCCAACGTCTCGGCCCTACGCGGCCCACGCCGGGCCCGCGTCTGCGCTTCGTCACGGCCGCCGCGCTGTTCGACGGGCACGACGCCGCCATCAACATCATCCGGCGCATCTTGCAGGCGAGCGGCGTCGAGGTGATCCACCTGGGCCATAACCGATCGGTGGCCGAAATCGCACGCGCCGCGCTCGACGAGGACGCCGACGCGGTCGCCGTCTCGAGCTACCAGGGCGGCCACGTCGAATACTTCAAATACCTCGTCGATTCGCTGCGCGAAGGCGGTGGCGAGCGCATCCTTGTATTTGGCGGCGGCGGTGGCGTGATCGTCGCCGACGAGATCGACGAACTCATGCGCTACGGCGTCGAACGCCTCTATTCGCCGCAGGCAGGCCAGCAGCTCGGGCTCCAAGGGATGATCGACGACATGATCGCCCGCTGCGCGAAGGCCGCCGCGCACGCCGATTCACATACGCAGGACGATCCCGCCCAACTGCTCGCAAGGCTCGGCAGCGGCAGCCCCGAGGCCAGACGCGCCCTCGCGCAACTCATTAGCGCTTTCGAAAACAACCGAGCCGATGCCGCGACGCGCGCGGCGCTCGCCGAACGCATCCATGCCGCGCCGCCTGTCCCGGTCCTTGGCGTCACCGGCACCGGCGGCGCCGGCAAATCGTCGCTGACCGACGAACTCGTGCGGCGCTTCCGGCTCGACTACGGCGATACGCTATCGATCGCGGTCCTCGCGATCGACCCGTCGCGCCGCAAGTCGGGCGGCGCGCTGCTTGGCGACCGCATCCGCATGAATGCGATCGGCGACTGGCGCGACGGCCCGCGCGTGTTCATGCGCTCGCTCGCCACGCGCGAGGCGGCCAGCGAATTGCCCGATGCGATTCCCGACGCCATCGCGGCGTGTAAGGCAGCCGGTTACGACCTAGTCATCGTCGAGACTTCGGGCATCGGCCAGGGCGACGCCGCCATCGCGCAGGTGGCCGACCGATCGCTCTACGTGATGACGCCCGAGTTCGGCGCGGCCAGCCAGCTCGAAAAAATCGACATGCTCGACTTCGCCGATTTCGTCGCCATCAATAAGTTCGATCGCAGCGGTGCCTTCGATGCGCTACGCGACGTCGCCAAGCAGATGCAGCGCAACCGTGAGGCCTTCGGCGAAGATCCGGAACGCATGCCGGTAGTAGGCACGATTGCGTCGCGCTTCAACGACGATGGCGTGACGGCCCTTTACCGGCGAATCGCCGACGGGTTGCGCGAGTTCGGCTTGCGCGCCCCCGAGCCCGCACCGAGACTCCCGCGGCTAGACGTTCGTCACTCGCGCGAAGGCGGTGCGATCGTGCCGGCTGCGCGGGTTCGCTATCTGTCCGAGATCGCGGAGACTGTCCGCGCCTACCGTGCAAGCGCGCTCGAGCAGGCGCAATACGCGCGCGAACGGTGGCAACTCGTCGAAGCGAAGCGGATGGCGATGGTGGGCGACGGACCGGGTGCAGCCGGTTCCGTAGCCGCGAGCCTCGATGCGCTGATCGCCGAACGCGATGCGCGCCTCGGCGCACGCGAACGCGCGTTGCTCGATGCCTGGCCGCAAACCGTGGCCGAATACGCCGGCGAGGAGCGCGTCGTCTCGATCCGCGGCCGCGAACTGCGCACGCCGCTCACCGTGACGACGCTATCGGGCACGTCGATCCGCAAGGTCTCGCTGCCGAAATTTGTCGATCCCGGCGAGACGCTGCGCTGGCTCATGCTCGAAAACTTGCCCGGTTATTTCCCCTTCACGGCCGGCGTGTTTCCCTTCAAGCGCGAGAATGAGGATCCGACTCGCATGTTCGCGGGCGAGGGCGATCCGCCCCGGACGAATCGCCGCTTCAAACTGCTCTCGGAGGGCATGCCCGCTCGACGTTTGTCGACGGCGTTCGATTCGGTGACGCTCTACGGCGAAGATCCCGACGAGCGTCCCGATATCCACGGCAAAATCGGCAATTCGGGCGTATCGGTCGCCACGCTCGACGACATGAAAACGCTCTACGACGGTTTCGATTTGTGCGACCCGGCGACATCGGTATCGATGACGATCAACGGCCCCGCGCCGACGATCCTGGCCATGTTCTTCAATGCGGCGATCGATCAGCAAATCGAGCGGCTGCGCGCGCGCTACGAAGCACAGGGGCGCGAGCCGAGCGACGAAGAGATCGCGCACACGCGCGCTCATGCGCTGCGCGAAGTGCGCGGCACGGTGCAAGCCGACATCCTGAAGGAAGACCAAGGCCAAAACACCTGCATCTTCTCCACGGAGTTCAGCTTGAAGACGATGGGCGACGTGCAAGCGTATTTCATCGAACACGGTGTGCGCAATTTCTATTCGGTCTCGATCTCGGGCTACCACATCGCCGAAGCGGGCGCGAACCCGATTACGCAACTGGCCTACACGTTAGCAAACGGCTTCACGTACGTCGAAGCCTACCTCGCTCGCGGCATGGCGATCGACGCATTCGCCCCGAATCTGTCGTTCTTCTTTTCGAACGGCATGGAGCCCGAATACACGGTACTCGGCCGCGTGGCACGCCGCATTTGGGCCGTGGCGATGCGCGAGAAATACGGCGCGAACGAGCGCAGCCAAAAGCTGAAGTATCACGTGCAAACGTCGGGCCGTAGCCTGCATGCGCAAGAGATCGCCTTCAACGACATCCGCACGACGCTGCAAGCGCTCATCGCGATCTACGACAACTGCAATTCGCTGCACACGAACGCATTCGACGAAGCGATCACCACGCCAACCGAGGCGTCGGTGCGCCGTGCTATCGCGATCCAGCTCATCATCAATCGCGAATGGGGCTTGGCCAAGAATCAGAATCCGAACCAAGGCAGCTTCGTGATCGAGGAACTGACGGATCTCGTCGAAGCGGCGGTACTGGACGAGTTCGACCGGCTGACTTCGCGCGGCGGCGTGCTTGGCGCGATGGAAACCGGCTATCAGCGCGGGCGCATCCAGGACGAATCGATGCGTTACGAGCATCGCAAGCACGACGGCTCTTATCCGATCGTCGGCGTCAACACGTTCGTTGGCGAGGAGGCCTCCGTTGCGCATGGGCCTTTGTTGCTCGCGCGCTCCACGAGCGACGAGAAGCGTAGCCAACTCGACCGTCTGCGTGCCTTTCATGCGCGTCATCGGGACGAGGCCGGTCCGATGCTCGACCGGCTACGTCGCGCTGTGATGAACGACGAGAATGTGTTCGCCGTATTGATGGACGCAGTCCGTGTGTGCTCGCTGGGACAAATTACGCACGCGCTGTTCGAGGTAGGCGGGCAGTATCGGCGCACCATGTAGGCGCGCCGTATCGACGAACCGCTCCTCCAAGTCGCATTCGACGAATGCTCAAGCGGCGACAGGCGCCGACAGCAGCGTGGCGATTTCGTCGACGATCCCACCTTCCGCCAGCGCTTCGCCGGGCCGATTGCCGAATGCGACGGCTGCGCCGCGAAACTCCATCTTCAGGTACTCGGCGGTGAAGCGCAGCGAGTCGATCAATGGCGCGGCGACGCGTCGGTTTTCGTCGCTGACGGTCGTCACGACCGACAACCGTTTGCCTGCCATGCGCCGCATGAAATCGGCGCCCGGCACGCGCATCCACGCGCTCCAATAGTCGAGATACAGTTTGGCGTCCGCGGGCAGGCTGTACCAATAGAGCGGCATGGCGAAGACGAGATGCGAAGCCGCGAGCGTGCGCTCGAGCAGAAGGGCTTCGGTGCCGGTCGGCGTTTCGTAGACAGGCGCCGGCTCGTGTCGAATATCGACAAAAGGCGGCAGCGGATAGTCGCGAAGGTGCAACCAGTGCTGCGTGGCGTCGGCAGGCAAGCCGGCAGCGGCTAGGCGAACCAGTTGTTCGGTGTTGCCGTTGCCGCGCGCGCTGCCGAGCAAAAAGAGAAACGATTCGTTGGCATTCATCGGGAGTCCTAAGCGTATCGAACGATCGGAATGCCAGCATAGGTGGACGCGCGCCGTGGCGACAAACGAGATTTTTCGGCGTCGGATTAGTTTCGCTAAACTGACGCGATGCCGACTGCCATCTCTGTCCACAATCTGCCGCTGAGCGCGCTGCGCGCGTTCGAAGCGGCCGCTCGTCTAGGCAGCTTCAAGGCCGCGGCCGCGGAATTGTTCGTGACGCCGGCCGCCATTAGCCAGCAGATCGTCGCGCTCGAAACCTACGTGGGCGCGGCGCTGTTCGATCGGCTCAATCGGGCGGTGCGCCTCACGCCGACCGGTGCCGCGTTGGCGAAGGAAGTGTCCGGCGCATTTGCGCAGCTTCAGACAGCCTTGATGGCGGCGGCGCCCGTGCGCGTGCAGGAGCGCAATACGCTCGTGATCAGCGCAGTGCCTTCGTTTGCGTCGCGTTGGTTGGCGCCCCGGCTCGATACATTTCATCGGCGTCATCCGTACATCGAGGTGCAATTGCTGGTATCGGAAGCGCTTGTCGATCTCGCGGCCGATGGGCGGGTGGATCTGGCATTGCGCTATGGGCCGGGGCCGTATCGCGAGTGGGAGGCGCAACGGCTCGCATTTGCCGATCTAGTCGTGCCCGTCTGCAGCCCGTCGGTGCGGGCCAAGCTGCCCGCGGAACTCTCGCAGGCGGGGGGAGCCGTGCCCGCGCCGCTCGTGCGCGTGACGTTGCCGCCGTCGGCGGCCGGTGGGAGGCCGAGCCCGAGCCCGAGTCCGAGCCCGAGCCCGAACTCGGCTCCCAATGCAAGCAGCGGCCGGCCCGACAACGTATGGACTGCCTGGCTCGCCGCTACGGGCCTGACCTCGCCCGAGTGGGGCGCGGCCGCCGAATCGGGGCCGCTTTATAGCGTGATGCATTTGGCGATCGAAGCCGCGATCGCCGGCCGCGGCATTGCACTCGCGCCATTCGCGCTCGTCGCCGACGATCTCGCTGCCGGCCGGCTCGAACGCATCGGCACGGCCCAGGTGCCGGATGCGAACGCGTTCTGGTTGCTGATCCGCAAGGCGCGAGGCGACAAACCCGCGGTGCGCGCTTTCGCCGATTGGCTGTGCGGCGAGGTCGCTAGCGCCCGGCGCCCGCTCGATCGCGATTTCGACTAGCGCAGCGAGAGCCGCGCGCGCGCGTCGTCGTATTCGCGCTTCAGGCGCGCGACGAGTTCGGCCACGCTCGGCACGTCGTCCATCAAGCCGACGCCTTGCCCCGCGCCCCAGATGTCCTTCCACGCTTTCGCCTTGTCGCTGCCGAAGTTCATCTTGGTCTTATCGGACTCGGGCAGCGCATCTGGATCGAGCCCGGCGTTGACGATGCTCTCGCGAATGTAATTGCCGTGCACGCCCGTGAATAGGTTCGTGTAGACAATGTCCGACGCGCTCGCATTGACGATCGCATGTTTGTAGTCGTCGATGGCGTGCGCTTCCTGGGTGGCGATGAAGCGCGTGCCCATGTAGGCCAGATCGGCGCCCATCGCCTGCGCGGCGAGAACCGAGCCGCCGTTCGCGATCGAACCCGAGAGGACGATCGGACCGTCGAACATCCGCCGCACTTCGCCGACCAAGGCGAACGGCGAGGTCGTGCCCGCATGGCCGCCCGCACCGGCCGCGACCAGAATCAGCCCATCGACGCCGGCTTCGAGCGCTTTCTGCGCGTGCCGCAGGTTGATGACGTCGTGCAGCACGATGCCGCCGTAGCTGTGGACGGCATCGATGATCTCCTTGGCGGGCGCCCGCAAGCTCGTGATGAAGATCGGTACTTTGTGCTCGACGCACACGCGCACGTCATGCTCGAGCCGCGCATTGGATTGATGGACGATCTGATTGACCGCGATCGGCCCGATCGTCGCGCCGGGGTTCGCCGCACGGTGTGCGGCCAACGCCTCGCCCATTTGCGTGAGCCATTCGTCGAGCAGTTCCGCGGGGCGGGCGTTCAACGCGGGGAACGACCCGACGATGCCGGCCTTGCATTGCGCCAGCACCAGTTCGGGGTAGCTGACGATGAACATGGGCGACGCGACGACAGGCAGCGTCAGATTCTGTAGAACGGCAGGCAAGGCCATGACGCGTGTCTCCTCTTCATTAAAAGAACGAACGTTCGAATTATAGGCGATCCGAACGCGGCGCTTGTGCCTCTGGGCTTTCGAGTGAGTGCTCTGGTTCTACGTTTAGTGGCGCTCCGAACGAGCGCGCGCCCCTGACGCTTCTAGAATACGAAAGGTTCGAACAACGATAAGAGGCAGGAGCGAGCGCTATGAGTTTCGCCGACTTTACTCCGTTTCGCGTCGACGCCGGCGGCGTCGATATCTTCGGTCTGACAGGCGGAGAGGGTCCCCCTTTGTTGCTGCTGCACGGGCATCCGCAAACGCATCGGATTTGGGATCGCTGCGTCACGCGGCTGGCCGAGCACTTTACCGTGGTCGCTACGGATCTTCGTGGCTACGGCCAATCGGGCAAGCCCGCGAGCGATCCGACGCATGCGGCCTATTCGAAACGGACGATGGCGGCCGATCAAGTGGCCGTGATGCGTCATTTCGGGTTCGATCGCTTTCTCGTGTGCGCCCATGATCGCGGCGCGCGCGTGGCGCATCGGATGGCGCTCGATCATCCCGACGCGGTCGAGCGCATGATGCTGCTCGATATCGCGCCCACGCTGGCGATGTACGAAGGCACCGATCGCGCGTTCGCGACGGCCTACTTTCATTGGTTCTTCCTGATCCAACCTGAGCCGCTGCCCGAAACGCTGATCGGGGCAGACCCCGAGGCCTACGTCAAAGCCGTAATGGGTGGCCGCCATGCAGGGCTGGCGCCGTTCGAGCCCGATGCGTTGCGCGCTTACTGCGACGCCCTATGCGCGCCCGGTGCCGTGCATGCGATGTGCGAGGACTACCGGGCCTCGGCGACGATCGATCTCGAGCACGACCGTGCCGACCTGGAACGGGGCCGCAAGATAGGATGTCCGCTGCGGGTGCTGTGGGGGGCGGAAGGTGTCGTGGCGCGGTGTTTCGACCCACTCCACGAATGGCAGCGCGTGGCGCGGGACGTGAGCGGCCGCGCACTCGCATGCGGTCATTACATTCCTGAAGAAGCGCCCGATGCGCTGATCGCCGAGATTCACGACTTCTTCGAGGCGGACGAATCGGGCGAACGGATGGTGAAGCCCGAGCGCCATATCAACGAACGCCGCGCTTGAGCGCACGCGGCGCTTTCTCCGGCGCCATTTCCTTGCGTGCCTCGGCGGGCCCGAGCGGGGGCAAGCGCCTTCCCACCGGCGTCGCCTTGACGATGGCGGTACTCGTCTCGGCGCGCTCGCCCACTTTCATCAAGATCTCGTCGAGTTCTTCGATCGTGCGCAAAAAGAGCCGGCAGATGAAGCAATCGTCGCCGGTGACTTTGTCGCATTCGACGAATTCGGGAATGCGCCGGATCTCGTCTTCCACGAGATGGAGCTGCCCCGGTAGCGGCTTCACGCGCACGATCGCCTGCAAGGTGTAGCCCAGCGCGCGCGGATCCACCTGTACCGTGTAGCGTTCGATCACGCCTTGGGCTTCGAGGCGGCGCAGCCGCTCGGCCGTACTGGGGGCCGACAGCCCGATTTCTCGGGCGAGGTCGGCGACAGGCATGCGCGCGTCTTCCGCCAGCAAGCGCAGCAGCGCGCGATCGGTGGCATCGAGTCCGGCGGCCGGTGCGCCACCCGCAAGGCGTTTTGACATATCGGCCTTCGTTTCGAAGAAAGAATGTGCGATTTGCCTAAGTTTATCCATGTCTGGATGGGTTTGGAATCGCTAGACTGATTGCATCGATCTTCAACGCGCGGCCCGCTCCCAGTGGGGCGCAAAGCGAGCGTGGAGACGGCTACGAACCTCCAGCATAGGTGCATCCATGGCTAACCAGACAGGCAAGGACATTCGGCGCGGCGCCTTCGAGATGATCGCCGCGATGTTGATCTCGGGCACGATCGGGTGGCTTGTCGTCGCGTCGGGGCAATCGCCGCAAAACGTCGTGTTCGTGCGTTGCGCACTCGGCGCGCCCACGCTCGCGGTTATCTGCGTGGCGCTCGGCTTGGTCCGCAAGGACATGCTGAGCTGGCGCACGCTTGCGCTTTCGGCGGCGGGCGGCGCGGCGATTGTCGCGAACTGGGTCTTGTTGTTTGCCGCGTATTCGCGGGCGTCGATCTCGATGTCGACCGTCGCCTACAACACGCAGCCGTTCATGCTTGTCGCGCTCGGCGCGGTGGTGTTTCGCGAGCGCATTACGGCATCGACGGCCGCGTGGCTCGGTGTCGCGTTCGTCGGGCTGATGTTGGTGGTGAAGGTTCAGCCGGCCGTGCTGGCCGTGCCGGGGCAATATCTCGAAGGAATCGGCTATGCGCTGGGCGCGGCGTTCTTCTACGCCGTTTCGTCGATCATTACGAAGCGGTTGAAGGGCACGCCGCCGCAATTGATCGCGTTGGTTCAAGTCACGCTTGGCGTGTTCCTACTCGCGCCGTTCGTCGATTACCATGCGCTGCCCGGGACCTTCATGCCGTGGGCCGATCTGGCCACGATCGGCGTCGTGCATACGGGGCTCGTGTACGTATTGCTCTACGGGGCGATTCAGAAACTGCCGACGCGAATGACGGCCGCGCTCTCGTTCATCTACCCGATCGTTGCGATCGTCTGCGACCGGTTCGCGTTCGGACAGACGCTTGCATGGGTTCAATTGGCTGGCGCTGTGTTGATCCTGCTCGCGGCCGCGGGCGTGAACTTCGGCTGGCCGATCGTACCGATGCGGCGTGAGGGCGCCCGTGGGGTTGCCGTTAAGCGCGACGCGTACCGCACCGCTCGATGCGACTGAAAGCCGCTTTCGCCGATCTGCAGGGAAATCACCGATGCGTCGCGGCCGGGCGCATCGGTATGATGACAACTGACGCTGATCACGTCGGAAATTGCGCCGTTCGTCCTCGATGATGAACGGCTTTCTTTTTGTCCGGCACTTACGCGCGCAGGGCCACATCTACGACTGGCGCACCCGTCATCGCAATCAACTCCTGCGGCGATAGGTTGAATACCGCATGCGGGTGGCCCGCCGCAGCCCACAGGCTTTCGAGTTGCAGCAGATCCGAATCGATCAGCGTGACCGGTGGCGTCAAATGCCCGATCGGGCAGACGCCGCCGATCGCATAGCCCGTTTTTTCCCGCACGAATTTGGCGTCCGCCCGCGCGATGTCGCCGACATGCTGCGCCACCTTCTCTTCGTCGACACGATTCGCGCCGCTCGCGACGACGAGCACGGGCGCATCGTCGTCGCGTCGCCGGAACAAGATCGATTTCGCGATTTGCGCCACGGAGCAGCCGAGCCCCGCCGCGGCCTCGGCGGACGTCTTGCCCGTCTGCGGCAGCATGACGACCGGCTTTTCGTGGCCGCATTCGCGCAGCAGGCGCGCGACGCGTTGTGCCGAATCGGGCAGCGCGACCAGCGGCTCGGATGCGTCCGATACATCGGGCATGTTGGTGGGCGTGAACTGCGGATGCTCCATGTCTCGTTCGTTCATCACGTTTATTGTTCGTAGCGTTTCGCGTTCGCGATCTAATGGCGGTTGCGTCCCGAATTCACGCGGCGCATGCGGCATTGGCCGCCTTCGCGAGCAGCGCACGTCCTACGCGCGAAGCGTTCGTGCGCCCGATCGACTTCGAAATGAAATCGCCGATCGCCACGACAGCGTCGAGATCGATGCCCGTCTCGATGCCGAGCCCGTTCATGAGATACAAGACGTCTTCCGTGGCGACGTTGCCCGTGGCGCCCTTCGCATAGGGGCATCCACCGAGCCCGGCCACCGACGCGTGGAAAATCTCGATACCTTCGAGCAACGCTGCGTAGATGTTCGCGAGTGCTTGGCCGTATGTGTCGTGAAAATGCCCGGACAGTTGCTCGCGCGGGAACACCTTCGTCACGGCCGCGAACACTTCGCGCGTGCGTCCCGCCGTGCCGACGCCGATCGTATCGGCGATGTCGATTTCATCGCAGCCGAGCGCCGCCATGCGCTGCACGACATCGACGACGGCCGGCACCGGTACGTCGCCTTGATACGGACAGCCGAGCGCGCAGGAAATGCTACCGCGCACGCGCATGCCGCTTTCCTTCGCGGCGCGTGCGACGGGCTCGAAGCGCGCGATACTTTCGGCGATGCTGCAGTTGATGTTCTTTTGCGAGAACGCCTCGCTGGCCGCGCCGAAGATGACGATCTCATCGGCATGCGCGGCGAGCGCACCGTCGAAGCCCTTCATATTCGGCGTGAGTACGGAGTAGGTCGTCCCCTTGCCGCGCTCGATGCCGGCCATCACTTGCGCGCCGTCGGCCATCTGCGGCACCCACTTCGGCGAGACGAACGAGGCCGATTCGATGTTGCGGAAACCGGCTGCGGAAAGTCGATTCACGAGGTCGATCTTGACCTCGGTCGGCACGAACTCCTTCTCGTTTTGCAACCCGTCGCGCGGGCCGACTTCGACGATCTTGACTGCGTTCGGTAAAGACATGGAACGTCTCCTCGATGGTATTCGTTTGGAATGCTAAGCAATCGGGCCCCGCAAGAAGCGGCGCACGAACGGGCGCCGACGGACGAGCCGATCTGTCTGAATTCAGTAGCCGCGCTGAGGATCGACGATGCCGCCAATCGCCTCGCCGCGAGCAAGCGCTTCAATCTTACGCGCAATTTGAACCGCTGCCGGCTCGGGCAAGGTCAGTGCGGATATATGCGGGGTGATTGTCACGCGCGGCATGCGCCAGAACGGATGGTCCTGTGCGAGCGGTTCCTGCGCGAACACGTCGAGCGTCGCGGCGGCGAGCCGGCCGTTATCTAGGGCCTCGATGAGATCGGGTTCGACGAGGTGGGTGCCGCGAGCGAGGTTGACGAGGTAGGCGCCTCGCGCGAGATGCGAGAACGTTTCGCGGTTTAGGATGCCGTCCGTTTCAGGCGTGCTCGGTAGCAGGTTCACGAGCAGCTTCAGGCCGTCTAGGAAGGCCGGCAGCGTATCGCGGCCCGCGAACGTGGCGACGCCTTTGATCGTCTTCGCACTGCGGCTGTAGCCGCGGACCGGGAAGCCGAATGCCGCTAGCGCGCTGGCGACGTGGGCGCCGAGCGCGCCGAGGCCGAGCACGCCGATAGGGAACGATGCGCGTGGGTGCGGTTCTAGGGCTTGCCATGGCGCGCCGGCGCCTGAAACGGTGCAGGCTCGCTGCGCGAGGTCGTACTCGTCGAAGCGGCGCTGGTAGCGCAGCGCGGCATGTAGCGCGTATTCGGTCATTTGATCGGCCATGCCGGTGTCTTCTAGTCTGACGATCGGCACGCCAGGCGGTAGCGTACCCGGCCGGCGACGTTCGAGCGCGAGTAGCGCGTCGACGCCGGCTCCAAGCAGGAAGATGGCGCGTAGGTGCTCGCGGCCCGCGAACAGCTCGGGCGGGGGGCGCCAGAGCACAGCGTAATCGGCCGCGTGCGTGTCGCCCGGCGCCCATACGCGGATCTCGGCCGAGGGCAATTCGCGGGCGAATAATGCGAGCCAGTGGCTCGCGTCCGCGATTTCGGGTTTGTAGAAGAGAATCTTCATCTAATCGGGGGCGTGCTGCGCACGGCTCAGGCGATTGAGGACGGGCGTTATTTTACGGCCGGCCTCGGTCGTTGGTGAGGGCCATGCGGGGAGGGAGGCGATGCGGGAGTCGATGCGGGAGTCGATGCGGTGGGCCGCACGCCCCGTCGTGAAACCTGTTTTCTTATCGGTCTATTAGCGTCGCCCCTCCGCGGGGCAGCGGTCACTTTTCTTTGTCTTCCAAAGAAAAGTAACCAAAAGAAAGGCGCGTCCTTGGGCGGACAGCAAAGGTTGTCTACCCACTCGCCCACAATGACAGTCAGGCCCTAGGCGCAGGCAGAGCCACGCACGTGATCGCTACCGCCACGTCTAAACTGCCCCGTCCCCGTAAAACGATCGACAGGGCCTTCCGACAGGGCCTTCCGGGCGAAGCCGCCTCGATGGCGGCTTTCGCCTCTCGCCCATAGTTAGTGGCCGCAGCCGCCCGTGCACGACTCGCCCGATTCGGCCGGGATCGGGCTGCCCGTGCGCATGCCCAGGCGATCCAATAGCCGACGGTCCGCATCGGCCTGCGGGTTGCCCGTGGTCAACAATTGTTCGCCGTAGAACATCGAATTGGCCCCCGCCAAGAAACACAACGCCTGCAACGCATCGTCCATCTGCTGGCGCCCCGCCGAAAGTCGCACCACCGCACGCGGCATCGTAATGCGCGCCACCGCCACCGTACGCACGAACTCGAACGGGTCGATCGGCTCAACCTCGCCAAGCGGCGTACCCTCGATCGCAATCAAATTGTTAATCGGCACCGACTCAGGATACGGATCCATGTTGGCCAACTGCGCAATCAACCCCGCTCGCTCGCGCCGCGATTCCCCCATGCCCACAATGCCGCCGCAACAAACGTTAATGCCCGCATCCCGCACCCGCTCAAGCGTATCCAGCCGCTCCTGGTAGCTGCGCGTCGATATGATCTGTCCGTAAAACTCGGGCGACGTGTCGAGGTTGTGGTTGTAGTAGTCCAACCCGGCCTCGCGCAACGCCTTCGCCTGATCGTCCTCCAACATGCCCAACGTCACGCACGTTTCAAGTCCCATCGCCTTCACGCCCCGAATCATCTCCTTGATCGGCTCGAGATGCCGCTCTTTCGGACTGCGCCAAGCCGCCCCCATGCAAAACCGCGTCGCGCCACTTTGCTTCGCCGCACGAGCCGCTTCGAGCACCGCATCCACCTCCATCAATTTCTCGGCTTTCAAGCCCGTGTCGTAGTGCGACGATTGCGAGCAATACTTGCAGTCTTCTTCGCATCCGCCCGTCTTGATCGACAGCAACGTCGAAAGCTGTATCTCGTTCGCGTCGAAATGCTCGCGATGCGTCTGCTGTGCCCGATACAGCAAATCGTTGAACGGCAATTCGTACAGCGCGATCACGTCGGCGACGCGCCAGCGCGGCGTCGCGCTAGCCTTCGATTCGTTGCCGCGTGCCATATCGCGGTCGGGCAAGGCACTCTGCATAACGTGTTGAGCTTCAGTCATATCGTTGATCCGGTTGGGAATCGATTGAGTCGAAAAGCAAGGTGGGGAGCCGGTCAGCCGGCGTGCGCTCGCAACGCGCGTAAAAGCATGGACATATCGAGGTACGCAGCGGCATGCTCCGCGGACGGCGGCGCTAAGTGCGGGATCGTTCCGAGCAACGGCACCCCATGCTCGCGTTCCAACCACGCACGAATCGTCTCGACGTTTTCGTCGGCAAAACGCATCGCCGGGTCCACGATGTTTGCCACCCAGCCCGCCAAATGCAGACCACGCGCGGCAATCGCGTCGGCAGTCAGCAACGCATGGTTGATGCAGCCAAGCCGCACGCCGACGACGATCACCACCGGCAACCCCAGCGCAAGCGCAAGGTCCGCCGTATCGCGACGCCGATCGAGCGGCACACGAAACCCGCCCACGCCCTCGACAACCACCACGTCGGCTCGCCGCAGCGCCTCCCGGTGACAGTCGACGATCGGCGCGAGATCGAGCGTGCGGCCCTCTTGCGCGGCCACGATGTGCGGCGCGGCCGGCGCTTTCAGCAAATAAGGCGTCCTCATTTCAGGCGGCAGCAACGCACCCGCTGCCGCATCCAGTTGATCGGCGTCCTCGTTGTGCCACGTGCCGTCTTCCGCACTGAAATACGCACCCGCGGCAATCGGTTTCATCGCGGCAGCCGACAAGCCGGCCTTGGCAAATCCGCGCAACAACGCACACGAGACCAGCGTTTTGCCAATCTCGGTATCGGTGCCGGTAACAAACAGGGAAAGCGGCGGGTTCATGCGGATGCTCCACAGCGAACGAGGGCGGCCTGCAGGCGGTCGAGATCGTCGAAGCCGTGCCCCGCCGACAGCGAAATACGCAGGCGCGATGTGCCGGCCGGCACCGTCGGCGGCCGGATGGCCGGTACCCATAATCCGTCGGCGTCGAGGCGAGCGGCGAGCGCAAGCGTCTCTTCGTTGCCGCCGATAATCAGCGGCTGCACGGCCGTCGGCGAATCGATGGGGCGCCATGGCGTCGACCGCAAGATCGCACGCGTGCGTTCGATCAGGGCGTCCAGATGGCGGCGGCGCGCATCGCCTTCCTCGCCCGCGATCAGCGCAAGACTGGCACAGACGGCATGCGCCTCGGCCGGCGATGCGGCCGTCGTGAAGATGTAGGGGCGCGCGCGCTGAAGCAGCCATTCGATGACGGTCTCGTGAGCGATGACCGCGGCGCCCGCCACGCCCACAGCTTTGCCGAACGTGCACAGATAGACGAGATTCGGCGAGCGCAACGCGGCCTGTGCCACCTCGCCGCGGCCCTGCGGCCCGAGCACGCCGAACCCGTGCGCATCGTCCACGAGCAGCCACGCACCATGGCGCTCCGCCAATTCGACCAGCCGGGCGAGCGGCGCAAGGCTGCCGTCCATGCTGAAGACGGCATCGGTCACGATCGCCTTGACCGGCGTATCGGAGGCTTCGAGCATCGCCGCGAGCGCTTCCGTGTCACCATGCGGATAGATTTGTACCTGCGCGCGCGAGAGCCGCGCACCGTCGATCAACGACGCATGGTTCAGCGCATCGGAAAACAACGTCGTTCCGCGTCCGGCTAGCGCCGTCACCGCGGCGAGATTCGACATGTATCCCGTCGAAAACGTCAAGGCGCGCGGCGCATCCACGAAACTGCCCGCGAATGTCGCGAGCGTCTCCTCGAGCACCGCATGCGCACGCGAATGGCCGCCCAGCAGATGCGAGCCGCCGCTGCCCGAGCCGTAACGGCGCGCCCCCTCGGCAACCGCATCGGCCAACAGCGGATGCGCGGCGAGCCCCAAGTAATCGTTGCTCGCGAAACCGACGATCGGCCGGCCGCCCACCGTCATACGCGCGGCACACGGCGTATCGGCGACGCGGCGCCGGCGCGTCAACCCGCGCGCATCGAGATCGGCGAGCCCCTCGCGCAAGGTATCGAGTAGCATCATCGGCGTGCTCCCTGCCCCAACGTGGCTTCGAACGTCTCGCAGGTACGCGAGGCAAGCAGCGCAATCGTTTCGGAGTCCAAAATATAGGGGGGCATTAAGTAGACGGTCGTGCCGATCGGCCGCAACAGCAGTTCCCGCGAAAGCGCTTGCTCGAAGAACCGGCGCGAGAAGGTGCGCGCGGCGTCCCCGTCCAGCACGGCGTCGAAGGCAATGATCGTCCCCGTCCGGCGCACGGCACGCACGGCTTCGTGTGCGCGCAGCGGAGACAGCGCCTCCATCAACATGAGCGCCTTCTTTTCGTTTTGCGCGAGGACGTCGTCGCGCGCGAACAGATCGAGCGTCGCGAGCGCGGCGCGACAAGCAAGCGGATTGCCCGTGTACGAATGCGAGTGCAAAAAGCCGCGCGTGGTGTCGTCGTCGTAGAACGCGGCGTAGATCTCGTCGCGCGACAGCACGAGCGACAGCGGCAGGTAACCCCCGCTGATGCCTTTCGACAAGCACAGGAAATCCGGCCAAATGCCCGCCTGTTCGCAGGCGAAAAACGTGCCGGTGCGGCCGCAGCCCACGGCGATTTCGTCGGCGATCAGATGCACGTCGTGCTCGTCGCACAGCTTGCGCAATCCGGCTACATACGCGCGATCGTGCATCGCCATGCCCGCCGCGCACTGCACCAGCGGCTCGACGATCAGCGCGGCAATGCGCGAGCCGTGCGCATCGAGCAGCGCGCGCACGTCGTCCAACGCGCGCCGAGCCACGTCGCCCGCGTTTTCGCCCGGCTCGGCACGGCGTGCGTCGGGCGAAGCGACGATATGCGCCGAGCGGATCAACGGATCGTAGGCATGCTTGAACAAGGCGACATCGGTCACACCGAGTGCGCCGATCGTCTCCCCGTGATAGCCGTTCGCCACGCAGACGAATTCGCGCTTGTCCGATCGCCCCCGATTGCGCCAGTAGTGAAAGCTCATCTTCAACGCGATCTCGACGGCGCAGGCGCCGTCCGATGCGAAGAAGGCATGGCCCAGCGTGCCGTGCGTGAGCGCGGAAAGGCGCTCGGCCAGTTCGACCGCGGTTTCGTGCGTGCACCCTGCCAGCATCGCGTGCTCGAGCGTGTCGAGCTGGGTTTTTAGCGCCGCGTTGATATCGTCGTTCGCGTGACCGAATAAGTTGACCCACCACGAACTGATCGCGTCGAGATAGCGACGACCCGCGCGGTCGTATAGCCAAGCCCCTTTGCCGCGCGCGACGGGGATGAGCGGTAGCCGCTCGTGATGCTTCATCTGCGTGCAGGGATGCCACACGGCCGCAAGGCTGCGGGCGACCCAATCGCGCTCGGCCTCGCCTGCGCCGGGCGGCGCTTGCGTTCGACGATCGTTGGTTAGTTCTCTGCTCATGCGCTGTCCAATCACCGCTCCGTGGCATGAAAGCCGCGCGCGCTCGCGCCCCATTCATGCGAAAAGCGCGCGACAGGTCTGCTGATTGTCAAACTCGACCCACGCCGCGCGAACAAAAACGGCGTGAGATTAACGTGTTCGGCGCGCGATTGCACCTACCCGCGCAGGCCGCTCCGGCTAGCCGTTCGGCACGGTTCGAAGCAGCTAGCGACGCTTTGGAAACGATCGACCGAAATCGGCTCAGATAGCGACGGCAGAGTGACCCCCTGCATCAGAAAAAAATTTGCTGTCGCGTAGCTGGAACCGATTTCCAGGCACTAGGCACGCGTACGTGCAACGCGCCGACGGGCGCGTTCGACAGAAGAAAGGGAGAAATGGGCGAAGAATTGGCGCTAGAACGCGGCTCGCGAACTCGGGAAGTTCGCGCACCCAACGATCGGATCAATCGCGGCTGGCCAGTGCCGATTCGCTGGCGCTGTCGGAATGGGACGAGGAGGCCGTTTGCGAAGCGTTCGTCGAGGAGGACGAGCCGTTCCAAACGACGTGATCGTCCACGGCGTAAAGCCGGCACGGCGAGTTGCCGTTTTCCTTGCGGCAGTTGTTCAGTGCGACCGACATCGGGTTGTCGCCGCCTTCCGCCCACGACCACGCACCCGAGGACGACACGGCAAACGCGCGGGTGGGGTATTGGTTCAAGAAGTTCCGATAAGCGGCACGTCCGGCCGCATCGAGGTAGGGCACTGCGCTGACCGCATCGATCGCCGCAAAGCCGGACGGCTGCGGTGCCGGCGGGGCCTGGACTTCGTACTGCACGCGCGTGGGCATGCCGATCCGTTCGAGAAACGCCTCCACGGAGGGCCACCAGATGCGCACGCCGTCGCGATCGACGACAAGCCGATGCGCATCGTTCTTGTAATCGCCGAAGTCGACCATGCGAGCGGGGGCGCCATGCCCGACGTAGCCCGCATACATGCGCTTCGTCAAATCGCGGCTCCAAACGGAGTCGTTGTCGCCGTAGATCCAGAGCGAAGGCACGTGCACGCTTTCGCCGTATTGCTCGAACGCATGCGTGAGGTTGTCTTGCCAGCCGCTGCAAGCGTCCTGTCGCAGGCCGCCCGAGAAATTGATGAGCCCCCGAACGCCCGGCACCGCGCTCGTGCCGTACGCCATCGTCGTCAGGCCGCCGTGCGAAGTGCCGGCCACGACGATATGCGATGCATCGACGTACGATCGGCTCGCCATGAAGGCAATCGTCGCCTTGACGTCGTCGGCTTGCGCGATCCCGTTTTTCTCGACGTCGCAGCCTTCCTGGCGATACGTACCGCCGGATTCGGCGAAGCCTTCGCGATTCGGCGCGACGACGACGTAACCGCGCCGCACGAATTCGCGCGCGAACGAAAGCGGGCGGCTGCGCGGCTGCGAACGCGGATCGCCTTCGATCTTCCCGTGATTGAACACGACGAGCGGAAACGGTCCTTGCCCGTCGGGTTTGTAGATGGTTGCCTCGAGCGTGATCGTGCCGGCCGCGTCGACGGGGATGCGCACGATCTGTTCGTTCATGTTCCCCGCGAGTGGGGGCAACGCGTACGCGTCGTTGCCGAACTCGAGCGGTGCCACGCTTGCACGGCCGAGCGGCCGCGTGTCGTTCGATGCGAGCGTCAGCTCGCGCAGCGTATTCGCGTCGCCAGGCGCCGTGGCCGTCGCGCCCGCAAAAGCGCTTACCCATGCGCACGCGCACAAACAACCGACGAATACGTTCTTCAAACCCATGCGCGTCTGCCCTGATTACAAAAAAGCGCCGCTACGGCAAGCGGGGCACCCATGGCGCGCCCGACCTGCTCAGTATCCGCGAGCCCTTCGCGATGCCGTTGCCCGAAAAGAGCCCGGCACCGGCCGCAATTCGCCCCATAGGCAGCGGCGGGGTGGCGGCGGCCAATCGGGGGATGCGACGGGAGTGGGGGGTACAGCGGCGATGCAGCGCCATCGTAGCGTCGCCGAAATATTCTGCGCAATGCAGGAGAACCCGGGGCGCGACGCGGCCCGGGTCGATGTGTCGGCAACTTTTGCCGAAGCAAAGGCCGCCTAAAAATGTGTGCGAGTTAGTGCTCGCTGACGTCGCCGTCCACGTAGCGCCAGCGTTCGTCCTCGCCGCGCACGAAGCGGCTGACTTCGTGCAACCGGTGTCCGCGGCCCCCTTGTTTGTAGCGGGCGACGAATTCGACGATCGCGTGCCGCGCGTCGCGCGTTTCGAATCGCTTCACTTGCAAGCCGAGCCAGCGCGGCGCATCGGCGCTGTCGGTGTCGACGTCGAGATCGACGGGACAGGTGGCAGGGTCCCATGTGGCGCGCAAGTAGTCTGTGGCGCCGAGCACATAGGCGGTGTAGCGCGAACGCATCAATTCGAGCGCATTCGGGGCGCGGGCGTCGCCCGCGAGATAGGGCCCGCAGCATGCGTCGAACCGCGGCGCGCGCGC
>NZ_JBQCIV010000070.1:0-41834 GCF_051953405.1 Trinickia sp. | reverse complement strand
TGGAGCAGGGCAAGATCCTCGCTGAAGCCAAGATCGAGACGCTGGCCGCGGCCGACGTGATCGAGTGGTTCGCCGAGGAATCCCGCCGCGCCTACGGACGTCTGATCCCGGCGCGTGGTCCCGGCATCTATCAACTCGCCGTCAAGGAGCCGGTCGGCCCGGTCGCGGCCTTTACGCCGTGGAATTTCCCGATCAATCAGGTCTGCCGCAAGCTGTCCGCTGCGCTTGGTGCAGGTTGCTCGATCATCGTCAAGGCGCCGGAAGAAACGCCGGCTTCACCGGCTGAACTGATCCGCACCTTTGTCGATGCTGGCGTACCCGATGGCGTCGTCAATCTGGTGTTCGGCGTCCCGGCCGAGATTTCCGAGTATCTCATTCCCCATCCGGTGATCCGCAAGATTTCCTTCACCGGATCGACGGTGGTGGGGAAGCAGCTTGCCGCGCTCGCGGGTCAACACATGAAGCGCGCGACGATGGAGTTGGGCGGGCATGCGCCCGTGATCGTCGCCGAGGACGCCGATGTCTCGCTGGCTGTGAAGGCAGCCGGCGGCGCCAAATTCCGCAACGCGGGCCAGGTATGTATCTCGCCGACGCGCTTTCTCGTTCACAACAGCGTGCGGGAGGCATTCACGCGGGAACTCGTCAAACACGCGGAAGGGCTGAAGGTCGGTAACGGTTTGGCCGAGGGCACGACGCTCGGCGCGCTCGCGAATCCGCGCCGGCTCACGGCGATGACCTCGGTGATCGAGAACGCACGCGCGACGGGCGCCCGCGTCGAGACGGGCGGCGAGCGGATCGGCTCCGAAGGCAATTTCTTCGCGCCTACCGTGTTGTCGAATGTTCCTTTGAGTGCCGACGTGTTCAACAACGAGCCGTTCGGGCCCATAGCCGCGATTCGCGGGTTCGATTCGTTGGACGAGGCCATCGCCGAAGCTAATCGGCTTCCGTATGGCTTGGCCGGTTACGCCTTTACGAAGTCGTTTGCGAACGTGCATTTGCTGACGCAGCGCCTGGAAGTCGGCATGCTCTGGATCAATCAGCCGGCAACGCCGTGGCCGGAAATGCCGTTCGGCGGCGTGAAGGATTCGGGCTACGGTTCCGAAGGCGGGCCGGAGGCACTCGAGCCGTATCTCGTGTCGAAATCGGTGACGGTGATGGCCGTCTGAGCGGGGCGCTCGCCGAGTCGGGCTCGCTGAGCGAGGGAAAGTGGGTTGGCGAGGGTTCGCCGGCGGCCGCGGTTTCACCGGTCGCCGGACGAACTTGCACGCTGAAACTAGGCATGGCCAATATGCCTCGACGACGCGCACGATCCCCCCAATTCTTAGCGGTGAAAGGAGCGTTTCGATGATCACAGTCATCACGTCGTTTCAGTTGCCCAAACCGATCACGCGCGAGCAAGCGCGAAGCCTTTTCCTCAAGGCGGCGCCGAAGTATCAGGGCGTGCCTGGCCTTTTGCGCAAATACTATGTTTTGTCGGAGGATGGCCGTGCGGGCGGTGGCGTCTACCTCTGGAATTCTCGAGCCGAGGCCGAGGCGATGTACACGGATACCTGGAAAGCGTCGGCCTATGAAACATTCGGTGCTTTTCCGTCGGTGATGTACTTCGAAAGTCCTGTCGTGGTCGACAACATAGCGAACGCGATCCTCTCGGATTAGCGAATCTTATCGTCAGGCATAAGTGCGCCGTCCGGCGCGAATTCGTCCCCGCTCATTCCCACCCCCTCTTCCATTTCGACCTAGACTTTAATCGATTTGCTCGCCCGGTTCGGCGTCCGTTGGCGCCACCGAAGCTTGCAAACGCGCGCAGACGCGTCATACCCGAATGCAATCGGCGCGCAGCCCGCGCGCCCGCACGACGGAGGTCAAAGTCATGGCCGAGAACTGGAAGGTTGCCGGTACGTATTTCGAGAGCTGCAACTGTTACGCCCCGTGCGCTTGCGTTTGTTTGGGTCCGCCGTCGGATGGCGACTGCGCGGTGCTGATCGGTTGGCACGTCGACCAAGGCGAGTTTGCCGGGGTATCCCTGGGCGGTCTCAATACCGCTTTGTTTGCCTATTCACCGGGGCACATGCTGCAAAACAAATGGCGCGTGGCGCTTTATCTCGACGAACGCGGGACGCCGCAGCAGCAAGACGCGTTGGGCAAGATCTTCTCCGGACAGGCCGGGGGGCCGCTTGCCGCGCTTGGTCCGATGATTGGCGAAGTCATGGGCGTCAAGCCGGCGGCGATCGACTACCGCCTCGAGGGGAAGCGTCGCAGCCTTCGCATACCCGATGTCGCGGACATGGAAATCGAAGCGTTGCCCGGTCAGGATGGAGGCGAGGTCACCATCAGCAATCATCCGCTTACCCCCGTTCCTGGATTTGCGGCGGTGGTCGGAAAATCGACGCGTTTCAGCTTCACAGACCACGGCTTTTCACGAGAAATCTCCGACCGAAACGGGTTCTATTCGCCGTTTTCCTACCATGGCTGAGCCGGGTTCGAGCGATGGACTGGCGCTGCGGCGGCTGCCGACGCGCGACCGCGCGATCGTCTTGTCGGGTGTTGCGGCCGCGGCGGCGCTGGCTTGGATCTACCTGCTCTATTTGAGTTGGGGGATGGCGCACATGGAGGCAGGCGCCGGCATGGCCATCATGCCGCGCATGACGGATTGGGGCGTCGTCGATCTACTGCTGATACTGGCGATGTGGGTCGTCATGATGGCCGCCATGATGCTCCCGTCCGTCGTGCCGATGATTCTCGCTTTCGCGATTCTGAGCCGTCAGCGCCGCGCGCAACGACTGCCGTATGGGCGCACGAGCGTATTCGTTCTTGGCTATCTCACGGCGTGGTCTGCCTTTTGCCTGTTGGCGACGTTTGCGCAATGGGGCCTGCTCGAGGCCCGTCTCATCACACCGATGATGGTGAGCGCCACCCCGCTGCTTGGAGGCGCTCTGCTCGTCGCTGCCGGGGTTTTCCAACTGACGCCGTTAAAGCGCGCGTGCCTCGGCAAGTGTGCGTCGCCACTCGGTTTTCTGTTGACTGAGTGGCGAGACGGCACCCGTGGCGCCCTGATCATGGGAATCCGTCATGGGGTTTACTGCGTCGGGTGCTGCGGCGTGCTCATGGCGCTGCTCTTCGTGTTTGGCGTCATGAGCGTGCTTTGGGTTGCTGCCCTCGCGATCTTCGTGGCGCTCGAAAAAATGCTGCCGCGCGCGCGATGGTTGTCGTTCGCGGGCGGCGTGCTGTTGGTGTGCGGGGGCGTGGTCGTGGCAACTGCGGGGTGAGGTTGCGACGCGACCGGGCGAGTGCCGTCGCGTCCCAATCGAACCGCACCGCACTCCGCCCTTGTTCCAATCGTGCCTGGAAAGGCCGCCGAGGGACGGTTTCCGCGCTAAACCCACTGATCGTTCTGAACCGTCCGCTCTCCCGCTGCGCCGTCGCCCGTATTGACGACCCCTCGCGGCTCGATCAGCAAAAGCTTGACCTCCTCTCGCGCATAAGGCTTGTGCTCGACGCCCTTGGGGACCACCGCCATCTGCCCCGCGCGCAGCACGATCGAATCGTCGCCTGAAGGGCCCGCACGATAGTCGATACGCAACTCGCCCTCGAGCACGACGAACGTCTCGTCGGTATCGGCATGCCGGTGCCATTGGAAGTCGCCTTCGATCTTCACGACCTTGAACTGGTAGTCGTTCATTTCGGCGACGACGCGCGGTTGCCAATGCCCATCGATCAGCGCGATTTTGCCGATAAGGTCGATGGTTTGGCACTGGCCGCGCTCGGCCGGCGCCGGGGTGGGGTTCGAGGATCGGGACATCGTTCTCTCCGCTCAAGGGGCAATGCGTCGAGAATACGCTTAGCTCCGCGCAGCCGTCTTGAACGATCGTGGGCGCTTTCAGCCGTGGCGGAAATGGGCCGCCATCTGAAGCCAGCGCCCCGGCGCAAGCCCGAACGTTTTCGAGAAGTGCCGCGTCATATGGCTTTGGTCGGCAAACCCCGCTGTCGCCGCGGCGTCGGCGAGCGACGTACCCGCAAGCAGCATGCGGCGCACCGCATCGAGCCGACGCATCGTCAGATAACGGTAGGGGCTCGTGCCGTAGAAGGTGCGAAAGTCGTGCGACAGACTCCAACGATCGCGGCCCGTCGCGGCCTCGAGTTCGATGAGCGCGACAGCGCGCGTGTAATTGGCGTGCAGATAGTCCCGTGCGCGGCGCGCCGCAAGAAAATCGCCTTTCGGGCGCTGTACGGGCGCACCCGCCACGGCGGCAAGGGCATGGGTCAGGTTGGCGAGCGCCTCGCTTTGTTCGAGCGGTTCGAGCGCATAGCCAACGTGCTGCAGCAGCGTTTCGGTCGCCGCCGCTAGGCGCGGATCGGTCGTCACGCCGCCCTCGAGAAACGGAAGGCTACGCCCGCCGAGCACATCCTGAAAGAGCGCCGGTTCGACGTAGATCATCCGGTACCGGAAGCCTTCGTCGGTGCCTGCCTGGCCATCGTGAGGCTCGTCGGGATGCAGCACAATGGTATTGCCGGGCAAGCTGTTTCGCACGCTGCCCCGATAGCTGAAACGCTGAACGCCGGCTAGCGTGCGACCGATCGCATAAGTATCGTGGCGGTGCATGGCGTACGCCTTGCCGTGAAACCATGCTTCGATACGCTCGACACCTTCTATGGGCTCGGCGCGCCTCACCCAATCGGGGCACGAGGGCGCGGCTTGTCGCTTCATGGAAAGAGGACCTTGGATGGCCTGGGGTGTCGCGCCGCGGCATCGGCGCTCAGGCACGGTTCGATGGGCCGCCGTGGCCGGTATTTTGGCACGGGTCGATCCATGACCGATGACGCACTGCCGCATCGCGCTGGCTGCGCATCCGAAGGTCTAGCGTCCGAGGGAAATGAAATGCGGCGCCGGCATCCGCTCGGCCCGCATCGTGACGCTGCCGCCACTCGCCGCGCTCGGCAGCAAGTGGCGGCGAAGGTTTAGTCGCGATAGTGGCGACGGTGGTGCCGGCCGCGATGGCCGTGGTAATCGTTGGCGTAGGAGTTCACGCGAGAGACGTGTCCGCCGAGCGACGCACCGGCGCCGCCGCCAGCCGCTGCACCGATGATGCCGCCCGCGCGTCCGCCCATTGCGTTGCCGGCAGCCGCCCCCGCGCCGCCGCCGAGCGCGCCGCCGACGATGGCGCCGGTACGTTCCCGACGATTCGACGAAATCGCGCCGCCTGCGCCGCCGCCCACCGCGCCGCCGATGATCGAGCCGGTGCTGCCGCCCACTGCGCCGCCCACGGCGGCGCCCGCTGCGCCACCCAGAGCGCCGCCAAGTGCATTGTTCAAGTCGCCAGCGAGCGCCGGCAGCGCCGCCAACGCAGCCAGCGCCACCAGAGTTGCCGACACGGCAGTTCGAACGTTCTTCTTCAACATTTCAGGCCTCTTGTCCGTTGTTGGAATGATGGCGCGGAGTATACCGAGGCGCGGAAAGGGAGATGTTGCTTGCCGATTCGGAGTCTGTAAGAAACGTAACGAAATTCGATTCGGTGCTGCGTGCAAGCTTGATCGAGCGCCGCCGAATAGGGCGCACCGAGCCGCGCGCGTTATTGCTTACCGTTGATCGAAGTCAGGTATCGAGCGATCGCATCGATGTTCTCAGCAGGAAAGGGCGCGCCATAGACGGTGCGCATCTTCGCCGCCTCCGCTTTCCATTCGTCGAAGGAAAGGGGCGGCTGGCGGAGCACCATACCGGCCGAATGACACACGACGCAATGTTGGTCGGCCAGATCGGACCCCGGGCCCGGGGGAAACGATGTCGTCCCCGGCGGGAGGGAAACGTGGACTTCGCGCGTGGCTTGCTGCTGCGACATGCGCTGCGCTGGGCCCGCGGCCGTGGCGAAACCGGCGACGGATGTCGCCAGGGTAACGAGACCGACACGCAACGCGAGCGCGATCAAGGCAGGTTTCATGACGCGCTCCTCACGCCGCAACGACGGTGACGGCTTCCACGACATTGCGCATATAGCCGCCCGGATTCCAATTGGGCTTATCCGGCTGCGCAACGCCGTTGGCATTAATCGCCATGACCTTCAGCGTATATCGTCCAGGCCGACGAGGCACGAAGGCGGTTTCCCAGCGGCGAAAACTATACTTGCCGAAGTCGCGGCCTAGCTGTGCCGTCGTCCAGGTCGCGCCGTCGTCTGACGAAAAGCGAACTTCGCGTACGCCGGCGTCGCCGCCGAAAGCAATGCCGCGCACCTTGCGATGGACGCCGATATCGAGCACCGCACCGTCGCTCAGGTTCGTGACGAACGAGCGCGGCACCATGCGATTGATGGCCACGGTTTTGAATGACTTGTCTTCTGGCGATACGCTTGCATGCGGCGTATCGGGAATTTGGTACGCCTTTGCCATCCAGAAATTGCGATCGGGCGTATCGATTACTTCGATGTCGTTCAACATCTTCATCCAATACGTCGAGTACCAACCCGGTACGACCAGGCGCAGCGGGAAGCCGTTGAGCAGCGGCAAGGGCTGGCCGTTCATGCCGAACGCGACCATCACTTCGCCGTCGCGTGCGTGATCGACGGTGAGCGATTTGACGAAGTCGGGCGTGGCGGCAACCACGCCTTCATCGAGCCCGTTGAAGCGGACCTCGACCGCACCGGCCTTGACACCTGCACGATCCAAGATGTCTTTGAGCCGCACGCCGGTCCAACGCGCGTTGCCCATCGCGCCGTTCCCCCATTCGCCGCCCGCGACGCGAGGTTTGAAAAAACCGCGCGAATTGCCGGCGCACTGATTGACCGCGGCCAGTTCGACACGGTCGAAGCCGTTCATGATGTCGGCAATGCCAAGATCGAGTTCGTGGGCGACCGCGCCGTGCACCTTCACCCCGAAGGTGCGCGCGTCGATTGTCGTGGGGATGCCGGCGAGGTGCCAGCGCACGAAGAATCGATCGTTAGGCGTGAAGACGCCTTCGTCGAATACGTCGAAGGGGGTTTCGAGCAACGGCGGGCGGCTTCGTAAGAGCAGCATTTCGCCCTTCTGAGGAAAGTCGCTCGTCAGTGGGCGCAGGCCGTTCTCGAACGGCAGCGTGACGGCTTCGGCGGCACGCACGAGGCCGGACCACGATCCCGTAACGGCAGCCATGCCGCCGGCCGCGAGCGACGCGAGCACCTGGCGGCGCATCGCGCGGTTCTGCTCGTCCATGGTTTGGTCTCCCGCCACGCAACACGGAGCGAGTCGCCACGTTATCGGGGCTCGCGGTGTTGTGTATTTATGACTATAGGAAGACCAAAGGTGGCGCTCTATCGGGGATACCCGGAAGGCAGGGGCGGTAGGGTCGTCGGAAAGCGTATTTGCGTGGCCGGGTGGTCACCTAGTTGGCCTGGTACACCGTGACAACGTACCCAAAAACAGGCGTAAAGTTGGCGGCTGCGATAGGGCGATCGCCCTAACTTTCACAGCCAACGCGACGGCCGCTCGCGCGCGAGGGGGAGGCGGTCCGGGTCTGCTCGATCAACTGGGTAGCGGTGTGGGGGAGTTCATGGAATACGTTATCGGTGTCGATATCGGCACCCAGAGCACCAAAGCGTTGCTGGTCGATCGCCACGGCGCGATCGTCGCCAAGCATGCCAGCGGCTATCAGCCCGATACGCCGAAGCCGCTATGGGCCGAGCAGTGGCCCTCGGTTTGGTTCGATGCGGTGATCGAGTGCATCGCGCACTGTGTCAAGGCGGCGCGCGAACAGGGCATCGAGGCGTCGTCGATTCGATCGATTTGCATCGGCGGCCTCTACGGCGGCTCGGGCATTCCGGTCGACCGCGACGTCCGGCCGCTGCATCCGTGCCTGATCTGGATGGACCGCCGCGCAACGGCCGAGGTCGACTGGGTGCGCGAGCGGGTCGACCTGGAGCGGTTGCTCGACATCACCGGCAACGGCGTGGACAGCTACTACGGCTTCACGAAAATGCTGTGGCTGCGCGAGAACCGGCCCGACGTATGGGCGAACACGCGCTACTTCCTGCCGCCGAATGCGTACGTCATCTATCTGCTGACCGGAGAGATTGCCGTCGACCATAGCTCGGCGGGGAACATCGGCGGCGTCTACGACGTTGCGCAGCGCAATTGGTCCGACACGATGCTCGAGATGCTCGGTATTCCGGCCGGCATGATGCCCGAACGCTTGGTCGAATCGACGGACGTCGTCGGCGGCTTACTGTCGCAATGGGCCGAACGCCTCGGTCTGCCGGCCGGTACGCCCATTGTCGCGGGCGGGGTCGATGCAGCCGTCGCCACGTTTGCCGCCGGGGCCACGCGCGAGGGTCAGCACGTGGCGATGATCGGCACGAGCATGTGCTGGGGCTATATCGATCAGAAGGTCGATGCGCGGCATGGTCTCGTCAGCATGCCCCACGTCTTTAACGGCCGGAAAGATCTTTACGTGTTCGGCGGGGCGAGTACGGCCGGTGCATCCGTTGCTTGGTATCGCGATCAGTTTTGCCAAGCGGAGATCGAGGCCGCGCGCGCGTTGCCGCACGGCGATCCGCACGTACTGCTGGAGGAGACGGCAGAGCGCGTTCCCGCCGGCTCGGACGGCGTGATGTTCCTGCCGTACTTGATGGGCGAGCGCAGCCCGGTTTGGGACGCCAAGGCGAGCGGCGCATTCATCGGCTTGAATCTGGTGCATACGCGCGCGCATCTCTACCGCGCTGTCCTGGAGGGGGTGGCGTTCGCGCTGATGCACAACATCGAGGCGGGCCGGCAGGGCGCCCGCGTGCTCGACGACAAACTCATCGTGGTCGGCGGCGCGGCGCATTCGCCGTTGTGGATGCAAATCATCGCCGATATCACAGGCTATCCGGTCTGGACGATCGAGCAGGACGTCGAGGCGGCAATGGGCGCGGCGCTGCTTGCCGCTCTCGGTACCCAACTCGTCTCGGCCGAGGTCGCGCGCGGCGGGTGGGTGAGCCTCGTCGAGCGGGCCCGGCCGGACGCCGGCCGCCGGGCCGTGTACGCCGAACGGTTCGCTGTCTACAAGGACCTCTATCCGGCGCTCAAGCCGCTGATGCATCGGCTGCAAGAGTAAGCGAGTTGCCCACAGAAACTGTTCGCAAGGCTGTGGGCAACGCCTGGGCAAATGACGCAAGTCGCTGAAATCGTTGAATTTGTGCGGTGCGCTCTCGGCGCGTGCATTCGAGGCTGGCGAGCGCGCCCGCGGGCGAAGTCACGTTAAGCGATGAACCGCGTCGTCGGCGCGAGGCCCGCGCGGGCCTCGCGTTACGACTTTGCCGGACGGCCCGTCTTGACGGTTTCCACTGCCGACACGGCCGCGAGTAAGCGTTTCAACGGCGCGGCTTCCAATAGCAGCAGGCCGGCCCGCAGGATCTCGCTCTTCTTTGTCGACACACCCGCATCGAGGCATTTTTGCTTCAACGCCGCGATCTTGTCGTAGTCGGACCTCGGCATGGTGAAGCTATCGCGCACGACCTTTTCCTTCTTGACGCGCTTGGTCTTTCCTTCTTTGGCAACAGGAGCCGGCGCTGCATCGGGCGTTGCCGCGCGCGTTTGTTTCGGTGCCTTCGCCGGGGCGGTTTCGATCGTCGACGCGGCGCCGTCGGGGGTGCCCGCGCTCGCGCTCGCGTGCTCGGCTTCGACGGGCGCTTTCCCGTTCGCACCCTTCGGGACGCGCAACGGTTTCTTGGTCGCTTTCTTGACGATCGGCTCGCTCATGATCCCTCTCCAGTGGTAAACGGTATAAACAGTATATACCGTTTAAAAGGAGCGTCTCATTAATGGGAAAGTGCCGGCTACGGACGTGGCTCTAAAAGTTGCCCACAGAAACTGTTCGCAAGGCTGTGGGCAACTCATGGGCAAATAAGATAAGTGGCTGAAATCGTTCAGCTTATAAGGTGCGCACGCGAGCGATGCAATGGGAGCCCCTGCTGCCCCTTGTAGCATCAGCGCCGGGGCTTTTTCGCGGTATCGCTGCTTTTCGCGACTCGCGGTGCGGGGGTTTTGACCGGCGATGCGCCGCCTGCGATCTGCTCCATCCAGGACAACGCATCCACATACGACAGAAACTGCTGGAGGTAGCCCGGCGATAGCGCTTGCATCAGCGACAGCGAACGGTGCACGAGGCTGCTCGAATTGAGCGGCCCCGGATTGCCGGGCACTTGCGCGAGCGACTGCCGCAGCTGCTTCTCCGTGCTCATTCGAGACCAGATTTCTCGGAAGTCGTCGAGCACCGGGAGTTCGGGATACGCCGCCGACCGAGCCACCGATGTCGACGTGTCCGCACGATCGCCGCGGGCCGGCGCATGGCTTTCGAGGTAATCCGCGAGTTCCGCCAGCGCACCGCGCGTGGGCTTGCCCACGACGGGCGCGCCCCTGGCGTCGCTCGCTTGGGACGCCGCTCGCTCGAGATCGTCGGCATAGGCGTCGAGCAGGTGGGAAAGCCGCGTTGCCAGAATCCGTCCCGCCTCGCCGCTGTGGAGGGCCGAGCGCCGGGCCAGCGCTTCGATGAAATGGAAGCGGACAGGATCCATGCGGTCGGCGCCTCGCTCGCGCCACGCGTCGAGCATCGCTCGGGCGCGCGTCGCACCGCTACTCATGAGTTGCGGCTCCGGCCGATGGCTTCGGAATCGGCGCAATTTCCACGCGCCGATTCTTGGCGCGCCCCACCGCGTCGGCATTGGAACTGACGGGCTGTTGGGCACCGAACGCGGCCGCGAATACCGACGAAGCGGGCACGCCCGCCTCGATCAACGCACGGGTGACCGTCAACGCACGCTGCGCCGACAATTCCCAGTTGTCGGCGAATTGCTTGGTGCCGCCTCGAACCTGGCGATCGTCGGTGAAGCCGCTCACCATCAGGATTTCGTCGCGAGCGACCAAATACTTTGAGAGCGGCCCGGCCAGGCTCTTCAGGACCTCCCGGCCTTCGGGCTGCAACTGATCGGAGTTCAGCGCGAACAACACGCTGCCGCTAATGCCGATCCGCCCGTTGACCAGCGTGACCCGGCCCGCCGCGAGCGGGCCCGCCAACGCGTCTTCCAACGCCTTGCGGCGCTGCGCCTCCATCTGCCGTTGCTGGACTTCCTTGTGAAGCTTCGCGGAGAGTTCCAGTTGCGCGCCGATGACGCACACCAGGATCAGCATGAAGGCCCCAAGCAGCACCGACATCAAATCGCCGAACGCGGCCCATGTCGGCGCGACATGTTCCACGCCGCCGTCGATTTCCTCGCTCATGCTGCCGCGGCTCCGGCCGATGCTCGCTGGCCGGCGAGCTGTTGCATATCCTCGATGATTTGCTTATGCGACATCATGCTCAGGTCGATGATTTCTCTCGCCTGTGCGACGTAGTAGGCAAGCTGCTCGTCGCTGCGAGCGAGCGACTTATCGAGCGCGGCTTCGATGCGCGCGAGATGCGCTACCAAGGTCTCGTTCGATTGACCGAAGGACTGGACCGCCGCACCGAATGCGTCGCCCAAGCTCGCGACTTCGACTGCGCTGCCGGTCACTTGCGCGGCGACGGTACCCAGCTTGCCGGTTTCGGCATCGATCGTTTCGGCGAACCGATTGCCGACGCGTTCGAGCAAATTCGCCGACGTGGCGACCAGCGCATCGACGGCCGACCGCTGTTCGGTGCTGGCGTGATTGACGGCATCGAGCAAGGTTTCCAGCGTTGCCAACAAGCGGCTGCGTTCTTCGAGCATCGCGGTGTCGCGCACCATGCTGTCGGAGAGTTTTTGGCGCAGTTCGGCGACGACTTCGGCGGCCGCCTTCGGCGCTTCGGACGCGGCCTGCACGAGCCGTGCGATCTCGGCGATCGTCTCGGCGGCGTGCGTTCGCGCGTCGGCCGACATCTCGCGCGCGGTTTGCGCCAACACGTTGCAGATGTCCTGCTGCCGATCCGCCGTCCGTGCGCCGACCGCTTCCCATTGCTGCGTCAAAGCGGTGGCCATCGACCCGAGCGTGCCGGTCCAGGCGGCGAGCCGCTCTTCGTCGCGCGAAGCGAGTGCCGCTTGCCACTGCGCGTGCGATCGATCGACGTTGCGCAGCAGCGCCGCCGAGTGCTGCTCGAAGGTTGCCGCTGCGGCCTGCAAGGCTTCGCGGTTGCGCTGCGCGAGCGTATCGCCCAGTTGCGCTTGTTGCGACAGCGCCGTCGCCCACGCGTCCGACAGATTGCCGGCGGTGGCGTCGAGGCGCGCGGCCACGTCTTGCACCAAACCGGCCGAGCGTTGCTCGAAGGTTTCGGTAAATCCGGCGAGCGAGGTGTTCAGGTGCAGCGCGATCGTCTCGCTCGATTGGCGGTGTTCCGCGAGCGCCTGGTTCCAGATGTCCGACACGGTCTGCGTCGTGGTGCGCAAGCTGGTCGATAGCCCGTCGAGCTGCCGGTCCACCGCACGCGTGACGACGTCGTGCAGGGACGCCGTCTCTTGCGCCAGACTGGCCATGGTCGCTTCCACGACGGGCTGCAAAGCGGCGCCGGCGGCACGCGCGCTGTCGGTGACGGTCTTCTTCAACGACTGTTCGACAGACGCGGCCAATCGGGTATAGGCGGTTTCGACCTCGCGGTGAAAGGCGTTTTGATTCGCGAGCTGCCGCTCGTTCGCGGCCGCACTGTGCTGCTCGATCGCCGACATCATCGTCTGCAACCGATCGACGAGCGCGGGCATGATCTGCGCCTGCCGCTGCAACAGCTTGAACGTCTCCTCGCGCTGATACGACTGCGAAAACGCACGCAAGGTCGTGGCGATCTTCACGTCGAGCTTGTGCGCCGCATGGATCCGTTCGCGGCGGCACAGCGCGGAAAGCAGCCCGAGCATGGCGGACGTCGCCACGCCCGCGATCGAGGTGCCGAATGCAAACCCTAGCCCTTTGACGGGCGCGGCCAGCGAAGCGCGGATCGCCTGCAGATCCGCGGCGCTGTCGAGCGCCATGCCGGTGCCCCGCAAGGTCGCCGCCATTCCCAGCAGCGTGCCCAGCATGCCCAGCAAGACGAGCAAGCCCACCAGATAGGGCGTCAGCGCCGGCCCCGGCAGGGCCACGCGCTCGCCTTCGATGCGCAGGCGCACCGAATGGCGCAAGCTGGGCGGCAACGGATCGAGGCAAGCGGCCAAGCTTGCGGGGGGCGCGGTCAGCGAATCGACGGTGCGCGCCAACGTGGCGGTGGCCTCGCTGTAGCGTCGAAGCTCGAACGCGCCCGCCAAGTAGCAGGCACCGACGAGCAGCGTGAGGGCCAGCGCAAGCGGATTCGAGCCGAGGTAGCCGGCACCGACCCAGCACACCGCGAGCAGACCGAGCGAGAAAACGACGATGTTCAAGAGCTGTCTGGACATAGTGCTCCAGTAATCCTGTATTCCGGTTAGCAGGCGCGAAGGGCGGCGAGCAAGCCTTCGACCGGTTGAAAACGAACTTCCATTTCGGCAAGCAGCGCGCTTTGCATGTCCTTGCGGAACACGTCCAGCCATGCGCGAGACGTGCGAGCCTCGGCGACGCCCGAGGCGTCGGCATCGGCATCGGCCGGCGTTGCTTGCGAGGCCTGGCGCAAACGCTCGAAGTACTTGGCGAGCAAGGCGGGCACGGCGGCCAACAGGCTTTGCTCGCGCGGGCTCAGCGCGCGTTCCATGACGGCATCGACCATCGCTAACCGCCCCATCTCCGGCGAGCGGGCAGCTAGCACGACCCGCAGGCGCTCGCGCAGGTTGCCGACAGCCGTCTCCATCTCGCGTTGCATGAAGAGATAGCGCTGGCGAAACACCGAGTAATCGACCGAAACGTCCGCCGTGTTGCCTTGCGCGAATGCTTGTGCCGGCCCTCGCTGCTCGAGCGCGGCAAACACGCTCTCGTCGGCGATGGCGTTCGTTAGCGCGGCGCGCACCCGCGCGCACTCGCTTTGCGCGGCACGCGCGCCGGCGCGCGCGTCGGAGGCGACGACGGGTGGATTGCCGTTCAACGCGGAGGACAACGTAATGGCATCGGTCCAACCGAGCCATTGGCTAAGCCGGTCCGAGAGCGATTGACGGTTGTCGGGAACGTCGGCGTCGGTCAGACGCGCGAGCAAGCGAATTAGGGTCGGGCCGCTTAAGGCTGTGCGCTGAGAGACTTGCACCATACAACCAAAGTCAAAGAGGCAGCAGTTTACACTGCCGCCGGGGCGGGTCCCGCTAAATGGTGCCGACTAGGCGGGTGGCGGTGTGCGCCTCGACTCCGAACCAAGCACCCGCTCACGCGCTTTCGCGCACCACGAGTTCGAAACCGAGATCGACCGTGGGGGAGGCGATGCGCTCCTGTCGGATGATCGACAGCAGCAGCTCGGCGGCTGTCCGACCCATTTGCGCGCGAGGCGTGCGTATGGTCGTGAGCCTCGGCACGCAATCCGCGGCACCCGCCAAATCGTTGAAGCCGACGATCGCCACTTGCTCGGGCACGCGAATGCCCATGCGGCGCGCCTCGAAAAGCGCGCCTTGTGCCAGGTCGTCGTTGCCGAAGAAGACGCCGTCCACCTGCGGATGGCGCGTGATCAGTTGCCGGAAGAGTTCGCAGCCGAGCCCGATCGACGACGGCGCGGGCGTCAGGATCTCGAGATCGGGATCGTGCAGGTGCGCGCGCTGCAAGGTACGGCGAAAGCCCTCGCCTCGCTGCAGCATCCGCGGATCGAGTTGCGCGGCCACGAACGCATTGCGTCTGCAGCCACGGGCAATCAAATGCTTGGCGACGGCCTCGCCCGCGTCCTCTTGCGAAAACCCGACGCAGTACAGGTTCTCCGCGCGGGCGAGTTCCATCATGTAGACGCAGGGCACGCCGCTCGCATCGATCAGGCGCCGCGCGGCTTCGCTGCGATCGAACCCGGTCACGATCATGCCCATCGGCGGCGAGGCGAGGTAATGGCGTACCAAGTCTTCTTCCTCGTCGCGCAGGTAGTGCGAGTTGCCGATCACGATTTCGATGCCCTGCGGCCGCAGCACGGTATGGATCGCCTCGACCACGTCAGTAAAAACGTTGTTCGTCAGCGACGGCACGAGCACGGCCACCGTATCGCTTTGCGCGCGCGCGAGGGCCCGCGCGGCCGCGTTGGCCACGTAGTTCAGCTCCCGCGCGGCCTCGCGAACCCGCTCCACATACTCCGGTCCGACCGTGCTCAAACCACGCAGCGCCCGAGACGCGGTGATCGTGCTCACGCCGGCGCGCTGGGCGACTTGCTCGAGGGTAGGGCGGCCGGTGCCGCGGGTTTTCCTGGGTGTGACGGATGTCATAGTTGAACTAGGATAGCGCTGTCTCAATCGTCCCACAAACGTTCGATATTGTATGCGAATGGGGACGGATCCGAGCATAAGGCGGCGGCTGACCGCCTTTCTTTGAATTTGATGAGATAGCGCTATCTCAGTGAAAGGAATTCGAACCGATGGACCAGACAGTACCGGCTATCGTCGTGATGGGTGTCGCGGGCTGCGGCAAATCGAGTGTCGCGGCGGCGGTGGCCGCGCGCCTTAACGGGCGCTTTATCGAAGGCGATACGTTTCATAGCCCAGCCAGCGTCGAGAAGATGCGACGTGGCATCGGGCTCGTCGACGCCGATCGCTGGAGCTGGCTCGACCGCCTCGCCGCCGAGATGAGGCAAGCGTGCGCGCGCGGCGAGCCGGTCGTGCTTGCCTGTTCGGCGCTCAAGCGCCGCTATCGCGACCGGCTCAGGCTCGGGAGCCCGAAGGTGGGCTTCATCTTCCTCGATCTTCCGCAGGAGGAGGCCGCAAAGCGCGTCGGTCAACGCAGGGGGCACTACATGCCCGATTCGCTCGTGGCGAGCCAATTTGCGGATCTCGAGGCGCCTATCGGCGAGGCGCTGACCCTGAGAGCGGACGCAACGCGTCCGCTGGATGCGATCGTCGAGCAAGCGCTCGACTGGCATATGCAAGCCTCGCGGCATGGCGAGTGTCGGCCGATTGATGAAGATAGCGCTGTCTTTGCGGGTGCGACTACCGGAGCCGCCGTCGGGGCGTCCGTCGCACCGGCCGGAATGGCCGGATGGGCACGCGCCGATACGAGGCCGATTCAACGTTAGGTCACACGCGGCCGCCGCCATCGAGTGCACGGGCGCAGCGCGGCCGCGTGGACGACACCACGCATTTCGCGGATTCCGATGCGAATCCGATATTCAAGAGGAGACGGAAATGACATCGACAGCAGCGCAACGGGTCGCTAAGCGGCGCTGGGTAATGGGCGTGTTGCTAGGCGTGGGCGTGCTCATCAACTATTTCGACCGCATCAACTTGTCCGTGGCCGCGCCGCAGCTCAAGGCCGCGTTCGATCTTTCTCCGGCCGAAATGGGCCTGTTGTTCAGCGCGTTCTTTTGGCCCTATGCACTGCTTCAAGTGCCGGCGGGCATCGTTCTCGATCGCTTCGGCGTGACGCGCTTGGGGCGTTGGGGCGCGTTCTTGTGGGCGATGGCCTCGGCCGTCACGGCTTTCGCGAGCGGCTTCGGCGGGATTTTTGCGGCGCGCGCGATGCTGGGCATTGCCGAAGCGCCGGGCTTTCCCGTCAGCTCGAAGGCGACCGGCTATTGGTTTCCGCGTAAGGAACGCGCGTTGGCCACGGCCATCTTCGACGCCGCCGCAAAGTTCTCGAACGTGATCGGCGTGCCGCTCGTCGCGGTCGTGGTGGTGGGCATGGGTTGGCGCTGGGGCTTCGGCGTGACCGCGTTGCTCAGCTTCGCGTATTTCGTCGCGTTCTATTTCATCTATCGCGATCCGAGCCAGGATGCGAAGCTTTCGCAGGCCGAACACCGCTACATCGTCGAAGGCGGTGCCACGCCGGAAGGCGCATCGAGCGCAAGCGCGTTCTCGATGCTCGGCTACCTGTTGAAGAAGGCGAAGGTATGGGGGCTGACGATCGGGTTTGCCGCCTATGGCTACTCGTTCTATCTGTTCCTGACTTGGCTGCCGGGCTATCTCGTGCAGACGATGCACATGAGTATCCTGAAGTCCGCCGGCTTTGCCGCGATTCCGTGGGCGGTTGCGACGGTCGCCGATCTGCTCGTGGGCGGCTGGCTGATCGACCATCTGATCGCGCGCGGTCACGATGAGACGCGCGTGCGCAAGGGCGTGCTCGTCTGCGGCATGGTGCTCGGCCTGGCCGTGTTCGGCGCCACATTGACGACGAACCCGACGTGGGCCATCGTTTGGATCTCGATCGCACTGGGCGGACTCGCCGCGGCGGCGCCGGTCGGGTGGTCGCTGCCGTCGCTGATCGCGCCGAAGGGCGGCGTGGGGACGATCGGCGGCATCATGAACTTCGTCAACAATTTGATGGGGGTCGCGGCGCCCGTCGTCACCGGTTACATCGTCGGCGCAACCAACTCGTTCGCCAACGCCTTCCTGATCGCCGGCGTCATCCTCGTGGTCGGCATCATCTCCTTCGTGTTCGTGATGGGTCGTATCGAGCCGATCGCCGAACCGGACGAGCAAGCGACACCAGGCCGTACGTTCATGGCCTGACCGAGCATCCCGGCAGGTAGCCGCGCGTTTCGGCGGCACACCTGCCGAGGGCACATTCCGATCTTCGAATCGGGCCCGAGCGGGTCCATCGAGCGGGCCGCCGCGCATGCCATGCCGACGGCCTCGACATCGCACGTCCCGTGCGGTCATCCGAATTTCGCAGCATCGCGAATTTAATTAGTACTACTAAGAAAATATGGAGAAACGATGAAAAAAGCCATAGCGGCCGTCGCGGCCTTGAGCGGTTTTGCAGCGCATGTCGCATACGCGCAGAACGCGGTGACGCTTTACGGGGTGGTGGACAACGGGCTGGCTTACCAAAACAACGGCACCACGGTCGGTTCTGCCGCGGCGGGGCATTCGGCCGTGAAGATGTCGACGGGGGTATGGCTCGGCGACCGCTTCGGCCTGAAGGGTTCGGAAGATCTCGGCGGCGGTTCGAAAGCGATCTTCACGCTCGAATCGGGTTTCGCGGGAACGAACGGCACGTCGCAATACGCGGGCGGAATTTTCACGCGCCAGGCTTGGGTCGGGCTGACGAATGCGACATACGGCACGTTGACCGCCGGCCGGCAGTACACCGCCTATTACACGCTGCTCGCGCCCTATAGCCCGACCAATTGGCTCACCGGATACTTCGGCGCGCACCCGGGCGATATCGATTCGCTCGATACGCTTTACCGCGTGAACAATTCGCTGGTCTACCTGTCGCCGTCGCTTCACGGCCTAACGGTCGGCGGTTCGTACGCGTTCGGCGGTCAACCGGGCAGCGTCAACGCCGGCGCGACATGGAGCGCGGGCGTGCAGTACATGAGCGGGCCGTTGGGGATCGCGGCGGCGTTTCAGCGCATCGACAATTCGACTTCCGGCGGCGGCGCCTGGGGAGCGAATTCGACCACGTCGAACGGCGGCGCGCAAACCGCGGTATCGGCGATCAATAACGGCTACGTCACGGCGCAGGCGCAGCAGCGCATCGCGGTGACAGGCGGGTACAAGTTCTCGCCCGCGTGGGACGTGAGTGTGTCGTATTCGAACGTCCAATACATTCCGGGCGTCAACTCGACGTTCCGCCAGACGGCCATCTTCAATACGCTAGGCGCGGTACTGCACTTCAAGCCGGCCGCGGCATGGGATTTCGGCGCCGGCTATGCCTACACGCGTGCGACGAAGGCGAACGGCGTGTCGAACGGCGCGCAATATCAGCAGTTCACGCTCACGCAGTATTACGCGCTTTCCAAACGTACCGGCTTGTATGCGGCTCAAGCGTACCAGCATGCGAGCGGCCAGACGCTGAACAACGGCGCGCTCGCGAATGCGACGGCTTCGATCGGCGACGGTTTCAGCGGCAGCCCCTCGTCCACGCGCAGTCAGATCGGTGTGGGGGTGGGGCTCGTGCACCGGTTCTGAGCGGGCCCGCCTCGAACGGCGCGCGCCATCTTCAATGCGGCCCCGTCTATCGCCGGATCGACGACGGCTGATAGACTGCTTCGTCTGCAAGCAGGAAGCGTTTGCAACTGGCTTGGCACGAACATGATCAGCCGCATTGAAAAGAACAGGGAATGGATATGTTGATCCTGAAGAACGCGCGCGTCCTCGACGTCGATCACGAACGGGATACGGGCCGTTATTCCATCGTGGTCGAGGGCGACTCGATTCGCGAGGTGACGCGCGAGACCGTCTCCATCGAAGGGGCCGAAACGATCGACGTGCGGGGGCGGACGGTCATGCCGGGCATGATCGATTGTCATGTGCACGTCGTGGCGTCGGTGCCTCATCTCGGGGTCAACGGCCGCTTGCCCAACACGCTCGCGGTGCTGCGTGCGGTGCCGATTCTCGGGGGCATGCTGGCGCGCGGCTTTACCACCGTGCGCGATGCCGGGGGCGCCGATTACGCCCTCTCGCGTGCCATCGAGGAAGGAACGATCGCCGGCCCCCGCTTGTTCGTTTCGGGCAAAGCGCTCTCGCAAACGGGCGGCCACGGCGATTTTCGCGAGCGCTTCGACCAATCCGACCCGGATCCTTGCGGCTGTCACCGCAATTTCGGGGCAATTAGCCGAGTAGTAGACGGTGTCGACGCAGTACGCAAGGCCGTGCGCGAAGAACTACGCGCCGGTGCGCATCAGATCAAGATGATGGCCTCGGGCGGTGTCGCCTCGCCCACCGATCCGATCGGCAATCTGCAGTTTTCCGTCGATGAAGTGAAAGCGATCGTCGAAGAGGCCACCTCGCATCAAACGTATGTGATGGCCCACGCGTATACGGGCAAAGCCATCGCGCGCGTCGTCAAGCTGGGTGTGCGGACAATCGAGCACGGCAATCTGATCGACGAGGAAGCCGCCGACGTCATGGCCGAGTACGGCGCCTTCGCCGTGCCGACTCTAGCCACCTATGACGCGATGAACAAAGTCGGCGCACAAACGGGCGTGCCGGAAAGCATGCGAGTCAAGAACGAGGTCGTGCGCGTGCAGGGTTTGAAGGCGCTGGAATTGCTGAAACGGCGCGGCGTGAAGACCGGTTTGGGATCCGACTTATTGGGCGACATGCATCGCTTTCAGAGCGACGAACTGTCGATCCGTGCCGATGTCCTCGGCGCCTTCGAAGTGATCTGTCAGGCAACGGCGATAGGGGCGGAGATTGTCGGCATGCAAGGGCGCCTAGGCGTTATTCGCGCGGGCGCGTTGGCCGATTTGCTGGTCGTCGACGGCGATCCGCTCGAGGATATCGGCGTGCTGACCGGCCAGGGCGAGCGTATTGCCGCGATCATGAAGGGCGGCGAGTGGGTGCGTCGATCGTTCGGGTAGGCATCGCGCCGCGCGCGAGCGAGGTCCGGCATCGCCTGAGCGCGCGATACGAATCGATCCGCTCAAAAAATGCCTAGCCGAGTACGCGTACGAGTAGAAGGCTAGGCGAAACCGCCGGTCACCGGCGGCGGAGGTATCGATGCGAACGCGGCTCGCCTTCGTTTTCGCTAAGGCGAGCCGATATTCGTTCGATGCGGCGAAGCGATTGTGTATCGTCGGGCGGCGCCGCCGCGGCGCACGGCTCGACGAGGGTAAGTGTGCCGCTTAGATGCCGAAGAAGACCGGCTTCAGGCCGTCGGCCTTCGTTGCGGCGCCCGAGGCCGACGAACCCGCTTGCACGCCGCCGACGCCTTGATTGTTGCCATTTTGCGCATTGACGCGCGCTTGCGCGAGTTGCGCATCTTCCGGGTAGTACGGGTCGTTGCTGGAGTTCGCGCGGCCGCCGGCTTGCTCGAATTGAATCAGTTCGGCCTTGACTTGAGCGCGCGTCACGGGCGCGTTCGATTGGGCGAAAGCAGCCACGGGAGCGGCAAAGGCGGCGGCGATAACGACAGCTTGAATGAGCGATTTCATGATGATGACCTCCAAAAGTTGTTGATCTACCTGCTGGTTGCATCGTGTTCGTTGCTGAACCGATGACTGCAGTGTAGTGATCGGAGGCCCTAGGGTTAATACCTAATTTGATAAATCATCGTTGCGGATTCGTTCATAATCGAAACGCGTCTGTGCAAGCGCGCGTGCCAGATCGTTGACGATCGTGGCGCTCGCAGGGAGGTCCAGCGTCATCGCGGCGCGGCGCTCTGCTCTAGGCGGGCGAGCTGCTTGCGGCGCCAGTGCAGATAGAGCGCCGGGATCAGATTCGTGCTGCGGATCGCGCTCCACAGCAGGCCGCCGAGGATAACCACGGCGAGGCCTTGTTCCGGCGCGGCACCTTGGCCCAGGCCGAGCGCGGTGGGCAGCATGCCGAGCATGGCCGTGACGGCCGTCAGCACGATCGGCCGAAAGCGCACGCGAATCCCGTCGCGCACGGCTTCCTCTAGCGGCATGCCCGTCGCCTCGTTGTGCCTGACGCGGTCGAGCAGCACGATGCTGTGGCGCAGACCGATACCGATCAGCGTGAGGAAACCGATCATCCCCGTCGCATTCAGGCCGACGCCGCTGACGACCAGCGCGATCGTCCCGCCCGTCAGTGCGAGCGGAATTTCGAGCAGCAAAAGCGCCGGAATCAGCAAGCCATCGAATTGCAGCAGCAAGATGCCGATCATGATCGCGAATGCGGTTAGCGTCGCGATGACGAGCCCGAGCGCCGCGCGTTCGAGTTGCGCGGCCAAGCCGCCGAATTCGATCCGGTAACCGGGCGGGAAATGCAGCCCGGCCAAGGCTTGTCTGGCCGCGGCGTCGGTGCTGCCGAGCGGTCCGTTCGGCGTGGCGAGGATATCGAGCGTGCGGGCACCGGCGACATGCCGCATTTGGTTAGGTGTACTGACGAGCTTGATGCGCGCGAGTTGCGATAGCGGCGTCCAGCCGGCCGGCGTACGGATCGGAAGCGCTTCGAGTTCGCCGAGGCTGCGCTGCGAGGCGTCCGCGAGCCGCAGATAGAGATCGAGCGGTACGTTGCCTTCGGGCACGCGCATGACCACTTCGCCGTTGATCAGCGCGTTCAACTGCGCATAAAGCGTCGCGGGCGTCATGCCATTCGCGCCTAATGCTTGCGGATCCGGTTCGATCTGCAACTGCGTGACTGGGTAGCCGTCGTTATCGAAGATGTCGCTCAGCGCCGATACGCGGTGCAAGCGGGCGGCGATTTCCTGCGATAGGGCCCGGAGCTGATCGATGCTGCTGCCGAAGACGTGGATCACGAACGGTTGCGGCAAACCAGACAAGCTTTCGCCGACGCGTTCGATCGTGGGCGTATCCACCGCCAACTGCACACCGGGCAGCCGCGATGCCTGCTGGATGCGTTCACCGATCGCATCCAGCGCGTTGACGCTGACCCCCGGTTTGAGCACGACCTGGATTTCTCCCGCGTACGCGGGCTCGGTGTAGGACGTCGACGCCGACGAACCGATGCGTGCATAGACATGAGCGACGGCATTGTCTTGCAGCAGGCGTCGGGTGATCGTGCCGACCGCTTCGCGCGTGTCGAGCAGCGAGCTGCCGGGCGGCAACGTGAACGATTCGAGGAGGACCCCTTCGTTGGGTAGCGGCAGGAAGTTGATCGGAACCAGCACGAGCCCCGCGAGGCTCACGAGCAGCACCGCGAAGGTAATCGCCAGGCTCATGCGCGGGGCGCGCGAGACCCAATCGAAAAGTTTCTCGTTCCACGTTTGGAGCCGTTGCAGCACGCGGTGCCCACTACTCGTGCCCAAAGCAGGGCGCGCATTCATAAAGCCGAGGCCGAGCGGTGTCAGCGTGAGCGAAACCAGCAACGACGCGAGCAACGCGAGAATCATCGCCAGCGAGAACGGGATGAAAAACAGTCCGACCAGTCCGCCGACAAAAAGCAGCGGCACGTAGATCGCGACGTTCGTGAGCGTGCCCGTGATGTCCGGGATCGCAATGGCTTTCAGTCCGTTCCAAACGCCGGCCCAATGCGCATCGCCGCTTTCCCAGCGATGGTAGATGCTTTCCAGCACGATGATGGCGTCGTCGGCGAGCAGGCCGACTGCGACCGTCAATGCGCCTAGCGTCATCAGGTTCAGATCTTGTCCGAGCGCGTGCAGCGCGGCGATGCCGAGGGCGAGCGAGAGCGGGATGCTGAGCGCAAGGATCACGATGCCGCGCCCTGCGCCGAGCACCCAGAACAGCACCAGGACGGCGAGTACCGCGCCGATCAACAAGTTGCGCCCTAAGTCGGCGCCCACGATCCGAACCAGGTGACCCTGACTGTATGTTCTTACCCAGCTCACCCCTGGTGGTAGCTGCGCCAGGCTGCCGTCGAGCGTCGCTTGAACGGCGCGCGTGACGGCGAGCGTGGATGCGCCGGGCTGCTTGACGATCGTCAGCGCGACGCTGGGACGGCCATCGAGCGCGATCGCGTTGTGCGTCGGCTCGCCCGCTCGCACGATGCGCGCGAGCGCGCTCAGCGGCACCGGCCCCTTCGATGTGGCGACGGGAAGCCGTTCGAGTTCGGCGATATGCACGGGCAGGCTGCGCGCTTCGATCAGCACATCGTTATGGCCCATCGTCACGAAACCGGCCGGCTCGAGCAGCACTTGCCCCTTGACGGCCTCGGCCAGCGCCGTGACCGGCACGCCATAGCGCTGCATCGCGCCGAGATCCGGCTGAATCCAGAGCGCTTCGTCGCCCGCGCCGTACACGTGCACGAATTGCACGCCCGCAATGGCGCGCAGCGCCGGCGCGATGTTGGCGCGCACGGCGCGTTGAACTTGTGCCGGGGCGACATCGGCGGGAATCTGGGCGCTGTAATCGGCGACCTCGTTGATGGCGTTGCCCATGATCTGTGCGACGGGATCGATTTGCGCCGGCAGATCGGCACGCGCGCGATCGATGGCCCCGTTCACCGCTTGGAGGTCGATTTGGGCGTCGCTGCCCTCGCGGAAGCGCACGTCGATCTCGACGGTGCCGTTGCCCATCACCGAACGGACGCCCCCCAGATTCGTGAGCGTGAGGATCTGGCTTTCGAGGGGATTCACGACGAGCCGTTCGAGTTCGGCCGCGGTCGTGCCCGGAAGATGCGCCGTGACGCTGATCTGCGGAAAATCGAATTGCGGCAGGACTTCTACCGGCGTGCGGACGAAGGCGAATCCGGCATACAGCAGCACGGCGCAGAGCACGAGCACCCATAACACCGGGCGTTGCAATAGGCGCGGGATGGAAACATCGCGGTCCATGAATCAGTCGGGGGGTTGATACGTTGCGGCGATGCCTCGGTGATAGTCGAGGAAGGCGTCTTGCGCGACGACCTGCTCCCCCGGTCGCAGTCCCGAGACGATGCCTGTCTGCCAGCCGCGTGCTTGGCCCGGAACCACGCGGCGCGGCTCGTCGCCCTTCGGCGTGCGAACGAGCACCCACCATTCGCCGCGGTCGAGAATCAACGCGGCAGTCGGCACCATGACGTAGGAGGCGGGCGCACCGTCGAGCGTGACGGTGCCCCATTGACCGCTAACCCAATCGGCGTGCGACGAGGCGCTCAAGCCGACTTGCAGCGCACCGTCCGCGCTGGCTGCCTGCGCGATGTTGATGATGCTGACGGGGATCGGCGCCCCGTTGCCGGCCGGCGTAAAGCGCCCCGTCATGCCGATACGAAGCGCCGACGCGTCCGCGCCGTAGTACTTCGCGCGCACCCATAGCGGGCCGCGAGGCTGGATCGTGAGTAGCATGTCGCCGGCGCGCGCTTGCTCGCCGTTCGCCGCTTGCATGGCGATCACCGAACCTGCCATCGGCGCCTTGACGACTTGTTGATCGCGCGCTTCGGCCAACTGCGCTTGCGCGGTCTGTTGCGCCGCCTGGGCGGCGGCGAGTTCGCTGACCGCCGCGTCGAGCGCTTGTTTGGTCGTCAACTGCTGGGCCAGTTGATCGCGCGCGATCGCCAACGCGCGGGTGGCCGCTTGGAGCCGGGCCTGAGCGCTGTGGAGCGAGGTCTCGCGTTCAGTCAGCAGCGCACTCATCTGCGGACCTGTTACGCGAGCGAGGACCTCGTTCGCGGCAACCGTGCTGCCGGGCAGAACGTGCAGGTCGCTCAGTGTGCCGGGGGAGACGATGCGGACGTTGACGATCGAAGTCGGTTCGACCTGACCGTATGCCGTGTATTGCACGGGGAACGTTTGCCGCTGTGCGGCCACGGCAAGCGGCGCGGCGCTGCGGGTGTCCGGGCCACCCGCATAGGCTAATTGGCCGAACGCGAGCGCGCAGACGATTAGCCACGGCATCGATGCCGAAGCGGCGGCGCGAGGCGAACGTCGACGCACGCTGCGAGTTAGGAAGTCCATGCGAGGAGGTCGCGCACGATGGGCGCGCCGTACAGGGCGCCGAGCATACCGGCGATCATCAATAAACCCACGAAACGCGCGGCCTCGATTCGCGCGCGGGCCGGCGCGTCGGCTATATGCGGCTCCGGCAGCGGGGCGAGCAACCGCGCGACTCGCCTTTGGAGGGCGCCGCGATCGCCGGTCAGACGGGCATGAGCATGCAAGGCGGTACCGCTCGATGCAGGGGACGTCCGCTCGAGGGCACGCGTATGCCGTAGGGTAGCGAGCAACGCCGCTGCGAGATCTTCGCCCGATGCCCCCCGTTCTCGCGCCTCATCGTCGCGCGCATACTCGAGCGCTTCCAGCCACGCATCGAAGCGTTCGCGAGCACCGGGCCACGGCCATTGCAAATCGGTGGCGAGTTGGGCGAGCCAGATCCGCAGCGGATCGCGATGGCGTGCGTGCGCCAGCTCGTGCTGCCACGCCGCTTCGAGCGCCGGTTCGTCGAGCGACTTGGCGAGAAACGGCGAACACCATACCTTCGGCCGGATCAGCCCCACCGTGCATATTCCCGCTTGCAGAGGATCGTGCGTGAGCGCCCAAACGGCGCGACCGATCGCGCGTGCCGCGACGATGGCGAACGGCAGCGAGGCGGCGATCAATACCCATTCATCGAGGCGATCGGCCACAGGATCCGGCTCCCTCAACGCCCAGCCGCATAACCAGGCCGCGACCAGCATGGCCGGCATCACGGGAAGCCAAAGGCGTAGCCATGCGTCGCGCTGCGCCTCGTGCGAGCCGCCGGCAGGGGAACGCAATGAAAACAGGGCGAGCGGTTGAACCGCCACGCCGCCTAACAGGACCACGAGCAAGGTCAATAACGATTCACGTTCCATCTTGACGACTCCTCTTGGCCTGGATCGCCCGTTCGAGTTCTTCCAGCAGAACCGGATCGATCTCGCCCACCGCGTCGACGAGCGTGGCGACGGCTGCATGCGGCGTCGCACCGAGAAAACGGGTCATGAGCTGCCGCGCCCGCGCGCGTTCCACATCCTGCCGATCGACGGCCGGCGTGTAGACGAATCCGCCCGCCACGCGTTCGCGTGCGATCAATCCCTTCTCGCGCAGGCGATCCACCACCTTCGCCGTGGTGGTGTAAACACGGCCGGCAGGCGCGCCCAGCCGCTCGTGCAGGGTGCGGACGGAAGCGGTGCCGAGTTCCCAGAGCATGCTCAAGGCGGCGTACTCGAGATCGTCGGCGGGCAAACGGTATCGGCTCATTGCGCTACATTACGACGGTTGTCGTAGATGCGTCAAGCGAGGCCCTACCTGCTTGTTTCGAGCGATTCCGGGGTTTCGAGCGACTGCCAGCGATGGCGACCGTTTTCGCGCCAGCTCGCGTTTGCCCTACGCCATGCGTTTACCGGTGCGCGGCGCGGCGTGCAGTGCGGCGGCGCCGGGCGCGGTGACGAGACCTCGTCAGGGGCACGGTGCTTTCCCTTCGCGTTGCCACGCAGTGCTCGACGGCTTCGCCGACCGTGGCGAAGAACGGCGCGTCGCGGCTGAACCGGCTGAACATGCCGTAGGCGCGCAGGCGATCCTTGACGGGGCCTTTCATCTCCGCGAAGCACAGCCCGATGCCGTCCTCTTGCAGTTCGTCGTGCAACGTGGCGAGGACGTCGGCCGCCGTGACGTCGATATCGGTCACGGGCTCTGCCGCAAGGACGACCCATTGCACCGGCTCGGCCGAGTTCGCCACCGCGCTGCGCACGTGATCGGCGAAGATGTTGGCGTTCGCGAAGAAGAGCGGCGCGTCCCACCGGAACAGAACGACCCCCGGCAACTGGCGCGCTTCGGGGTGGCGCGCGATATCGTGATAGCCGCGCCTGCCCGTGACGCGCCCGAGGATCGCATCGTAAGGGTGCCACGCCCGCCAGACGAACGAAACGAGCGCCAGGCCGACCGAAATGAAGATGCCTTGCACGACGCCAAGCAGGACCACGCCGACGAAGCACAACATCGATACCGCGAATTCGCTGCGCCGCTGGCGATACAAACGCAAGACGCTGCGGATCTCTACGATGCGCAACGATGCGCAGACGACGACCGCGGCCAACGCGGAATACGGCACATGAGCGAGCAAGGCGGGCGCTTCGATCAGCAGCAAGGCGACGCACGCAGCGGCCACGACGCCGGTGAGCTGCGTTTGCGCGCCCGCTGCCTGTGCGACCGGTGTCCGCGATGCGCTGCTGGTGACGGGGCATCCCCGCAGTAGACCGGCGAGCAAGTTCGCGGCGCCTAGCGCAATGAGTTCCTGGTTGCGGTCTTCTTCGCGATCGGTTCGCGATGCGAAGACGCGCGACAGGACGCTGATGTCGGCGAACGAGACGAGCGCGATGGCGACCGCACCGCCCAACAAGCCGCGAACGTCGGCGAGCGACAAGACCGGTATGCCGGGCAGCGTCCATCCGGACGGGACGAGTCCGATCACGGGCACGAGCATCGGGTGGCGGGCGTTCAACCACCAGCCCGCGCCTGCCGCCGCGACGAAGACGAGAAAGACGCCCGGCACGGCCGGCGCGTACCTTCGGAACAGCAAGATCGCGCTCATGCACGCGAACCCGACCACAGCCGCATAGACGTTGATCGCGCCGGCGAGCACACCACGGATCACATCGGCCACATCGTCGATGAACGTGCCGCCCGCGTCGGCGAACCCGAGCAACTTCGGCAACTGGCTAGCGATCAGCGTGACGGCGATCCCGTTCAGATAGCCGAACCGGATGGGGTGGGACAATAGATCGGAGACGAATCCGAGCTTCAGCAAACCGAACGACATGCACGCGAGGCCCGCCATGATCGCGAGCATCGAGGCGAGCGCGACGCTTTGCGCGGAATGCGCGGGCGCGAGCGGGAGCACGATCGCGGCGATCAGCGCCGCCAGCGCCGAATCGGGGCCGAGCACGAGGATGCGGCTGGGGCCGAAGATCGCATAGGCGATCAACGCGGCAATCGTCGCATATAAACCGGTGATGACGGGTAGCCCCGCGGCCTCGGCGTAGCCCATGCCGACCGGAACAAGCATGGTCGTCAGTGCCAGTCCGGCGAACAGGTCTTTCGCGAGCCAGGCGCGTCGATAGCCTCGCGCCATCGCTACGGCCGGTACCCAACGTTCGAGGCGCTGCTCGACGCGAGAACGTGCCGGATCGCCCGGGTCGTCAGGATTGGCTTTGCGCCTCATGGCGTACGCTCGAGCAGTTGGATGCCGGGAAGCGGGCACGACGGTGCACTGCGTGGCGTGTGGTCGCGATTCATTCTGATTGCGTACACGGGATCGGTGTTGACGCACGTCAAACGGGCCCATTCGTCTTGTCTGGGAAAATAGCCTCTGAACCCGATGCCATCCCGTCGAGCATTTGCTTTAGATCAAGCGCTCGAGCGACATGCGTCCGTACGATCCCCGCATGGAGCGCGCGTTTCATCGTGCCCTAGGGGCGCGGTGCGTCCCGTTCGCGCAGACGGAACGGGCGGCGCCCTTCGCGACGACACCATGGCCCGCGTTTATCGTTCGATCGACTTCGTTTTGCTGACCGTATCGGCGCTCACGCTGGCCGTCGGTGCGCTATGCATCGCGCTCGATATGGGCGATCTCGCCCGCGCCGTCTGGGTGGCCGGCGCCTTGCCCGTTCTCCTTGCGCTGACGGTTTCGATCGCGAAGACCCTACTCGCGCGCGAGGCGGGCGTGGACATCCTCGCCTGGCTGGCGATCGCGCTGGCACTCGTGCTCGGCGAAACGCTCGCCGCCGCGGTCGTGGCTTTGATGGTTGCCACCGGCCGCGCGCTGGAACGGTATGCGCAGGGCCGCGCGAGGCGCGAGATGGCCGCGTTGCTGAGCCGTGCGCCGCGGGAAGCCACCGTCTGGAAGGACGAAGAATGGCGCGCGATCGCACTCGACAACGTTCGACGCGGCGACCGGCTCCTCGTTCGAAGCGGTCAGTTCGTGCCCGTCGACGGATCGTTGATCGGCACCGCGGAGTTGGACGAATCGATGTTGACGGGCGAGGCGGCGATACGGCGGCGGCTGGCGGGCGAATCGGTGTGCAGCGGCATTGTCAATGCTGGTGCGCCGTTCGAAATGGTGGCGTCCGCCGTCGCCGCGCAAAGCACGTTGGCCGGTATTGTGCGCATGGTGGAGGCAGCCCAGCGCGAACGGAGCCCGGCCGCGCGGCTGGCCGACCGCTATGCCGTGCTGTTCGTGCTCGTTGCGCTCGCACTCGCCGGTGGCGGGTGGCTCGTCACGGGGCAAGTCGAACGCGCGCTGGCGGTGCTGGTGGTCGCGACGCCCTGTCCGTTGATTCTCGCCGTGCCGGTCGCGATCGTCTCGGGGATGTCGAGCTGCGCGAAGCGCGGTATTTTGATCAAAGGCGGCGGTGCGCTCGAACGGCTCGCGCAAGGATCCATCCTGTTCTTCGACAAGACGGGGACCCTGACCGGCGGCCGTGCTCGGCTCGTTTCGATCGAGTGCGGTGCGCAAGGGTTAGGAGAGAACGACGTGCTTCGATTCGCGGCGTCGCTGGCACAGGCGTCAGGCCACGTCATTTCCGAAGCGCTGACCGTTGCGGCACGCGAACGTAGCCTCCGCTTAGCGCCGCCGTCGGCCGTGACGGAAATCGCCGGCGCGGGCTTGAGGGGGCAAGTCGATGGCCGTGCCGTCGCAATCGGTGCATTCGCCTTTGTCTCGGGCGAGGCTCGGCCCGCACTTTGGAGCGCGGCCTTCCTTCGCACCATGGGCTACGAAGGCGGGGCCGCTGTCTTCGTCGCCGTCGACGGGCAGATGGTCGGCGCCATCAGAATGGCCGACCAATTGCGCCTCGAAACCCCGAGGGCGCTGCGCCTGCTTCGGCACGAAGGCATCGAGCGGCTGATCATGCTGACGGGGGATCGCCGCGACGTCGCCGAAACCGTCGGCGCAATGTTGGGCGTAACCGAAGTGCGCGCACAGCAGACGCCGACCGACAAGCTTTCCGCCATTCAGGCCGCGCGACGCGAAGGGGTTGTCATCATGGTGGGCGATGGCGTGAACGATGCACCGGCCTTGGCGGCGGCCGACGTCGGCATCGCGATGGGCGCGCGCGGGGCGGCGGCCTCGTCCGAGGCGGCCGATGTGGTACTGCTCGTGGATCGTCTCGATCGCTTGGTGGAGGCGATACGGATCGCCCGGCGCGCGCGGCGCATCGCCGTGCAAAGCGTCGCGGCCGGCATGGCGATGTCGTTCGTGGCGATGGCCGTAGCGGTGTGCGGCTTCCTGCCGCCGATCGGTGGGGCGATCCTTCAAGAATTCATCGACGCGGCGGTCATCGCGAACGCCCTCCGAGCATTGCGGGTGCGCGCTCGGACGAGTGCGGGCAGCCTGGCGCGCAGCGATGCCGATCGCTTGCAAGCGGAGCACATGCGATTGGCCGAAGCGATGGCCCGAATTCGAGATCTCGCCGATCGGCTCGTTCGGATGCCGAGGGAATCGGTGGCGGCCGAACTCGCGCGCGCGAACGAGTCGCTCACGCGCGAGCTGGTACCGCACGAGCAGCGCGACGATATCGACATCTATCCGGGGCTCGCGCGTCTCTTGGGCGGCGATGACCCGATGGCCGCGATGAGCGGCATGCACCGCGAGATCTTTCGCATCGTCCGGCTGCTCGAGAAGATGACGGCGGATCTTCCGCCGGAAGGCCCCGATGCGAACGCGGTATGCGAGTTTCAGCGCTTGCTGTATGGGCTCGATGCGATCGTGCGTCTGCACTGCGCGCAGGAGGATGAACTGTTTCACGTGCTCGGCGACGATGCGTCGGCGGGTGCGCGAAGCTGAAGTGCCCCGCCCCTATCGGCGGGGCGGCCGTCGTCTCCTACTGCGATTGAAGGAACGTCGCGACCGCCTTCGCATCCGCGGCGCCCAGCGTGTGCGCGACGGCGCTCATGACGGGAGCATTCGCTCGCGTGCCGTTCTGAAAGACCTCGATTTGACGAAGGATGTAATCGGCGTGCTGGCCCGCGAGGCGCGGAAATTGTCCGTTGCCGTGCCCTTGCGCGCCGTGACATGACGCGCACGCCGGCACGCCCTTGTCGGGCAGCCCTTGTTCGAAGATCTTGCGACCCTCGGCCATGAGTGCGGCGTCGCCGGCCGCGCCGGATGTCGGCGTTTGCCGGGAGTAGTAATCGGCCAGCGACGCGACGGTTGCATCGTCGAGCTGCGACGCGATCGCCCACATATAGGATCGCGCGTCGGATTCTCCGCGCATGTGCTGCCGGAAGCCCTTCAATTGCGCAACGAGATAATCGGTGCTCTGCGCGTTGAGCTTCGGGAACATCGGCGATTTGCTGTCGCCGTGGACGCCGTGGCAGGCGGCGCACAGTTGAGAGGCCAGGCGGGCGCCGTCTTGCGCGAGCGCGGAACTCGTCCATAGCGCGACGGTGCAGGCAACGGCCGACATCAGCGTCGATGCGGCGGACGCGATGGCGTAGCGGGGCAGTCGTTTCATAGTGCGAACCATTCGATGATGTCGTTCGATCTTCGTTGTGCGACTAAAACACGAGCCACGCCAGCAAGTACAACGTATTGTTGTCGCTTGCGTTGCGCCCGTTGCCGTCGTAGTTGTAGCGCGCCCCGTTGAACTTGAGGAACCACGTGTACTGCACGGAAAGCTTGACTTGCGGGATCGGCAAGTAATCCGCCTCGAGAATGATTCCGTTCGAATTGGGCATGCCGTTGGCGCTGCCGGTCACCGGTGCCGATCCGTAGAGCCCAGCGTCTGTGCTGCCCGTCGTTTGAAAGTAGGCGAGCGTGCCGCCGTACTTTCGTCGGAAGTAGTACGACGCTTTCGCTTTGAACGTATTGAGCGTATCCGAAGGGTTCGAGGGTGTCGGGCCCGCGCCGATTCCCCCGCTGGGAAAGCTTGCATCCCAGCTTTGCTTTTCATGAATCCAGGTGGCCTGCGCGGTAATCGAATGCGTGAAGGTTAAATACTGATATTGCGTGTCGAACGCGTAATCGGTGAAGCGGTCGGTCGGCGAAACGGGCATCGTATCGTCGGGGTACTTGTCCGCGATCAGGCCATAGGTGCCGAGCATGAGCGAGTGCGGTCCCCACTCGGCGTTGTAGGCCAGACGCCAGTACGGATTGTTGCCCGACAGGCGCGCGGCGGCCCCCGGTGTGGAGATGTCTTGCCCCGTACGCAGGAACGAAAACATCTTGTCCGCCGTACGGTACAACCCGAACTCCGCATAAATACTGCGTTGCCAGAACGCATAGGCGGTGAGGCCCGCGACCTGTTGTGCGAGCCCATTGTCGATCAGCGTGCTCGCCATCGGCGTGAGCGAGACGCTGCTCGACGCGTACGGATACCCGAACGCCGGGGTGCTGTTCCACACATCCGAGACCGTCGGGTTGTTATTGAGCGTCATGCCATAGATAAAATCGATGTCGCCCTTCGTAAAGTGGCCGGCGGCACGGATATCCGTATTGTCGATGCCGCTGTGGTGTGCGATGCCGTCGTACGTCCATTGCGCGAACGCCCCGACCGGACCCGCGATGCGCCCGCCATAAAAAATGCTCGCCTGCTGCAGCGCGATGTCGCCGTTGCGGATGAAGTCGTATTCGTTGTTATTGATCGTTCGCGTGTTGGTTTGGGAGAACTGCAGCATCGCCGCCAAAGGAATCGTTTTATTGTTCGTCAGCGTATAGCCGGTCAATTTGAAGAATCGGCCGAACGGCGTCAGTTCAGGAAAACTCACATGGCAAGCGACGCATGCGAGGCCGGTTTGTCGGGCGAACGCGGGCACTGCATTCGCTCCGTGGCTGATGAGGCCAAGCATCGTTGCGGTCAGCACAAGCACCCACCGCGCGCGAATCGCGCGTATTAGCCAAGCAAGCATGGCATCCCCCGAACAATGCATTGTTTTCCGGTTTATAGGACAAATTCGGCGAGCCGCGACCCTAGCGTGCTTCGTTTCGTGCGAAACGGCACGGATTCGTCTTGACTCAACCCGTCATTGCATTCGTGTTGACCAGTAAAAGCGGCGTTTGCGTCAACCGGGCGACTCGCTCGGCGACACTACCGAGCACCCATCGCGATAAGCCGCGTCTTCCGTGGGTGCCCATGACGATCAATTCAGCATGCCAATCGGCGGCCGCGCGAGCGATGGCGTGCGCCACGTCGTCGCTCGTTCGCGCCGTCTCGACGAGTGCGGTGCTTGCATGGCTCGATGCGCGTGCGAGGATCGGCTCGGCCGCGGCGAGCGCGTCCATGCCCTCCTCGACGAATGCGCCCTCGAGCGCATCGATCGGTACGAAATCGCTCAAACGTACGGCACGATCGACGATGTACACCGCACGCAGCGCAGTGTCGCGTGTCGCGAATCGCACGCCATATTCGAGCGCGGCGGTGGCGTGCGCGCTGCCGTCCACCGCGAACAGCACGCGCTCGGGCAAGCGTTCGGCTTTGACCGTATAAGCGGCAGGCACGATGAGGATGGGACACGGTGCATGCTTCGCCAAAGGCACGGACACCGCCCCTTCGACCCAGCGCCGCAATCCATGGTGTTGCCGCGCCCCGACCACGAGCAAATCGGCGGGCCAGACGTGCGCGGTTTCGATCAATGCGTGCACGACGTCGCCCCCATGCTTGGACAGATCGATGGGCTCCGCTTCGACATGGACGTCTCGGCCCGCGAATGCGGCCGCTGCGCGGTCCAGTGCGTCCTTCGCATCGCTTAGCAATTCGGCGCGCGCCGCATCCAACGCCTCTTCCGCGAACCGCCCCGTTGGGACGAGCGTGCGCGGATTCTCGGCCACGCTGACGAGACGTACGCTGCCTCCCGGCGCCACTAACGAACGTGCAAAGGCGACCGCATGTTCCGAGGCAGGCGATAGATCGACGGCGATCAGTACCTTCTCGGGTAAGCCGAGAGTCGGGCCGTTTGATGGCGATGCGTCGCTCATGAATTCGCCCCTAGTGTCCTGAGTTGGGGAGGGTGTGTTTCGATTGTGGTGGGCGCGCGCGGTTTTTCCTTTGACGGATGTCAAACGTATGCCGAACGGCGATCGCTTTCCTCGTACCGTAAGGGTTTTGCGCTAGGACTCGGATAAACGGACCGATGAGCCGACGGACGGCGCGCGTCGGCGAGAAGGTGCGTGCTGTTTCAGCGTGCGCTTAAGGAGGGCTCGTCGCGAACGACGCGTGCGGGTTCGGCTACGGATTGCAGCGACACGACGACGCCCAGCCCGGCGCCGCCGATCCCCGGTTCGAACCGAAGTTGGCCGTTGAAGTAGCTCGCGATGCGAGCGACGATGGATAACCCCAACCCGCTGCCCGGGGCGCCGGCGTCGGTGCCTCGGTAGAAGCGGTCGGTCAGGCGCAGCCTATTCGATTCGGCCACGCCGGGACCGTTGTCGCGGATCGCGACGCGGACCGTGTCGCCGTCGTCGAACAAGGCCGCTTCGATGCGACCGCCTGGCGTGCCGTACTTAATTGCGTTGTCGAAGAGATTATCGAGCAAGATGCCGATGAGAAACGGCTCGGCCTCGACGGCGGGGACGGCCACGGGCGCGAATACGATCTCGATCCGCTGCCGGCGCGCGCTTTCGGCATGTCGTGCAATGGCTTCTTGAACGAGGACGTCGAGCGCGACGGGCACGGCCGGAATGCGCTCGCGTTCGTCGAGCCGTGCGAGCAGCAGCAACTGTTCGACGACGTGCGCGCTGCGGTCCACGCCTTGGATGACCCGCTGGATCGCCAGAGCGCGCTGCGCCGAATCGCCGGCCGCGAGCGCCACTTGCGCCTGCACTTTGATCGCGGCCAGCGGCGTCTTGAGTTCGTGCGCGGCATCGGCCGTGAACGCGCGCTCGCGCGCGATCGAGTGCTTCAGTTGTGCGAGCAATCGATCGATCGCGTCCACGAGCGGCCGCACTTCCAGCGGAACGTGATCGAGATCGATCGGATCGAGCGTCTTCGCATCGCGCGCGCGGATGGTATCGGAGAGGGCTCGCAGCGGCGCCAGGCTGCGTCCGATGGCGAGCCACACTAACAGCGCGAGCGCCGGCAAGGCGATCAGCAGCGGACGGCTGATATGCCATGCCGCCCCGCGCGCGAGGTCGCTGCGCGAATTCGACGTCTCCATCACGCGAATGTCTCGGCCGGTCCGTGCATCGTCGACCGCATAGACGCGCCACGCAGTTTGCGCAAGCGTGGCCGACCAGGGTCCCTGCGCATCGCCGAGGCGGGGCGGAATCGGGCCGAGCTTCGCCAAAGCCGGGCTGGCCGCGATAAGGCGACCGGTTGCGTCGCGCACTTCGATCAGGATGTCGCGCGGCGAGATATCGCTATCGACCGCGCTTTCCGCCTTCTCGCCGTGTTCGGGCAGTTCTATGCGCGCATCGATCGGCGAGCGTGCGAGACGAATCAGATCTTCGTCGTCCAGCAGCGTGGCGAGCTCTGCAAATTCGATCAGCCGTGCATCTTGCCAGCGTTGGACTTCGTTCGAAGCGTGCCGAAAGCTGGAGGCGAGCGTGACCACCCAAACGAGTGCGACGCCGGCTAGCAGCGTGAGCGACAAGCGGCGGCGGATCGCGTTGTTCGTCACGGTTTCTCGATGACGTAGCCGATACCGCGGACCGTGGTGATCAGATCCGCACCGAGTTTTTTGCGCAGCTTCGACACGTGCACTTCGATCGCGTTGCTCTCGATCTCCTCTTGCCAGCCATAGAGACTCTCTTCGAGATCGGTGCGCGATTGCGGAATGCCCTGGTGCGTAATGAGCTGCGTCAGCACGGCCCACTCCCGCGACGTCAAGGACACGCGCGTATCGTCGCGCGTGACGCTTTGCGCCAGTAGATCGACGGAAAGATTGCGCCAAGCGATCGATTCCGCGCTGCGGCCCTGGGACCGGCGCACCAAAGCGCGACAGCGCGCGAGCAATTCGGTCAGATCGAACGGCTTACCCAGGTAATCGTCGGCGCCGGCATCGAGCCCGCGCACGCGATCGGCGATGGTGCCGCGGGCCGTCAGGACGAGCACCGGGACATCGTTGCCGGCATCGCGCAGCGCCTTCAGCAGATCGCCGCCGGAGCGGACCGGCAAACCTAGATCCAGTACGACGAGCGCGTAGCGATGGGTGGCGAGCGCAAGCTCGGCTTGCCGGCCGTCGCGCGCCCAATCGACGGCATAGCCGGCTTGACGAAGCGCGAACTCGACGCCCGAGCCAATCAGTTCGTCGTCTTCAACGAGAAGGATTCTCATCGGCAATTGCATGCGAAGTATGGAGCGTGCCTGCATGGATTCGATCAGGCGAATCCCAGGCGAATCGCTGGGCAGTGTACGCGAGAACCGACTCGGATATCGGTTTTTAAAGAAGCGCTTCAGATTTTCTTAAGCTTCGGGGGATACGATCCGAAGAATCGGCGTTCATCGCCGCCGCGTCAGCCTACACGCCGCCGGTTCCGCCGAGACACACCCTTCAAAAGCCTTCGGAATGTCCGTGTGGGTGCTTATGCCGACACTGCACCGCACACCGTCGGAGTTTCGGATGGAGCCGTCGCTCGTCAATCAACTGCGTGCCAATTTAGTGGTGACGTCCCTCGCGGCGTCGCTGGTTCAAGTTGCGGTATTGCTTTCGATCGTCCTGCTGCGCGTTCCCGAGGGCCTTTTCTTATCGGACACCTTTCGGTTGGCGGCCTTAGCGATCGTCGCGGGTATTGTCCTCGTCGTGCATTGGTTCGCCCGTGTGGCCTTTCACACGGCGCTCGACGGCGGCGACGTCATTGTCTGGGGCGGGAAACAAGGCGCCGTCATCGTTTCCTCTGCGTGTCCTCGTCCCTTACTTGTTGCACTGCACCTTCGCTTCAATCGCCGGCGGTTCGCCTTTCAAAGCCAGGCGGCGGAAAACGCATAAATTTATGTTTTTTTATCGCAAAAGCCGCGACTAAGCTGGAGCATAGCCGCCTTGGCGCGCGGGCTATTCGAATTCTCATAGGCGTCGTGGTACAGGGAGCGTATCGTGAATATCAATGCCGAGGCTTTCATAAGACGGTGGGGGCGGCGCGCACTGGATGCGCGATTTCATCGGCTTCACCGTATCCAAGCGATGTCGATTCATCGGACCATTCAGCAATCCATCGGTCCGACGAATCGTTCGGATCTGAACCGTGCCGACACCTATGCGCGCGAGGTACTTGGGCACTTGCACTACGCGCCCTGGCTCTATGTCTATACGGCGTTGGCAGGCCGCTTCAAGGAAGGATGGATTCCCGACAATTACTATGGCCATGTTGTCGTTCCGAAACTCAAGGGCGGGTATGGAAAGGCATCGAGCCTGAAATCCTTGCAAGCCGGGATATTCGGCGAAGATGCCTTCCCCGATGTCGCCTACTTCGCCAACGGGCTGTTCTTCTTGCCGGGCAATGCGGTCATTGCACCGGAGTTCGTCGCGCGCCGGCTTTTCGCGGAGCACGAATCGCTGATATTCAAAGTCGACAATTCGCTGCAGGGAAAAGGTATTCACTTTTTCGATCGAGCGACCTTCGATATCCGAAAAATCAAGGCACTGGGCAACGGCGTGTTTCAAGAAAGAATCGCGCAGCACGAGGTACTGAGCCAGTTCGCTCGGCGCTCCGTCGCAACATTGCGCGTGACCACGGCCGTGAGCGACGAAGGCGCGGTCTCCGTTCGCGCTTGCTATTTGCGGATAGGACGCGATTCGGACACGCACGTGCAGTCGACGACGCATATCCGCGTTCCGGTCGATTGCGCGACGGGAGAGCTGGCGCCGGACGGCTACCTGACCGACTGGACCGTCGCGCGGGAACACCCGGACAGCAAGGTGCGATTCGCGGGCGTCACGATTCCCGCCTTCGCCGATTGCCTGAAGACGGTTCTCGACCATCACAAAAAAGTGCCGTTCGCGCGATGCGTTGGCTGGGACGTAGCCGTTGACTACGACGAGCGCGTGAAGCTCATGGAGTGGAATGCGGAGCACAACGATATCAAGTTCAGCGAGGCGACGCAGGGGCCGTGCTTCGCCGATCTGAGATGGGAGCGGTTGATACGCGAGGAAACGGGGCAAGCGAAATCGAAAGGCCAGTTGCCCTCGGCCATACCCGATGGCAGCCGCGCGCTGTGAGTTCGAATGCCCCGCGTTGCCGGCACCGGTTGCCAGATCAACCTGGACCGGTGCGGCGATTTATTGGCCGGCGCCGACGACGAACTCTGTGCGCATGCCGTCGCGATAGTGCCCCGGCTCATTGCAAAAGACGATATAGCGGCCCTTGGCGAGCGTGAATTCCGCAGTCACGGTTTCGCGCGGGCGCAGATCTTCGATCCCCTGTAGGCCCTTGATCGCATCCTCCTCGACTTGTTGCGTCTTCGTATCGTAGGGCAAGGCGGCATCCGGATTCGCTCGCCGGGCGAACATGAATTCGTGCACTGTGCTGCGCGATTCGTTCTTGACGGTGAATTCGACGGGGCCCGGTGGGATGGTCGACGGGCTCAACGTCAACGACATGTGCCCGTTGCTGCCATCCGAGAGCTTGACGAGCACTTTGGCCGGTTCGCTCGCTAAGACCGAACTGATCGATACCAGCGATATCGCGGCGCCGGCGAACAACGAAAGTGTCCACTGCGACATGAGTTCACCCTCCCTGGCTTCGACGACCGACGGCGAAGCGTGCTGTTGCGACGATGTTGCCACTAGCATGGCACGCCAAGCTTAAGGTTTCATTAGGGCCGTACGGGTCCATACCTTGCTTTGCGGATCGATAAAGCGATCTATCCCCGTATCGAAAGGAGCAAGCATGGATAAGGCAACGAGAATGCAAGGCAAGATCGCCCTGGTGACGGGCTCGGGACAGGGGATCGGCCGCGCGGTCGCCGTGCGTCTCGCGCAGGAGGGGGCGAAAGTCATCGTCAACGACCTGCACGACGACACCCTTGCCGAGCAGACGCTTGCGGACGTGCGCGCGGCCGGCGGCGACGGATGTATCGTCGCGGGCGACGTGAGTGTGACGGAGGCCGGCCGCCAACTGATCGCACAAGGAATCCAGCAAATGGGCCGAATCGATGTACTGGTGAACAATGCGGGCGTCGAGCACAACGCGTCCTTTCTCGATATCACCGAACAGGACTACGATCGGGTACTCGACATCAATCTGAAAGGCGCTTTTTTCATTACCCAGGCGTTCGTCGCGCATCTACGCGACACGCAGCGCGGTGGCCGTATCGTCAACATCAGCTCGGTTCACGAGGAATTGCCGTTTCCGCATTTCACGAGCTACTGCGCGAGCAAGGGCGGCATGAAGATGATGATGCGCAACCTCGCGATCGAGCTTGCGCCGCTCGGCATTACCGTGAACAACGTTGCACCCGGTGCGATCGGCACGTCGATCAACGACCGCTTGCTGCATAATCCGAATCAGCTCAATGCGTTGCTCGGCAACATTCCGCTCAAGCGCTTGGGCAAACCTGAAGATGTTGCGAACGCGGTGCTGTTCCTCGCGTCCGACGAAGCCGATTACGTCACCGGTACGACGGTCTATGTCGACGGTGGCCTACTGTGGAACTACGCCGAACAATGAGCATGACGATCGCCGCCGATAAAATGCTGGCCCGGGGCGGGGCGGCGCCGGACGTCGGACACGTCGCACCCGCCGATGTGATGACGCCGGCCGATCGCTACGAGGAATTGTTCGTTGCCGTGCAAATGGGACGCGTGTTCGACGACAGCAAGGCGTTCGTCGATTGCATCCCGCGCGTGGCGCCGGCCGAGATCATGCGGCGGTATCGCGCCGATCGACATTTGCCGGGCTTCGATCTGAAGCGGTTCGTTAAGCAGCACTTCGCGCACGAGCCGGCGCCGGCCGATCGCTATGTAGCCGACCCGCGGCAGTCGCTCGCGGCGCACATCGACGGCTTGTGGCCCGTTCTGAGCCGCCGTCCCACAGGGCATCCGGCGCACAGTTCGCTCTTGCCCTTGCCGTACGACTACGTCGTGCCGGGAGGGCGCTTCAGCGAAATGTACTACTGGGATTCGTATTTCACGATGCTCGGTCTCGCGCAAAGCGGTCGGCGCGATCTGCTGCGCAGCATGGCGGACAATTTCTCGTTTTTGATCGATCACTACGGACACATTCCTAACGGTAACCGAACCTACTACCTAAGCCGTTCTCAGCCACCCGTGTTTGCGCTCATGGTCGATCTATTCGAGGCGCACGGCGTCAAGCCTGCGCTGAAATACTTGCCTGAGTTAAAGCGCGAGCACGCCTATTGGATGTCGGGCGCGGAAGACCTTGTGCCCGGCGACGCCGCTCGCCATGCGGTGCGGCTGCCCGACGGCGCGCTGCTCAACCGGTATTGGGACGAGCGCGATACGCCGCGCGACGAGGGGTATCTCGAAGACGTCGGCACGGCGGCGGCCGGCAAGCGCGCACCGGGCGAAGTCTATCGCGAGCTGCGCGCCGGGGCGGAATCGGGCTGGGACTTTAGCTCGCGTTGGCTAGCCGATCCGAACGATCTGGCGACGATACGCACAACGTCCATCTTGCCCATCGATTTGAACAGTTTCCTGTACAAGCTCGAGACGCAAATCGAAAAGCTGGCCCGGGCGCAAGGCGATGCATCGACGGCCGATACGTTCCGGGGCCATGCGCTCGCGCGGCGGCAGGCCATCGATCGCTATCTGTGGAACGACGCCGAGGGCGCCTTCGTCGATTACGACTGGCAATCCGGGGCGCAGCGAATAGGCCTGAGCGCGGCACTTGCCGTACCTTTATACGTGGGCCTTGCGACGCGCGAGCAGGCGCATCGCGCGGCGCGCGCGTTGGAAGCGCGGTTGCTGACGACGGGCGGCATCCGAACGACCGAGCAAGCGAGTGCGCAGCAATGGGATCGCTCCAACGGATGGGCGCCGCTGCAATGGATGGCCACGCGCGGGCTGATTCGTTATGGCGAAGGCACGTTGGGGCGCGAGATCGCGCATCGGTGGCTCGCGACGGTCGCGACCGTCTACGAGCGCGAGTACAAACTCGTCGAGAAATACGCGCTGCATCTCGATGTCGATGCCACGCGCGGCGGTGGCGGCGGCGAGTATCCGCTGCAGGACGGCTTCGGCTGGACCAACGGGGTGACCCGTCGCCTGCTGCACGAAGATCCCGACCACCCCGCACAGCACGCCTGCGCGGGCACACGCTGAAGGCTCAGCGCGCGCCGTGGCGGAAGCAGTCGACCGTGTGGTCGTCGACCATGCCGGTGGCCTGCATGAAGGCGTAGCAGATGGTGCTGCCGACGAAGCGAAAGCCGCGCTTCTTCAACGCCTTGCTCATGCGGTCGGACAGCGGCGTGGTGGCCGGGACTTCCGCCGGGCTGCGCCAGGCATTGCGGATCGGCCGACCGTCGACGAATGACCAGAAATACGCATCCAGGCTGCCGTGCTCGTCGATTGCCGCCAGCGCCGCCTTCGCGTTGTCGCGCACCGACGACACCTTCAACCGGTTGCGGATGATGCCGGGATCGGCCAGCAGCTTTTCGAGCTGGCGGTCGGTCATCGCGGCCGCACGCTCGATCTCGAAGTCGTGGAGCACCTCGCGGTAGCGTTCGCGCTTG
>NZ_JBQCIV010000069.1:0-107315 GCF_051953405.1 Trinickia sp. | reverse complement strand
CTGCGCTTGCAAGCGCAGCCTTTCGAGTCCCCACGCAAGGTGCGCAGGCACCTTGCTTCCTGGGCGGAATAATGAAAAAAGGCCAGCAAAGCTGACCTTTTTTAAATACGTGGTGCCCAGGAGAGGACTCGGTCACACGAGCGCGACCCCGGCTGCGCTTGCAAGCGCAGCCTTTCGAGTCCCCACGTAAGGTGCGCAGGCACCTTACTTCCTGGGCGGAATAATGAAAAAAGGCCAGCAAAGCTGACCTTTTTAAATACTTGGTGCCCAGGAGAGGACTCGAACCTCCACGATGTTGCCACCGCTAGGACCTGAACCTAGTGCGTCTACCAATTCCGCCACCTGGGCTTCGCTGCGAAAGCGAAGGCGCTATTGTAGCCACTTCGGCGCCGCTGTCAACAATCTCGACAATAAAATTTCGCCGCCCCTCGCCCGCACCGCACCGCCGCTCAACTCCCGATCACCACCGACACCTGCGCAATCGGCGCCTTGGACCCGCCCGGCACCACCGCGCGCAAAGGCTGCCCGTAAGTCAGCCGCGCATTGACGAAACGCGACCACTGAAACCGCACCCCCACGCCCACGCTCGATAACATCCCGGCCTGCACCTCGCTCGGCTGATCGAACTTATTCCAAACGTGCCCCGCATCGAGAAACACATACGGCTGAAACGCCGGCCCGTCGTCGCCGAAGAACGCAAACGCCGGCGTGCGCAATTCCGCCTGCACGTTCCACCCGCGATCGCCCTGCACGCTGTACGGCTCGTACCCGCGCAACGTGTCGTCGCCGCCAAGGCCCATTTCCTCGCTAGGCAACAACGTGTTCGGCGTCCATTGGAATTGCCCGCGCGCCGACAATGCGAAGCCCGCGCCAATCGATAACGTGCGCTCGGCGAGAAGCTGGAGGTACGTATAGCGCGCGGTCGCACCGTTGCGCATGTCCTGAAACGCCGTATCGGTGTTGTTGCCGTCGAGGTGCCCAGGGCTCGCAAACAACGCGACGTTGCCATGCGTTTGACCGAGCGCGTCGCTCTTGCTGGCGTCGTAAGCGGCGACGAACTGGTGAACGTGCGAGTTCGCAGTGAAGACCTGCGTGCCGCCGAATTCCAAGTCGTTGTTCGATCGCTTGAAGTCGTAACCGAACTGCACCTGTTGCTGCCAGCCGTCGACAAACGGCAAATGCCGGTCGTAACGGAAACTGAATTGCGAAGACACCCCCGTTTGATTGAAGTCCTTATCCATGCGTGGGGTGCTCTGGGCATAGACACCGAAGAACTCTACCCGATCGAACCATGGCAATGGCGCCGAATAGCTGAACGAATGCGCCTGGAATCGCGGCCGGTCCGGCCGCCCCGCGAGCGCCGGGTTGCCGCCGAATAAATCGTTGCTGGCTGTATACCGGTAGGCGATCTGCTGATCGAGTCCGAACAGGTTGCCGTAGTCGATGCCCGCGAAGAACCGATCACGCCCGAGCTGCGCCACGCCGCTGTTGTCGTAGCCCGCGCTCACGCGCAGCGGCAGGCGATCGCGCGTCTGCAAGATCACGTCCGTCGCATTCGGTCCCGTGCCCGGCGCATAGACGATATCCACGCTCCGATACGGATTCGCATTGAGCAGCGCCAATCCCGCTGAGACGTCCGATTCGCGTATTGACCCGCCGCGCTTCAACGGCATCTCTCGGACAAGTTGCGCCTCGGAGAAATAGCGATTGCCGCGCGCAGCGACCTTGCCGAGATGAAACTCGGTGACGGCAATGCGCACGACGCCGTCGTCGACATCCTGCTCCGGCACATAAACGTCGACGAGCGGCTCGCCCGCGGCGCGAAACCGTTCGATGACGGCCCGGCGTATCCGCGCTAAGCCCGCAAACGTCAAAGGTTGGCCGATGTCGCTCGCGAATCCGGCCAGAAACGACGCGTCGAGGACCGGTAGATCGACCGCCGCCACAGCTCGGCCCGGCGGTAGCGTTTGCGACCGGACGGCCGTGCGTCCGTCGTCTTTCACGAAGATAAGACCGTGCAGCACCGGGACCGCCACCTGTTGCGAGTCGCTCTGAGGCCCAGGAGGCGAGGGCGGAGCGGTCGGCCGGCTCGGCGCCGGCGGCGGGTTGGGCGCCACGTCCCGGTACGATTGCGCCGTGGCCGTGGCACTGATCGCGGCCAAAATCGCCGCAGTCCATTTGAACTGGCCGCCGACGGTGCGGCTCATGCGCTGGCTTGCTGCGTCATAGCTTTTTTGTCCCCGTGCCGTGCGCGAATGCTTAAGCGCGCTAGCTGCGTTCGATATCCTTGATTTTCCGCGCCGGCACCCCGCCGACGAGCGTATAGGCCGGCACGCTCTTCGTCACCACGGCGCCGGCCGCCACCACCGCGGCCTCGTGAATTGTCACGCCAGGCAAGATCGTTGCACCCGCACCTATCCAAACCTTGTCTTCCACGCAAATTGCCTGATGATCGAGCCCGCGCCCGACGTCGGGTGCATAGACGATGTCGTGCGTCGCCGTCTCGAACGACACGCGCGGCCCGATCTGGACGTCGGCCCCGATCGAAATCCGGCTGTTGCGGCAGGCCAGCCGCGTTTCGGCGTTCAAGTAAGCACGGTCGCCGATCGAAATGCCGCGAATCGTCTCTTCGTTCAAGCTCAACTCGACGCACAACGGGCCGATGATCGTGACGCCTTGCCCGATCGCCATCCCCGCCCGGCGATAGAACGCAGGGCGGATGCGATTAAAAGGGCCGTAAATCGGCATGGCATTGCCGAGGCTCATGAACAAGTGTCGTTTGAATGCCGTCAATAGCTTCATTGTGCTGCCTGCGTACGAGCGCGTCGCGCCACAACGAATAAGCCTACCGCGCCCCGCTCGTTCGGTCCCTTAACTGGCGCATTGAGCGGGAATTTTGGCGCAAATCTCGGCGTATCGAGCATCGCCGCCATGCCACGCCCGTTGAAGCCGTCGGCTGTTGACGCTATCGGCGTTTCGGCGCGAAGCGACTGAAATCGTCATTCGACCGACAATACGACGTCATATATAGGGTCGGCGTCTTTTTTATTTACCCAGTTCGCATCGATGAAAAGCGTCGAAACGATTTCGGAAATTCCTACAAACAATTTTCGAAAACTAGGGGATCCACCTATGTGGTATCGGTAATAACGCGTCGCCAAGCCGTAACAAAATAATACGAAAATACACACTTCGGCAAATCTGACCGTTCGGCGTCTTCGACGCGCGGATTGTCGGAAGAATCCTACATTTTTCGCAGACGACCTACGCGATGTTCCTCCTACGCTGATTTCGCCAGCAGGGGCGTTCGCCCATACTGCGCGTCAACGAGTAGCAGCCGAGTTGTTCCGATCGAGAAGCTTCGCTTCGAAGAGGGCTCGACGAGTCGTGCGCTTGGCCTCGAAGCGGCGCTCGGGTAATAGCCCGAAAGTGTCGAATTTAGTTAGGAATCCTGATCATTTTTTGATTGTACGCGTAGAGAGACCCGCAAGATGAAACGACGTCAATTTCTCGGCTGCCTGACGGCAGCGGCAAGCAGCTACGTTCTGGTCGCCTGTGGCGGCGGCGGAGCAAGCCCGGGCAGCGCGTCGAGCGCGGGTGGCACGAATGCGGTGGCCAACGCCAGTACCACAGCCACGTCGACGGCCTCGCCGAACGGGACCACCGTGCCCTCGGCCGCCTCGATCGTGGACAACGGCGCAAACGTTTGGACCCTCTCGAACGGCTACATCTACAAGAACGGCGTGAAGGACCCGAACTCGTACAACGTCATCATGCTGTTGTGGTACGGCGGTTCGGTCTATCAAGAAAACACGAGCAAGGCGTTCTATCAGTACACGGGCACGACCTGGGTGGCGTGTCTGGATCCGCGCCTGGGCGGCACTTCGGCGGACGGCACGGCGATTCCGCCGGCGTCGTACATCATCGATAAGCAGAACAACCAATACACGCTGTCGAACGGGTATATCTACAAGAACGGGGTCAAAGATCCCTATTCGTACAACGTGAGCTTGCTGCTCTGGTACGGCGGCATGATCTACCAAGCGGGAACGGGCGGCCAGTTCTACGTCAAGACGTGGATGAACACCTGGAAGCCTTGCCGCGATCCGCGCATCAACATGGCGGCGACGGCCGGTTCGTTTTACGGCATCAACGGCCACTACGATTACCCGTTCACGCCGACGCAAGTCGTGGCCGCGCTGCAAGCGCTCGGTTGCACGACCTATCGCGTGGGCTGCGTCAATACGTCGTCGCAAGTGAATGCGCTCGTCGGTTTGGCGCGGGCCTTCCAGACGGCGAACATGACGCTCTTCACGCTCCTCGATTACGGCCTGCGCGATTCCACCGGCGCGCTCTATACGAGCGAATCGGCCGCCTATAACGCCTCGCATTCCGGTGCGGCCGCGATCGCTACGGCTTTGGCGCCGTATGGCGTGACGATGTACGAATGCGGCAACGAACTCTCGCGCGATCCGGCGATCATTCTCAATTCGGCGACGGCCGGCACGAGCAACGCCGACTTCAACAATGCGAATTGGCCGATCCTGCGCGGCGCGATTCGCGGCATGATCGACGGGATCAAATCGGTGCAGCCGAGCGCCAAGGTGGGCGTGAACTTCTGCGTGGCCGATATCGCGGCCTCCGACATGCTCTGGGACGGGATGCAGCCGGACGGATCGGGCGGCTACCCGACGGTGCGCTGGGACATCACGACGTGGCATAACTACTCGCCCTACGGCGATATCTTCAACATCGGCACGGACGGCGCGGGCCCCGGCTTCAACTTGCCGTCGTACTGCAAGGCGCGTTACGGCGTTCCGTTCATGATCACCGAATGGAACCTCGCGCCCGAGCAAAACGAAACGGCCCGTGCGAGCTACGTGACCCAGCAACTCGGCGAGTTTTACGCGGCTCGCAAGACGCAAGGTATTCAGTCGGTCATGTATTACGAGCTGACGAGCGGCGACTACACCTACGGGATCGTGCTCGATAACCTCACGCCGATTCAGCCGACGTACGGCTCGTTCCAATCGTTCGTGGCGAGCAATCCGGACACCTGATTGCCGGATCGGTACCTAGCCGCAACGAGCGAAAGGCCCGAAGCCCTGACGGTTGACGTCGAGGCTTCGGGCCTTATCGTTGGAGCCGCGTAAGTTTTAGCGGTTGTCGCGTCAGCGCCCCGCCGTGGCCGTTGGGGTGGGCGTGGCCGCCACGCGCGGACCGCGCGGTCGAGGCGGGGGCGGGTAAGGCACACGCGGCGCCCTCGGCGGTGCGCTGGGCACCACCGGCCGCCGCATGAACGCGGGGTACGCGACGCGTGCGCGCGATGCCAGCAGCAGCGAGATGACGAGCGCGATAGGCAGCATATTCGACGGGGTCGTCAAGCGATGCTCGGTGCCCGACATCACCAGCAGGCAAACCGATGCCAGCTCGACGAAGCGGAACGCGACGAAGTTGCGGCCGCCATCGCGCATCGCGGCCCAACTGCCTTGCCGGCACCAGGCCACGAGCCGCCAATAGAACGTCAGCATCAGAATCAAGCCGACGACGCCGAGTTCGGCGAGGATATTCAGATACGAATTGTGCGCGTGCGAATCGGTGTGGTTCGCGGTGATGCCGACGGCCCGCCCGAATAGTCCGAAGTAATTGACGACGAGTGCAATCTGATCGTCGAACGAGCCGAAGCCCATGCCGACGATCGGGCTTTGCCGGAAATAGGCGAGGGCACGCGGCCATAGCCACTCGTAGCGAATATCGAGGTTGGCCACTTTTTCGTCGGCATTCTCGATGCTGAACTGATAGCCCATGTAATCGGTCGCGCCGTGCGTGTGATAGGCGGCGATCGCAAGCGACGCCGCGACCATCGCCGCGAGCAGCGTGGCGAGCATCCAACGCTTGCGGCCGAACACAACGTACGGCAGCAGCACGAGGATCCCGAGCATCGATCCCCGGCTGTAGGTCGAGAACAACATCAGCGCATTGGCGGCCATCAGCGCGAGCAGGGAACGGCTGCGCTTCATCGAGTAGCAGGCGATGCCCAGGCACAGCAAGATGGCAAGGAATCCCCCGGCCGCATTACGCGCGATGAAATAGCTGCCGAACGTATCCGCCGGATGACGGAAGATGGTCAGCAAGCCGTTTTGCGCGACGTACCACAGATAGAAGGGGATGTTGATCAGCACCGCAAAATAGTAAAAGCGGCGCAAGACCTTGTTCAGATCCCAGCGGTGCACATACACGCAGCCCGCCAGGATCGGCGCATACGAGATAAAAAAATTCCCGTCGTGTCGGTAAAAATCGAACTCCAAGAACGATGCGGGGTTGTAGTAAAGCGTCGAAAGAACGGCGAACGCGCCGAAGATCGCGAGCGGCGCCACGAAGGCGGGATAGCGGCGTCCGAAGAACCGCCACCCGCAGAGCAGGATCGGCGCGAAGCCGATCGCGCTGATCGGAACGAAATTCGTGACGCTGAAGATCAGCGCGATCAATGAAACGTAGGCCACGCTCGCTCGCCCTCGACTTATTTGGTGACGATCGCCGCTGTCAAGCCGGCATTGATCGCAGGCAACAGCAAGCTCAGCACGCGGTTGAAACGGACCAGCGGGCCGTTATCGACGTAGACGACGTCCTTCGGCTGCAGGTTGAACTGATTGGCCAGCAGCATCGACACGGGCGAGGCGGAATCCAGGTGGTACACCTGCGGCTTGCCGTCCTGTTCGCGAATCACGTAGAGCTGCCGTGCGTTCGCCGTGCCCTGATTGATGAACCCTGCCTGGCTCAGTGCTTCGCCGAGCGTGAGCTGGCCATCGGTGGTCGGCGTCGCGGCCGTCGGCTTGTTCACCTCGCCCATTACGTAGGCTTGGTTTTGGTCGCGTCCGGTGACGCGCAGCATATCGCCCGGCTTGAGCATGATGTCTTGCGGATTCTTGCCGGCGGCGATCAACTGCGTCAGATCGATCGGATAGGACGTGCCGTTGCGCGTAAGCGTCAGGTGCGCGCGATCCGCGTTCGACGTGAAGCCGCCCGCGCGATTGATCGCTTCGGTCAGCGTCATCGGGATGTCGTTGAACGCCTGTCCGCCCGGTGCGCGAACTTCGCCGTCGACATAGACTTGCGCCGAGCGGTACGACGCGACGCGAACCGTGACTTGCGGCTCCTTGAATTCGCGGCTCAGATCTTTGCGAACTTCGCGCTGGACGTCGCTGATCGTTTGCCCGGCCGCGTGGATGGGATGCGATAGATAGGGGAAGCTCAGATTGCCTCGATCGTCGATCACGAAGCCTTGGCCCGGATCGGCGGCCTTGTTGTCTTGCACCTGTTGACCGAGCGCGGCTGCGAGTTCGGGGTGATCCCAAACGGTGATCTGCAGCACGTCGCCAGGGCCGAGCTTATACGGGGCGGGCTTGGAGAACAGGTCGAGGTTTTTCGCCTGCTGCATCTGGCTCGCGCCCGAGCGCATTTGGTTGATCAGATTCAGATCGATGGCCTGAATCGGGATCTGCTCGGCCTGCTGCACCGCCCCATCGGGCGTGGCGGAAACGGGCAGAGAAGGGGGCGTCTCCATATGCTGTCCCGGCACCACCGAGCATGCGGCGAGCAGCGTAGAGAGTACGGCGAGCGCCGCCGCACGTGTCTTCGCGGCGCGCGCGCGCGTCGTACTACTTATCGGGGCAAGCTGTTGTAATGTCTTTTTCATTGTAGTCACTCCATGCATCAATAAGCGTTCGTGTGGCGTAGGCCCTTGAAGATCGTCGCGAGGATGATCCGCATGTCGAGCCGGAACGACCAGTTGCGCAGGTAATAGAGATCGTGGGCAACGCGCTGCTCCATCTTCTCCACTCGCTCCGTTTCACCCCGGAAGCCATTCACTTGCGCCCAGCCCGTGATGCCCGGTTTGATGCGGTATCGATGGATGTAGCCCTGAACGATCGGCTGATAAAGGTTGTCGTGCTCGATCGCATGCGGACGAGGCCCGACCACCGACATCTCGCCGCGCAGCACGTTGATGAACTGCGGCAGCTCATCTAGGCTCGTGCGACGAAGGAATGCGCCCACGCGCGTCACGCGCGGATCGCCTCGCTTGGCCTGTTCGACCACGCCTGCCTTTTGCTGGTGCACGCGCATCGAACGGAATTTGTAGATCGTGAAGACACGCCCGTCCACGCCCTTGCGGCGCTGCTTGAAGAACACGGGTCCGGGCGAACTGAGTTTGACGGCGATGGCGATCGCGATCATGACCGGCGCGAGCGCCAGCAGCGCGGCGGCCGCGAACAATCGGTCGAACAGATCCTTCTTGATCAGCGCGCTCGGCGGCACGGGCGAGGCGATTAGATTGATCGTCGGCAGTCCCAACAAATTGGTGACGCTGCCTTCGAACAGCGATAGCGTGCGCACGTCCGGCATGAAGCGGATGTTCAGCAGGTCGTTACGGAATTCGTTGACGAGCTTCAGAATCGCCGCTTCCTCGGTGAGCGGCAATGCGAGCCACACCTCGTCCAGCTCCTGCTCGCGCACGAACGCGGCGAACGATTCGTGCTCGTCGAAGACGGGAATCTCCGGGTGCGCGAGCGGCGCGCCGCCGGGCTTGATGTTGTAGATGGCCGTGGCGCGAAAGCCCGTCGTCGGCGAAATTTCGATCTTACGGATGATGTCGTCGCAATGGCCGCCGCATCCCGCGATTGCGACTTGATGCAAGTTCATGCCCGCCGTGCGCATGCGTGCCAGCAACGCGTGCATCCAGAGCCGGCCGCCGATCATGGCGACGGCCGACAACACCGTCCAATAGCCGAACCACAGGCGCGAGACGAGCGTGACCATGTGCAGCGAAAACATCAGCGCCATAGCGCCGACCTGCACGACACCCCATGCGAAGGCGACTTGTCGGATCAGCGCGCGCTTGGACCGGCCGCGCCAGGATTCGTAGACGCCGAACGTGGGGAACACGAGCAGCGACAAGGTGGCCGAGAAGGCCACGAAGGCCCAGTACAGACGTCCGTCGGCAACGTCCTCGAATCGCAGCCGCGATGCGATCAGGGCGCCCAGCACGATCATGCCGACATCGAATACGCGCGCCCATAAGTCTTGCAGTCCTCGCATTTCATCACTCCCAACCGTTGATCGGCGACGTGTCGCCTCGGGCCCTACTGACTCAGCGCATGTTTGCGATAGACAGTGGGCGAGACGCCGTAGCGCTTGCGAAAGAGCCGCCCGAGGCGGTCGCCGTTGCCCATGCCGCAACGACGCGCGATTTTGTCGACGGGCAGCTTCGTGCCCACGAGCATTGCGCAGATCGCTTCGAATCTCAGTTGCATGAGGTACTCGAGCGGCGTCACGCCGAATTCGCTCTTGAAGCGGCGCAAGTAGTTGCGCACGCTCATCGCGGCGACGGCCGCGGCGTCCGACACGGAAATGTCGCCGCCGAAGTTCTCGCGCATCCAGCGCGTCGATTCGTGAATCTTGTCGACGGTGGTATTCATGCTCGGCGTTTCGCTGCGCGTCTTGACGACCTCGCCGACCGATGGGGGCAAGCTGCTTGCGATCCGAAGCGACATGTCCTCGCCGTGATCGGACGCGATTTGCGTCAGCGCCATTTGCGCCGCTTTTTGATTGAGCGCCCAGGCCGGCATCGAACCGGAACCGATCCAGAAGACGGGCACGCTCGGACGCACGCGCTCGCCGATATCCACGCCGAATGCCGATGCATGGTGGCCACCGGCCGCATGGGCGGCGTGATTGGCCCCGGACAGCCAGCGCGCGAGTTGCACGTCGAAGCCCGATGTCACACGCACGTCGTTGCTCGCGACGTATAACGCGTGGAAATCGCCGACCGAGTACGCGTCGAGCCGCTGCGTCATCACGGCGATCGACGATGAACTCGTGACGGGGCCGCCGAGCTTGGAGAGCAGCGACACCCGGTAGGGGGGCTGATCGCTCGAAAAGCGCATGAGTGCGTTGGCCAGTTGAAAGACTTCGCTGATCACGCCCGTCGTAAAAAGGCAGTGACCGTCGAAGATGAGGATCCCGATATGGCGCGCGTCTGCGAGCGAGGTCATCTCTCGGCGCATGACGTGCGGTGAAGTGAGTACTGTGGCGCGATCCACGAAGCTTTCCTCCGCATGGTGAACACACATAGGGTGTTGCGGTGCATCATCGTAATCATCATGATGCCATGTCGATTTTTGTAGAAAAAGCTGGCCGAAATCGACGTGTATTTGGCGCCAGAGGTCGCCTCTCGAAAAGTTATTCGCTGAAGTATTTTTTATATTTTTGTTATAGTTTTTTACAAACTCCGCTTTTTTTCATGCACCCCCTTTGGGCCGCTGGGGTCGGGTCTGTCAGCCTTGTAGGGCCTCGGTCGGTAAAAAGTTGGCGGATTAATCGGAAAGATTGGCGATTCGCATAATTGCACGGGTCTGCCATTTACCGATGTTAAGCGTTTGGGCATTCGTAATGTTTGTCCTGCTTCAACTAAATCCGCCAACACCTCGGGATTTTGCGACCATCGGGATTGCGCACTAGGTTGTCTGGCTATGCTTCACAGCAACATGAGCCGATGCGGCTAGGGGCGTGATCGTTTGCGCAACGTCTACCGCTCGCTTCATGCTTTCGCACACACTAGGAGAACAAGCAGATGAGTACTCCTGTTGAAACGAGGGAGAGGCCACGTACGACCGGTGCGGCCACGCAGTTGCGTGCCCCGCATACGCTGGCCGCGCAAACCGCGCTCCGTACGCGAGCCGTCGTGCTCGCGGGCGGCTCGGGTACACGGTTATGGCCGCTCTCGCGCAAACACTTTCCGAAGCAGCTAGTCGATGTGCTCGGCGCGGGATCGCTGTTGCAAATGACGGTCCGGCGACTGCGCAAGCTGGCCGATGTCGAGCTTGCGCTCGACGAATCGCCGATCATCGTATGCGGCGCCGAACACCGCGCCGTCAGCGCGCAGCAGTTGGAACAGCTCGGCACCCGGGCGCGCTTCATCATCGAGCCCAGCGGGCGCAATACGGCGCCGGCGCTATCGCTGGCGGCGCTCCATGCGCTCGAGGACGGCGGCGACGCCGTGCTCGTCGTGATGCCGGCCGATCATTTGATCGGCGACGTGGCGGCGTTTCAGCGTGCAGTGGCGGCCGCTACGCGTCACGCCGAGCGCGGTGCGATCGTCACGCTCGGCATTCGCCCGACGCGCGCCGAGACGGGCTACGGTTACATCGAGCCCGGCGACGACGTCGACGGCTCCGCGCGAAAGATTGCCCGCTTCGTCGAGAAACCTCCGATCGAAGTTGCGCGTTCTTACCTCGCATCGGGCAAGCATTTCTGGAACAGCGGCATCTTCGTGCTGCGTGCGAGTGTCTGGCTCTCGACCTTGCAGCAGATGCAACCCGAGACCTACTCGGCATGCTCGGCGGCATACGAAGCGGGAGAGGATAGCGCAGCGGGCTACAAGCCGAACGAAGAACTTTTCGCGAGCGTGCCGTCCGATTCGATCGACTATGCCGTCATGGAAAACCTCGTGCGCGGCGGCGACGTCGAAGGCATTGTCGTGCCGCTCGAGGCCGAGTGGTCCGATCTCGGCTCGTGGGATTCGGTATGGGACGTGCTGGGTAAGGACGAACACGGCAACGTCGCATCGGGCCGGGTCTTGATGGAAGACACGACCGATAGCTACGTGCGCGCCGAGAGCCGGCTCGTGACGTGCGTGGGCGTGTCCGACGTGGTGGTGGTGGAAACGGCGGATGCGGTGCTCGTCGTCGATCGCTCGCGCGTGCAGGACGTCAAGCGTATCGTCGGACGGATCGCGGAACAGCAAGGCCCGGAGGTCGACGCGCATCGAAAGGTGCAGCGGCCCTGGGGATGCTACGACTCGATCGACAAAGGCGAGCGCTTCCAGGTCAAGCACATCGTCGTCGAAGCAGGCGCGCAACTGTCGCTGCAATTGCACCATCATCGCGCCGAGCATTGGATCGTCGTTCGCGGTACAGCGCTGGTCACGCGCGGCGAGGAGCAGTTCCTGCTCGGAGAAAATCAATCCACGTACATTCCGCTCGGTGTCAAGCACCGGCTCGAAAATCCTGGGAAGGTGCCCCTCGAACTCATCGAGGTCCAATCGGGCGCTTACCTGGGGGAGGACGATATCGTCCGCTTCGAGGATGTCTACGGACGCGCGAACTAGCAGTGCGCGGCCGCGGGCCGAAGTCCTGCTCGCGGCTGCGGCGCGTTTGCCGGCGGAAGATGCATGGCAACCGTTTTTGAACTCGATCCATGAACGTATACGACACTGCGTTGGAGCATGTCCGAAATTCGATCGCGACGGCCGAGGTGCTGGGGCTGAAGTCTTGCGCCATCCTCGTTTCCGATCTGAAGCTCGTGCTCGAAATGCTGGAAGACGCGCTGCGCGACCAGCCAGGCGGCACGCAACAAAAAGCGCAATAAGGGCGGACGCGATCCTGACAACGCTACATTTTCGAGGACGACGCCAGTGAATGATTTGGCTTTAAACTCCCTTTACGTGCAGACGAGCGGCGAACGCAGCCAACTGTCGGCACGCGACATGTTCAGGCTGCTGCGCGACCACATCGTGGAGGTGCTGGGCGTAACGTTGTTCGTTACCGCGCTCGCGCTTGCCTACGTGTTTCTTGCCACGCCCGTGTATGAAGCCGATGTGCTCGTGCGCGTGGACCAACCCGAACCGAATGCGCTCGGCCTGTCGACGCTCAATGGCCAGCAGGGGCAGCAGTACGCGCCGCCGGCCCCTTCGCCGTCGGCGGAGATGGCGGTGATGCAAAGCCGGTCCGTGCTCGAACCGATCATCGACAAGTATCGGTTCGACGTAACGATCACGCCGAAGACGCTGCCGATCGTCGGTAATCTCATGCGCCGTTTCGCCACGCCGGGGCAGCCGTCCCGCGCTTGGTTCGGCATGTCGTCGTACGCCTGGGGCGGCGAGCAAATTCACATCGGCCAGCTCGATGTGCCGCATTCGCTAGAGGAGCGCGATCTCACGCTGACGGCCCTCGACGGCGGGCGGTACGAATTGCGCGGCCCGGGCGGCGCGATTCTGACCGGGAAGGTGGGCGAACTCGCGCATTCGAGCAACGGGGTGTCCATGCTCGTCACGCAGCTCGTTGCACGGCCCGGCACCGAATTCGGCGTGAAGCACTGGGCGATGCTCGATGCGATCAAACGCTTCAGCAACGATCTGAAGGTGAGCGACAAGGTCAAGGACACGGGCCTCGTGCAGATCGCCTATACGGATTCGCATCCGGCCATGGCGGCCGAGGTGGCCAACGCGATCTCGCAGCAGTACATGACGACGGCTGTCGCGGCGAAGCAGCGCAACGATACGGCGACGCTGGCCTTCATCAATCACGAGCTGCCGCGGCTGCACGCCGAACTCGAACAGGCCGAGCAGGCGCAGGCCTCGTATCAGACGACGGCGCAGTCGATGCAGCCGACCACCGAGGCGCAGGCCTATTTGCAAGGCGGCATCGACTTCGATCGTCGTATCGCCGACCTGCAGATTCAGCGGACCCAACTGCTCGACAAATACACGCCCGACAGCCGTTGGGTGCGCAATATCGATCAGCAGTTGAGCCAACTGCAGGCGCAAAAGGCTCAATTCAATTCGCGCTTCACCGCGATGCCGGCGTCCGAACGCAAGAACGCGGACCTTGCGCGTAATGCGAAGGTGGCCGAGCAGGTCTACCTCGGCATGACGCAAAAGGCGGAAGAATTGTCCGTGCGCCGCGCCAGTACGACGGGCGGGGCCCACATCGTCGACGAAGCCGAGGTGCCGTTCAAACCCGTCAAGCCCGAGCCGCTGCTGATCTTGCCGGGCGGCGCGGTGCTCGGTTTGTTGCTCGGCACGATGTCGGTGTTCGTGCGCCGTCACGTCATGACAGGCGTCACGGATCCGCTGTTTGTCGAAGCGCGCCTCGGCGTGCCGTTGATGGGCGAGGTGTTTTATAGCCAGCAGCAGGTGAGATTGGATCAAGAGGTGGGGGCGCTGCAGCGTCGTTCGCTCGCGTCGCGGAGTACGTCGGCGTCGAAAAACGCGCCGCCGATACGCTTGCCCGATCGCAACGAACCTCGCCAGGAGCCGACGGATGGGCGCATCGCGGCGCCGGGCGCCGGCGTATCGAAGGTGCTCGCCGATCGCTATCCCGACGACCCGACGATCGAGGCGTTGCGCAGCGTGCGCACGGCACTCTCGCTCGATTTGGCGCACGCGCCGAACAACATCGTCATGATGGCGGGGCCGACGCCCGCGGCCGGAAAGAGCTTCGTCGCCGCGAACATGGCGGTGCTGCATGCGGAAGTTGGCGCGCGCGTTTTGCTGATCGACGCCGATATGCGCAACGGCCATCTGGCGTACTACTTCGGTCAGCCGAATCGGGGCGGCCTATCGGAGGTGCTCAAGGGCGCGATGCGGCCGCACGACGTGCTGCGCCGTACGGGCGTGGAAGGGCTCACGCTCATGTCGTGCGGCAGCCGTATCACGAATCCGGCGGCGCTCTTGATGCGTCATAACTTCCGCGAGATGTTGCAGCAGTTCTCGCACGAATACGATCTCGTGATCGTCGATACGCCGCCGTTCCTCGTTGTCACCGATGCGGCGATTATCGCGGGCGATGCCGGCGCGACGGTGCTGGTGCTGCGCTCCGGCATGCAAAGCGAGGAGGAAATCGCCGAGACGGTCAGGAAGCTGGAACGCTCCGAGGCCCGGGTGGCGGGGGCCGTGTTCAACGCGATTCCGCCTACTCGGAGTCACCGCTATTACGGCTACTACGGTTCGGGCGACGACACGGAGCCGATGTTCGACGCGACGGCGTAACGTGCTTTGACCGAGCTGCATTCTATTTAGGAGAACTATGCATCTGGTGGTCAATGGCAAGTTCACCGCGCAGCGCTTGACCGGGGTGCAGCGCGTGGCTTACGAACTGATGCGCGCCGTGCGCGCCGGCGAGCCCGCGGCGGACGAAATCGAAGTGGCGGTACCGCCCAATGCGATCGACTCGGCCTCGCCGATCGATCGACTGCGGCGCGTCCCCTGGCTCAAGGGCGATCTCTGGGAGCAGCTTTGCCTGCCGCTGGCGACACGCGGCGAGATGCTGCTCAGCCTGTGCAACAGCGGGCCGGTCTTCAAGCGGCGCCATGTCGTGATGGTTCACGACATGGCCGTCTACGACACGCCTCATACGTTTTCCTGGCTGTTTCGCACGTGGTATCGGATCAAATTCGCGATGCTGGTGCGCAACGCGTCGTTCCTGCTCACGGTGTCGGCGTTTTCGAAAGCGCGTATCTGTGCGCAGCTCGAAGTGGACGAAGCGCGCGTGCGCGTGGTGCGCCCCGCTGCCGATCATTTCGCCCGCATCGTGTCGGAGCCGGCCGTGGTCGAGCGCCTGGGGCTCGTGGGGGTCAAGTATTGCGTGATCGTGGGCAGTCTCGATCCGCGCAAGAATCTCGCGCGCGTGCTGGCGGCGCTCGAACGGCTTGCGCATCTGCGCGACGTGAAGTTCGTCGTGGTGGGCGGGGCGAATTCGCGTGTCTTTGCCCACTCGGGCACACCGAACAGTTCGCCCGGCCCGAACGCGCGCGCGAATGCGCAGATCGTCCGGGCAGGGTACGTATCGGACGGCGAACTCAAGGCGCTATACGAACACGCGGCTTGCCTCGCGTTTCCTTCCTTGTATGAAGGGTTCGGATTGCCGCCGCTGGAAGCGATGTTTTGTGGGTGCCCCGCGATCGTGTCGAAGCATGCGGCTTTGGTGGAAGCCTGCGGCGACGCGGCGATGTACTGCGACGCCGAATCGGTCGAGGACATCGCGCAAAAGATCGAACGCATGCTGACCGACGATGCGCTGCGCGCGCGTTATCGAGCGGCGGGCTCGATGCATGCGCATGCGCACGGCTGGGAGCAGTCGGCGAGCGAATTGATGAAGATTCTGAAGGGGGAAACCTATGAAGCGGGATCGGCGGTGGCGATTCGCTCGCCTGCCTAACACGGGCGGGCGCCAGCCGGGGCGTTTTGGATGACGACGAAGCGGTCCGATTTTTCGTCTCGTCGGCGCGCCTTGTTGGCCGCGTTGGCGGCTGCCGGTGCCGCTTCGAGCGTGGGTGCTTCGGCTGCGGCGTCGATGCGCCGCGCTCGCGTATCCGCACTCGGGTCCGCATCCGGCGAACGCTTCATCACGCAATTGATCGGCGCGAACGGCTGGCCCGTGACGGCGGCCGACATCGCCATGTGGAAGGAGATGGGGATCAGCTGGGGGCGCGATTCGGTGGGGCCGGGCCAGCGCCAGTCGCCCGACGATGCCGTGCAGGTCGACAAGACCGGCGCCGCGTTCGACCACGATCTGCCGCCGTTGATCTTGCAGAACGAACGTAACGGGATCCATTCGCTGCTGTTGCTCGGCTATACGCCGAAATGGAATGCGAGCGTGCCTGGCGACAGCCGCTCGGCGCCGAAGGACGTGGGCGTGTGGACGCGCTATGTCGAGACGGTCGTTAAAACTTACATCGCGCCGCCTTATAACGTGCGCCATTTTCAGATCTGGAACGAGGCGGCCGGGCGCTTGTCCGGCGGCGCGGCGCAGGCGACCTTCTGGCACGGCGGCAACGACCGCAACGACGGTAACGACCGCAACGACGGCAACGGCGGCGCGCGCCACGCGCAGTCGACGCCGTACGACCGGGCCATGCAGGACTACGTCGAGCGCGTGCACATTCCGGCGGCGCGCATCGTGCGCAAATACGGCGGGTATGTCGTGTACGGCGGCTGGCCCGATCAGGGCGGGCTCGACACGTATATGCGCTGGCTCGAATATCGCAGCCCGGTGGCCGGTGCGCGGATGCTCGATTGGGTCGACTATCTCGACACTCACTACCTCGGCGTGGACGCGCTGACGCCGCTCTACGAGCGCTATGTGGCGGGCGGTTCGGCGCGCGGTGTGTGGCAGACGGAAATCGGCGATCGGTACATGGAAGATCCGCATTACCTGCCGATGTATTTTTTCAAATTCGCGGTGTGGGCGCTCGACCACGATTGGCACGATCCGAATCAGTATGTGTCGATGGTTTATCACTGGGACGGCTTCGAGCCGTACCGCCTCACGCATCGAGGCAATCCCCGCACCTATAACGTGTCGGGGCGCTCGCTCGTCGTGTTGAAGCAAGCCGCGGGCGCGGCGCTCGCGCCCTTCGCCGGGCGGATCGTTTTCGGTGAAGGCGCAACAGGGCTTGCCTTGCGTTCGGGGGCGAATCTCGTCCTCCAAGTGCGGGCCAGCCCGGGGCCGAGGCGCGTCGCCGTGGCCGGGTTGGGTGCGGGTGGGGCGGATCGTTTCGATATAGGCATGATCGATGCGTTGACAGGCGAGCCAGCCGATACTTCGGCGCTCTCGGTGCGCGCCGATGGCGATCGGTTGTCGGTCGACTTTCATATTCCAGATGCGGCGAACGGACGAAAAGGGCAGGCACCGATGCATTTGGCCTACCTGACCGTATCGCCGCGCGCATGACGGCGAATCCCGGTGGGTTCGCTCGTTGTACTAAGGAGACTGATGTGAGCGAAGGCGAAGTGCGCGTGAACGCGTATGCCGATCGTATCGAGGCCGCCCATGCGGCCACCGAAATCGGGGCGACGCCGCATGGAGGAAGCGCCGTCGGCGCCCACCCGCCCGAGAAGACGTGGCATCGAGTGGCTCGGGCCAGTTGGCGCGCGGCAAAGCGGTTCTTGCCCGATTACGCGATGGTCAGGATTCAATTTCGGCGGGAGATCGGGCATTGGCCGAATCTGCGCCATCCGACGGAATACAGCGAGGCGATCTTGCTCCGCTGCTTGCAGCCGGATATGCGCTGGGCGGCGTTGACCGACAAGCTCGCGGTGCGCGAGTACGTGAGGGAGAAGATCGGCGAGGAGCACTTGATTCCGCTGATCTGCGTGCCCGAGCGGCTGACGCGAGAGGTGTTCGATGCCTTGCCGACATCGTTCGTGATGAAGGCCAATCATGGGTGCGCGTTCGTCAAGGTGGTGCACGACAAATCGACCACGTCGTTGGAAGCGTTAAGCGAACTCGCCGCGAAATGGCTGGCGACCGACTACCACCGTCTCTCGGGCGAGCGGCACTACCATGTGATCGAGCCAAAGATCTATTTCGAACAATTGCTGCTCGACGAGACGGGCAAGATTCCGTCGGACTTGAAACTGCATGTGTTCGGCGGTCGCCCGCAAGGCCCATGCATCCAGACGATGGTGGTCGCGGATCGCTTCGGCGATGTGCGCGGCGATCTTTACGACGAGCATTGGCGCCGGATGGGCGTGACGTTCGGCCACTATCGGCCCAGCGACGCACCCGTGCCGCGACCCGCGAATTGGGTGGAGATCGAGCGTATCGCAAAGCGCCTTGCCGAGGACTTCGCCTACGTGCGAGTGGATCTCTATTCGACGGGCAACCAAGTGTATTTCGGCGAGTTGACGTTCACGCCGGGCGGCGGACGGATGCGCTTTACGCCCGGAACTCACGAGCAGTACTGGGGGCGCATGCTCAAGGAGTCGATGGAGGGCTTCGAGCGGATGCGGCAGGCCGGTTGCGCGTAAGAGCGCGGCGAATGCGTGGCGAATGCATGGCGCCGTCCCGCCTAATCGGTCAAGAGTTCGGGCTTTTTAGCCCGCTTTGTTCTACCCCCCTTTCTGTCGCTTATTCTGCAATGCAACACAAAAGGGGGCTGCCGACTTATCCGCTTGGCGAGGATAGCGCGCGTGGCGTCGCGGAGACTGCCGACGAATGAATCCTTCAGTGAGTGTTTGCCAAGAGGAGTAGCGTGCCGATGAAGTCCGTCACGATCGCGATCTGCAACTATAACTACGAACGGTTCCTCGCCGATGCCATCGATTCGGCATTGGCCCAGGACTATCCGCATACGAGCGTGCTTGTTGTCGACGATGGTTCGACCGATGGGTCGCGCGACATCATCTCGCGTTACGGCACGCGCATTCGTGCGGTGTTCAAAGAGAACGGCGGCCAGACCTCGGCTTACAACCGCGCTTTGGACGAAATCCGCTCCGATTACGTCATCCTGCTCGATGCCGACGATTTGCTGTATCCGAATGCCGTCACGGAAGTGATGCGACGCTTCGATTCCGCCGATTACGTCAAGGTGCAGTTTCGCCTCGATGTCATTTCTCGCGACGGCAGCATGACCGGCGTGACGGTGCCGCATTCGGACGCACCGGCCGATTGCGGCACGCTGCTGCGTCAAGGGTGGCTGTATCCCTCGCCGCCCGCGTCGGGTAACGCTTACAAGGCCAGCGCGCTGCGTCGGTTCTTTCCGATTCCCGAGACCTCGGAGGGCCGTTACGGCGCCGATTTTTTTGCCATTTATGGCGTGGCGCTCGTCGGTCAAGTTGCCTCGATTGCTCAGTCGCTTGGCGCTTATCGCGTGCACAAATCGGCACCCAAGGACGTGTCGTTCGCCAATTCGGAAAAAAACAGCAAGGCACCGAAAGCCTATGCGGCACGATGGGGCGCATTGCGATACGTGGCACGCAATCGGCTCAATATCGACTTGCCGCAGTCGTTTCACGATTTCTCGCACGAGAAGGCCATTTTCTGCAGCGAGGTCTATGACGCGCCGCTCGTCGAGCGTTGGCGCTGGTTCGCGTTCGAATCGCGCGGCTACTTGCATTCGATCGTGGCGAACCCCTTTTGGGGCGTGCCGAAAAAAGTCGGCACGCTCGGGTTGTCGTGCCTATGCCTCGTCCCTTACGCGCCGCTGTCGAACTATGTGGTGCGCTTCATTTCCAATCCGCTGGCGCGTCGAGGCAGCGCCGCTCACTGAAGGCGGTGAGCAGGCAGGCCCGATGCGCTCGTCGCTAACCTGGCGGCGGCCTATGAAATATTGCTATGGACAAGAAAGAGAACACCCGCGTACTCGTATTCGTGTACGTCGGCTACATCATGAGGTACTTGTACCTCCTGGTGGTCATCCCGTTTTATGGGCGTGTGCTCGGCGTGACCGAGTACGGCCGCGTGCTCGCGGCCATGTCGTTAATGAACGTCATCTGGATGCTCGTCAGCTTCGGCTTCACGTTCGTCGGCATGCGCGATGCCTCGCGTACCCATGAGCGGCGCGAGCACAACCATATCTTTTCGTTGCATACGAGTGCCCGGATGGCGATGGGCGGCCTCGGCGGCCTCATCGGGATCGTGGCGACGCTGTGCTCGCCCGTGCTGTCGCAGCGTCCGCTGATCGGCATCTTTGCGATGCTGCTCGGGGTGCTCAACGGATGCAACGTCAGCTGGCTGTTTCAAGGCCGGCAACACTTTCGCACGCCGATCGTGCTCGAAGTGGTCGGCTTCGTGATGAGCCTCGTGCTCGTACTGACGCTCGTTCACGGACCGGCCGATTCGACGATGGTGCTGGCGAGCTTGCTCGCGGCCGGCGTCTGCACGACCGCGATCTCTTATCGGTTGACGGTGAAGGATCTCGGCTGGCCGCGGCTGTCCTTGCGCGGCGTGCCGGGGCTCATGCGCGATTCGACGATGCTGTTCCTGTATTCGACGGGTTCGGTCGTGCTGACTTCCGCATCGACGTACCTACTGACGCTGCTCTCGACGCCGACGCAAGTCGGGTATTACGGCGCGGCGGAGCGTTTTGCGACGATCGGCCTGAGCCTCATGGGGCCCGCCTCGCAGGTGTTCATTCCGACGATCTCGCGGCAGATCGCGCAAAACGACCACCATGGTGCGCGTACGACGACCCGGCGCGGCGCCACGTTGTTGCTCGGATATGGCTTTCTCGCGCTAGGCGGGGCGCTCGTTCTCTCGCCTTATGTGTTGCCGTTGATTCTCGGCGCCGCGTTCAAGCCGAGTGCCCACGTGTTGCAATGCTTCGCATGGATGTTCCCGTTTTCGGCGTTCAACCAATTCGTCGGCTTCTATATCCTGTTGCCGCGCAAGAAAGATCGTGCCATGGCGGTTGCCGGCTTGATGTCGGCGGCGGCCAATCTCACGTCGGCGCTGCTGCTGGCGCCGCATTTCGGCGCGATCGGCATGGCGCTCGCGCGCGTGATCGGCGAGGGCACGCTATCGGTGACGTTGCTCGTGTTCGCCTGGCGCACCGGCTTGCTCGGCGCGATATTCGGGCGCCGCGTGCCCGGGGAAGAGCCGAAGCGGCAACCGGCGGCGAATGCCGCGCGCGACGATAGGGTTCGCGGCATGACGTAACGCGTGGAGCGCAACGGTTCGACTCTGCATCAGGGCGCCCAGCCCAGGCGCCACGACAATTGACGGGTCGTTTGCAGCAAGCTTTGCGCGGGCTGCGCGCGGTCCGCACTGTCGAAACTCCCCGTCGATCCGATCAATGCGACGACCAAGCGCACGGTGTTGGTGTGGTCGAATACCGGCGCGGCTAGGGCATCGATGCCGGGAATCGGCGCACCCAACGCGCGATCCATGCCGTCGCGGCGAATGCGCGCGAAAACCGATTCGCTGGGTCGGTTAAAGCCGGAGCCGTCGCGCCATTCGTTGTGGGGTCCTTCGTTTGTCCCGGCATCGGATCCCCCCTCCACGGTCTTCCCCGCCAGACGCAAGGGCTCGAGCGCGAGCAAATCGGCCAGCGGCGCCTCGCCGAGATACGCCGCGAATACGCGGCCTATCGCGGTATGGAGCAGCGAGACGACGGTGCCCGCACGCAAGCTGATGTGCGCGGGCTGCGCCGATTCCTCGAGCCGGATCACGGTGGGTCCCAGCGGACCGAGCACCGCGGTGGCGACAGTGAGTCCTGTTTCGGCAGCCAGCTTCGCGATCTCGCGCTCCGCGTCGCGTTCGGGTGCTTGCCGCTGTAGCGCCGTCAAGCCGAGTTGCAGACCCAGAGGTCCCGTATCGAACGCCCCGGCCTCGTCGCGCGAGAGCAGACCGATCCCGACGAGGCTGACGAGATGCGAGAACGCTTTGGCCGCGGGCATCCCGGCGGCCGCGGCGAGATCGCGCAAGATCAGCGGCCGGCCCGCGCGCACGAGCGCGACGAGCAACTCGCCGGTGGTGTCGAGCGTGCGAATGCCGCGCTGTCCTGTGTCCTGCGCGCCGGGCTCGACGTTCCAGTGACGCGTGCGGGCCACAGGCTCGCCATGAGCGGCTGTTCGCAGGGCGCGTTCGATGGACGCAGCCGAGGCGCGCAGGGCCTCGGCGAGTTTTCCGTTCCAAGCGATGTCGATCGTGCTCGACGGGCCGATCGCGGTCAGCGTCAATTGCAACGCCCCGGCCGGATCGAGAATCGGCACGCTCATGCTGCTGATCGACGGCGTCGGTGCATCGATGCCGCGTTCGATGCCGCGCTGACGGATGGCCTGTAGCTCGCGCTCCAACGTCTCGCTCTGTCCTTGCGGCGCCTGCGCGCTCGGCTGCATGGCGCGCCGCTGCGCTGGCTCCAAAAAGGCGGAGAACACGCGCCCCGTCGACGTGGCCGTCAGCGACATGATCGAGCCGACGTGCAAATTGACGTGAAGCGGCGCACCGGCATGCTCGTAGTGAACGATCGTCGGCCCGTGCGGGCCGGCCGTGCAGATCGCGATGCAGCATCCCGAGCGCAAAGCGAGCGACGCGACTTCATTCACGGCGGCACAGTAGGCGGGTCGATGCTCGAGCAACTGAAGCGCGAGACGTAAGGCCAACGGTCCCGGCTCGTAATCGCCGAGGGCATCGCGCTTGACGAGCCCCAGCCGCATAAGACTGACGAGGTAGGTGTGCACCTGTGCGGGCGCGATGCCCGCGGCCGCGGCCAGCTCGGCCAAGCCGACGCAGCCGCGCCGGGCCAGTACCTCGAGCAGCTTGCCGCTGACGTCGACGCTCTGCACGCCGCGTGAGGCGCGCGGCTCGGCGGGAGAAGGGGAATGCGTGGCCAAGCCGACCTCGGACGAATCGAAAACGCAGATCTTATCCGACAGCTCGCGCCGGGTGGGGTTGCGATTTGCGTATAGCAAACATGTTTGCTGTTGACAAAGCGAGGCAGCGAGGCCTACCATGGGTTCGACTCGGTACACGACGAGGTGCGATCCCGCACCTTCGATCGCGGCCTATTCGTCGGCAGCCTTTAAAAAAAGATTGGAGCGAGACGCTGTTTCAGCCGCCCGGCGTGTCCGCCGCGCGCGCATCGTGCCGCTCTGGTCGTCACCTATCAAGCGAGACAACCATGGCAAAAGCATTCGCATCGCAGGCCGATCTCGAACAGAAGAAGGTCACGTTCACGCAGCTTTCCGAGAACGCCTACGCTTACACCGCCGAAGGCGACCCGAACTCCGGCGTCGTGATCGGCGACGATAGCGTGCTGATCGTCGACACGACGGCGACGCCCGCGATGGCCGGCGATTTGATCGCCAAGATCCGCACGATCACGGATAAGCCAATTAAGCACGTCGTGCTGTCGCACTACCACGCCGTGCGGGTGCTAGGGGCGTCGGCCTACTTTGCGGAGGGTGCGCAAAACGTTATCGCGAGCGCAGGCACGTACGAGATGATCGTCGAGCGCGGCGAGGCCGATATGAAGTCGGAAATCGAACGCTTCCCGCGCCTGTTCGCGGGCGTGGAGACGGTGCCGGGGCTCACGTGGCCGACACTCGTGTTCGAGCGCGAGATCACGCTCTATCTCGGCAAGCTCGAGGTCAAGATCATGCATCTCGGCGCCGGGCACACGAAGGGCGACACGATCGTTTGGCTGCCGTCGCAGAAGGTGCTGTTTTCGGGCGATCTCGTCGAATACGATGCCGCCTGTTACTGCGGCGACGCTCAACTCGCCGCTTGGCCCGCCACGCTCGACGCGCTTGCGGCGCTGGGCGCCGAGAAGCTCGTGCCGGGCCGAGGTCCCGCGCTCGTGGGGGCCGAGCAAGTGAAGGCGGGGATCGGCTACACACGCGATTTCGTGACCACGCTGCTCGAACAGGGGCGCAAGGCGGTCGAACGCAAGCTCGACTTGAAGGGCGCGATGGCGTTGGCGCGCGAGGCGATGGATCCGAAGTTCGGCCAGGTGTTCATCTACGAACATTGCCTGCCGTTCGACGTCGCGCGCGCCTACGATGAAGCGAGCGGTATTGCTCACCCTCGCATCTGGACGGCCGAACGCGACCGCGAGATGTGGGCCGCGTTGCAGGACTAAGCGGTGCGTTTGGGGAGACGAACATGACGATCGATTACCAAAACCTGCGCTTCGAGTACTGTCCGGCGAAGGAGCAGGCGAGCGGCGCGGCAAGACGAATCCATCCGGTGGCGGTGGTCGGCGCTGGGCCTGTCGGCCTCGCTACCGCGATCGATTTGGCGCAGCACGGCGTGCACGTCGTGCTCGTCGACGACGACGATTGCCTCTCGAGCGGCTCGCGCGCGATCTGCTTTTCCAAGCGCTCGCTCGACATCTTCGACCGGCTCGGATGCGGCGAGGCGATGGTGGAGAAGGGCGTGCAATGGCACGTCGGCAAAGTGTTTCTGAAGGACGAACTCGTTTATTCGTTCGATCTGCTGCCGGAGAGCGGCCATCGCCGGCCCGCGTTCATCAATCTCCAGCAGTATTACGTCGAAGGGTTCTTGATCGAACGCGCCAAGCAGTTGCCGAACCTCGAGATTCGTTGGAAGAACAAGGTGATCGGCGTCGAGCGTCGCGACGAGCGCCGCGATGGCATGGCGCCCGTCACGTTGACGATCGAGACGCCCGACGGCGAATACGCGTTGGACGCACGTTACGTCGTGGCGGCCGACGGCTCGCGCAGCCCGATGCGTCGTCTGCTCGGGCTCGAAAGCCACGGGCGCACGTTTCGCGACCGGTTCCTGATCGCCGACATCAAGATGGAGGCCGATTTTCCGACGGAGCGCTGGTTCTGGTTCGACCCGCCATTCCATCCGAATCAGTCGGTGCTGCTCCATCGTCAACCCGACAATGTGTGGCGGATCGACTTTCAACTCGGATGGGACGCCGATCCTGTCCTCGAGAAATCCCCCGAGCGCGTCATCCCACGCGTGCGCGCGCTGCTCGGGCCCGACGCGAAGTACGAGATCGAGTGGGTGAGCGTCTACACGTTTTCGTGTCTGCGGATGGACCGTTTTCGCCACGGCAACATCGTGTTCGCCGGGGACGCGGCGCATGGCGTTTCGCCGTTCGGGGCGCGCGGCGCGAACAGCGGGTTTCAGGATGCCGAGAACCTCGCATGGAAGCTAGAGATGGTGCTCTCGGGCCGCGCGCCCGATGCGCTGCTCGATACCTATGCGCAGGAGCGCGAATACGCGGCCGACGAAAATATTCTCAATTCCACGCGCTCGACCGATTTCATTACGCCCAAAAGCGCCGTGAGTCGCGTGTTTCGCGACGCGGTGTTGAGTCTCGCACGCCACCACGATTTCGCGCGCCGGCTCGTCAACAGCGGGCGGCTCTCGGTGCCTGCCGTCTTGCGCGAATCGACGCTGAACACGCCGGATCGCGATCGGTTCGGCGCCGCGCTCGTGCCGGGTACGGCCTGCGTCGACGCTCCGGTGTTGCGCGACGGCGTGCCAGACTGGCTGCTGGCGCACATCGGCGGGCGATTCACCGTGTTGGCGTTCGCCGGACCCGACGGGATCGGTAACGGTGCGAAGAGTGCCGTTGCTCGGGCACGCACGCTCGGTGTGCCCATGGACGTCGTGCTGATCGAGCCCGAGGCGGGCGGCGCTGTTGCCGATGGGCTCGCCGCCGAGGCGTCTGCCATCGATGCGACGGTGTTGCGCGACGTCGAAGGTCGCGTGGCGCAGCGCTACGATGCGGCGCCTGGAACGACCTACCTCATGCGACCGGATCAGCATGTATGCGCACGCTGGCGGGCGCTGCAAGAGGACGATCTGGCGGAGGCGATCGAGCGCGCATTGGGTGTAAGCGCTTCGGCGTCCGTCTAGGGCGGCGCTGCGGTATAGCCAGTTGTATGCTGACTCAATCGATTAGGAATCCTAATCGAATATCGATGTAATAGCCGAGCCAAACGGAGCCGACCATGACGCTCAATCTAAAACCCAACCTCGCGCGACCGGACGATTTCTACGAAGCGCTGATCGATATGCATCGGGATCTGACTGATGCGCAAAGCCAGAGTGCCAACGCACAGCTCATCGTGCTGCTGGCCAATCATGTCGGCGATCACCCCGTGCTGGTCGAGGCGATGCGGTTGGCGCGCGAGGGCGCACTCGATACGCGCACGCACGCGGGGCCGGCCGGTACCCGATGATCCCGGTGCGCAAGCGTTGCTACCGATCGGCGCACTAGACGCCGACGCCATTTATCCCCTTCCTGGAGCGAGACACATGACTCATTCGATCGATGCCGCCACCGATGCGGCAGGCGCAACAGCGGCCGCCGACGACGCGCTGTACCGCAAGATTTCGCTGCGCGTCGTGCCGTTTCTCTTTCTCTGTTACGTCGTATCGTTTCTCGACCGAATCAACATTGGCTTCGCCCAGCTTCAGATGAAGCACGATCTCGGTTTCAGCGATGCGATGTACGGCCTGGGGGCCGCCGTCTTCTACATCGGTTACGTGTTGTGCGAAGTGCCGAGCAATATGCTGCTGGCGCGCTTCGGGGCGAGGCGGACGTTTGCGCGCATCATGCTGCTGTGGGGCATCGCTTCGGTGGGAACGATGTTCGTGAGAATGCCGAGCCACTTCTATCTGCTGCGTTTTGCATTGGGCGTGTTCGAGGCCGGCTTCTTCCCCGGCATCGTGCTCTATCTGACATATTGGTTTCCCGCGCCGCGTCGGGCGGCGGTCTTGTCGATCTTTTTCGCCGGGGTGGCGGTAGCCGGCGTGCTCGGCGGTCTGTTTTCGGGTTGGCTCATGCGCGGCATGGCCGGCACGCTTGGGCTTGCCGGATGGCAATGGATGTTCGCCATCGAAGGGTTGCCGGCGCTCGTGCTCGGCTTCGTCGCACTGACGCGGCTCGTCGACGATCCCGCACAGGCCGCTTGGCTCAGCGCGCGGGAAAAGGCGCGCTTGGCGCAGGCGCTCGCCGACGAGACCGGCGGCGCCGCGCGGGCTGCCCATTCGGCGAGCGCGCTGGTTCAAGCGCTGCGCACGCCGCGCGTCTATCTGCTGGCCTTCATCTATTTTTCGCTGACCTGCGCTTCGTTGACGCTGAACTTCTGGATGCCGTTGATGATTCGCGATTTCGGCATGACCGACGTCGTGTCGATCAGCCTATATACGGCGGTGCCGAATGCTTTGGGCGTAATCGGGCTGATCGCCATCGCTCGCCATTCGGATTGCACGGGCGAGCGACGCCGGCATTTTGCGGGCTGCACGATGGCGGGCGGCCTCGCACTCGCAGCGCTGACAGCACATTTGCCCAGCTTCGCGGCGATGCTGGCGCTCCTGTCGTGCGCGACGGTTTTAATTTTTGCGGCGTTGCCGATCTTTTGGACGATGCCGTCGCGCTGCTTGTCCCGAGCCGCCGCGGCGCCCGGGATCGCACTCGTCAGCAGTATCGGCATCACGAGCGGCATCGTGAGCCCTTGGGTGATCGGACAGATCAAGGTGCGCACGGGCAGCATGGACGACGCGCTCTATCTTCTGACGGGCTTGCTCGTCGCGAGCGGATGCGCCGTTCTTGTAACGATGAAGGACGCCACCGCCGCATGACGACGGCGCCTGCGGATTGCTTCGGCCTGCGATGGAGCAGACGGGGCATCACCGCGCCGCCGCGACGCCTGCTAGCGCCGAAGCCAGCCTTGGCCCGATCTGCGCCAACGCGTGCGGGCGCATCATGGCCTCGTGCGCGCAGTCCACGTCGAGCGTTTCGATGCGTCCGTCTACATACGGCTGCCAGGCCTGTGGCGTACGGGGGACGAGCGTTTGGCCATCCGCTTGTCCCGCGCGGAAGAATAGAACGTCGCCGCGATACTTGCGGGGCGTAAACCGCGAGGCGAGGGCGGCTGCCACTTTGAATTCGTCGACGATCGCGTCGATGACGCGGTCGCCCAGCATCGACAACGCGCCTTCGGACGATTGCGCGAGGTGCTGCTTGACGGTGCGCAGGGTCAATGGGCCCTCGCTCGACTTCGGCGTCGAATCGGAAAGCGCGCGCATCAGCAGCCGCATGACGTCCTGATCGGTGGGCGAAGCGAGTTCGGCATCGTGTGCAAGCGGATAGCCGTCGAGCATGACGAGTTGCTCGACGCGCTCGCCGCTTTCCTGCAGTTGCGTGGCGATAGCATGGGCGATGTGGCAGCCTAGCGACCAGCCGAGCAGGTGATAGGGGCCTTCGGGCTGCACGCTGCGGATTTGCGCGAGGTAGTCCGTTGCGATCGCCTCGATCGTCGGCGCCGAACGCGCGCCGCGTAGCCCGCGCGCCTGCAATGCGAAGACGGGGCGCTCGGGAAGGTACCGCAGCAGCCCTGCGTAGGGCCAGCTAAAGCCCCCCGCGGGGTGGACGCAGAACAGCGGCGCTCCGCTTCCCCGTTCGCGCAGTGGGAGCAGTACCGAGAGCGCATCCGCGTCCCCTCCGCTGCCGATTCGTCGGGACAACTGAGCGATCGTGGGCGCTTCGAATAGCGCCCGGATCGACAGCTCGCGTCCGAGGGTCTCTCGCACCTCGCCGATCATGCGCGCGGCCAACAGCGAGTGGCCGCCTAGATCGAAAAAGTTGTCATGCCTGCCCACACGATCGATGCCGAGCAAGCGACGCCAGATGCCGGCGAGCGCCGCTTCGGTTTCGCCTCGCGGTGCTTCGTAAGATGCAAGATCGAGCACGCCCTCGTTGGGCTCAGGCAGCGCTCGACGGTCGAGCTTGCCGTGGCGGGTGAGCGGTAGCGCATCGAGCGGGACGAACGTCGCGGGCACCATGTACTCGGGCAGGCGCGCTTGAAGATGGGCACGCAAGGACCGAGCGAGCGCAGGCGTATCGCGTGCGGTTTCGTAGGCCACGACGTAAGCGATGAGGCGAGCGTCGCTCGTCGCGTCGTTCGCGGCAACGACGGCGCAGTCGCGAAGCGCCGGATGAGTTCTAAGCTGCGCCTCGATTTCGCCGAGTTCGATGCGAAAGCCGCGAATCTTGACTTGCTGATCGTTGCGGCCGACGAACGCGATGCGGCCGTCGGGTAGGTATCGTGCGAGATCGCCGGTACGATACATGCGCGCACCGATGTCGCCTGTCGCGATTGCGAAAGGATCGGGCACGAAGCGCTGCGCATCGAGATCGGGACGGTTCAGGTAGCCTCGCGCGACACCCGCGCCGCCGATGTAGATTTCGCCGATGGCGCCCGTGGGGACGAGATGGCCGTAAGCATCGAGCAAATAAATGCGCGTGTTGTCGATCGGGCAGCCGATCGTCGGACCGGATTCGTTCGGATCGATCGGCCCGCTACTGGCGACGACGGTGGCCTCGGTCGGTCCGTAGTTGTTGAACAATTGCACCGAAGCCGGTAACGGGGCGGGTAGCCCGCTGAACCGATCGCCCCCGATGAGAAGACGCCGCAAGTTGGGCGGCAAACCCGCTTCGACGGCAAGCAACGCCAACGGCGTAACGAGAAACGCGCAGTCTATCCGTTGTGCGCGCCACCAACGGAGCACGGCCGCGGTGTCGTCGGCAAGGTCCGACGGCGGCAGCAGCAGCGTCGCGCCGCTGGCGAGCGCGGGCCAGATCTCCCACGCGGCCGCGTCGAACGCCAACCCCGCCGTACAGGTGGTACGGCTGCCGGCGTTTAGCTCGAAGCGGCGCACATGCCAAGCGATCAAGTTCCCCAGTTGCCGATGCTCGACCATGACGCCTTTGGGCGTCCCCGTGGAGCCCGAGGTATAGATGACGTAGGCCAGGTGGTGCGCACGAGGACCGGCGAGCCGATCGGGCTCGGGATCGGTGCTCGCCTCTTGCCATGCGAGGTGTCGTACGTCGACATCGAGCACGGGCATGTCGTTGCGCAATAGGGGGCCTAAATTACGGCGCGCGGCGCGATCGGCGAGCATGGCGACGGGCGTCGAATCGTCGAGCACATGCGCGATGCGGGCGGCCGGGTAGGCCGGATCGATCGGCACGTACGCGCCGCCGGCTTTGAGCACCGCCAGTAGACCGACGATGAGATCGATACTGCGCGATAGGCACACGGCCACGCGTGCGTCCGGCCGTACGCCGCGCGCAACCAAGTGGCGAGCGAGGCGATCGGCGCTCGCGTTCAACTGGGCGTACGTGATGCGTCGCTCGCCCATTTCGACTGCGACGGCTTCCGGTGTCCGTCTCGCTTGTTGTTCGACGAGTTCGTGTACGCATAGATTGCTCGGATAGCGGCGCTGCGCTGCCTTCCACGCCGCGCTCAACTGCGCCTGCTCTTGTGCATCGACGAGCGGGACCTGCGCGAGCGGATGGTCCACGCCGCCGGCGATCGCGCGCAGGATCGTCGCAAGGTAGCCGCCATGGCGCGCCACGGTTTGCTCGTCGAATAGTGCGGCGGCATAACGGAGCACGCCGGTGACGGTGTGGCCGTCGTCGGTCAAATCGAGTTCGAGATCGAACTTCACGCGATCGAACGAGCCGGGGATGGGCTCGACACGCAGCGTCGGCGATTGGAGCGGGCCGATGTCGACGTCCTGCCAAGCGATCATGACTTGGAAGATCGGCGTGTGATCGAGCCGCCGATAGGGTTGCACGATGTCGACGACCTGTTCGAACGGTAGGTTCTGGTGTTCCTGCGCGCCCAGCACGGTGTCGCGCACGCGCGCGAGCAGTTCCGCGAGGCCAGGGTCCCCGCCGAGGTCGATTCGAAGCGCCAGCGAATTGACGAACAGCCCGATCAACGGCTCCAATTCCGGGCGCGGACGATTCGCGGTAGGGGTGCCGATGACGATTTCCGATTGCCCCGACAGACGAGCGAGCACGACGGACCACGCAGCCACCATGAGCATGAACAGCGTCACCCCGCGCTGCCGCCCGACGCGGCGCAGGGCTTGCGTCAGCTCGATATCGAGCGCGACCGGAACGTGTCCGGCGTCGAATTGCTGACGGGGCGGGCGGGGGCGATCGGTCGGCAGCGCGAGCAAGGCCGGCGCGCCGGCCAACGTCTCGCGCCAATAGTGCGCTTCGCCGGCCAGACGCTCGGCGGTGAGCCAGCGGCGTTGCCACGCGACGTAGTCGGGGTATTGGATCGCGAGTTCGGGCAGCGGATCGATCGTGCCATCGAGCGATGCCTGGTAAAGCGCGAGGATCTCGCCGACGACGACGCGAATCGACCAGCCGTCCGAGACGATGTGATGCTGGACGAGCATGAACACGTGCTCGCCTTCGGCAAGGCGAACGAGCCGCGCCCGAATGAGCGGCCCGGCGGCCAAATCGAATGGCGCGCGCGCTTGTGCCTCGCATAGATGGCGCAGATCGGTCAAGGTGTCGGCCGAGGTCGCTAAATCGTCGATGCGCCATGCCATACCTTGCTCGGCCGGCAACAGGCGCGCGGTGGGCTGGCCTTGTTCGACGGGGAATACCGTTCGCAGCGCTTCGTGCCTGCGCCACACGCAATCGAGCGCTCGGCGCCAAGCGTCGACGTCGAGCGTGCCGCGCAGACGCAGCATCAGCGGCACATGATACGTCGTGCCCTCGCCATCTCCTTCCAGCGCCGCGAGGAACCATAGCCGTTGCTGAGCGAACGACAAGGCGAGCGGCGTTTCGCGCGTTGCGCGCGCGATCGGCGGCAAGCTGGCCGGACGCGAATGCCTGGCCGCGTTCGACACGGCTTCGGCCAGCGCGCAAAGCGTCGGACAGGAAAAAACGGTCGAGAGCGCAAGCTCGACCGATAGGAGGGCGGGTAGGCGGCTCAGCAAACGCACGGCTAAGAGCGAATGACCGCCGAGCGCGAAGAAGTTGTCGTGCCGGCCGATCCGATCGACGCGCAGCAGCTCGCGCCAAAGCGCGGCCAACGTTTGCTCGATGTCGCCTTTCGGCGCTTCGTAGTCCTGATGCGCGAACGCTTCGTCCGACGGAGCAGGCAACGCTTTGCGGTCCAGCTTGCCGTTGGCGGTGACGGGCAGCGCCTCGAGTACGACGAAGGCGGCCGGCAGCATATACTCGGGCAGCTTGGCGTGCAGGTGCGCACGCAGCGCGCGCGATAACGTGTCGAGCGCAACGGAAGCTTGCGTGTCGCGGATCGTGACATAGGCGACGAGACGCGGCGCCTCGCCGTGGTCTTCGCGTGCGAGCACCACGGCCTCGCGCACCGACTCGTGGGCCGTGAGCAGCGCCTCGATCTCGCCCAGTTCGATGCGCAAGCCGCGGATCTTGACCTGATGGTCATTGCGCCCAAGGAAGACGATATTGCCGTCGGGAAGGTAGCGCGCGAGATCGCCGGTGCGATACATGCGCGCACCGACACTGCCGGCCGCGCGGGCGAACGGATCGGGTAGAAAGCGCTCGTCGGTCAGTTGCGGCCGATTCAGGTAGCCGCGCGCGACGCCGATCCCGCCGATGTACAACTCGCCGACGGCCCCAATGGGCACGGGCACGCGACGCTCGTTCAACAGGTAGATGCGCGTGTTGGCGATCGGTTTGCCGATCGGCACGATGTCGTTGTCGAAGACGGCGGGACAAGTCCAGGCGGTGACGTCGATGGCCGCCTCGGTCGGGCCGTACAGGTTGTGCACCTGCGCATTGGGCAAGCGGCGCCGGCACTGCTGCACGGTGGAGGCCGGCAGCGCTTCGCCGCTGCACACGATATGCCGTAGCGAGGTGCATTGCGCGGCCCCGCGCGCCGCGAGGAAGCTGCTTAGCATCGACGGGACGAAATGCGCGATGGTGATCCGCTCCTCGGCGATCAGCGAGGCGAGGCGCTCCGCGTCGCGATGAACGCCGGGCGCCGCGATGCATAGCGTGGCGCCGTTCGACAGCGTCCAGAAAAATTCCCAGACGGAGACGTCGAAGCTGAACGGTGTTTTTTGCAGGACGATGTCGCACGCATCGAGCCGGTAGGCGCGTTGCATCCAAATCAGCCGATTCACGACGGCGCGGTGTTCGTTCTGCACGCCCTTGGGGGTACCGGTCGAGCCCGACGTATAGATGACGTAGGCTAGACGATCGGGGCCGAGCCCGAGCGTGTCGGCTCGCGGGTTCGAATCGGATTCGCCTTGCCAATAGGTTCTGGGCGTATCGATATCGAAGACGTGGCCCGTTTCGGCGATCAGCGGATCCAACGCTTCGTGTCCGGTCCGATCGAGCAGCACGGCCGCCGGTTGTGCATCGCCGAGAATGTGCGCGAGTCGTTCGCTCGGGTAGCTCGGATCGAGCGGGACGTAAGCGCCGCCCGCTTTCAAGATCCCCAACAGCGCAACGACCATGGCGATGCTGCGATCGGCGCAAATTGCGACACGGGACTCGGGCCCGACGCCCTGTGCGATCAAACGATGTGCGAGGCGATTGGCCCGCGCATTGAGCTGGGCGTACGTCAAACGGCTCGCGCCGAACGTCGCGGCGATCGCGTTGGGCGTGCGCTCGACTTGACGTTCGAACAACTGGTGCAAGCAAACGTCCGAAGGAAACGTCTCGCTCGTCGCATTCCATCGATCGAGTAACAGCGCGCGTTCGCCCTCGGTGAGCAGGTCGATGTCGTCGGGATCCGCGTGAACGTCATCGCATACGCGGTCGATGAAGCCGACCAGTCGATCGGCGTGTCGCTCGACGGTGACGGCATCGAACAGCGCGCCGTTGAATCGTAGCTCTAGGTCGATCGATGCCGCACGCCCGAATTGCGTGAACAGGAACGACAACCCGCTTTCGGGGCCCGAGAGCCATCGAATCTGCGTCGGCTCGCCGGCGATCTCCACCCCATGGCGCAAGAACAGCGTGTTGACGCTGATATCGGTCTGGCGCGGATCGATGCCGCACGCTCGAACGAGTTCGCTATAGGGGTACGCCCCATGCTTCACGGCGCTTTTGAACGCGTCGCAGATGCGCGCCAATGCGGTGGCGAGCGTCGGTCGAGCGGCGGCAGCGTCGGCATCGGCATCGGCATCGGCATCGGCATCGGCATCGGCATCGGCATCGGCATCGGCATCGGCATCGGCATCGGCATCGGCATCGGCATCGAGACGCGCGTGCAACGGCAGCACTTGCGCGAACTGCCCTGGGATGTCGAGCGCTTCTCTGGCCCGGTTCAGCAAGGAGATGCCGACGGTGAGCGCTTGCCGTTGGCAAAGCCGAGCGAGATAGAGCATCGTCAGCGCAGTCAGGCATTCGGCAGGCGACAGCGCCAACGTTTTGGCCACGCTCGACAGTTTGGCGTGCAGCGCGGTCGATAGCGGACGACGAACCGAGGCCACGAGCACAGGGGCATTCGTGCTGTAGGGACGATCGGCTAGCTGCGCGATCAACGGAGGGCCGTCGATCTCGGCGCATCGTTCGCGCCAATACTCGGCGTCGCGCGCGTAGGTGGCCGAGGCGAGATAGCGATGCTCCGATGCGATGGTGTCCAAGAAGAAGCGATCCGTTTCGAACCGATACGAAGGCGCGTCGGTCAGCAGCGCGTAGTTCTTCGCGATCCGCTCGAACAGGCGAATAGCGGACCAGCCGTCGTTCTGCACGTGATGCGTGCGCAGCGCGACGAGTACGCCGTCGCTCGCCTCGAAGGTCGCGACCGCGGCGGTCGTATCGGGAACCGTATCGTGCAGACGGCGATGCCAGTCGAGCACGACTTGCCAGGTCTCGTCATGCGCGATGGGCCCCGACAGCGCGATGCGCTCGTGCAGTGTCGCGGGGGCCGGCGCTTCGCGCTGTAGACCCAGTGCCGTCCATTCGATTCGGAAGGATTGGTTCTGCACGATCAGCGCGCGCGCCGCGCGTGCGAGGCGATCCCGATCGATCGTAGGCGGGCAGCGCATGACGGCAACCGAGGAGAAGGCCGTGCCGCGCGGGGCCGCGTGTTCGCGCAGCCAAAGCGAGCGCTGCGCGGCGGACAGCGGGTACCATGCGCCGGTCTCGGGCGCGGGCGTATCGACGAGACGTGCGATGGCGGCACCGTGCGGGCCTGGGCGTACGCGCGCGAGGCTCGATTCCCAGATCGATTCCACGGATGCATCGGGATGCTTCACGCCGTACGAAACGAATTCGATATACAGCGCGACGATCGCCTCGACGCTCGCACGATCGAACAAATCGGCGCTATAGATGACGTAGCCCGTCGCAACGTCGCTGCCCGTTTCGAAGATGACCGCGAGGTCCGCGCCGCGGGCCACGTCTTCGCGTGCGATCGACTGAGCCGAGAGGCCCGCGAACGAAGCGCGCTCGCCGGCAATGCCGTGCTGAAGCTGGCAAAACACCTGGAAGATCGGGTCGTATGACGATGAGCGCGGCGGGTTGACCGCCGCGACAATATCGGCGAACGGCAGCGAGGCGATGTCGAGCGCGGCGAGCAACGTGTCCGCACCGGCTGCCCAATAATGAGCGAGTGCCTTGTCCGGTTGCACGCGATGCCGAAGCGCGATCGTGTTGACGAAGAGTCCGACCATCGATTCCGATCCGGGCACATCGCGTCCTTGAGCGACGGTGCCGATCACGATCTCGCGACTGCGCGCCAGGCACGCGCACAGTAGGGCCAGCATGGATTCGAGCACGATGAACGGCGTGACGCGATGCGCCGCCGCGGCATGCTTGACGTCGTCTGCAAAATGAGCTGGGTAGGGCAGAGGAACGCGGCCGGCTTCGCTCGACATGACGTGCGGACGCGGGCGATCGGCGGGAAGATCGACATGCACGGGTGCGCCGGCCAGCCTCTCTTGCCAGCGGCGTCGCAAGTCGGCCACGCGCGTCGCATCGAGCGTGCGGCGTTGCCAGGCGGCGTAGTCGCGATATTGAAGCGCGGGCGGTGCCAGCTCGGGAGCGCGACCGGCCGCCAGTGCTTCATAGGCCGCCGCGAAATCGCGCCAGACGAGCGTCCATGAGACGGCATCGACGGCGACATGATGGACGGCAATGAGCAGGATCGCGCGCGAAGCGGTATCCGCGAACAGCGTTGCGCGAAAGAGCGGGCCGGCGAAGCAATCGGGCGTCTCGGCCGCCTCGGTTTGTGCGAGGCGAAGCCCGTCCGTGTCGACGTCGACGACGTGTCGCACCTCGAGCGCGAACCGGCCCGGTGCGTCGATGACGGGACGCACGATACCGGTTGCGGCATCGTGCTCGTAGTGCGTGCGCAAGATTTCGTGCCGGTCGACGACCGCTCGCAACGCTCGAGCGATCCAATCGCGATCGGACACGCCGGTCAGCGCAACGAGGTTCGACGAATTGAGCAGGCCGGGCCGCGACGATGACGCTTCGATCGCCAGTGCGCGCGCTTCCGCGAAGGACAGCGGTAGGTCGGCGCGACGATCGATACGAACGATGCGCTCGAGCGGTGCCGATGCGTCGAGCGTATCGATAGCGGCGGCCAGTTGCGCGATCGTCGGCGCTTCGAAGACGGTTCGAAGCGCGACGGTCTTGTCCGTGACCGCATCGAGCTGCGCGACCATCCGCATCGCCAGGATCGAATGGCCGCCCAATTCGAAGAAATTGTCGTGCCGGCCGACGCGATCGACGCGCAGCAAATCTCGCCACAGCGCGGACAGCTTATGCTCGACATCGCCTTGGGGCGCTTCGTAGCGTCGGCGAACGAACGCGTCGCCGGAGGGTAGAGGCAGCGCGTTGCGATCGAGTTTGCCGTTAGCCGTGACCGGGAACGTATCGAGTGCGACGAAGGCGGCCGGCACCATGTAGTCGGGCAATTTAGCTTGTAGATACGTGCGCAATCGATACGATAGGTCGTCTTGCGGGGCGCGTTCCGGCGTCGTGACGGGGGTCACGGGGGTGGCGTGGGTGACGTAGGCGACAAGACGCGGCTGCGCGTGCCCATCGTCTCGCGCGAGGACCACGGCCTCGCGCACCGATTCGTGCTGCGCCAGTTGCGCTTCGATTTCGCCCAGTTCGATGCGCATGCCGCGGATCTTGACCTGGTGGTCGTTGCGGCCCAGGAAGACGATATTGCCGTCCGGTAGATAACGTGCGAGGTCCCCGGTGCGGTACATGCGGGGGTGGGGTTTGTCGACGGCCGCGGAGAATGGGTCGCGCACGAACCGCTCGGCTGTCAGTTGCGGACGGTTCAAGTAGCCGCGCGCGACGCCCACGCCGCCGATATAGAGTTCGCCGACGGCGCCGACCGGCACGGGCTCGCCACGCGCGTCGAGCAGGTAGATGCGCGTGTTGTCGATAGGCTTGCCGATGGGGACGATATCGCCGTCGAAGGAGGGGGGACAGGTCCACGCGGTGACGTCGATGGCCGCTTCGGTCGGCCCATATAAGTTGTGCAAATCGGTGTTCGGCAGCATTTGGCGACAGCGGCGCACGGTGGCGGCCGGTAGCGCTTCGCCGCTGCACACGATGCGTCTTAGCGAAGTGCAGCTTGCGGCGGGTTCCGCATCGAGGAAGCTGCCCAGCATCGAAGGCACAAAATGGGCCGTGGTGACGCGTTGTGCGACGATGAGCGACGCGAGGCGCTGCGCATCGCGATGAACGCCGGGAGGCGCGACGCACAGCGTGGCGCCGCTCGACAGCGTCCAAAAAAATTCCCAGACAGAGACGTCGAAGCTAAACGGCGTCTTTTGCAGCACGACATCGTCGTCTTGAAGACGATACGCGCGCTGCATCCACGCGAGCCGGTTCACCAGCGCGCGATGCTCGTTCTGCACGCCTTTCGGCAAGCCTGTCGAGCCGGACGTATAGATGACGTAGGCCAGGTGCCGCGAGGTCAAGCCTACCGTTTCGGCACGAGGGTTCTCCACCGCTTGCCTATCGTGCGCCGCTTCGGGCTTGTCGAGGTCGACGACCGGCAGCCGATCGGGCAAGCTAGCCTTTAACGCTTCGCGCGCGGTGCGATCGGCGAGCAGCGCCATCGGGTCCGAATCGCCGAGGATATAGGCGAGGCGCTCGGCAGGATAGCCGGGATCGAGAGGCACATAAGCGCCACCAGCCTTTAGCACACCTAACAAAGCGACCACCATCTCGATGCTGCGTTCGGCGCAAACGGCGACGCGTGCGTCCGGGCGCACGCCGCATTCGATCAAACGACGCGCGAGGCGATTGGCGGCTGCGTTCAGTTGCGCATAGGTCAGACGCTGTTCGCCGAACGCGACCGCGATGGCGTCGGGCGTGCGTTCGACTTGCCGCTCGAACAATTGATGGAGGCAGAGCGTGTCGGGAAAGGCGCGCTCGGTCGCGTTCCATTCTTCGAGGAGGCGATGCCGCTCTCGCTGCGGTAGCGCAACCAATGTCTCGAGCGGGACGTCGGAAGGGCTGTCGAGCGCGTGCGCGATCCGATCGAACGCATCTTCCAGGTATTCGCACAGCAGCGCGGGCGAAACGGGGTCGATCGCCTGGGCGGTGAGACCCAAATCGTAGCCATCGTCGTCCACCGACATCGCGAGCGGATAGTTCGTGCGCTCGTGTCCGCCGAACCATTGCACGCCGGGTACCGTCGCCGCAGTCTCCTCGGGCGCGGCCGCATTGTGCCGGTAGTTCAGCAGGGCGGAAAATAGCGGAATGGCCGGGCCGACCGCGCTGCATCGCTGCGCCAACGCGAGCGATGCATGCTCGTGCGCCAGCAACTCGGCGAGCCGCCGTTGCGTGGCGCGCGCCGCGCGCTCGACGCTGCCGGCGTCGATATCGATACGAAGCGGCAGCGTGTTGATATACAGGCCCATGGCGCGATCGACCTTGGCGCCGGCCGCCGTTCGGCCGAAGAGCACCGTGCCGAACACAACCTTGCGTTCGCCGCTGACGGCAGCGAGCACCACGGCCCAGCCAAGATGGCACAGTGCGGCGACGCCGATCCCAAGGCGGCGCGCGTGCCGGCGCAGGCGCTCGGACAACGGCGCGGGTACCGGGCGCCTTGCTTCGATCGCATTCGCGCCGTCGTGGCGCACGCTCGCGAGGCCGAACGGCAGGGTGGGCGCGTCGACGTCCGCCAGCATCTCGCGGAAGAACGCTTCGTGCGCATGCGGCGGCGTGCCTAGGCGTGCTTGGGCAACCAGATTGCGGTACGGCACGGGCTCGGGCAACTGCGCTTCGCGGCCTTCGAGCACGGCTTTCACTTCGGCATGCATCGATTCGAGCGTCGTATGATCGCCCACGAGGTGGTGCATCAAGACGAGCGCATGCCAGCCGTCGGACGAGCCGGTGTCGGGCGCGATCGCGAAACGCAGCAACGGTGCGCGCGTCAAATCCATCCGGTAGCGAAGCATGCCGAAGCGCCGCCGCAGTTGTTCGTCGATAGGGCCTTCGTTCGGATCGAAGTCGAAGGTGTCGACGGGCAACAGCGCCTGACGATGGACGATTTGGACGGGTTCGGACAATCGATCCCACGCGAAAGCCGTGCGCAGCACATCATGGCGCTCGATCACGCGCTGCATCGCTTGCAAGTAGCGATCGAGCGTCGGCCGGTCCGCGAAGCGCATCTGCGCGCTGAGTAGATAGGGATCGGCCGCTTCGCCGATCAGATGGTGAAAGAGGATGCCGTCCTGTAGGGGCGCGAGCGCGTAGATGTCTTGAATGTTGCTAGCGCCTGCCGGTGTCAGGTCGATGAGACGATCGATGTCGGCTTGCGATAGATTGGCGAGCGGCAAAGCATCGGGCGTGATCGGTGCCTGCGTGCGGTGCGATAGGCGATTCGGCGGCACGACGATGTCGTCCGGGCGTTCGCGTTGCAACGACGCGGCGAGCGAAGCCGGTGTCGGGTTCCGAAAGAGTTCGCGGATCGAGACAGGCCAGCTCTGTTGGCGCAACTGATCGATCATGCGTATGGCAAGCAACGAATGGCCGCCGAGCGCGAAGAAGTTGTCATGTCGGCCGATCCGATCGGCATCGAGCAAGGCGCCCCAAATCTGCGCGATCAGGCTTTCGATCGCCCCTTGCGGCGCCTCGTCGTCTTGATGCGGGAAATCTTCGTGCGATGGCGCGGGCAGCGCCTCGCGATCGAGTTTGCCATTGCGCGTCAAAGGCAGCGCGTCGATCCGCACGAAGGCGGCGGGCACCATGTAGTCGGGCAACTGCGCGCGCAGGTGGGCGCGTAGCGCGTGCGCGAGTCCTGCCGAGGGCTTGTCCCGACCGTGCAAAACGACATACGCGACCAAGCGCGCTTGGCGGTGCGCGTCGTCGTCTGCCACGACGGCGGCTTCGCGCACGTCCTCCTGCCGAAGCAGCAGCGCCTCGATTTCGCCCAGCTCGATGCGAAAGCCGCGAATCTTGACTTGCTGATCGTTGCGGCCGAGAAAGACGAGGCGTCCGTCGGGCAGGTAGCGGCCCAGGTCCCCGGAGCGATACATGCGGGCGTAGGGCTTGTCGCAGGCACGCGCGAATGGATCCGGGAGAAAGCGCTCGGCGTTGAGTTCCGGCCGGTTCAGATAGCCGCGTGCCACGCCGGCTCCGCCGATGTAAATCTCGCCGATGGCGCCGGCCGGTACGGGATCGCCGTTCGGATCGAGCAGGTAGATGCGCGTATTGTCGATCGGCCGCCCGATCGGATGAACGGCTTCGCTCGGATCGATGGGTCCGCTGGTGGCGACTACGGTGGTTTCGGTGGGGCCGTAGTTGTTGACGAGTTCGACCGATGGCGGCAACGGTACGGGCAGCCCTGCGAATCGATCGCCACCGACGAGCAGACGGCGCAGGCTTCGAGGCAAGCCCGCTTCGATGGCGAGTAGCGCGAGCGGCGTGACGAGAAAGGCGCAATCGATTTCCTGTCGGCGCCACCAGTCGAGCAGCGCGGTCGTGTCGCCGGCGGTATCGGCCGGCGCAAGCAGCAAGGTAGCGCCGCCGCAGAGCGCGGGCCAGATTTCCCACGCGGCAGCGTCGAACGCCAAGCCCGCGGTGCTCGTTGTGCGGCTGCCGGGGTGCAGCCCGAAGCGGCGTACATGCCAGGCGATGAGGTTGCCGAGTTGCCGATGCTCGACCATGACGCCCTTGGGCATGCCGGTAGAGCCGGACGTGTAGATGACGTACGCCAGATGGCCCGCGGTCAGAGTCAGTTGCGCGGGCACCGGATCGTCGGCGGGTGCTTCGCGCGACGCCCGCTCCGTCGCATCGAGTTCGATCAGGGCAACGCCGCCGGGCAGCCGTTCGCCGATCACGTCCCGCCCGCCGCGATCGACGAGCGCGGCGAGCGGGGCGGCGTCGCTTAAGATGTGCGCGATGCGAGCCGCTGGATAGCCGGGATCGATCGGCACGTAGGCACCGCCGGCCTTGAGGACGGCCAACATGGCGACGATCAGCTCGATGCCGCGCGACGCGCAGAGCGCGACGCGCGTATCGGGGCGTACGCCCAGCGCGATCAAACGATGCGCAAGGCGATTGGCGCGCGCGTTCAATTGCGCGTAGGTCGCGCGTCGTTCGCCGCATTCGACGGCGATCGCTTCCGGCGTGCGTTCGACCTGTTGCTCGACGCGTTCATGCACACAAAGATGCGACCCGTAATCGGATTCCGTGGCATTGAATCGATCGAGCAAGCGTTCGCGTTCGCTCGCATCGACGATCTCGATACGGCCCAGCGGCCGGACTGGGTCGCGCAGCGCTTCCCGCATGAAGTGCAGCAATCGCCGGGCGTGCGCGCAGAGTGCCGGCTCGTCGTACAAGCGCGCATTGCCGTCGACGTGCAGTTCGAACGAGGACGTGCCGGGCTGCCCGATCGCCGTCACGGCGAAGTCGTTGACGAGACCGTTGGCCAACGAATGGAGCGTGGCCGCGCTATCGCCGAAACGGAACGAATTGTCGAAGGCGATGATGTTGATGCGGGGGCCGAACATCGGCGCTTGCGACGCGCCGGCCATCCGCTTGATGTCCTTGACGCGATACTGCTGGTGCTTCAAGTGCTTGAAAATCTCGGCGCCCGCACGCTGCGAGAGGTCGACCAATGTATCCTCGGCATGCAGCGCGATATGCAGCGGCAGCACATTGGCAAAGGTGCCGGGCGTCTCGCGCGTGTCCTTCGTGCGGGCCGCGACAGGAAAATCGAAAACCGTCGTGCGGCCGCCGCTATAGCGAAATAGGTAAGCGGCGACGATCGCCGTCAGCACCTGCGGCCATTTGCCGATCTGTTGCTCCGCGCGAAGCAGGGCACTCGCCAGCGTTTCCGGAATATCGACCGTGCTTCGCGCGAATGCACCGGTCGAATCGGGCGGCCCGCCGTCCATCGTTGCCGGTTCGGGCAAGGCCGCGACATAGTCGCGCCAATAGGCTTCATCGGATGCGTAGCGCGCCGACGCGCGGTAGCGATCGTCGCTGTCGAATAAGGTATCGATCCCGGCAAAAGCGCAGGGCGGGATCGCGTGCCCTTTCGTCAGTGCGCCGTAGATCTGAGCGACGCGCCGAGCCGCGATCGGAATGCTGACACCGTCGACTACGATGTGGTGATAGCGCTGATACCAGATGTAGCGTCGTTCCCCCAGCTTGAATAGCCGGTGAACCATGAGCGGGCCCGCGACGAGATCGAACACCGCTGCCGAGATGGCTTGCATCGCGGCATAAGCGGCGGCAAAAGGGTCCGCCCAGTGCGAGACGTCGATGCAATCGAAGGGTAGCGCCGGTGCGGACTCGAGCCGCTGCACGGGACCGCGCTCGCCTTCGAAAAAGCGCAGGTGCAATATCTGGGTTTCATCTACGAATCGACGTAGTGCCTTTTCGAAAACGGCCGAATCCACGGGGCCGCGAATATCGGCATATCCTCCGCTGTCGTACAGCGGATTAATCGGGTCTAGTTTTTGCGAAAACCACATTTCCAATTGCGGTGCGGTTAGATCGCGCAACCGGTCGAACTTGGATTCACTCACGGCGCTACGCCTCGACAAGAGAAAATGAATCCCCGTATTCGCTGTCGGCGGCCGGCGCCGGCAGCGGCCATGTCGCGGACACGCATGAGGGTCCGTTCGTTAAAGTCGACTGACGGTAAAGGCAAAATGGGCGCAACAGTACACTCGTCTCGCGCGCGAAACGCCAGGCGCAATATCGACTACTAAACTAGCAAACGTTTTTGAATTTAGCAAAGGCTGTTTTTTGCTGTTATGGATCTCGGCGCGATAAATGCCGTTGCTTGGAAATGATCGATTGAGTTTGGCTTAGTGGTAAATGCGCGCGTGGAATGCCGTCAGAGCGACGGTGAAATAGCCGCGATATAGCGGCGTTTCGTTTGCCGAGCGAATTCGGACGAGACAAGTGCGCATCATGGCGGCGATATGTTGCATTCGCCAGAGGAAGGCGAAAGCGAATGCAACGAGCACTCGCGGGGGCACGCGGGCGCGCGGTGTCGGCGCCGCGCGTGCCCGTGCGCGGGTGGCGGCGTCAGGCTGGCCTGAGCTTGAACACCTCGACCGTCGTACGCAGCGATTCGGCCTGTTCGGCCATGGCCTGAGCGGCCGCCGACGCTTGTTCGACGAGCGCCGCATTTTGCTGCGTGACTTCGTCCATCTGCGTGACGGCGGTATTGATCTGTTCGATGCCCGTCGTTTGCTCGGAGCAGTCCGCCGCGGGAGCGGATGATCGATCAAGCACCGGCGGCGATCCGCGCGCCGGTGCTCGTTGCTCGGGATCAGCCGTGCGTCGGGCACCGCAGGGCGTCGTGCAGTGCGGGGAGGGGACCTAGCGCGTCGCGAGCGACACGAACATTCGCGCATCGTCGCGCTGAATCAATAGCGCGACCTCCTTTCCGCCGTGGGCGATCGATCGTTCCAACGCTTCCGGTGTACCGACCGATTCGCTGTTGACGGACAGCACGACGTCGCCCGCTTGGATACCGGCGTTCGCCGAGGCGCCCGTTGCCGCATCCACCATCACGCCCGCGGACAGCCCCATCGTGCGTCGGTCCTCGTCGCTCAACGCGTGCACCGCCAATCCCAGCCGCTCCAATACGCCGGCCTGCGTCGCCGCGGGATTCGCGGGCGCCGCATCGGTGCGCGTGGCGACGACAGTCGTCGTCAACGACATCGGCTTCTTATTGCGCACGATCGTCAGCGCGACCTTGGTCCCCGGCTGCAACGCGGAGACGTACTCGGTCAGATCCGTTCGACGCTCGATCGCCTTGCCGTTGATGCGCGTGACGACATCGCCCGGCTTGAGGCCGTTCGAGGCGCTGCCGCGTGCGGTGGGCGCGACGTCGGTCACGAGGGCACCCATCGCATGCGGCAAGCCGAACGCGGCGGCGAGCCCCGGATCGACGTCTTGCATGCGCACGCCCAAGCTGCCGCTGGCCAGCTTGCCTTGCTCTTGCAACTGCGCGCGCAGCTTGAGGACGGCTTCGATCGGAATCGCCAAAGCCAAGTTGCGGTAGCGCCCATTGTCGGCATAGACCTGGATGTCGACACCGATCACGGTGCCGTTGCGGTCGAGCACCGGCCCGCCCGAGTTGTCCGGGTCCGCCGCGAGGTCGGTTTCGAGGAACGCAAACGTGCTGCCATCGGGCAACGCGTGCGGCGTCACGCTGACGAGTCCCGACGTGACCGTGTTTTGCGCGCCGTCGGGCGCGCCGATGGCGAGCACGCGCTCGCCTACCCGTGCTCGCGACGAATCGCCCAGCCGCATCGTGGGCAGCTTCGACGCATGGTCGATCTGCAGCAAGGCGATGTCGCTTTGCGGATCGACGGCGAGCACGTCGGCCTTGAACCGGCGCTTGTCGGTGAGCGTGACGGTGACTTGTTCGGCGCGGTTGACGACATGGGCGGTCGTTGCCACGATACCGTCCGCGCTGATGATGAAGCCCGAGCCGGCGCCCCAGAAGACGCGAGGCGGATCGGCGACGCTCGGCTGCGAGGGCGGCGGGGCCGCCGTCGTTCTAAGCAGCGCGAAGACGGGATCGTCGGGATCGAGATTGTCGAGCCCCGGGGCGGCGGCGCGTTGATAGGCCTGATCGCCTTGATCGGCTTGATCGCCGGACTCGGGTGGCGGTGCCGTGCTGATGTTGACGACGGCGGGACCGTATCGTTCCACCATCGCGGCGAAATCGATTTGGGCCGATGCCGGCGCCGGCGGCGATGCGTGTGCGGTTCGCGCGGGCGAGGCGCCCGGTTGCGCGGCCGACGCCGCCGATGAAAGGAATGCCACGCCGCCGAACAATATGATCGTCGCTGCGGTGCGGCCCACGGTTAGGGCTCGCGCCCTCGGTCTCTGGCTGCGCACGGCTTACCCCCTGCAATGGTTGTCTTGCGGGTGGCCTTGTGGACGGGCGATTGAATGGACTTATCGTGTGTCGGCCAATGTCGGCCAGTGTCGGTCACCAGCACATGCATTGTTGTGGATGCGCAATGGATCGGCTGTGAGCGAGCGTACGGTCGGCGTGTAACAAGTCCGAGTCTCGGCGATGTCGCTTCGCGTTCCACCTCATTGATCGAAGAACTTAGGGGACGGGACACTCATGCTTTTTGAACCGGGCGCCGCAAGACACTCGCCAATGCTCTTTGTCGGAGGTTGCGCAGCGATCTGCGCCGAGCCTTCGTCGTTGACTTCGATCCGGTTGCGCCCGCGCTCTTTGGCGAGATAGAGCGCCTTATCGCAGCGCGAGAGCGCTTGGTAGGCGCCGCTGTCGGTCGTGCGCATCCGGTCGATACCGATGCTCACTGTCAGCGGGACATGCGTCTCGTCGAACACGAGCGGCGTATTGTCGAGGCGCTGCTGCACGCGCCGCGCGAAGGCGACGGCTTGCTCGTCGCCGGTCTCGGGCAACACGGCGGCAAACTCTTCGCCGCCGATCCGGCCGATCAGGTCGCCCGCGCGCGCCTCGGCGCGCAGCGCATCGGCGAAATGACGCAGTGCCCGATCGCCGAGCGCGTGGCCCCAACGGTCGTTCAGACGTTTGAAATGATCGAGGTCGAGCATGAGCACCGCGGCTTCGCCGCCGTGCGCGTGGCGGATCCGCGCGAGTTCCGCCTCGCTTTGCATGGTGAAATGCCGCCGGTTCGGCAATTGGGTCAGGTGATCGACGGTGGCGAGTTCATGCAGCTCCGCTTCGATTCGCTTGTGCTCGGTCGCGTCCGTGATGAACCCGTGCCATAGCGTACTGCCGTCGGGCATGCGTTGCGGCCGGGCGTCGCCCTGGCGCCAGCACAGCCCTTGGCGCGGGAGATTCACACGGTACTCGAGATGCCACGGCGTCAATTTCGAAGCGCATTCGCGCAACGACTGCCGGAACAGGGCAAGATCGCGCGGATCGATCCGCGCTTCGACCGCATCGCTACTGCGCGCGACGTCCTCGGGTGTCAATTCGTAGATATCGTGAATGCCGTCGCTCGCGTAGGGGAAGGCGCCGCGCCCGTCGACGGTTTGACGGTATTGAAAGACGAGGCCGGGCACCTCGTTGGTGAGATTCGTGACGAGGTCGATCGTTTGCTGCAGGTTCGTTGCCGTCTCGCGCAATGCGGTAATGTCGGTGCTCGTCCCTACCATGCGTTGCGCGCGTCCATCGCTGCCCCGGGTGACCACCTTGCCCCGGCTGCAAATCCACTTGTAGCTGCCGTCCTTGCAGCGAATCCGGTGCTCGACCACATAGCTGTCCGTGCGGCTTTCGAAGTGAGCTTGCATCGTCGCGCGCACGTAGGTCAAATCGTCGGGATGCACGCGCGAGTAAGCGTCCTCGATTCGGGTGCTGAGTTCGTGCGGCTCGTACCCCAGCATCGCTTTCCACGCGGGCGAATAGCGAATCTCGCCGGTGACGACGTCGCGGTCCCATAGGCCGGTTCCGCTTCCCGTCAACGCGAGCGTCACGAGTTCGCCGTCGATATGAAACGACGCAGCGGGCCTGCGGGATGCGCCATGCGCGCGCACCCGGGTAAGGGTTTGCGCGGCCAATACCGCCAGATCCCGCAAAAACAGCATGCGCGCCGGATCGAACGCGCGCGGGGTGTCGTCGAGCAGACACAGCATGCCGAGCCGTTGTCCGTCGGCGCCCACGAGGGCCTTCCCGGCAAACAATGGGGGCCATTGCGCCGCTGTATCGTGCGCGGAGGAAAAGCGCGGATCGGCCTGCGTGTTTTCGACGACGATCCATCCGCCGTCGCTCGTATGCGTGCCCGCCGGCCCGGCGAATACGTCCGGCGGCGCCGAGCGAGGCCATGCTCCGTCGGCGGCCAGCACACGTTGAACGAGGGCATCCGATGCGACGAGCAGCGCGGCTGCGACGCCGAAGTGAGCCCGCGCAAGGCGGGTCACCGCTTCGCATTCGGCGCGCAGCGATGGCGGCATCGTTGCGCGTTCCGATGAATGGTCGGATGAAATCGCCTTCCCCATGGCATCGTCGCGCAAGTCTGTTTTTAGCATACGAAGCCGCTTGAAAAAAATGCCGTCAACGTCTATTTAACGGCCCGTTCCGCGCTCAGGTTTAGGGTCGATTTGGAAAAAGTATGCGGGTCGGCCGTTCGGCTGGGGCGACGCTGTCGCCGCTTCGTCGAACGTACATTCCGTCGGTGCCGATCCGGGCGGCCAAATAACCGACATCACAGATTCGCACTAGGCGTAAACACGCGGTGGGCAATGACGAAACGCCGGTTTCACGGGGATATAAGCGCTGTGACATGGGCTGCATGTTTCACGTCCGATAGGCCGACATAGGGCGTTCATCTAACCTTCGCAACGTCGAAGTGCCATGACGTGCGGCGCCAACACGACTAGCACATGGTTTCGAAGCGACGAGTCCCGCGCGGCTCGAGCGTCCCAGACGTAAGCCGACAAGCCTCAATCTACAAAATCCGAGACAAACCTGACGACGGTCTGCGAGGCCGTTTCAGCACGCTGATAAAGGAGCAAGCTCATGAGCGATACCCCTGCGCAACCGACGGTCGGCGTCGGTGCAACCCGCGATTTCGGCACCCAGGGTGTCATCGACCGATACTTCGGCATTTCCACGCAGGGCAGTACGCAGCGTCGCGAAATCGTCGCGGGTGTCACGACCTTCCTGGCGATGGTCTATTCGGTGTTCGTTGTGCCCGGCATGCTGGGCAAGGCCGGGTTCGATACGAGCGCGGTGTTCGTCGCCGTCTGTCTCACGACGGCCTTCGGTTCGCTGTTGATGGGGCTCTGGGCGAAGCTGCCGATCGCGATCGGCTGCGCGATTTCGCTCACGGCGTTTACTGCGTTCGGTCTCGTGCTCGGCAAAGGCATTTCGCCGTCGGTCGCGCTTGGGGCCGTGTTCTTGATGGGCCTGGTTTTCACGGGTATTTCGGTGACCGGGATACGTTCGTGGATCTTGCGTAATTTGCCGACCGGCGTCGCGCACGGTACCGGCATCGGCATCGGCTTGTTCTTGTTGCTGATTGCGTCGAACGACGTCGGTCTGGTGATCAAGAACCCCGGCGGCGGCTTGCCGCTTGCGCTCGGACATATCGGCGCGTTTCCGGTGATCATGTCGGTGATCGGTCTCGCCGCCATCTTCGGGCTCGAAAAGCGCCGTGTGCCCGGCGGCATCTTGCTGGTGGTCGTGGCGATTTCGGCGATCGGGCTCGCGTTCGATCCGAGCGTGACCTATCACGGGATCTTCGCGTTGCCTTCGTTGAGCGCGCCGGGGCATACCTCGCTGATCGGCGCGATGGACATCAAGGGGGCGCTTTCGGTTGCCGTGCTGCCGAGCGTGTTCGCCCTCGTGATGACGGCCGTATTCGATGCTACAGGGACGATCCGCGCCGTGGCGGGGCAGGCCGACCAACTCGACCAAAACGGGCGCATCGTGAATGGCGGCCGCGCGCTGACGGCGGATTCGCTCAGTTCGATCTTCTCCGGTTTTCTCGGCGGGGCGCCGGCGGCGGCTTACATCGAGTCGAGCGTCGGGGTGGCCGCGGGGGCGAAGACGGGTTTGGCCGCGGCGGTGGTTGGCCTGTTGTTTCTTGTGGTGATGTTTTTTTCGCCGCTCGCGGGGCTCGTGCCGTCGTATGCGACCGCGCCCGCGCTGATGTACGTGGGCTTGTTGATGCTTTCCAATGTGAGCAAGCTGCACATGGACGATATGGTCGATGCGATGTCGGGGCTCGTGACCGCCGTGTTCATCGTGCTCACGGCCAACATCGTGACGGGCATCATGCTCGGCTTCGCGACGCTCGTGATCGGGCGTGTCGTGAGCGGCGAATTTCGCAAGCTCAATGTCGGGACGGTGGCGATCGCTGTCGTGCTGGCCGCGTTTTATCTGGGCGGCTGGGCTATTTGAGCGGCCCGAGGCCGATGATTGTTCGCGGCGTCGCGCTTGCGCGGCTCGCGCGGTGCCGTGGTATGACCGAGTAGTCTCATCTGCCATCTTGTCGTTGGTGGATTGCAAGCCTGGGAACGGTTGTTTCCGGGCTTTTTTGTAGGTGGGCTTCGAAGGAATCAGGCGCGTGGCGGTTCATATTCGAAGCGCTTCTCTCGGGCGGGTGAGCTTCGTTTCGAGAGCGGGGTTTGTCGGGTCTGACAAAACACAGTCAGCGCGAGGGTGCGGCCAAAACACCTCCAACCCGAGGGCAGATCGGAGGTGCCCATTCGGCCGAATCGTCGGGACACCGGGCAATGCGTATCGTGTGGACCAGTGAAGCGCGCCTTCTTTAGCCCGCGTTTGCGCGCGGCCACCGCGTCCTGTGGACCTCCGCTTATCTACATTTAGGTATAATTCGACAATGCTGAAGACAATCAAAGCACTGCGTTGGGTCGGTTCGACGAAGAAGGACTTGAGCGCCATGCCCGCGGATGTGCAAGACACCTTCGGCTGCGCGCTGCACTTGGCTCAAGTGGGCGGCAAACACAGCCAAGCCGTTGAAGGGCTTCGGTGGGGCGGGTGTATTGGAAGTGGTGGAAGACCATCACGGCGATTCATATCGTGCAGTGTATACGGTGCGGTATGCGCAAGCGGTGTACGTGGTGCATTGCTTCCAGAAGAAATCGACGAGTCGTATTGCGACGCCGAAGCCGGATATGGAATTGATCGAGCGGCGTTTGAAAGCGGTAGATGCATTGGAAAGGGAGTCACGGACATGAGCAAGGTAGCTACGATCGACGGCATCGGCATTGAGCAAGGCAGTGACAATCCCTACGCGGACCTAGGCTATCCAGAAGCCGATGAGATGCTTGTCAAAGCGCGGCTCGCCCATGAGATCGGCGAAATCGTTAAGCGTCGCCATCTGACGCAGCAACGAGCGGCCGAGTTGCTAGGGATGCCGCAACCGAAGCTCTCGGAAATGCTGCGCGGCAAGTTTCGAGGCATCAGTCAAGCCAAGATGATCGAATGCCTGAACCGGCTCGGGCGAGACGTCGACATCGTGGTGAAGAAAACCAAACGGCGTACGGTGGGCCATACGCATGTGGTAGTAGCATAATGCGCGTCTTTTCGTAAGCTCGATTTGTGGCGGATCCCGTCAATCGACAGCCATTGCTCGTTACCTGTGGCATTGAGAGCAAGGCCACGCAGGCTTTTAACCCTTCGACAAAAAAAATGAATCGAAATCACACGCTTAATCCCCAACCGTTTCGCCTGATCGGCCAATTCGCCATGGCCGGCGCACTCGTTTTCGCACTGGCCGCCTGCGGCGGAGGAAATGCGAGCCCCTCGACCACCGCATCGACCACCGCACCGTCCACTGGTACGCCTTCGGCAACGGTCGTCGCGGCTCAGGTTTCCACCGTGGCGGGATCGGGCGCGCCAGGCTCGGCAAACGGCGCGGGCACCGCGGCGACGTTCAACGACCCGGCCTCCATCGCTATGGGTGCCAACTCGAACCTCTATGTGGCCGACACGGGCAATAGCCTGATCCGAAAGATCGATGCGAGCGGAAACGTCACCACGGTGGCGGGATCTAGCAGCCAAGGGGCGACGAACGGGCAAGGCACGGCTGCGTCGTTCGCTTTGCCGAACGGCATCGCCGTCGACGCAAGCGGCAATCTCTATGTGGCCGATTCCGGCAATAACGAGATCCGCAAGATCGACGTAAGCGGCAATGTCACGACGCTCGCGGGATCGGGCACGAGCGGTGCCGTCAACGGCCGCGGCGCGGCCGCATCGTTCAATTTCCCGACTGCGGTCGCGGTCGACACGAGCGGCAATGTCTACGTGGCCGACACGTTCAATCATGCAATCCGCAAGATCGATCCGAGCGGCAACGTCACCACGCTCGCGGGTTCCGGTGCCAAAGGTTCGGCCAACGGGCTCGGCACGGCCGCCTCGTTCAACACCCCGCGCGGCATTGCCGTCGACGCAAGCGGAATCGTGTACGTGGCCGATTCGGGCAACAACCTGATTCGCCGCATCGACGCGAGCGGCAACGTCACCACGCTGGCGGGGGCCGGGACCCAAGGCGCGGCTAACGGGCAGGGGACGGCGGCGTCGTTCAACGGTCCGTTCGGCGTGGCCGTCGACGCGAACGGGAATGCTTACGTGGCCGATGCGTCGAATAACCTGATCCGCAAGATCGATGCGAGCGGCAACGTGACTACGCTCGCGGGGTCCGGCGCGGAAGGTGCCGCGAACGGTCAAGCGACGGCCGCGTCGTTCAACTTGCCGCACAGCGTGGCGATCGATGCCAGCGGCAACGTGTACGTGGCCGATACGCCCAACAACCTGATCCGCAAGATCGCGCCAGCCCACTCCTAACGCGCGATCGCATAGCCAGCCGGGAAGGTGACAGCCTGGGAACGGTCGTTTTCAGGCTTTTCAATTCCCGCTCGCAGGTTTTAGCGAATGAACTGGGAGAGCGAAATGGCCGAAAAGTTGTCGACCTACGATCCCGCCGAGGATCTAGGCAGCGAGGAAGCGCTCGCGGTATTCATGGTGGAAGCGTTCGAAACGAACGATGCGGCGTATATCGCGCACGCCCTGGGGGTGGTAGCACGCGCCAAGGCCATGACCCAAATCGCAACGGAGACTGGGCTCTCGCGCGAACGGCCAAGTTGCTAGGGATGCCACCTGGGCTACGCATTACGAACTACAAGAAACGCACGGTGATCGCCTTCGCAGTAGAAGCCGAGTGCGTGGCTATCATCCTCGTGTTTTACGGTGGTCAGGACTACCAAGCAATCTTGCACGCCGATACCGGCTTCGAGCCGACCGTCGAGAGATGATGCAAGGTCCGTAAAACCGCGCTCCGTCCCCCATCCGTCCAGCCCGCTCCCCAACCCCCAAACTGAAACGTTTTTCCCTCTTTCGTCCCAGAACGCTCCCCCTTGTCCAAATTCCCTTGAACGGTCGATTTCGGCTCAGTACATAGAAACCAACGACCGAGTCGTGCCAAGCGGCGTCGAGCCGCAAGGTACGGCAACCGCCCCGGAGGAGACGACCAAGGGGCGCCCGTCCAGTCGCGCGAATGCGCGGCCTGGACACTATTGGACAGGAGGAGCCGTTTCATGACGTCCGATCCGCGTATCGATTCCCGCATGATTCGCCGCGTCGCATTCGCCAGCGTGATCGGCGCGACAGTCGAGTGGTACGACTTCTTTCTCTACGGCGTCGTAGCCGGCATCATCTTCAACAAGCTCTATTTCCCAGCCAGCGATCCGCTCGTCTCTACGTTACTCGCCTATACGACGTTCGCCGTCGGTTTCGTCACACGCCCCATGGGCGGCGTGCTGTTCGGACACTTCGGCGATCGCATCGGCCGCAAGTCCGCGCTCATTCTCACGCTGTTCATCATGGGCATCTCCACCGCGGGCGTCGCCTTCGTGCCGACGTATGCCCAAATCGGTATCTGGGCGCCGATCCTCTTGCTGTCGCTGCGCGTGTTACAAGGGATCGGCCTCGGCGGCGAGTGGGGCGGCGCCGTGTTGATGGCTTACGAATACGCGCCCCCCGACAAGCGCGGTCTCTATGCGAGCTTGCCGCAAATCGGTTTGTCCATCGGCCTGTGCCTCGCCTCCGGCATGGTCGCGGCCGTCTCGCATCTGCTCTCCGAACAAGCGTTCTTCGCATGGGGCTGGCGCGTGGCCTTCGCCGCGTCGTTACTGCTGGTGATGATCGGCCTGTACATTCGCCTCAAGGTGATGGAAACGCCCGAGTTCACCGCGCTCAAACGCACGCGGCGCGAAGCGAAGCTGCCGTTCGCCGAGATGCTGGCGAATTACCGCCGCGAGTTGGTGCTCGGCATGGGAGCACGCTATATCGATGGCGTCTTCTTCAACGTCTTCGCGGTGTTCTCGATCGGCTATCTCACGCAGCACATCAAGATGGACCGGACCGACGCGCTCCTCGGCGTGATGATTGCCGCGCTCGTCATGTGCTTTTTCATTCCGTTATTCGGCCGCCTTTCCGACCGCGTCGGCCGCGCACGCATGTATGCGTGGGGATCGCTGATTTGCGGCGTGTCCGCCTATCCGGCGTTCTGGCTTATCGAAAGCCAACCGGGCAACACGCTGCTGATCTGGATGGCCATCGTGATTCCGTTCGGTATCTGCTATGCGATGGTCTACGGGCCCGAAGCCGCGCTGTTCGCGGAGCTGTTCGATGCCAACGTGCGTTATACCGGCATCTCTTTCGTTTATCAGTTCTCCGGCATTTTCGCGAGCGGCCTCACGCCCATCGTCGCGACCGCGCTTTGGAAAGTCAGCGGCGGCAAGTGGTGGACGATATGCGCCTACGTGTTGTTCTCCGCGATCGTGTCGGCGTATTCGGCAAGGGCCATCGAACGCGGCCGGCGCGGGCGGTTGCCGTCGAGCGAAAAGCCCGTCGTTAGCGCATCGTGACGTGCGGTAAAGCAGCACGCGTGCATCGCGCCGTTCGATGCGGTGCAATGCGGTGCGGCACTCAAGCGCGAAACGTCTTGGCCGTCTCTTCGGCCGCGTGACGTAGATCGGGCTCGAACGCCAGCAGATCGTCGAGCGTCACGCGCCCGACCGGTGCCTGCACGGCGATCGCCGCGCAGGCACGATTGCGGTCCAGCATGACGGGAACCGCAATCGCGATCAATCCCTGCAAGTGCTCCTGATCGTTGATCGCGAGGCGCCGCCGGCGGGTCGCCGCGAGTTCTTTGCGTAGTGCGTCGCGATCGGTGATCGTCCGATCCGAATAGGCGCGCAGCGGCAAGGTTTCGATCATGCGCTCGCGTCGATCCTTCGGCAAGAAGCTGATCAGGAGCTTGCCGCTCGCCGAGCAGTGCAAGGGCACATGCGATCCGGGCCGCAAGTGCATCCGCAGCGGCCATTCGGTCTCGACGCGGTCGACGTAGACGACGTCGTTGCCCGAGAGCATCGTCAAGTTGCAGGTCTCGCCTACTTTCGCCACGAGCTGTTCGAGCAAGACGTGGCGCGCCGCGGCCGGGCCGGCGTGCATGAGCACGTTGACGGCCAGCATCCGCACGCGCGGAGAACATTCGTAGAGCCGATCGCCGGCGCCGCGGGTAACGAGCCACGCGTCGGTCAATTGCACGAGGATGCGGTGCACGGTCTGTTTCGGCAGCTCGAGCGCATTCACGAGGTCCGTCATGGAAAGCGGGTGCCCCGCTTGCGCCAGCGTTTCGAGCACCCGAAACGCCCGCACCGCCGCCGCATTCGATTGATTCGACGTGGACATCGTGTCTCCCGATTGTCGCGGTCGCTCCGCCGCGTCCCTCATTGTGTATCCGATCTTGCGTTTTTCGGGACTCGGGGAAGTCCCGAAATTTGCGCTTTTCGCCGCGCGATCGGGCGTAGTCGGCAAATGCTCGGGAAACGGGACTCGCCGCGCCGATGCGACGAATAGATTGGCACTACCGCCAATTCATTCGATCGGGAGTGCCGCGTATGAACGTTAGGGCCACAGCAGCCGAAACCGCCGGCGTGCCAGCACAGGAAGAAACGAACGAACGGATCGCCGCGCTCGTTGCCCGCGCCCGCGCGGCGCAGCGAGCGTTCGAATCGGCCGGTCAAACGACGCTCGATACGGCAGCCGCGGCTGCCGCTTGGGCCATCATGGAGCCCGAGCGCAATCGCCGCCTTGCCGAACTGGCGGTGCGCGATACTGGACTCGGCAACGTCGACGACAAATTCCGCAAGAACTACCGCAAGACGCTCGGGTTGCTGCGCGACTTGCACGGGCTGAAAACCTGTGGGGTCATTGCGCGCGATCCGCGCAAAGGGATCGTCGAAATCGCTCGCGCGGTGGGCGTCGTGGCAGCAGTGACGCCTTCCACGAATCCGGCGGCCACGCCCGCGAACAAAATTGTCAATGCGCTCAAGTGCGGCAATGCCGTCGTCGTTGCCCCTTCGCCGAAAGGGTATTCGTCGTGCGCGCTGTTGGTCGAGTTCATCCACGCGCAGTTCGAGAAGGCCGGGCTCGACCCGGCGCTCGTGCAGCTCCTGCCCGAGCCGGTCAGCAAGGCGGCCACCGCCGCGTTGATGCGCGAGGCGGATCTCGTCGTCGCCACGGGCTCGCAGGCGAACGTCCGCATGGCCTATGCGAGCGGCACGCCGGCGTTCGGCGTGGGCGCGGGCAATGTCGCGTCGATCGTCGAGGGCTCCGCCGATGTGGGCGAAGCGGCCCGCAAGATCGCGCTCTCGAAGACGTTCGACCATGCGACGAGCTGTTCGTCGGAAAACAGCGTGGTGATCGAGGCGGCAGTGTACGACGCGATGCTCGACGCGTTGCAACGCAACGGCGGCGTGCTGCTCGACGCCGCGCAAAAGGCGCGGCTACAAGCGGCGATGTGGCATGACGGCAAGCTGTCCGAACGCTGCACCGCAAAATCGGCCGTGCATATCGCGCGAACGGCCGGGCTCGACGAAGTGGCCGCGTGCGAACCCCGCTTCCTGTTGGTGGAGGAGACCGGCTTCGGCGCGGATCACCCATTCTCGGGAGAAAAGCTCGCGCCCGTGCTGGCGGTCTATCGGGCGCGGGACTTCGCCGACGCGGCGAATATCGTGCGCGGAATCTACGGCTACATGGGCGCTGGGCACTCGGTGGGGCTGCACACGGCGCAACCCGAGCTAGCGGTTGCGCTGGGCGAACGGTTGCCGGTTGCGCGCGTGATCGTCAATCAAGCTCACTGTCTCGCGACGGGCGGCAACTTCGATAACGGCCTGCCGTTTTCCTTATCGATGGGCTGCGGCACATGGGGCCGCAACAACTTCTCGGGCAATCTCGATTTCCGGTACTACCTGAACGTGACGCGTGTCGCCTATCCGATCGCGGAGCACGTGCCGGAACTGGAAGACGTACTCGGCGACTATTTTCGGAGGATCGGTCGATGAGCGCGCTCATGACAGTGCGCGCGCTGATCGACGCGCGCGCCATCCAATACCCGAACAAGCCGTTCTTGATTGCAACGTCAGAGAACGACAACGACAACGACATCGGCAACGACATCGACAACGGCAACGGCAACGGCCCCACGCAGCGGGAAGACGAGGTGGTGACCTTCGCCATGCTGCGCGAGCGTTGTCGCGAACTCGAGGCGCGTTTTCGCGGCGCCGGGATCATGCCGGGAGAGGTCGTCTCGGTGTTCATGGGCAACGGCCTGCAGACCGCCACGTTGCTGCTCGGCGCGATGTATAGCGGGTTGATTGCCCATCCGCTGAATTTGCTGTGCCAGCGATCGCAACTGCGCTATATCGTCGAGCATTCGGATACGCGGATGATTTTCTTCTGCGACGAGACAGCCGATGCGCTCGACGCCGTGCTGACCGAGCGGCGGCAGGAGGGTGCCGCGACGACATGTGCGCTCGTGCGGACGGCCCCCGACGCGCTCGAATTGCCCTCGTTGCCGGTGGTGCCGGTGGTGCCGGTGATCGAGCAAGTGCTGGCGGACCGATGCGCGGCGCCGGTTTCCTCCACGGGGGACGCGGCGGGCGCGTCGCACTCGAATGGTGCCGGCGATACCTGCCATACCGACGATCGCGACGATTGCGACGATTGCGACGATACCGACGATACCGACGATACCGACGATTCCGCCCGAGCCGCGTTGCTCATGTACACCTCCGGCACGACCGGAGCACCCAAGGGCGTGCTGCTGAGTCAACGCAATTTGCTGGCGAATGCGCGCCAGATCGGCATCGAGCATCGGCTAGGTGCCGAGGACCGCGTGCTCTCGTCGTTGCCGCTTTATCACATCAACGGTTTGGTCGTCACGCTCCTCGCGCCGCTGTACCACGCCGGGTCGGTGGCGATGACGCCGCGCTTCTCGGCACGCACGTTCTGGCGCGACGTGGCGCGTTACGGATGCACTTGGATCAACGTCGTGCCGACGATCGTCGCGTATCTGCTAGGTGGCGACGATCCGCACGGCTTCGATCTCTCGGCGCTGAAGTTTTGCCGCAGCGCCTCGGCGGCGCTGCCGGCCGATCACCACCGTGCGTTCGAGGCGCGTTTCGGCATCGGCATCATCGAGACGATGGGGATGACCGAAACCGCCGCGCCCGTCTTCAGCAACCCATACGAGCCGGCTCGGCGGCGCATCGGCAGCATTGGGCTGCCCTCGGGCAGCGAAGCGAAGGTCGTCGATCGCGAAGGGCGCGAATGTGCGGCGAACGAACCGGGCGAAATCGTCTTGCGCGGCGACCAGGTGATGCAGGGCTACTACAAGCGCCCCGAGGAGACGGCGAAAGCCTTCACCGCCGATGGGTGGCTGCGCACGGGCGATCTCGGCTATCGCGACGATGAGGGTTACTTCTACATCAACGGCCGCTCGAAGGAGTTGATCATCAAGGGGGGCGAAAACATCGCGCCGCGCGAGATCGACGAAGCGCTGCTGCGCCATCCGGGCGTCCTCGATGCCGCCGCCGTCGGCGTGCCCGATCCCGCCTACGGTCAAGAGATCGTCGCGTTCGTTGTTCCGCGCGCGCTCGCCGGCCCCGGCGCACCCGATGCCGACGAGCTGCGCGCGCATTGCCTGCGCGAACTCGGTCGATACAAAACGCCGAAGGAGATCCGGTTTGTGAGCGAGTTGCCGCGCGGGCCGTCGGGCAAGGTGCAGCGGCTGAAGTTGGTGGCGCCGGCGCCCGATTGACGGCGGCCGACGGAAGCACCGCCGAGGTGGCGGCAGGCGGCCCGTAGCCCATTAGCCGCCACCGATAGCGACATCGCAGTCGTCGAACACGACGGCTCAAGGACAAAGACGGTAGGAGACAACAGCATGAAACAGCGTGCGCAGCGCGTCAAAACGCGTCATATCATCTTGGCGGTGATGTGCCTCATGTACTTCATCTCTTATATCGATCGCGTCAACATCGCGGTCGCCGGACCGCTGATTCGCCATGAGATGGGGCTCTCGACCGTGCAGCTCGGCCTCGTATTTTCGGCGTTCGCCTATCCCTATGCGGTGATGCAGATCGTCGGCGGCTGGCTGTCGGACAAGTTCGGTCCGAAGCTCGTGTTGACCGTGCTCTCGCTGATCTGGGGCGCGGCGACGCTCGCGACCGGATTCGCCGGCAGCGTCGCGATGCTCGTGGCGCTGCGCTTTACGCTCGGCATCGGCGAGGGCGGGGCATTCCCCACGGCCACGCGCGCCTTTACTTACTGGATGCCGGTTTGCGAACGCGGCTTCGCACAAGGGATCACGCACAGCTTCGCACGCTTGGGCGGTGCGGTGACCCCGCCGCTCGTGCTCGCGGTGGTGGTGGCGGGCGGGTGGCGCGACGCCTTCATTTTGCTGGGCATCGTAAGCCTCGCATGGACAGTGCTTTATCTGTTCGTGTTCACGAATTCGCCGGAGCAAAACCGCCGCATTACGTCCGAGGAAACCGCCGAAATCGGCTATCGCGTGGGCGATTGCGAGCGGGCCAAACGCATGGCCACGCCGTGGCGCAAGCTGATTCGGCGCATGTGGCTCGTCACGTTCGTCGATTTCTGCTACGGCTGGCTGTTGTGGGTCTATCTCACCTGGTTGCCGTCGTATCTGAAAGAGTCCCGCGGCTTCGATCTAAAGCATCTCGCGCTATTCACTGCTTTGCCGCTGCTGGCCGGTGTCGTGGGCGACACGCTCGGCGGCGTGGTATCGGACCGCATTTTCAAAGCCACCGGGCGGCTGCGTCTCGCGCGTTGTTCGATTCTCGTGGTGGGCATGGGCGGCTCGCTCGCGTTCCTGTTGCCGATGATTTCGGTGTCCGATCCGTTGACGGCCGTGTGGCTTCTGAGTGGATCGTTCTTCTTTCTCGAGATCACGAATCCGGTCCTGTGGACGCTGCCGCTCGACATCGCCGGTAAGTATGCGGGAACGGCGGGCGGCATGATGAATACGGGCTTCGGCGTGGCGGGAATGATTTCGCCGGTCGCATTCGGCTATCTGATCGAGCACACGGGCAGCTACAACGTCCCGTTCACCGTATCGGCCGCGTTGCTGGCCCTGGGCATCGTCGCGGCGCTGTTTATCGATACCGATCGCACGGTCGAAGCCGACGAGGCGCGCGAGCGGCTCGAAGGGAGCGCGCAAAACGGCGCGTTCGCTTTTCTCGATGCGGTGCCTGCGGTGCGGATCGAGCGGCATACGCTGCGGCGCCCGCTTCGGTGGCGCCGATGAGCCGAAGGTGATCGACGCGGCCCGGATGCGGCGCGGATGCGATCGGTTTCCTACGAAGCCGATCGCATCGAATCGTGGATCGGCCGCGACAGACGCGGGGAGCGGCCAGTCGCGGCACGGGTACGCGGTGGCGGGGCAGGATCAGGTACTGGCTTCGGCGTGTTCGCGACTAGAAAGAGCAGGAGAGGTCGCGTCTTCGAGGATCATGTCCGCGGCCTTCTCGGCGATCATGATGACGGGCGCGTTCGTATTGCCCGAGACCAGCTCCGGCATGATCGACGCGTCGACCACGCGCAGATGGGCCACGCCGTGCACGCGCAGCCGCTCGTCGACCACCGCCGAGGCATCGCTGCCCATCTTGCAGGTACCGGCGGGATGGTAGATCGATTGGCTGAACTGCCGCGCCGCATCGAGCAATTCGGCGTCGCTCTGATACTGCGCGCCGGGGGTGAACTCGGAGACGATGTGCTTCGCGAGCGAAGGGGCGGCGGCGATGCGGCGGGCCACTCGAATGGCGTCGACGACGACAGGATGATCGCGCTCGTCGGACAAGTAACGAGCGTGGATGGCCGGGTAGGCCAGCGGATCGGCCGAACGAATCTCGACGCACCCGCGGCTGAACGGCCGCAACTGGCAGACGGACGAGGTAAATGCGGAGAACCGGTGCGCGCCTTGGCCCGGCTTGTCGGCGCTGAGCGGCTGCATGTGGAACTGGATGTCGGGGCGATCGACGTCGGGGCGCGAGCGCGTGAAGATGGCGACCTGGCTGGCGGCCAGTGTGAGCGGCCCGGTGCGCCACAGCGCGTATTGCATGCCGATCCAGGCTTTGCGCAACGGGTGATTGACTTCGTCGTTGAGCGTACGCTCGCGCGTACGAAAGACGAGCCGGACCTGCAAATGATCCTGCAAATTGCGCCCGACGCCGGGCAAGTCCAGCCGCACCGGCACGCCTGCGCGCTGCAGCAAGGGCGCGGGGCCGATGCCCGAGTGCTGCAGGATCTGCGGTGAGCCGATCGCGCCGGCCGCAAGGATGACTTCGGCTCGGGCCCGGACGACGTGACGCTCGGCGCCCCGTCTATATTCGACGCCGATGGCTGTCCTGCCTTCGAACAGGATTCGACAGACCTGCGCCTGCGTGACGACTTGCAAGTTGGCGCGCCTGCGTGCGGGTTTCAGAAAGCCCTTTGCCGTACTCCACCGAAAGCCCTGGTAGGCGGTTTGCTGATAGTAGCCGACGCCTTCCTGGCTGGCGCCGTTGTAATCGGCATTGGCGGGGATACCGACTTCCTGCGCCGCGGCGATGAAGTGCTCGGCGATGGGGCGGCGCAGCCGCAGGTCCGACACTTTCAATGGTCCGCCCACACCGTGGTAGGCATTCGCGCCGCGCTCCTGATCTTCGGATTTTTTGAAGTAGGGCAAGACATCGGCATAGCGCCAGCCGCGATTGCCGAGTTCGGCCCAGCGATCGCAGTCTTCGCGTTGGCCGCGCACATAGAGCAACCCATTCAACGAACTCGAGCCGCCCAGCACTTTCCCGCGCGGCCAATCGATGCGGCGGCCGGCGACGCTAGGATCGGGTTCGGTGCGATAACACCAGTCGAACCTTGGATCGTGCATGGTCTTGAAATAGCCGACGGGCACGTGAATCCACGGATGGGTGTCGGCGCCGCCGGCTTCGAGCAGTAGGACCGAGTGGCGCGAATCGGCGCTCAAGCGATTGGCCAACACGCATCCGGCCGAGCCTGCGCCCACGATGACATAGTCGACTTCCTGTTCCATGAAAAACGTCTCCTGACGAGCCGAAGTTGATCGGGAAACTGCATGGCATCGTGCTCGATGAATTCAATGTCACGGATGATGCGCGGCTTCGCAAGAGAGCCGGGCGTTTGCACCGCGAAGTGAAACGGAATGTGTCGATTTCGGATCAAAAACACCTGCGTAAGCAGGCTGGCCGCAGCGTGCCGGGTACGATGACACGGTGCCCGATTCGTTTGCGTTGCCGACACTGCCTACAAGGCGACCGGCCGTGCTGCTGGTCCAACCGAAAGGTCGCGTCTGGCGCTTTGACGCCGTTGCGCGCGACGCTACGCTCGAGATCGACTCGAAAATTGACTCTGGCGGCGATGCCGTTGCAAGGAGAATGCCGTGACGATGGATGGGATGCAGGAGGCGCCGCATCGAATGGTGTCGGTGCGCGATTGCTTCGGCCTCGATTCGAATTTGAGGGTGCCGATGTTCGATCAGCGCGACGACCACGTGCCCGAGATCGATACGGCTTACCGCTTCAATGCGCAAGTCACGCTCGCCATCCTGGCCGGCTTCACGAACAACCGGCGCGTGATGGTACAAGGCCTGCACGGCACCGGCAAATCGACTCATATCGAACAGGTCGCCGCGCGCTTGAATTGGCCCTGTGTGCGGGTCAATCTCGACGGCCATATCAGTCGCCTCGATCTCGTGGGCAAGGACGCCATCGTCGTACGGGACGATCGGCAAATTACGGAATTCCAGGAAGGCATCGTGCCCTGGGCGTTGCAGCGTCCCGTCGCGTTGATCTTCGACGAATACGATGCGGGCCGCCCCGATGTCATGTTCGTGATTCAGCGGATTCTCGAGCGCGACGGCAGCTTGACGCTGCTCGACCAGAACCGCGTGATTCGTCCGCATCCCTACTTTAGGTTGTTCGCCACGTCGAATACGGTCGGGCTCGGCAATCTCAATGGGCTTTACCACGGCACGCAGATGCTGAACCACGCGCAAATGGACCGCTGGAACGTGGTGGCGACACTGAGCTATTTGCCGCCGGAAGAGGAAGCGGACATCGTGCTCGCGCGCGTGCCCGAGATGGCCGACGAGGCCGGGCGCGCGCTCGTCGAATCGATGGTGGCGATGGCCGCGCTGACGCGCAAGGGCTTCGCGACGGGCGATTTATCGACGCTGATGTCGCCGCGCACGGTGATCTATTGGGCGGAAAACTATCAGATCTTCCGCGACCTTGAACTCGCGTTCGCGTTGACGTTCCTGAACAAGTGCGACGAGGCGGAGCGGTCCGTCGTGCGCGAGTACTACCAGCGGTGCTTCGATGTCGAGCTTGGCGATGAGGCGGCGAGAGCAGCGAACGGCGAGGCGGAGGGATTTTCCTCCCGCAGCGCGCCGCTGTCGGCGCCATGAAGCCGGGACGCGAGGCATGGGGTACGCCGGCTAGCCGCGAACAGCTATGCGCAGCGGTGGTGCGCGCGTGTACTGGTGACGCCGCATTGCACTATCTCGGCGGGCGTCTGTGCCGGCAACTGCGACCGTTGCCGTTGTTTGCTCCGCATCTGCGCAGCGACCCGCATCAAGACGATTTCGCCTCGTTGCGCGGCGCGGCCGACTGCGCCGCCATGCGGCTCGTGCATTCGGACGCCGCCTTGCATCGACGGCTATCGCCCGATGCGTATGTCGAGCGTCTGCTATTCGAGATGTTCGAGCAAATTCGTTGCGAATCGCTGGCGCCGCCGGGCATGTCGGGGATCGCCGCGAATCTGCGTTATCGCTTCGAATCGTGGTCGCGCGCCTATCATCGTTCGGGGCTCGCTGACGATCATCTCGGCATTCTGATCTATACGGTGCTTCAAATCGTATGGTCGCGCGTGACGGGCTGGCCGGTGCTGGAAGCGACCGAAGACGTCATCGAAGCGACGCGCGCAGGTATCGTGCCGACGATCGGTACGTATTTGGCGCGCTTGCGCCGGACCCGGCTCGATCAGGGCGCCTATGCGCAGCCGGCGCGCGAATTGGCGCATTGCGTGGCATCGATGCTCGACGATGCCGGCGCACGTTCGATGGCCGACGCGAAGGCCGATGCGCGCGACCCCGACGACGCGTTGACGTCGTTCTCGCTATGGGTCGATTTCGATGAATTCGACGGGATGCTGGGCGGCGGGCAAGCGCCGCAGGTCTCGCGCGCAACGCGTGGAGTCGAGCCGCATTACCGCGCCTACACGACGCAGTTCGACCGCGAGGTACGCGCCGGGGCGCTCGTGCGGCAGGCATTGCTGCGCGAATATCGCGACCGGCTCGATCTGCGGATCGCCGATTGCGGTTTTCATCTCGCGAGAATCGCGCGGGCGCTGCAGGCCGCCCTGGCGGCGCCGCAACGCGACGGGTGGTCGTTCGGCGAGGAGGACGGCCGTATCGACGGACGGCGGCTGGCGCAAATCGTCAGCTCGCCAGCCGAGCGGCGCGTGTTCGCGCGAGAGCGAACGAGGCCGCGCGGCGATTGCGCGATCGGGTTTTTGATCGATTGCTCCGCTTCGATGAAGGCGCATGTCGAAGCCGTTGCGATCCTCGTCGACACCCTCGTTCGCGCTTGCGAGCGCGCGGGACTGACCACCGAGATCCAAGGTTTTACGACGCTGGCTTGGAACGGCGGCCGCGCGCGGCAGCAATGGCTCGCGCAGGGGCGGCCGCCGCGTCCGGGACGTCTGAACGAAAGCTGCCATCTGGTGTTCAAGAGCGCCGACGACAGTTGGCGACGCGCACGCGAGCCCATTGCCGCCTTGTTCAAGGCCGATTTGTTCCGAGAAGGCGTGGACGGCGAAGCGATCGATTGGGGCTGCGAGCGGCTGAACGCGCACGCGGCGACGCGACGCATTCTCGTCGTCCTATCCGATGGCAGCCCGATGGACGGGGCGACGTCTCAAGCCAATGGGCCGTCGTATCTCGACGATCATTTGAAAGCGGTACTGGCACGTCACGAAACGCTGCGCGACGTGGAAGTGGTAGGCCTCGGCATGGGCTGCGATTTAAGCGCGTTCTATCGGCACTGCACGACGGTCGATCCGCACGCGCCGCTCGACACGAAGCGTTTGCTCGACATCGTCCAGTGGATCGGACGGCGGCGCGCTTAGCCCGTGGTTAGACCGCGGAGAGTCCGCGGTTAGCCTCTATCGCGCGCCGTTCCGGGAAGTTTATGCCGCGTGAGGTTCCGTCGAGTGCCGCGCGTCGCGTTCGCGAGCCGCTTGGGCCTGCACGGCAGTCACGGCGATTACGTAGACGATGTCCTCGCTGCTGCACCCACGCGACAGATCGTTGGCCGGGTAGTGCAGCCCTTGCAGCAGCGGCCCGATCGCCTTCGCTCCGCCGATGCGTTCCGCGAGCTTGTAGCCGATATTGCCGGCATCGAGGTTCGGGAAAACCAGCACGTTCGCATGCCCGCCGACCTGGGAGTGCTCGATCTTGCGCTCGGCGATCTCGGCCACGATCGCCGCATCCAACTGAACGTCGCCGTCGATCGCGAGGCCGGGGCGTAACGCCTTCACCCGCTGCGTCGCTTCGATCACCTTATCGACATGCGCGTGATGCGCACTGCCGCTCGTCGAAAACGAGAGCATGGCCACGCGCGGCTCCTCCATCAACAAGCTGCGTGCACTATCGGCAGCAGCCATCGCGATTTCGGCCAACTGCGCGGCGTCCGGATCGACGACGAGTGCGCAGTCGGAAAAAATCAGCCCGCCTTTGTAACGATGAAACGGCTCGCACAGCATCATCAAGAAAAAGCTCGATACGAGCTTGAACGACGGCTCGACGCCGATCAGTTGAATCGCCGTGCGCACGACATCGGCGGTCGTATGCACCGCACCCGCGACGGAGCCGTCCGCATAGCCGCAGCGCACCATGAGCGCGGCGAACACGAGCGGCTTGAGTGCTTCTGCTTGCGCGAGCGCTTCGGTCATGCCCTTGGCCGAGCGCAGTGTCACAAGTTCGGCAACGAAGCGCGCGCGCCAGTCCGATGTCGCGGGGTCGATCAGCGCGATGTCGTCGAGCGGTAGCGATTCGCGCGCCGCACTCGCGCGGATGGTATCGGGATTGCCGACGAGTGCGATACGCGCGATGCCTTCGCGGTGCGCGCGCACGGCGGCCGCAAGTACGCGCGGATCCTCGGCTTCGCACAGCACGATACGCATCGGCGAGATGCGCGCGGCTTCGATGATGCGGTTCAGGGCTTTCATAACGTCTCGACTCGAAAGAAGGGAAGCACGTCCGTTAAAAAAAATGCGGCCCGAGCGGGCGGATCGAACCGCCGTTCCGGCCGCACGCCGCGGACCGCGGCGGCCCGCTAGGCGGGCGCGCGGCGATCCGAAGATCAGACGATCAGACGTAATCCTTGTATTTATCGAGCAGGCGCACCGGCTTGGCCAACGCATCGCGACGGAACGGATCGCCCAATTCGCGCGTACACATGATTTCGATAATCGTCGTCTTGCCGTCGTTCATTTGCATGTCGATGGCGCGTTTGAGCGCCGGCCCGACGTCTTCCAGCCGGTCCACGACGATGCCTTCGGCGCCCATGGCCCGCGCAATGGCCGCGAAGCTCTGGTTGTCGAGTTCGCCGGCCACGAAGCGGCGGTTGTAGAAGTCGACCTGGTTCTTCTTTTCCGCACCCCACTGCCGGTTGTGGAACACCACAGCCGTGACGGGAATGCCATGCCGCACGCACGTCATCGTTTCCATGAGGCTCATGCCCCATGCGCCGTCGCCCGCATACGAGACCGCCGGGCGATGCGGGGCCGCCACCTTCGCGCCGATGATGGTGGGGAACGCATAGCCGCAATTGCCCCAGCTCATGGCTGCGAAGAAGCTGCGCGGCTTGTTGAAGCGCAGGTAGCTATTGGCGACCGAGTTGATGTTGCCGATGTCGGTCGACACCATGACGTCTTCGGGCATCGCCTTCTCGAGTTCGCGCAGCACTTGCCGCGGGTGCAGGTATTGGCCGCCGTTGAAGGTGCGCTCGTGCTTCTGCTCCTCGATCATGTCGAGGCTGTAGGCATCGAGTTCGTGCGTCCAGCCGTCGAGTTCTTTTTCCCAAGCGGCTTTTTCGGTGGCGATTTGATCGGCGCGCTCGCTGCGGGTGGCGTCGCTGGCGAGCTGACGATCGGCCAAGCGCTGCGTCAGCGCAATGGCCGAGGCTTTTGCGTCGCCGCAGATACCGACGGAGATCTTCTTTACGAGGCCGAGCATTTTGTGATCGGCATCGATCTGGATAATCTTCGCTTCCTTCGGCCAATAATCCATGCCGTGCTGCGGCAACGTGCCGAACGGCCCGAGGCGCGAACCGAGCGCGATCACGACGTCGGCGCGCGAGAGCAGCTTCATCGCGGCCTTCGAGCCTTGGTAGCCGAGCGGTCCGCACCACAACGGGTGGTTGGCCGGGAACGAATCGTTGTGCAGGTAGCTGTTGACGACAGGCGCGCCGAGCCGTTCGGCGAGCGCCTTGCATTGTTCGATGGCATCGGCCATCACTACGCCGCCGCCCGAGATGATCACGGGAAACTTCGCTTGCGCGATCAGATCGGCCGCTTCATTGAGGCTTTGTTCGCCGCCGGGGCCGCGATCCAGTTTGCGCGGCTGCGGGATGTCGACTTTGACTTTGCCGTAAAAGTAGTCGCGCGGGATATTGAGCTGCGTCGGGCCCATTTCGGCTTGGGCGCGGTCGAAGCAGCGGGCCGTGAATTCGGCCATCCGTGCCGGATGCGTGACATGGCCCTGGTATTTGGTGAATTCCTGGAACATCGGCAACTGGTTCGCTTCCTGGAAACCGCCGAGCCCGATACCCATCGTCCCGGCTTCGGGCGTGACGATCACGACGGGACTGTGCGCCCAATAGGCGGCCGCGATCGCGGTCACGCAATTGCTGATGCCGGGGCCGTTTTGACCGATCACGACGCCATGGCGGCCCGACACGCGGGCATAGCCGTCGGCCATATGGCCCGCACCTTGTTCGTGGACCACCGGGATCAGGCGAATGCCGGCCGGCGCGAAAATGTCCATCGCGTCCATGAAGGCGGAACCCATGATGCCGAACATGTCGGTGACGCCATTGGCGGCAAGCGTTTCGACGAACGCTTCGGAGGGCGTCATGTCCTGGGGGCCGTTAGCGGTCGTGCGTTGGGGGCGGGTTTGGTCGCTCATGGAGTGTCTCCGGTCGTCGTTTAGCGGAATGGATGATTTCCGATCCTATGCAACGCTTAAATCGGGTCAAGCCGTTCCGCCCTGCGATGACGAAATTGGAATGAAATGAAATGATTCGTTTCAAAAGAGGCGGCCGCGCGGTGTACCGCATGCGGCCGCGCAGGGGTGGTGGCTCAAGCGGGTTGCTTTGGCCGCTCTTTGCGGAACGCCCGCTTCACGGCGATGAGCCCATCGCGAAACTCGAATAGATCGCAGCCTTCGGCTTCGATGCGCCAGCCTTCCGTGTGCGTGCCCGTAAAAACCCATTCGGAGACGCCGCGCTCGCCGATGACGGAGTGACGCCCACGTCCCCAGTGCGCATCGGGGAATGCGGTAAAGACGGCTTCGAAAGCCATACGGACGGCGTCGCGGCCGACGAAGCGGGTCCCATGAACATCGGGCCCCGCGGCGGCGTCGAACAGACAGTCCTCGGTCATGAAGCCCATCAGCGCGTTGGTGTCGTGTCGGTTGAAGGCGTCGGAAAACGCGGCGAGCGTGTCGGCCGTGACGGCGCTCGGGGCGAGGGACGTTTCTGTCATCAGTGTCTCCAGAAGGATGGTGGCAGGCCGTAACCGCAGCAACACACGGCGGGCCCATTGGATAGGGAATACGTTAATGGCCGAGCGCACACGCCGGTAGCGCCAGTTTTGCGCTTTCGCTTGGTCCAGCGCGGGCCGGGCGGCTGGGCGCCGGTGCGGTCGGCGCGGTCGGTGCGCCGGTGCGCCGGTGGCGACGCCCTAGGGTGTGCTGGACCCATCGGATTCTTTCGCCTGGCACTACCGGCTCTTTTAATGATTGACAATGCTTGACTAAACGGGCGGACCGGCCAATGCGTAGGCCGGCTCGCGGCAAGGCTGCCATTCGCCAATGTGGGCGCTGACTATACTTTTGGATACAAGCGAATCCGTTGCGGTGGAACGCCAGCAAGCCGCCCCCGTTCATCGATTTTTATGTTGGTATGGGCACACAGAGGCCCAACTAGCTCACGCGTTCGCGCGACCGTTTGCATGACACAGCGCATCGAACGTCGCGAGTCCGATATCTGCAACTCTAGGAGACAGCAGTGAGAGCGAGAGCACTATTTGAGCATGGCAAATCGATGAAACGGCCGGCGCGGCCCCCCGGCGAATCGAGCCTGAAGGTGCGTTTGGCCCATTCCAGCGCGAAATCCTATGGATTGACGGCCGCCGTCTTGGCGGTTGCGGTGCTGTTGTGGCAGGCCGTATCGATGGCGGGCATCTTCCCTTCGTTCGCCTTGCCTTCGCCCGTTGCCGTCTGGCAGTCGTTCGTCGAAATCGTGCGCAACGGATATGGGGGCCAGTCGCTCATCAGCGACATTCTCATTAGTTGCTTTCGCATCGTCATCGGCTTTGTCGGCGCGGTCGCGATCGGCGTGCCGGTGGGGCTCCTGATGTCGCGCAACAAGTTCATCTTCGACATCATCGATCCGTTGCTTCAGTTCGTGCGGCCGGTCCCGCCGCTCGCCTATATCCCGTTGCTCGTCGTTTGGTTCGGTATCGGCGAGTTGCCGAAGGCGATCCTGATTCTCGTCGGCACGATCCCGGTCATCATCATCGGCACGATGTCGGGGGTCAAAAGCACGCCGGGGCTACGCATTGCGGTGGCCCGCACCTTGGGCGCAACCAACGCGCAAATCTTCCGACGTATCGTGCTGCCTTCCGCCATGCCCGAGATTTTCACGGCGATGCGCGTCGGGATCGGCGTGGCCTGGACCTGTCTGGTCGCCGCCGAGCTGATTGCCGCGAGCAGCGGGCTCGGGTGGCTCGTTCAGTTCGCGGGGCAGGCGCTGCAAGTCGGCATCGTGATCGTGGGCATCGTCATCATCGGGGTGATCGGCTATGCCATGGAGCTGGCGATCCGCCAGCTCGAGAAGTGGGTCGTGCCCTGGCGTGGGCATGACTGAATTCACCTATCGAGGAGACAAGACATGAAAACGAAATTCGCCATCCAAGGCGCAGCCGCATCGCTGCTCGTGGCAAGCGCCCTGGCGGCCGGCATCGCCGCCGCTCAAAGCAAGCCGCAAGTCATCATCGGTTACGAGGACAACGGTGCGGACCCCTACATGGTGTCGATGGCCGAGCATATGTTCGAGCGCCACATGAACGCCGACGTCGAGTACAAGATGTTCAGCTCGGGCCCGGCGGCCATGAGCGCGCTCGCATCGAACAGCCTCACGTTCATGTGCGGTATCGGCGTGCCGCCGCTCGTCACCGCCATTGCACAGGGCTTGCCGATGACGATCGTCTACAACCAGGAGCGCTATACGAATGCGGCCGGCATCGTGGTCAAGCCGGAGAGCGGGATACACGACGTCGCTGGGCTGCAGGGCAAGAAGATCGCGATCGTTGCCGGATCGCAAGCGTCGTTCGAATTGGCGACGTTCTTGGCCGAGGCGCATGTTCCGTATGCGTCGGTGACGCAAATCAACATGGCGCCGCCGCAGATGCGCACCTCGTGGGTGACGGGCGCGATCGACGCGGCGATCGTATGGGATCCGGTGTTCAGCGCACTGCACACTGCGGGCGGCAAGGTCATCAAGACCGACGGCGATCTGCCGCGCGGCGCATCGAGCTACAACGTCTGTATCGCCAACGGCGACTGGGCCAAAGCCCATCCCGAACTCGTGCGCGGCTTCGTCGCGGCGCTCGACGAAGGGTATCGCGTCACGCAATCGAATCGCGATCGTGCGATCGCCGAAATGGCGCACCAAACCGGCGTCACGGTGCCTGTCGCGCAAAGCGAACTGGCCGGCTACGAGCTGTTCTCCGGCGCCGACCAAACGACACCCAAAGTCATGGGGTCGGGCGCGGGCGTGACGAAATCGGCGACCTACGAAACGTTGGTCAATACGGCTAAGGTGCTCAATTCGATCGGCCGGATTCAGACCGTTCCCAGCAGTTTCGAGGCGAACGTTGCACCGCAGTATTCGCAACCGCTTGCGCATTGAATCCGTCGAATCCATCGAATCCATCGATTCCATTGAGCCTGTCCCGTAGGAGACGAACTTGAACATCGTCATCGATTCTCTGTACAAGACGTTCGGCGCCACGGCTGCGCTCGAGAACATCAATCTTCAGTTCCAAGGTGGGGAATTCGTCACCGTGCTCGGCGCGTCGGGGTGCGGGAAGACCACCTTGCTGCATTTGTTGGCGGGTCTCACGTCGCCTTCGAGCGGCAACATCTTCGTCGACGGCGAGGTGAAAAACGAGCCCGGTGCGGACCGCGTCGTCGTCTTCCAGCAGGCCGGGTTGTTCCCCTGGCTCACCGTCGAAGAGAACATCGAGTTCGGACTGTCGCTGCATGGCGTTCCCAAGGCGGAGCGTCATCGCGCCTCGGCGGACATTTTGCATACGATCGGACTCGAGGCCTTCGCGCGGCACAAGCCCTATGAGCTGTCGGGCGGCATGCAGCAACGCGTCGCGATTGCGCGTGCGCTCGTCATGCGCCCGAAGGTGTTGCTGATGGACGAACCGTTCGGCGCCTTGGATGCGCAAACGCGCAGCGCGATGCAGACCTTCTTGACTGCGCTGTGGGAACAATTGCAATGCACGATCGTCTTCATCACGCACGACATCGATGAGGCCGTGTTCATGGGCACGCGCTTGGTGGTGCTTTCCTCGCGGCCCGGGCGGGTGGCGCTCGATGTGCCGATCGAACTTGCGCGTCCGCGCACGCCCGAGGTCGCGTTCGAGCCGCATTTCCTGGAACTGAAAAAACGCGCGATGGACATCCTCGCGCATTAGGGCGATTTTGTCTCGCTAGCCCGGTTCGTTCGCATGCAGTAGCGGAGCGAGGCGGCGCGCGGCCTCCTTCATTTTCGGCACGGTCTTGAGCAGATCGTCGAGTGTGGCGCGCGCAGTCGGGGCATGAACGGCCAGCGCCGCAAGCGTATGACCGGCGCTCGGGTCCTTGATCGGCACGGCTACCGCGACCATGCCGCGCACGAACTCTTCGTTGTCGATACCGACGCCGCGCGTGCCGAGGCGGTCGAGTTCGGTCGCGAGCGAAGACGCGTCCGTCAACGTCCGATAGGTCATTTTCTTAAGCGTCATGCGCGAGAGCATCGCCTTGCGTTCGAGGGGCGACATCTGCGCTAAGAACAGCTTGCCGCTGGCCGTGCAATGCAGCGGCACGCGCATACCCGGCCGCATTTCCAAACGCAATGGTTCATTCGTTTCCACGCGTTCGATATAGAGGACCGAATCGTTGTCGAGCGCCGTCAGATTGCAGGTTTCGCCGAGCACTTCGACCAGTGCGCGCAACACGGAACGGCATCCGCGCGTGAACGTGTTGTTGGCCAATGCCGCCAACGCGAACTGCGCCGCGCGCGGGCCGAGCGCAATGGAGCGATCGTGGCCGCGCGAGTCCGGCATATGCAGCACATAGCCGCGCTGTTCGAGCGACTCGATCATCCTGAGCAGCGTGGCTTTGGGAATATGCAGCCTTGCCGACAGTTGCGACAAGGTATAGGGCTGTCCGGCCGAAGCGAGCGTTTCGAGGACGGCGAGGGCGCGCAATACGCGTGCGTCATCGACGGGCGCGGCATCGGACGTTCGATCGGAAGGGGCGGCCATACGTCATCCGTGCGTGGAAAGCGATCGCGAAAATGAACCATTTCGTTTCGGATTCATAGCGTGAGCCAGGAAACGCGGCCTGCCTATGCTCGTTTATGCCGATGCCGCATCGAGCAAGCGGCGTCTCGACGGGTTGGCATGGCAAGCCGCTGCGCACTGGTCCAAGCGAATGGCGCCCACTGGTCCTACCGAGCCGAAATTGGCCTCACTAGACTTTCTTCAACCGATCGCGCATCGAAGCAGCGCTCGCGCGAAACACAAAAGAGACCGATCAGGAGGAAGGCATGGCCAACAGGTGCTCCGCAGCGCCCGCCGACGCGGTGAGCGTTCACCGCCCGCCCGCGCGCTCGATGCGGTTGAGCGATGCCGTCGTGCCGCGCAAAGTCATGGGCGGCGCCTCCGTCAATCATCAGGAGCCCTAAGCATGGAATACAGCACAGTCGAACGGACCGCGAACGGGTTTGCCGCGCGCACGACGGACCGGCGTTACGATCCGACCTACGATCCGCTCGTTTCTCCGGGGCCGGGTCATGGCAAGGACTATGCGCCGACCTACTGGGTCGCGACGGCCGGCCCGGCGCCGGCCGACGACGGGCCGATCACGAAGGATGTCGACGTCGACGTGGCGATCATCGGCGGCGGCTATACGGGGCTGGCCACCGCGCTGTGTCTCGCGCGCGAGCATGGCATCAAGGCGGTGGTGCTCGAAGCGAACAAGACCAGTTGGGGCTGCAGCAGCCGCAACGGCGGGCAGGCGCAGAACGCGTCGGGGCGCTTGTCGCGCTCGCAATGGATCGAGCGCTGGGGCAAGGACGTGGCGCTCAAGATGCACGACGAGATACTGGAAGGCTTCAATCACTTCAAGTCGTTCCTGGGCGAGATCGATTGCGATCCGCAGCCCGGCGGCCATTTTCTGATTGCACATCGCCCGCGTATCATGGAACAGCTCGCGGCCGAAGCGAAGGTATGGCGGGACGTGTTCGGCTATCCGTCCGAACTGATCAGCGCTCAGACGTTTCGGCGCGAGTTCCTCGACGATCACGAGGCCGCCGGCGCACTGCACGAGCCCGAAGGCATCGGCATTCATGCGCTGAAGCTCGCGTTCGGCTACCTGCGGCTTGCGCGCGCCGCAGGCGCGAAAGTCCACACGAGCAGCCCGGTGGTCGGATGGGAAACGATCAATGGCGTCCATCATTTGCATACGCCGGGCGGCATTGTTCGCGCCCGTGCGGTCGGCATTGCGACCGGGGCCTACACGGCGCAGACGTTGCACCCGTCGCTGCGCAGCAAGGTGATGCCGATCTTGTCGAATTCGATGGTCACGCGCGTGCTGACCGACGCCGAGATCGCCGCATGCAACTTCCGCACGACGCAGGTACTGACCGATACGCGGACGCTGCGTTTTTACTATCGCTTTTTGCCCGATCGTCGTCTGCAGATCGGGAGCCGCAGCGCGATCACCGGACACGATGCGCCCAATCCGCGGCATCTGGATTTGCTCAAGGAAGGGATGGCGCGCAAGTTTCCGGCGCTGCGCGGGGTCGACATCGATTTCTCGTGGTGGGGCTGGGTGGATGTCAGCCACGACATGATGCCGCGTGTCTGCCAGCCCGATCCGAGGCAATCTGTCTATTACGCGCTCGGATACGGCGGCAACGGCGTGTCTTACTCGCAGCAGGCGGGGCGCAGGCTGGCCGAGCACATCGCGGGAAAGGGCCGGCGCCTGACGCTGCCGATCTTTACGAGCCCGTTGCCGGGACATCTGTTTGCGCCGTTCCGCCGGATCGGGCAACGCATGTTGTACGCGCAATACTTCAGGCGCGACGAACGGCCTTGAACCGAGTGCGCCGTTGAACGCCAATCTTTCGCGCACGCCCGGCGCATGATAGCCGGGCGTGCCGCCCCCGATTACAACACCAATGAGTTCGTAGACCTATCCATGCGGCGGCGTGCGCAGGCGCGCTTGCGCGCTTATCGCGAACTGCGGTCAGCCGCGCTCGACCGGCAGTTCGGCGCCTTCGCATGAACGGGGTACCGATCGATACGATATGGAGAAGACATGCAACCCTCGATGGACCGAAGTGACCTCAAGTGTGGGCTCAAGCAGCGTCATATGACGATGATCGCGCTCGGCGGCGTGATCGGCGCGGGCCTGTTCGTCGGCAGTGGCGTCGTGATTCAGCAGACCGGCCCCGCGGCGATCTTGTCTTTCTTGATTACGGGCGCGCTGGTAGTGCTCGTCATGCGAATGCTGGGTGAAATGGCCTGCGCCATGCCCGCGGTGGGGTCGTTCTACGAGTACGCGCGGCTGGCGTTTTCCAATTGGCGCGGGCCCGGCCGCCTCGCGGGTTTTGTCACGGGCTGGATGTACTGGTATTTCTGGGTCATCGTCGTGGCGTTGGAAGCCGTGGCCGGCGCCAAGCTTGTCCAGTTCTGGCTGCCGGACATGCCGGCATGGCTCATTAGCCTCGTGCTGCTCGTTGTGCTCACTGCAACGAATCTGATATCGGTTGCGAGCTACGGCGAATTCGAATTCTGGTTCTCGTCGATCAAAGTCGGCGCCATTATCGTTTTTCTGTTTCTCGGCGGCCTCTATGTCTGCGGCCTCTGGCCCGCCGCGTTACACACGAGCGCCGTTTTACCGACGTTGCTGGGTCATGGCGGCTTCATGCCGCTCGGCATCGGGCCGGTACTGAGCGGAGCGGTGGCCGCGACCGGGTTCTACTTCGGCGCCGAGATCGTGACGATCGCCGCCGCCGAAGCGCGCGAACCCGCCCGGGCGGTGGCGAAGGCGACCAACTCGGTGATCACGCGCGTCCTGGTCTTTTACGTCGGCTCGGTCGCGCTGGTAGTGGCGCTCGTGCCGTGGAATTCCGCACGCATGGCCACGCCGTATGTCAGCGCGCTGCAAGTCATGGGACTGCCCGCTGCCGCGCACATCATGAATGCGATCGTGTTGACGGCCGTGCTGTCGGCGCTGAACTCGGGCCTTTATGCGGCATCGCGCATGTTGTTTGCCTTGACGCGCAACGGCGATGCGCCCGTATGGATCGCCAAGGTGAACAAGCGCGGGGTGCCGGTACGGGCGATCCTGCTCGGCACGCTGTTCGGTTACGTCTCGGTGGTGATGTCCTACCTATCGCCCGATACCGTGTTCGCCTTCCTCGTCAATTCGTACGGCACCGTGGCGATCTTCGTCTATGTGCTGATTGCTTTTTCGCAGTTGCGCCTGCGCAGCCGCCTCGATGCAGCCGCCGCGAACAACCTGCGCGTCAAAATGTGGGCTTTCCCGTATCTGACGTGGCTCTCGATCGCCGGCATGATCGGTATCCTAATCGCCATGGCGTTCATCCCCGATCAGCGAAAACCGCTTTGGCTCGGCGTCGCGAGTTTGGCGCTGCTGCTCGTCGCCTACGCGCTGTTCATCGGCCGTCGCCGAACAAGGCAAGTCGATGAGCACGAACTCGCCACTTATCCACCCCGTTGAACTATCGCTGCCGCCGATAGTTTCGATCGTCGAATACGACTTTTAGCGAACGGCGCCGCCTCATACCATAGGGACTTCGAAGGGCGGTGCCCGTGCGTCGAGATCGACGTCGGGGCGCCGCCGGCCGCGAACGAGGAAGCACGATGGACCACCAAGCCCGCACGCAGAACGAGAAGCTCGAGATCAAGACGACCACCTGCTATATGTGCGCTTGCCGCTGCGGCATCCGCGTGCATTTGCGCGATGGCGAAGTGCGCTATATCGACGGCAACCCCGAGCATCCGCTGAACCAAGGCGTCATCTGCGCGAAAGGCTCGTCGGGGATCATGAAGCAGTATTCGCCGGCACGGCTGACGCGGCCGCTGTTGCGCAAAGCCGGCACGGAGCGCGGCGAAGCGCAGTTCGAGCCCATATCGTGGGACCGCGCGTTCGACATGCTGGAAAAGCGCCTTGGGCATCTGCGCGCCACCGACCCGAAAAAGTTCGCGCTGTTCACGGGCCGCGATCAGATGCAAGCGCTGACCGGTCTGTTCGCGAAGCAATTCGGCACGCCGAACTACGCGGCGCACGGCGGCTTTTGCTCCGCGAACATGGCGGCCGGGATGATCTATACGATCGGCGGCTCGTTCTGGGAATTCGGCGGGCCCGATCTCGACAGCGCGCGTCTGTTCTTCATGATCGGCACGGCCGAGGATCACCATTCCAATCCGTTGAAGATCGCTTTGTCGAAATTCAAGCGAGCGGGTGGGCGCTTCATTGCGATCAATCCCGTGCGCACGGGCTACGCGGCGATTGCCGACGAATGGATTCCGATCCGGCCCGGCACCGACGGCGCCTTGTTCATGGCCTTGATTCGCGAGCTGATCGAGAGCAATGCCTACGACCGCCCCTTCGTCGAGCGTTATACGAACGCCGGCGAACTCGTGGATCTGCGAGAGGAGAGCGACACGTTCGGGTTATTCGTCCGCGATGCCGAGGCCCCGGAAGTCAATCCGTTGTTTCCGCAGAATCATCTTTGGTGGGATAAGCGGACGAACCGCGCCGTGCTCCATCATGCCGAAGCGGCGGAGCCCGCGCTCGACGGTCGCTTTGCGCTTGAAGATGGCACACCCGTCGCGCCGTCGTTCGCTTTGCTGCGCGAGCAAGTGGCGCATTGCACGCCGCAATGGGCGGCCGAGATTACCGGCATCGACGCCGAAACGATCTCGCGCATCGCACGCGAGATGGCGACGGTGGCGCGCGAGCAGCGGATTGTGTTGCCGATCCAGTGGACCGACTCGTGGGGCAAAACGCACGATACCGTGGAAGGCGCGCCGATCGCTTTTCACGCGATGCGCGGCCTCGCGGCGCATTCGAACGGCTTTCAGACGATCCGCGCGATGGCCGTCTTGATGTCGCTGCTCGGCACCATCGACCGGCCCGGCGGCTTCCGTCACAAGGCGCCGTACCCGCGTGCGGCACCGCCGTCGGCTAAACCGCCCAACGATCCCGCGGTGATCAAACCGAATACGCCGCTCGCGACGGGCCCGCTCGGCTGGCCCGCGGCGCCAAGCGATTTGTTCGTGCACGAGGACGGTTCGCCCGCGCGCATCGATAAAGCGTTTTCGTGGGAGTATCCGCTCGCGGTGCATGGGCTCATGCATTCGGTCATTACGAACGCATGGCGCGGCGATCCCTATCCGATCGACACGCTTTTGATCTTCATGGCGAACATGGCGTGGAATTCGTCGATGAATCCGGAGCAAGCGCGCAAGATGCTCGTCGACAAGCGCGAGGACGGCGAATACAAGATTCCGTTCCTCGTCGTGTGCGATGCATTCGAATCGGAGATGACGGCGTTCGCCGATCTGATCCTGCCCGATACCACGTACCTCGAGCGTCATGATGTGATGTCGGTGCTCGACCGTCCGATTTCCGAATTCGATGGCCCGGTGGATTCGGTGCGGGTGCCGGTGGTGCCGCCCACGGGCGAGTGCAAGCCGTTCCAAGAAGTGTTGATCGAACTCGCCAGCCGGTTGAAGTTCCCCGCATTCACGACGCCGGAGGGCGAACGCAAGTTTCGCGATTACCCCGATTTCGTCGTCAACTTCCAAACCGCGCCGAATTCCGGTACGGGCTTTTTGATCGGTTGGCGCGGCAAGGACGGCACCAAAGCTGTCGTCGGCGAGCCGAATCCCAATCAGTGGGAGCAGTACGCGAAGCACAATTGCGTGTACCACCACCGCATGCCCGAATCGCTGCAGTACATGCGAAACTGGAACGGCCCCTATATGCAATGGGCGGTCGATAACGGCATGCGCAAATTCGGCTTGCCGATCATCATCCAGCTCTACTCCGAAGTCATGCAGACATTCCGTCTGGCCGCGCAAGGCAAGACGAAAGGGCGTCAGCCGCCCGATCATTTGCGTGGGCGCATCGAGCGCTATTTCGATCCGCTGCCGTTTTGGTATGCCCCGCTCGAGCGCGACACGACCGATCTCGAGCGCTACCCGCTCGCGGCGATTACGCAGCGGCCGATGGCGATGTATCACTCGTGGGATTCGCAAAATGCTTGGCTGCGCCAGATTCACGGCGAGAACCATCTATTCGTGAACCCCGCGATGGCCGTGCAAGCGGGTATCGAAGACGGCGGCTGGATCTACGTCGAATCGCCATGGGGCAAAGTGCGCTGCCGTGCGCGCTATAGCGAGGCGGTGGAGCCCGGTACGGTTTGGACGTGGAACGCGATCGGCAAGGCGGCCGGCGCGTGGAACTTGGCGCCGAACGCGGGCGAATCGCAACGCGGCTTTTTGCTCAATCACGTGATCACCGACGAACTGCCGAGCGATACGCGTGCGGGCGAGCGGATGTCCAATTCGGATCCTGTCACCGGGCAAGCGGGTTGGTATGACGTGCGCGTGCGCATCTATCGGGCCGAGCCCGATGCCGCCACCACCTTGCCGCAATTCGCGCCGATGCAGCCAATGCCCGGCTCGACAAGCGTGCTGCAGCGCGTGCAGGCCTATTTCGCCGGCAAGGGCGAATTCGCGGCGCGGTTAAAGCGCGCGGCCCGCTTCGATGGGGTGCAAAACACCGGAAATGGAGACCCACAATGACCCAAATGGCCCTCGTCATCGATCTGAACGTCTGCGTGGGGTGCCATGCGTGCGTGACGAGCTGCAAGGAGTGGAACACGTCGGGCGAGGCGGGTAGCCTGACCGACATCCGGCCTTACGACGACGATCCTTCCGGCACGTTCTTCAACCGCGTGCAGACCTACGAGGCGGGCGTGTTTCCGATGACGGACACGATCCACTTTCCGAAATCGTGCCTGCATTGCGAAGACCCGCCCTGCGTGCCGGTGTGTCCGACCGGTGCGAGCTATAAGCGCAAGTCGGACGGCCTGGTACTCGTCGATTACGACAAATGCATCGGTTGCAAATATTGCGCATGGGCATGCCCCTACGGCGCGCGCGAACTCGACGAAGGCCGCAAGGAGATGACCAAGTGCACGCTGTGCGCCGATCGGATCCACAACGAAGCGCTGCCCGAGCGCGATCGCAAGCCGGCATGCGTGCTGGCCTGTCCGACCTCGGCGCGGATCTTCGGCGATATCCACGATCCCGAATCGGACGTGTCGCGCGCGATTCGCGAGCGCGGCGGCTATCAGCTGATGCCGGAGTGGGACACCAAACCCTCGAATCATTACCTGCCGAGGGTGAAGACCGAACCGTCGTGCGGCTGCGGCAAAAGCGGCGGCTGCGGCGGCGGGGCAACAACGGCCGAGGGGTCGTTCGAAGCACGGTTCGAGCGCGGCGAGGTCGATCTCGCGGCCTTGGCGGTGCAGCGCTGAACCGAGCGCGACACGAGCGCGACACGTTTCATTCACCGTATCGACGGAGTGCCCATGCGGCCTGCATTTTCAGTCATTTTTCTCACGACGCTCTGCGGCGCGGCCCAAGGGCTGCTGCTCGCCTTGGTCGCGGTCGAAGCGAGCGCGCGTCTCGCGAGTCTTTACGTGCCGTCGGGGTTCTATGTGTTCGGCGCCGCGCTGGCGGTCGTGCTTGGGACGCTCGGTCTGGCCGCGTCGTTCTTCCATCTCGGGCATCCCGAACGCGCGTGGCGCGCCATCGCGATGTGGCGCACGTCGTGGCTCTCGCGCGAGTGCATCGCGCTACCGGTGTTCTTGTCGCTTTGCACCGCCTACGGTGCCGCGCATTGGGCAGGCATGAGCGGGACGCTGGCGATCGGCGCGCTCGCCGCGCTAGCGAGCCTCGCGCTGTTCGTCTGCACCGGCATGATCTACGCATGCTTGCGCTTTCTGCAGGAATGGGCGAGCCCGCTGACGCTCGTCAACTTCGTGCTGCTCGGCTGTGCGTCGGGCTGCACGTTGGCGACCGCCTGCGCGGCGTGGCTTGCGCCGGCACTCGTCGGCAAGCTGGCGTTATGCGCATGCGCGCTGACGCTGGTCGGATGCGCGACGCGTCTTGCCTCGCTCCTGCGCAATGCGCGCCTCAAGCCTAAATCGACGGTGCAGAGCGCGACGGGGATTCGCCAGGCGAAGGTCGAGCAAAAGTCGCGCGGCTTCACGGCCAGCGCGTTCAACACGCGCGAATTCTTTCACGGACAAAGCGGCGGCACGCTAAGGCTCGTCAAAATCGGCTTCTTGATGGGGGCGTTCGCCGTGCCGTTCGTTCTGACGGGCGCGGGGGCGCTCGCGCCGCAATCGGCTGCGGCCGCTGTCGCGTTGGGCGCCGCGTTCGTCGTTCAATACGCGGGCCTGCTCGCCGAACGCTGGTTCTTCTTCGCGGACGCGCGTCATCCGCAGAACATCTACTATCAGCGGGCCTCCTAGCCGCGTCCCCGCTCAGGCGTTGCGTTGCTGGGCGTGCACGCATTGCGCGAGCGCTCGCACGCCGGGCTCGATCTTCTCGGTTGCGATCGCCGAGAATCCCATGCGGAAGTAGCGGCGTGCCTGCGCGTCGTCGTTCATGAAGAACACGTTGCCCGGTTCGATGAGCACGCCGACCGCCTGCGCATCCGTGGCAAGGCGTTCGGCATCGAGCCACGCCGGGCCCTGAACCCACGACGACGCACCGCCCGTAATCGGCACATAGCGCGCCTCGGGAAGATGCCGATCCAGCGCCGCCATCAGCGCTTGCGAGCGTTCGCGGTACGCATGCGCGAGCCGCCGCAGCAGCGCATCGTGGTGCCCCAGCGCGAGGAACGTCGCGAATGCGCGCTGCACGTAGCCGACCGGATGCCGCACCATCAACCGCCGCAGTGCGCGCAACTCGCGTATCAGCTCGCTCGGCCCTACCACGTAACCCAGCCGCAGCCCCGGCGCGAAAGTCTTCGATAAGCTGCCGACGTAAATCACGCGGTCGGCCGTGTCGAGACTTTTCAACGCGGGGTGGGGCGTGCCGGAAAACGTGTTCTCGCTCTCGTAGTCGTCTTCCACGATGACAAAGTCATGCCGCTGTGCGGATTCGAGCAGCGCACGGCGGCGTTCGAGCGGCATCGTCGCGGTGCTCGGGCATTGGTGGCTGGGCGTCACGTACAGGTAATCGCAGCGGGCAAGTTCGCCCTCGAGCGCCTCGGGCGCCAGGCCGTTGCTGTCCACGGGCAGCGACAGCAGTTGCGCGTTGCGATTCTCGAAGATGTTGCGCGCATCGGGATAGCCCGGGTTTTCGAAACCGACCGTCGTGTCTTCGTCGCACAGCAAATCGGCGATCAGATACAAGGCTTGCTGGCAGCCGTTCGTGATGATGATTTCCTCGGGCTTCGCGAAGACGCCGCGCCGCGGCAGCACGCGCGTGCGGATCTGCTGAATCAGCGATTCGTCGTCGCGTTCGATCAAGTCGGGTGCCCAGTTGCGGATCTCCATGATCGACAGCGCTTTCATGCAGCACTCGCGCCAATCGTTGGTGGGAAAGAGCGATTGGTCGAATTGGCCGTAGATGAAGGGGTATTCGTAGTGCTGCCAATTCGCGGGCTTGACGATATTGCGCTGCTGCGAGGGCGGATGCGCGATGCGCTGCCGCCAAACGGGGCGGTGCTCGGTGTCTTCCTCGCCGGCAGAGGGCGCGAGCTGAGCGGTGCCGCTCACGTGCGGTAAGCCGCGCTGCATCTCCGGGTTCACGAAGTGTCCGCTGCGTTCGCGCGAGATCAGATAGCCTTCTTCGACGAGCATCTGATAAGCGAGCACGACGGTGTTGCGGGCGACACCAAGCTGATCGGCGAGGTCTCGGCTCGAAGGCAGGGCGACATCGGGCGGCAGTTGCCCGTCGAGCACGGCGGCTACGAGCATCTGCCGGATCTGATCTTGCAGGCTTGTTTTCGACGCCGGCGACCGCGTGAATCGCTGGGCCCACAAGGCGGTCGGGGTACGGCTCGGCATGTTGGCTCCAATGCTCCAATGCGTAGGGGCAAACGTTGCTCGTCGACGCGAAAGCCCGGCGTACGAGCATGATAAATCCGGCACGCGGCCGCTTCAAACCGGCGCCTGCTTGGCCGCGTCGCTCAGGCAAGCGCGAAACAGCGCGGCGGCCGGCGTGTCTCTCGCACCGGCGCGCCAGGTGGTGCTCACGGGGCCGAGCGCGGCGCCGAGGCTCAGCGGCAAGACCGTCAACGTACCGGCCGCTTCGTGATGCCGAGCGAGCGACCGCGGCAGCAAGCCGAGCATCGGATACGACTGCAACATGCCGACGTTGGCGTCGATCACGACCGATTCGACGATGTTCAGCGGCGAGGCGATGCCATGCGTCTCGAGCACCGACAACAAATGCCGATGCATTGGGGCGCCGGCACTCGGCACGATCCACGCTAGCCCGGCCAGGTCAGCCCACTTGAGGCGCTTGCGGCGCGCGAGCGGATGCGTGCCTGCCACGACGATCACCGTGGGGTCGTCGTACAACGCTTCGCTCGCGAACTCGGGCGCGGCCAGCGCGCGGGTCGAGCGCCCGACGATCATGTCGAGCCGGCTCGCGCGCAGCGCCGGCACGAGTTGATCGAGCGTGCCTTCGTGCAAAGAGACCGTGGCGGTGGGCGCGCGCTGCTTGAACAGGGCGATGGCCGCGGGTATCAGGATCGGCGCGGCAACGGAGAGCACGCCCACTTCCACGCGCCCGCCGGTGCCGCTGGACATGGCGTGCAATTCGTCGCCGGCACGCTGCGCCAGCAAGAGCAGTTCGCGCGCATGACGGATCAGGCATTCGCCATGGAGCGTGGGGCGAATGCGGCGGCCATCGCGCTCGAACAGCGGCACGCCGATGCCTTTCTCCATCTCGCCGAGCATCTTCGATACGGCGGGCTGGGTGACGTTCAGCGCGGTCGCCACCTTGCCCACCGTTTGACGCTCGGCGAGCGCCACGAGCAACTGCAGATGACGCAGCTTCAGCTGACGGGAAAAGTAGCTTTCGATGGCGGCGCGATCGAGCGGCGCGAGGGCGTTGGCGCGAGGAACGGCTGAAGCCACGACATATAACCTTTATCTCATAATTGCACGGCAATATCTCATTGGACCGTCGCCGTGTAAATCGGGAAAATCGACGAGGCCTGCCAAGACGGGCATGGCCAAGGCGGGTAGCTGGCGCGATCGACCGCTCGAGGCGGCCCCATCATGAAAAGACGACACGACAAGACAAGACATGCCGTTGCCCGCGAGGGCTCGGCCGTCGCCAGGAGGACAGCCCCATGCCGAGCCATCCCGCGCTGCCGCGCGCGAACCGCCGCGCGATCGTCGCCAGTACGATCGGCAATGCATTCGAGTGGTACGACTTCATCGTGTTCGGTTTCCTGTCCGTCGTCATCGCGCGGCAGTTCTTTCCATCGTCGGATCCGACGGTATCGATGCTGCTGACGACGGCGACCTTCGGCAGTGCCTTCTTGATGCGCCCGATCGGCGGCATCTTGCTCGGCATCTACGCCGACCGCGCCGGGCGCAAGGCTGCGCTATCGCTGGTGATTCTCTTGATGACGTTGTCCTCGGCGATGATGGCGTTCACGCCCGGGTACGCGACGATCGGCATCGCCGCGCCGATCATCGTCGTGTTGGCGCGTTTGCTGCAGGGCCTCTCGGCCGGCGGCGAGTTCGGTAGTGCCACGGCGATGTTGATCGAATACGCGCCGCCGCATCGGCGCGGGTTTTACGGAAGCTGGCAGAACTTCGGGCAGTTCGTCGCCGCGGTAACGGCCGCGCTGATGGGCGCGCTCGTCACGCGCGGCCTGAACGCCGACGCACTCGATGCGTGGGGGTGGCGCATTCCGTTTCTGTTCGGGTTGCTGATCGGCCCCGTCGGTTTTTATATCCGCACTCGGCTGCACGAACCGCCGGCCTACGAGGAGAGCGCCGACGCGCGCTCGGCTTATGCGGCGCCGCCGCAAGCTTCATCCACGTTGGCCCGGGTATGGCGGGAGCACCAGGCGGCGCTGTGGATCGCATTTGGGCTCGTCGTCGCGAGTTCGGTCGCGCAGTACGTGTTGAACGTGTACTTGCCCGTGTATTCGGTCCGGCAACTCGGGCTGCCGGTGTCCGCCCCGTTTACCGTGCTCGTGGCGACCGGCACGTTGCGGATGATCCTCACGCCGCTGTTCGGCCTACTCTCGGATCGTATCGGGCGCAAGCCGGTGATGGGGACGTCGATGGCGCTGTACGTGCTCACGATCTATCCGCTCTTCGTGTGGTTGGTGGCGGGACCGAGCTTGTCGCGCTTGCTCGGCGTCGAACTCGTCTTCGCCGTGTTGATGGCCGCCGCGTTGGGACCGGCATCCACCGCGCTCGCCGAACTCTTCCCGGCGCCGGTACGTGCAACGGGGCTGTCGATCTCGTACAACGTGGCGACCACGTTGTTCGGCGGCTTCTCGCCGTTTCTCGTCACGTGGCTCATCGCCGTCACGGGCAACAAGATGATGCCTGCCTACTTTGTTACGGCGGCCATGATCGTCGGGCTCGTCGCGCTATGGCCGATGCCCGACCGCGTGCGGCGCACAGCCCACGCGCGGCTCGAGGCGCGCGACGGCGCGCTGGGGCGCTGACAACGCGGCGGTTTAGTTTGTTTGCTTGTTGCCCCTTCGTTTTTCGATTCCCGCTGATTTAGGTCCCTACGATGTCGTCGATTCGCAACGTGCTGTTCGTGATGTGCGACCAACTGCGCGCGGACCATCTGTCGTGCTACGGCCATCCGTATCTCGCCACGCCCAATATCGATTACTTGGCGCGGTACGGCGTGAAGTTCGATCGCGCGTTCGTGCAGTCCGGCGTGTGCGGTCCGTCGCGCATGTCGTTCTATACGGGGCGCTATGTGGCCAGTCATGGGGCGACGTGGAATCGCGTGCCGCTCTCGGTCGACGAAATCACGCTCGGCGAATACCTCGCCGAACGCGACATGCAGCTGGCGCTCGTGGGCAAGACGCACGTCATGCCGGACGATCGCGGGATGAAGCGTCTGCAATTGGATGGCGGCAATGCGTTGAGCGCCTTGCTGCGCGAGGGCCATTTCGCTTTGGTCGATCGCTACGACGGGCACCATGCGGAGCCGGCCGGCGGCTACGCGCGCTATCTGCGCGAGCGAGGCTACGACAGCCGCGATCCGTGGAGCGATTACGTCGTCTCGGCCGAAGACGAACACGGCCGCATCGTCAGCGGATGGCAAATGCGCAACGTGCATTTGCCGGCGCGCGTGCGCGAGGCGGATTCGGAAACAGCGTATGCGACCGATCAGGCGATTCGATTTATCGAGGCGCAGGGCGAGCGGCCGTGGACGATGCACTTGTCGTATGTGAAACCGCACTGGCCGTACATGGCGCCGGCCCCGTATCACCGCAAGTACTCGTTCGACCAATGCTTGCCCGTGCGGCGCGCGCAACGCGAGCGCGCGGCGCCGCATCCGGTCACACGCGCCTACTTCGAACAGGAGGAATGCGCGAACTTCATGCGCGACGAAGTGATCGCGAAGGTACGGCCCGCGTACCAAGGCCTCATCGCTCAACTCGACGATCATCTGGGCCGGCTCTGGGAAACGCTGGAGAGGCTCGGGCGCTGGCAGGACACGCTGATCGTCTTCACGGCCGATCACGGCGATTTTCTTGGGGACCATTGGCTCGGAGAAAAGGAATTGTTCTACGACACCGTGCAGCGCGTGCCGTACATCGTCTACGATCCTTCGCCCGAGGCCGACGCCACGCGCGGCAGCAGCGATAGCCGTTTTGTGGAAGCGATCGATACGGTGCCGACGATCCTCGACGCGTTGGGTATACCGATTCCCGAGCATCGTATCGAAGGGCGTTCGTTGCTGGCGCTGACACGCGATATCGACCCGCACTTGCCGTGGCGCGACGCGGTGTTCTCCGAACTCGATTACGGCTATCGGCAGGCGCGGCAAATCCTCGGGCGCCGCCCCGACGCGTGCCGCGGCTGGATGGTGCGGACCGATGCCTGGAAATACATTCATTGGGAAGGCTATGCGCCGCAGCTCTTCAACCTACGCACGGATTCGGAAGAGTTCTTCGACCTGGGAACCGAGCCTGGATTCGAAGGCGTGCGGCGGGCCATGCGCGAGCGCTTGCTGAGTTGGCAACTGGGTTTGCGCAACCGCACGACGGTCACGCTCGACGATGTCGAGCGCGGCACGCACCAGTACAAGAACGCCGGGGTGTTCTACGGGGTATGGTGAACGACGGTGCGTCGTTCGCGAATCGCAACGTCCGCAACGAATGCCTGATCGGCTGTTAACGACGCCGCATGACAGACCGCCTCGTGTTTTCAGCCTCCAATGTGTTGCAGCAGGAAATGCAGCGCTTGCATCACTGCATCCTGCATTTCGGTGGGCCTCAATTTGTACGCGAGCATGAGCGGACTGCTCAATATGGCAATCAATAGATATTTCATGTTGTCCTCCTCACGGTGGGGGGATCGTGAGGTTATGCGCCGAATGACAGCATCTACCGTGCCATTGGCTCGCCCGCTATACGGGACGCGCCATCGCGGTCGATGACCCTGCGCGAGGGCGCGAATCGCCACGCGAGACGTTTCGGTCGCGAAACGTTAGGTCGCGACGCGGGCGGTCTTCGCGTGACGTCGACGACGACGGCTCGCGCAGCGCGTGCACGTCATCGGGAACGTCCGCGGGAAATCAGGCGTGGTGCGGCTTTGGGGAAATCGCGAGCATGCGGTCTTTAGGTCACGTCGCGCACGAAAGCGTCGCAACGACGAAACGTCGAGGCCGCACGGTATCTCAAGGAAAGATCGGCGTCGTGGGCTCGGCGCCGCGCAGGTCGGCTTGCGGGAAGTGCTGCGCCACCAATTGCTCGATTTCGTGCTCGCGCGAGGCCGGTACGTCGGCCATCAACAGCAGTTGCCCGTCGCGGATCGCGTCGCGGAAACGCGCGAGGCGAGCGTTGGGTTCGTCCACCCCGATCATCGCCGCCGTCCACGCGCCGAAACCGGCTCCGGCAAGCGTCATCGCCACGACGGCGCCGCCCGCGATCGTCAATCCCGCCGGCGGAAAGGCCAGTGCGACGAGGCCGAGAAACGCGCCTGTTGCACCGCCTAGCGCGACGCCGCGCTCCAATGCATGGACCACGTCGCTGCGTTGCAGCAGCGACGCCTCGGGCAACGCTTCGAGCGCGACGCTGTGATTGGCGAGAACGTGAATATGGTGCCAGGTGATGCGGGCCCGCAGCAGATCGTCGACGATGGCCTTCGCAATCGCCGGATCGGGCACGAGAAAATAAAGGCGCCTCATGATGATGTGCTCCTCGATCGAGCGCTCATCGTCCGAAGCGGGACGATGATATTCATCATAGGCGTTATCGGCGCATTTAAAGGTGCTCGGACGTACGTGGAAGGCGATGGGCTTTAACGCTGTCGATGCATAGAGAGAGTGTCGGCGTTTCGTCGGCTTCGGATTGCGTCGTTCATTGCGTTCACGGTTGCGCGCCTTAACGCGCGACTCCTCAGACAGAATTTCTCGAATGCATGGCGTGTTCGGCGACGAGCTTGGCCAGCGCAGCCGACGCCAAGCGTACCCGCAGCGAATCGGCGCGGCTCGTGAGAATGATCGGCAAGCGCGCGCCGAGGACGAGCCCGGCGCCGTCGGCACCCGCGAAATACATCAGCTGTTTGGCGAGCATATTGCCCGCTTCGAGATCGGGCACGAGCAGAATGTCGGCGTGGCCCGCGACCGGCGAGACGATGCCTTTCGTCTCGGCCGCGGCCAGATCGACGGCATTGTCGAACGCTAGCGGTCCATCGACGATACCGCCCGCGATTTGTCCGCGCATGCCCATGACCGTGAGCGCGGCGGCATCGAGCGTGGCCTGCATCTTGGGATTGACCGTTTCGACGGCGGCTAGGACCGCGACACGCGGTCGATCGACCCCCATCGTCCGAAGAAAATCGATCGCGTTCTGGCAAATGTCGCGTTTGTGCTCGAGCGTCGGCGCAATGTTGATCGCCGCGTCGGTGATCACGAGCGGCCTTCCGTAGGCCGGGACGTCCATGGCATAGACGTGGCTGATGCGCCGCTGCGTGCGCAAACCCGAGCCCGGGGCGACCACGGCGCAGAGCAATTCGTCGGTATGCAGGCTTCCCTTCATCAACGCCGCGACTTCCCCGGCCGCGCCTAACGCCACCGCGCGCGTGGCGGCGGCATGGCTATGTTCCACCGCTTCGATCGCGATGCCCTCCAAGCTGAGCCCCGCCGCGTCCGCAGCCGCGCGGATCTTCGCCTCAGGGCCGATCAACACGGGATCGAGCAGGTTTTCGTCGCGAGCCTCCACGCTGGCCCGAATCGCCTCCGGGGTACACGGGTGCACGACCGCGGTGCGCAGGGCGGGGCGGCGGCGCGCCTCGCGAATGAAGGCTGCGTAGCGGTCGTGGCCGTGCCCCGCTGCCTCGCGGCGCGCCAAATGGTCGAACAAGCGGCCGCGCAACACGTTCTCGTCCGCGGCATCCGTCTTCTCGTGCGCGTCCATCTGGCGTCCTCAGGTGTAGTACGGGGCACCGGCCCACTGTACCGATCCCACGGCGCATCGATCTGACGTAAATCAAGGGAAACCGGCGAGGCGATGGCAGGCGCGATTGACCCATGTCAATCGCGCGGCCGCGCATGCGCAGACGATAGAGCCTGAGGCTCGGGCGCGGGTGTCGGCGACAGTGCTCAGGAACAATGGCCTTGCGCGGTCCGACGATGCCGGCACTGTCTCAACCCGAGAACGTCTAAGAGAAAGGTGCGATTATGCGAGCGAAGTATCGGATCGGTTTGTCGACGGCGGCGATATTCGTGGCGATCCTGGGCATCGGGGCCGCGATCCACGGTCTCCTGTTCGATCGGGAAATCGTCCTGCGCTATGGCGCGGCAGCCGTGATCGGCGGCGTGGCCGCATTCGTCATGCTGCTCAATCCGTTGTCGGGTATCGACGACGAACCCGGCAACGATCCGAGGAAATAAGCGCGCTCAACCTTCGCCGCGATCGCTTGCCGGCTCGTTCGAGTCGTACCACGCTGAAATCGCCTGCCAGATCGCGTCGGCGGATTCGGCAAACGTCAGCAAGGCGGCATCGGTCGGCGCGATCATGCCTTCGTCGACGAAAAACTCGAAATCGATCGCCCGCCGCCAATAGGATTCGCCGACGAGCACCACGGGCAGCGCCGCGATCTTGCCGGTCTGGAGCAGCGTCAACACTTCGAACAGCTCATCGCAGGTGCCGAAGCCGCCGGGAAAAAACACGGCCGCCTTGGCGCGTTCGAGTAAATGCAACTTTCGAATGGCGAAGTAGTGCAGTTTGAAGCACAGGTCGGGGCTGATATACGGATTCGGATGCTGTTCGCGCGGGAGCGAGATGTTCAGGCCGATGCTCGGCGCGCCCGATTCGAATGCGCCGCGATTGGCCGCTTCCATGATGCCGGGGCCGCCGCCCGTCACCACGGCGAGCTGCGGCAGGCCCCGCGTGGCGCGCCGGCTGCCGACGAGGCGGCCGAATTCGCGGGCGATCGGGTAGTACCGGCTCGTGTCGAGCAAGCGCTTGGCGATGCCGACTGCGCGTGCGCGATCGGCGTTGGAGGGCTCGCCCGCTAGGGTCCGCTCGGCGGCCTCGAGCTGTCGTTTGGCAGCCTGCGGCTCGATCAAGCGCGTGCTGCCGTAGACGACTACCGTGTGCGCGATGCCTCGGCGCTGCAAGATCTCCTCCGTCTTCCAGAAGTCGAGCTGCAAACGCACGCCGCACATCTCGGGGCGCAACAGAAAGGCTTTGTCCTCGTCGGCTTGCCGGTAGCTGGGGCTGGCCATCAGCCTTCGCACGCGCTCGCCGGCTGCTGCGTCGGCTTCGGCTGCTGCTTCGGCTTCATTTTCATAGGGGGTAGGCTCGCTCATGGGCCGCCTCGCGCATTCGGTGAACCGGATAGACGGCGCTCGGTTGCGGTCGCCGTCGGTTCATCATCGCGTGGCAGGGCCGCGCTCGCCTGACCCAGATCAAGGTAGCGTCACGCCGCGAACGCCTATTACCAGATTCATGTCGATGCGTAACCTACTAGTTTTGACAGGTCGCGAGTTCCGAAAAGGTGGGTAATGATCCGCATATTTTTCGGCACTATGCCGATTGCGTGGCGGCACGCCTATGCGGTCACGGGACAGACCGCGGCGTGCCGAGCGCCCGGCGCCGCATCCAAGCGGCGCGGCTGCCCGACTGGTCGACGATAAAGATGAAAATCAATCCACTCCCACCGCTTCAATATCTGGTCGCATTCGACGCGGCCGCAAGGCTCGGCAATTTCACTCGAGCGGGCGACGAGCTGAACGTCACGCAAGGCGCGGTCAGCAAATCGGTCATGAAATTAGAGAACTTCCTCGGTGTCGCTTTATTCATTCGCGATGGCCACTCGTTGCGCCTCACGATGGCCGGTCAGCAATACGCGCAATTCGTGCACGACATGCTGGTCGACTGCTCCGAGTTCACCGCCAAACTCATGAAGGACCCCGGGCCGCAAAAGTTGACCATCGCCTCGGCGGCGGGCACCGCGAATATGTTTCTGACAGACCGAGTGACGTCGTTCGGTCGCGCGTACCCCGACATCACCGTCCGCATTCTCGTTCGCGATGGCTTATTGCATCTGAATACGTCCGAATTCGATGTCGGCATCTATTACGTTCGCGACGTCATGCCGCCGGGCCTGGCCGGCACGCGGATCATCGAGGAAGAGGTCGGCGCCTACTGCGCACCGTCGTTTCTGAACGGCGCGCAGCTCCACCCCGACGAATTGCTCGAGCAGACGTTGCTCGTCGCCGATGAACAGCAACGTCAGTGGATGGGCTGGCACAACTGGTTCAAGCTGACGGGCGCTAAATCGACACGCCCGAAGAAAACGATTACATGCAATAGCTATCCGCTTTTGCTGAACCTTGCCTTACGAGGGCAGGGGATCATTCTCGGCTGGGACAAGATGGTGACGCCGATGGTTGAGGCCGGCCAGTTGGTCAAGGCATCGAAGGCGACCGCCACGTTCGGCGGTGCGTATCACCTGCTTTGGCCGGCGGAGCGCCGCCATACGGCGGCTGTCAGCGCATTCAAGAATTGGATCCTCGAAAACCGATAGGCGACGTGCTCGCTTTCCCTTCAACCATTCCTTTTCGTCGGAGCAGACCGAAAATAATTCCGAGTAAGAATTCGCGGGAATGCCATAGCATCTGCAACAGCAGATTTCCTGAGAGAGTAGGTGACAATAATAGATAAGGATTTCCATGCAAAACGTATCGCTTTATATGAATGACGTCGCCGTAGGCTCCGAGGCTGCGAGGCGACGCGCCGTGCTGGCGGTGATCATCGGGAACGGGTTCGAGTGGTTCGATTTCATTTCGTACAGCTTTTTTGCGATCGTGATCGGGAGGCTGTTCTTTCCCGCCGGGGACCCGAACGTATCGCTGCTGCTGTCCGTGTCGACGGTGGGTGTCGGTTTCTTCATGCGGCCGGTCGGCGGGCTCGTGCTCGGCGCACTGGCGGACAAGGCCGGCCGCAAAGTGGCGCTGACGATCACGATCGCGCTGATGACAGCCGGCACGGCTTTGATCGCGTTCGCGCCGACCTACCGCCAGGCCGGCTTGTTGGCGCCGGCGATCATCGTGCTGGCCCGGCTGCTGCAAGGGTTCTCCGCGGGCGGCGAGATGGGGGGCGCCACCGCGTACCTCGTCGACCGCGTGCCGGGCGAGCGGCGCGGCTACTACACGAGCTGGATTCAAGCGAGCATCGGTTTCGCGATTATCTTGAGCGCCGCGCTGGGCACGACGATCGTCAATGGGTTGTCCGCCGATCAGATCGAAGCGTGGGGCTGGCGCATTCCGTTCCTGTTCGGCCTGCTGCTCGGGCCGGTGGGTTTGTACATCCGCACGCGCCTCGTCGAATCCGACCATCTCGATCGATCGAGCCGCGAGTCGGCGCCCGTGCGCGATATCGTGCAGCACGGTTCGCTGCCCGTGTTGGTGGGATTCGGGCTCGTCGTGTTCTGGACGGTTTGTTCGTACGTGTTGCTGTTTTATATCCCGACGTATGCGGTCAAAGCGCTCAAGCTCGCGCCCTCGACCGGATTCGTCGCGGTGTTGGTCGGGGCGACGATCGTGCTCGTGGCGACGCCGGTGTTCGGCCACCTGTCGGATCGATTCGGCCGCAAGCGCTTTCTCATTGGCGCGCCGATCGCCGCGATCATGCTGGCGTATCCGCTGTTCGGGTATGTCAACCGTCATCCGGGACTCGAGTCGCTAATCGTTTTCCAACTGTTCTTCGGGTTCGTGATCGCGTGTTACGAAGGGCCGATCTTGGCGTCGATCAGCGAGCTGTTTCCGTCGCGGGTGCAGTCGACCGGCATTTCGATCGCCTACAACCTCGCCGTGATCACGTTCGGCGGGTTCTCCGCCACGATCATCACCTGGGCCATTTCGGCAACCCATAACAACCTGGCGCCCGCGGTCTATGTGATCGCGACCGCTTCGTTGAGCCTGCTGGCCGCGATCGCATGGCGGCCTATTGGAGCCGGCGAAGCGAGCCGATGAGCGCGACGGCAGGCGGGGCGGATCGGCGCACAGGACGGCACGTGACGGCGCCGGCCGCTCGGCCTGGGCGACGTGCTGTTTTGCGCCCCGGCTCGGGGCGCGTCATGAAACAGTGAGCGACGGTCGCAATGTCATTTATGTCGAACAATGAATCGCTATTCGGCGAATCCGACGCGAAAGCGCGCACGGTATTTCGACGGCTTGGCCACCGCGCGCCTAAGCGCAAGCGGCAGGTGCCGGCACCGGCGCATCCGGTTGCGCGCGACGGCTGCGCGACCGTCGAAGAGATGTCGCGCGCTCAGTTGATCGGATACGCGCGGGAACTCGATGTCGCGCTGGCGCGTCTGACGGCGCAGCTTGCCAAGCCGCTAGGGCAGGCCTTCAAACTCGCGCGTGCGTGCGCGCATCGGGGCGAGTTGGGCGTAACGACCGCGTTCGATCCGTCGGGTGCGGACATCGGCGGCTACGACAGCGCGTTTCACGTCGTCTTCGAGGTGGCGCAGCAGGCCTTGCGGCGCGCCGCGGCCGATTCGCAAGTCGAACGGCAATTCGCGCGCTTGCATCCGGAGGCGGCCGCGGCGCTCGTCGCGCTGCGCCGCGACGTGCTGCGCCACGCGCGCGATTGGCCCCATGCGGCGCGGCGAGATTACGAGCGCGATTTCGTGGCCGCAGCCCACCATTGCGCGAGCAGCGTCGAATGAATCTGCGCTCGGTCAGCCCTAGCACCCCTACGAGCCCTAACGCTTCGGCCGTGGACATCGGCATCGAGCGCGAGACCCCGATGGAGACGACGCAAGCACTCGAGCGCTCCCTGCGCGCCCATGCGGACGCCGTGTCGTATCTCGGCGCGCGCACGGCCGTGCTCACCCGGTTCTTGGATGCGACGTTGCCGCACCTCACGGCGGCGCAAAGCCAAGCGATCGCTGCATCGCTGCGGCTCGCCATGCAAGACGCCATCGCCGCGACGCAAGCGCCGGATCAGTCCGCTAGACATCGCGCGACCCTGCGCGATTACGCGGGCGCCGTGCTCGAGTTGCTGGAGTGCCGAAGCGCCGGATTGTCCGGGGCGTAACGGCCGTCACTAGCCATAACGGGCCCATCCCATTCGGCGGTCGGCCGCACCGCCGGCACGCGCGCTCCGACCGAGCCACTCTCGCCTTCCACGCATCGCCCCTGCCGCGCGGCGCCTCCCCGCAAGGCGCCGCGAACCCTCACACGTCATATCGCTACGCGCATGGCGCACTGCACAACGTCCGATGGTTGACTTTGGATGGCGGCTCCTCGAACATTCGATCCGCAACCGGTTGCGCGAACGAGTTCGCCGTGAATTGACGGACGTTTGTTGCGCAACCGGTTGCGCAACCGGTTGCGGAAATCCCAATCGCGAGCGGAGCAGATAGTCGTCACAACAACCACATCGAACGATTTTCAGGAGACATCCTATGAAGACCCCCGTCCGTCGCCGCGTGCTCGCCGCATGCATCGGGTTGGCCGCCGCCGTTATGTTGCCGATGGGCGCCCACGCGCAAGATACGGCACACCGACCGAAGGTCGCGCTCGTCATGAAGTCGCTCGCGAACGAGTTCTTCCTCACGATGGAAGACGGTGCGAAGGCTTATCAGAAGCAACATGCCGCCGATTTCGATCTGGTGTCGAACGGGATCAAAGACGAAACCGATACGGCCGCGCAAATCCGTATCGTCGATCAAATGATCGTTTCGAAGGTCGATGCGATCGTGATCGCCCCGGCCGATTCGAAGGCCATGGTGCCCGTCATCAAGAAAGCGATCGACGCGGGCATCATCGTCGTGAACATCGACAATCGTCTCGATCCGGACGTGCTGAAGTCGAAGGGCATGACGGTGCCGTTCGTCGGTCCGGACAACCGCAAGGGCGCACGCCTCGCGGGCGATTATCTCGCCGCGAAGCTCAGCCGTGGCGACGAAGTCGGCATCGTCGAAGGCGTCTCCACCACGACGAACGCGCAGCAGCGCACCGCCGGTTTCAAGGATGCGATGGATAAGGCCGGTGCCAAGGTCGTCTCGGTGCAATCGGGCGATTGGGAAATCGACAAGGGCAACGCGGTGGCGTCGGCGATGCTCAACGCCTACCCGAATCTGAAGGCGCTGCTGTGCGGTAACGACAACATGGCGCTCGGCGCCGTCGCCGCGATTCGCGCGGCCGGTCGCGCAGGCAAGGTGGCCGTGGTCGGCTACGACAACATCGCCGCCGTGAAGCCGATGCTGGCCGACGGCCGCGTGTTGGCGACCGTCGATCAGTTCGCCGCCAAGCAGGCCGTGTTCGGTATCGATACGGCGCTGAAGGCCATTCGCGAGCACAAGAAGCAAAACGAGCTGGCGAGCGTGGTCGAAACGCCGGTCGAACTGATCGTGAAGAAGTAACGAAGTCGGTCGGTTCGACGCATGGCCGGGGCGAAGCGCGGGTTCGCGGCTTGCCCCGGTCTTCGCTTGCGAAGGAGGGGGCATGACAGCAGTTTCTACGGGCGGCGCACGCGGCGCGCCGCCGGGTGAACCGGTACTGACGGTCGCCGGCGTGGGCAAGACCTACGCGGTGCCGATCCTCGCCGGCATCGATCTCTCGCTGAACGCGGGAGAAGTCCTTGCGCTCACAGGCGAGAACGGCGCGGGCAAGAGCACGCTGTCGAAGATCGTCAGCGGTCTCGTTGCGCCGACCTGCGGCGTCATGCACTACCGCGGGCAGCCGTACGCGCCCGCGAGCCGCAAGGACGCGGAAGCGCTCGGCGTGCGGATGGTGATGCAGGAGCTGAACCTGCTGCCCACGCTCTCGATCGCCGAGAACCTGTTCCTGAACTGCCTGCCGGCCGTGAAAGGGATCGGCTGGATCTCGCGCAAGCGCCTGCGCGACGATGCGCGCGCGGCGATGGCGCGCGTCGGGCTCGAATCGCTCGATCCCGATACGCTCGTCGGCGAACTCGGGATCGGCCACCAGCAACTCGTCGAAATCGCCCGCAACCTGATCGGCGATTGCCGTGTGCTGATCCTCGACGAACCCACCGCGATGTTGACGGGACGCGAGGTCGATCTGCTGTTCGGTCAGGTCGAGCGGTTAAAGCGCGAAGGGGTGTCGATCGTCTACATCTCGCACCGGCTCGAGGAATTGGCGCGCATCTCCGATCGGATCGCCGTGCTGCGCGACGGCAAGCTCGTGAGCGTCGGTCCGATTGCCCAATACACGACGGAGCGCCTTGTTACGCAGATGGTCGGCCGCGATATCGGCGAGACGATCGATTTCGGCGAACGCACAATCGGTGCGCCGATGTTGCGCGTGAACAAGCTTACGCGCGGGGCCGCCGTGCGCGATGTCTCGTTTGAGGTCAGGCGCGGGGAGATCTTCGGCATCAGCGGGTTGATCGGCTCGGGGCGCACGGAACTGTTGCGTGCGATCTTCGGCGCCGATCCGAAGGATAGCGGCTCGGTGTCGATCGGCGCGGCGTCCGAGCCCGCGCGGATCGGTTCGCCGGCCGATGCCGTGAAGCAAGGCATTGCCTTGATTACCGAAGACCGCAAGAGCGAGGGGTTGATGCTCACGCAGTCGATCGCGTCGAACCTCGCGCTGAACAACTTCGGTGCCGTCTCGCGCTTCGGCTGGGTCGACGGCGGCCGCGAACGCGCGCTCGCCAAACGGCACATCGACGCGATGCGGATTCGCTGCGCCGGCGAACAGCAGGCGGTGGGCGAACTCTCGGGCGGCAACCAGCAGAAGGTGGTGATCGGCCGCTGGCTCGAACGCGACGCCGACGTTTTACTGTTCGACGAACCGACGCGCGGCATCGACGTCGGCGCGAAATTCGAGATCTACAGCCTGCTCGGCGAAGAGGCGAGGAAAGGCAAGGCCCTCGTGGTCGTATCGAGCGAACTGCGCGAGCTGATGCTCATCTGCGATCGCATCGGCGTGATGTCGGCCGGCAAGCTCGTTCGAATTTTCGATCGCGACGAATGGACCCAAGACGATTTGCTGGCCGCGGCTTTTTCCGGCTATGCAAAACGTGACGCACTATTGACGAGAGAAGCATCATGACGATTTCCTCCAACACGCCCGTCGAGGTCGCCGCGCCCGACGTCAAGAGCAAGACGCGAGTGGAACTGACGAGCTACCTCGGCCTCGTCGGCGCGCTCGTCGCGATGATCGCGCTGTTTTCGGCGCTCAGCTCGCACTTCTTCACGTACGAAACGTTCGTGACGATCGCCAATCAGATTCCCGATCTCGTCGTCATGTCGGTGGGCATGACGTTCGTGCTGATCATCGCCGGCATCGATCTGTCGGTCGGTTCGGTGCTCGCGCTCTCGGCGTCGGCCGTGAGCGTCGTCGCGTTGCAATGGCACTGGAGTGCGATCCCCGCGGCGTTCGCCGGCCTCGTGGTGGCCGCGCTGGCCGGCAGCTTGACGGGATTCGTCACGGTCGCGTGGCGCATTCCGTCGTTCATCGTCTCGCTCGGCGTGCTGGAAATGGCACGCGGGCTCGCCTATCAACTGACCAATTCGCGCACGTCCTATATCGGCAGCACGTTCGACTGGCTGGCCAATCCGTTCGCGGCTGGCATCTCGCCCGCGTTCCTGATCGCGATGGCCGTCATGGTGGTGGCGCAGCTCGTGCTGCGCCGAACCGTGTTCGGCCGCTGCCTCATCGGTATCGGCACGAACGAGACGGCGGTACGGTTGGCCGGTATCGATCCGCGTCCTTACAAGGTGATCGTCTTCGCGCTCATGGGTGCGCTCGCCGGGTTGGCTTCGCTGTTCCAAGTCTCCCGTCTCGAAGCGGCCGATCCGAACGCCGGCGTCGGCATCGAATTGCAGGTGATCGCCGCGGTCGTGATCGGCGGCACCAGCCTCATGGGCGGGCGCGGCTCGGTCATCAGCACGTTCTTCGGCGTCCTGATCATTTCCGTGCTCGCCGCAGGCTTGGCGCAGATCGGCGCCAACGAGCCGACCAAGCGGATCATCACCGGCATGGTGATCGTGATCGCGGTCGTGCTCGATACCTATCGCAGCCGTCGCGGCGCAAGCCGCGCATAATGGGCGCTAGAACACGGGTGCGATGATGTGGACGATTCGAGACGTAGCGAAGCGGGCGGGCGTGTCGTACACGACCGTGTCGCACGTGCTGAACAACACGCGCCCCGTCAGCGAGGAAAAGCGCGTGCGCGTGCTGGCGGCGATCGCCGAGATGAACTATGTGCCGTCGGCACCGGCGCGCTCGCTCAAAGCGAAAACCACGTCGACGATCGGCTTGGTCGTGCCGAACAATACGAACCCGTACTTCGCGGAATTCGCGCGCGGGATCGAAGGATCGCTCAAGCGGCGCGGCTATTGCGTCTTCTTGTGCAATTCCGACAATAACCTCGTGACGCAGCGCGAGTGTTTGCGCGCGCTGCACCAGAATCGAATCGACGGGCTGATCGTGGCGTCGGTCGGCGACGACGAATCGGTCGCCGACGATTTGCGCGCCGTGCGCGTGCCGGTGGTGATCGTCGATCGTCCCATCGCCGGGCTCGATGCCGATCTCGTGCAGATCGACCACGAGGCCGGTGCCATGCTGGCGACGCATCATCTGCTCGATCTCGGTCATACCCGTATCGGCTGCATTGCCGGCGAGCCCGATACCGTGGTGAGCGCGATTCGCGTCGCCGGCTTTAAGCGCGCGATGGCGGAGCGCGGCATCGAGGTGTTGCCCGGTGCTATCGTAGAGGGCAATTTCACGTGCCCGGGCGGTTACGCCGCGGCGCGCGCGCTGTTCGAGACCGTGAGCCCGACCGCGATCTTCGCGAGCAACGACATGATGGCAATCGGCGCGCTGCGGGCGGCGGCCGAGCGTGGCCTGCGCATTCCGGCCGACTGTGCGATCGTCGGCTTCGACGACGTCGAAATGAGCCGGTACGTGTACCCGGCATTGTCGACGGTCGGCCAGGCGATATTGCGTCTAGGCGACGCGGCTGCCACGACCTTGCTCGAACGGATCAATGGAACGGTGACCGGTCCCGCGCGCACGCTCCTGATCGAGCCGCGCCTGCTCGTGCGCGAATCCAGCGCGGGCTCGGCCGCGCAAGCGGGACGTCCCTCCAATCCAATCGCCCCATGACATCGATGAGTACAACTGCAGTGCAACAACGAGCCGGCCGCGTGACGGTGGTCGGCAGCTTGAACATGGATCTCGTGATCCGCGCGCCGCGTTTGCCGAAGGAAGGCGAGACGCTGGCTGGCCGATCGTTCGTCAACGTGCCGGGCGGCAAGGGCGGCAATCAAGCCGTGGCGGCGGCGAGATTGGGGGCCCAGGTCGCGATGATCGGGCGCGTCGGCAACGACGACAACGGCAGGCAACTGGTGGCCGGCCTGTCTCGCGACGGTATCGACTGCGCCGGTGTGGCGACCGATCCGGCGTTGCCGACCGGGGTGGCGATGATCGTGGTCGACGATGCCGGGCAAAACGCGATCGTCATCGTCGCGGGCAGCAACGGCGCGTTGACGACGGCGGCGATGGCCGAGTACGAACCTGCCATCGCGCAGGCCGATGTGCTCGTCTGCCAATTGGAAGTGCCGGGCGAGACGGTGCTCGCTGCGATGCGCGCGGCGAGACGGCTCGGCCGAATCGTCGTCTTCAATCCCGCGCCCGTGACCGGACCGCTCGAGCGCACATGGCTCGAATGCGCCGATTTCCTGATTCCCAATGAAGTGGAAGCATCGGTGTTGTCGGGCGTCGAGGTCGATTCGCCGGAAAGCGCGGGGCGCGCGGCGAGGGCGTTGCAGCAGGCCGGCGCGCGCAACGTGATCATCACGCTCGGCAAGCGCGGCATCGTGGTGCTGACCGAGGGTGCGGGCGACGGCGGCCAACACTACATTCCCGCGCAGGTCGAAGCGGTCGACACGACGGCGGCCGGCGATACGTTCGTGGGCGGATTTTGCGCGGCGCTCGCGGCCAAGCGCTCGCTCGACGAGGCGGTGCGCTTCGGCCAGGCCGCGGCGGCGCTATCGGTGACGCGCGCCGGTGCGCAGACGTCGATTCCCTATCTGCACGAAATCACTCTCTAGGCTGTCATCGGAAATGAAGAAGACGGAGCTGCTCCATAGTGCGTTGTCGCGCCTCGTTGCAACGTTGGGCCACGGCGATAAGGTGCTTGTCGCCGATGCGGGGATGCCGGCTCCCCACGGATCGGCGGTGGAAATCATCGATCTCGCGTTGACGAACGGGGTGCCCGATATCGCCACGACGATTCGTGTTCTGCTCAGCGAAATGCAGGTGGAATCGCACATCGTGGCGAGCGAAACGCTGGCGCGCAACGATGCCTGGCTCTCGAGCGAATGGGCGGGCCGGATCGGGTCGCGCCAAGTCGTCTCGCACGAGGAACTGAAGCGACTGTCGCACGAAGCGCGTGCCGTAGTGCGTACCGGCGAGTGCACGCCCTATGCGAATCTCATGCTGGTGGCGGGCGTAACGTTTTGATCGTGCGTGAGCGGCATGCGCGGCCGCGGTGCCGTAGGGCGTGACAATCGCGTGGCCGATTCTCCCCGGTAGGGCGACGGCCGAGGGTTAGCCGATCGGTTTCAGGAAGAGTCCGATAGTCAATGCAACGCCGATGCAGACGATGGCGATACGCAGGACGCGCTCGTTCACGCGGCGCAGCGCCCATACTCCGGCTAAGCCGCCGACGATGGCACCGGCACCGAGTGCGATAGCTTCGCGCCAGTGCAGTTGCGACGACGTCACGAAAATCGCGACCGCAGCCGCATTCATGACTCCGGCCAACGCGTTCTTGGTGGCGCCCGCATTGCGCGTGGGCAGCCCGGCCATCGTCAGCGCGGCCATCATCAAAAAGCCGATGCCGCCGCCGAAATAGCCGCCGTAGATCGCAATCAAAAATTGAGCGAACGCGGCGGCGGGCGGCGAAAGATGCGTGCTCGTCTCATTGGTTTTGCGAAAGAAGCTGCCCCAGGCGAACACGGCGGTGGCGAACAGGACGAGCCACGGAACGAGGTGGGAGAACACCGAAGAGGGTGTGACGAGCAAAAGAATGCCGCCTATCGCGCCGCCCACGACACTGACGCCGAACAGAACTGAAAACGGCAATCGGTTCGCGCCGCAAACCAGGCGTCGCCCGGCCACGCCGGACATCACTTGCCCCGGAAAGAGCGCGACGGTGGAGGTGATATTGGCGGCGAGCGGCGTCATGCCCGATACGATCAGGGCGGGCAGCGTGACGAACGAGCCGCCGCCGGCGAGGGCATTTTGCAGACCGGCCCACAGGCCGGCGACGATAATCAGCAGGAGCAGCATAGACGAACCGGTAGGTAACGGGAAATGCCCGATGCTACCTTAACCGCGCTGCGCGTTCAGGCCAGCAAGCGTTTGGCCTCCGCGAGCGACAGGACCGTCGTGCGCGAATCGAACGCCGTGGCGAACAAATGTTCGTGCACGATCGGATCCGGGTCGTAGCAACAGTCCTTGACCGTGTAGAGGCGATAGTCGGCGTCGCTCGCATAGGCCACCGACGACAGCACGACACCGGTGGACGCGATGCCCACCATGATCAACGTATCGACGCCTCGGGCGGAAAGGCGGACTTGCAAATCGGTACCGAAGAAGACACTGGCTCGATGCGCGAGGATCAGCGGTTCGTCGGCCCGCTGGCCCAGTTCCGGCGCCAGCCTGTCGTCGGTAAACAGGCCGAGGCGTTTGATACCTTGGCCGTTCTTGTTCGATGGGCTGATCTCCGAATAGTCGGGACCGAAGCGCAGATTGGCGAAATAGACGCCAACGCCTTTGGCACGCGCCGCGTCGCAGAGCTGGCGCGTATTGGCGAGCAGTGCCGGCGCGACAGAGGGGAAGAGCCCGAGAATGTCGGTTTGATAGTGCATGACGAGGAGCGCCGTTCGCGCGGGCTCGATCGTCGGTGGCGCCGCGGCGGCGTGCTGCCCGGGTTCGCGGCTCGTTTTGTCCTCTTCGGGGCTTGTCGAACTCATATCGACTGCCATTGCGCCTCCTCGTGCGTTGATGGGGATGGGAACGACTTTAATCGAAACATCGCGCCCGCGGCATGTCTCTCAGTGCGTTCAGCGATTGCCGACCTGCAAAAACGATTGATTTCATCTCTTACGATACGATCCTTTCCTTGGTAGTTCGACAGGTCTGTTTATTTCAGGCGATTTTTCATTGCTCGGATCGATAGGCACGTAGTGCCTTTCATTTCGTAATCGAGTAAATGCGAAAAAAATGGAAGTCACCGCAATGCGTTCGACGTGTGGTGCAAGGGGAGCATCGATGAAGTGACTGATCAGTGCTGAGGTCGCTCGGTACGGTAAAAATAAAGAGATATCTGAAATCGATTTTTGTTTTTCGATGAAGCTAATCTCGTATAAAGTGACGACCGGCATGACGATGCGATAGATGGCATCGCTTACCGAGCGGTATCGTGCGCTATTTCGTTCGTTCTGTACCTCGGCGTCGGATTTGCAACGATCGCTCTGGTGATCGCTTGTTTCGCGCGAGTGCCATTCCTAGCCCTTTCCCGAAGTCCGCTCATTAGAACGAATTCTTTGGAGATCCCTATGAAGAGGAACTTACTCCGTCAGATCGCCGTTTGCGCCGCCTTGATGGCGGGCGTATGTTCGGCCGCGCATAGTGCGGCCCTCGGTCTACACGCGGGCCGCGACGATCGGATCTCGCAATACGACGATTTCGGCACGTGGCTCGGCAAACCGGTCATGTACCGCGTGACCTTCGCCGATGCAGCTTCTTGGGACAGCATTGCGTCGCCCTCCGCCCTGAGTACGGGCACTAAGCCGTGGTTGGCGTCGAACCCGTCGCGCTACGAGGTCGTCACCATCCCGTTGATGCCGGACCCGCCCCATACCGATGCAAAAACCAACGCCAATATCGCAGCGGACGACGCCACGCTTGCCGCTATCGCCGCGGGCACCTACGACCCTTACTTCCGCGAACTCGCGCAAAATTTGGCGACCAAGACGGGCGCGCCGCAACGCATCATTGTGCGTCTCGGCTGGGAATTGAACGGAAACTGGTACACATGGAACGCGTTGCATGCGCCGGCTAGCTACGCCGCGGCATACCGGCATGTCGTGCACACGATGCGCTCGGTATGCAACGTCCTGCGCTTCGAATGGAATCTTGCGCGCACGGGAAGTCCGACCTCCACGGGAAAGCCGCTGGAGTGGGACAAGGCTTACCCTGGCGATGACGTCGTCGATATCGTTTCGATGGACGTCTACGACGAATACAACACTGGCTGGAGCGATGTGATGGGCGGCGCCTACGGGTTGGCGGCCTTTCGTCAATTCGCGCGCAAACACGGCAAGTCGGAAGCCTATACGGAATGGAGCGTGTCGACCCATACCCACGGACACGGCGACGATACTGCGTTCGTCCAGGGCATGCACGATTGGATCGCCGCGGGCGGTGCCAATGTGCTTTACCACGGGTATTGGAATACGTCGGCTGGCGGCCCGAATGGCGTGATTTATAGCGACTCGAATTCAATGCCCGTCACGGTCCCCAACTCATCGGCGTTGTACAAGAAATTGTTCGGCCGATAAACGACCACCCCGCGATCGCGGGCGCACGGCACGTTGGATCGTGCCGTTGGGGAAAGGCAATTCGAACGTCGGCGGGACGGGCTGCCCGCCGACAAACGCAGTGAATCTCGATGCATCCCGGGCATACTATGGCTTTCCGTTTATGCCCCACACCGAATCGCGCGATGTCCAAGCCGCCTAAAGCCACCAACCATCCCGAATACGTGATCGAAGGCGATGCCGTCATTCGCCTCTCGCGCCGTATGCCGCTATGGGACAAGCATGACCGTCCGCTGCCGATCGCTTGTCCGAGCGCGTTTCGCTGTATCGCCGGACGTTGGTTCACCGACGGCGTCCACGTGATCGTGCAGGCACAGCACGGCAGCGACATCGCGTACGAGTTCTACTACCGGATCGAAGACGCGGATCTCGCCACCTTCGAAGTGCTCAACCAACGCTATGCGCGCGATGCGAATCAGGCTTATTACATCCGCGGCAAGACGATCCGCACGCGCAGCCCGCAGGCATTCCGGCCGCTCGTCTACGAGAGCTGGCGCTGGTCGGACGAGGGGCCGTTGGTTCAGGTCCAGCGCGCGCACGAGTTCTACGCCGTGGATAGCGAAGCGGTGTATCTGAACGGCAAGCGCATCGCCGGCGCAGACGGTGCGAGTGCGGTGGGCTTCGAATCGGGCTACTTGGCCGACGCGCAACGCGTCTACTACTTCGGGCGGGCGACGGATCTCGACCGCGCGAGTTTCACGTGCGGACTGAACGCCGACGGACGGCTCGTCTTCACGGACCGTTTCGGCCCGATCGAGGACGGCAAGCGCGAGACCGCGCTCGATCGGTGCATCGCCGACGAATGGCGCCCGTTTTTTACCGCACGCCCCGAGTTGACCGACTACTGGTGGCACGCCCTGCAACAGCCGTCGCAGCCGACGGCAGCCGTCGAGTTTCACGGCATACGCCTGGCCGGATTGGATAGCGCGAGCTTCGCCGCACACGAACTCGACTACGGCTACGCGGCACGCGGCATCGTGTGCGGCGACGCGCACGGCATGCACTGGCTGCACGAATACACGCAAGGCCCCTCGCGCCTGGAACGGATTTCCGACCGGCCGATCGCCGCGCTGCATGTGCTGGGTCGCCGCTACTTCACCGATGGCGTCACGGTGTTCTACACGCCGAATCATTACGAGACCCCGCGGCCGCTGCGCCGCACGGATCCGGCCGACTTCCGCGTCCTGCAGCATGGCTGGGCACGCGACCGCAGCCGCGCGTTTTATCTCGGAGTCGTCAAGAAGGGCGTCGACCCCGCGCGATTGCGGCTGGAAGGGTGCTACGCATGGGATGGCGAACATCTGTTGTGCGACGGCAAGCCCCTCAAAATCGACGCGCCGCAGGCCACCTTCCAGGTGCCGCACCCCGCGTTCCTGCTCGCCGGGGACAAGCTGTTTTGCGGGCGCCGTCCGGTCTCGGCCAAGCGCGTGCATCTGCCCACGCTCGAATTCCTCGGCGACGACTTCGCGCGGGACCGAGCGCACGCCTATGTCGTCACCTACGAAAGCCTCGTCGAGATCGACGGCGCCGATCCGGCCACGTTCCGAGTGATCGAGCCCGGCATCGCGCAGGACGAGGCGCGCCGCTACGACGCGAATGCGCTGCGCAAGGCGTTGCGAAACGACTGATTCACGGCAGTTCATTTCGCATGATGCAAGTTAAAGCGATCATATAGATTACAAAATCGTTAACGATTCGAGTGGCGATATTTTCTAGAGATAGGGGTTTTCGGCCAAAGCCACCTATGTTATCGACTTGCAATGCATGACGCATTGGTAATCCGGTGAACAGAACGGATAATCCGCTTGCAGTCGATTAATCGTCCTTGCCGCTGCTTTTCCGAGGCGATGGGAGAAGTGTCTACGGCGCAAGAATGGTTTGTCTACACAGCGACTGCAAGCGCTGCCGAACTCACTGACAAGTGAGCCTAAACGGCGGAGCGTGACGATGTTCCAACACGGATATCAAACGATGAAACTTCTGAAAGATTTTCCCGGATCCACGCCTTATCGTACTCGCACTGTAATCGATTTCGATCGCGCGCATTCGCATGCTTGCGCCGGCCATTCGGCATGCGATGGCGCCGAGCCATTTATCCCCGAATATCGACGCTGCGTGGCATTGGCGCTTTTTGCATTCGCTAGCGTTGTTTCGACGGGGGCGAATGCGAGCAGCGCCATGACTTGCTCGGCAGCCAAAACCGTGGCGGGCGGCACGCCCAATGGGCTGATCTCGGCCGTGACGTCCATGCCCGACCCGGCCGGTTTGGTTCCCGTGGGGCAACCGTTCACGATCCAATTTGTTACGAACGCCCCTAGCGCCGATAGTGTCAGTTGGTCGGTGCAGGACTACGTCGGCAATATTCGCGGAAGCGGATCGTTCGCCGTGCCGGCCGGCGCGCAAACATCGACGATCTCCTGCACGGGTACGGCAAGCGGCTATTTCGCGCTGACGAGCACGTTGAGCGGCAGCGGCGGGACGTTGCCGCGTGCCGGCACGCGCCCGGCCGGCATCGCGACGTTCGGCGTGCTGCCGAACGTTTCGTCGGTGCTGCCGGCCGCCACCTTCACGAGCCAAGACCAGCATCGCTTCGGCATGCAGGGCGAGAGCGACAAGCCGCAACTGCTCTCGGATTTGGGGGTGACGCAAGCGATCGACGGGCGCGGGTTGTCGTGGATGGAGCCCACCAAGCCCAACTCGTGGACGCCGTCGCTGGCTCAAGTGGCGCCGGTATTCAAGAGCGGCAACGTCGCTCGCCTTGTGCGCCTGGACGGCATTTCCGCTTGGGCGAGCCCTACCGGCCAAGCGCAAGACGACACCTACGCCCCCACGGATCTGACGTACTACCAGAGCTACATGGCGCGGGTCGGTACCGAGGCGGAGCAGATTCGCGCCGCGTACTTCCCGAACATGTCGAACAACTACTACCAAGTGACGTGGGAGCCGCAATGGGCGGACACGCAGGCCAATTTCGTCGCGATGTATGCCGCAGTCTATAAAGGCGTGCACTCGGCGGATCCGCGCGCGGTGGTGATGGGCGTGACGAGTCCCGATCCCGGCACGAACGGCTCATGCTCATGGTGCACCGGCACGATGTTGCAGACCTATGCCTCGCTCGGCTTGATGAGCTATCTCGATGGGATCACGACGCACAGTTACTATTCGAATATCCACGCCCCAGAGCACCCGCCGGAAGAGAACGATACCGCCACCGACTCGTACGATCTGCATTTTGCGCTCGATCATCAAATGCAAGATCTTCGCGCCAAGATGCAATCGCTCAGGCCCAATATGCCGCTCTGGTCTACCGAGGTCGGCGTCGGTTATGACCCGGGGATCACCTACGATTCGGGGCCGTCCGCGAACCAGCTATTCGCGCAGGCCGCGGTTGCGGCGCGCGCCAACTTGATCGTCCTGGGCGAGGGGGCGCAGGTCACCTACTTCTTCTACGGTTCCGACTACCCAAGTGAAATCGGTTACGGCTCGTTCTTCGACACCGTCGATCCAACCGGCGATATCCATGCGACGAATCTGAGCCCGAAGCCCGAGGCATTGGCGTTCGCCGCGATGACGCGGATCATCGATGGGACGGAGACGCTCGGACGCCTGAACGCGCTGCCTTCGATGGTCTATGGCTACGCCTTCCAACGGCTCGGCGGCGGTCGTGTGATTACGGCCTTGTGGACGCACAATCCGGCAAATTGGATTGCGCCGACCTCTTCCTCGCCGGGCGTGTACAGCGCCACTGCAGGTAAGAGTTACGCGCTGACCGTCGATTCGCCGGGGACGAGTGGCAAGGTGACCGTGTTCGATCTGATGGGCAACGCGACGCAGGTGGCCTATACGAACGGGGTAGTGAATCTGGCGCTGACGGAAGCGCCGATCTACGTCGTGTCGTCGAACGCCAGTGTCATGAAGGCGAACGTGACCGCGCCGGTCGGTTATACGGGGCAGTGATCTAGCGCGAAGGAGCGCGAGGAAGCAGGTAGGGATAGCCCTTGCGCACGCTCGAATTCGTCGTCGACGAATTCGAGCGTGGCCGGGTGAGTCTTATCGACCCGGCGTCGTTTCCGTTAAACCGTACGACGCACCATCAATTCCTTGATCTTGCCGATCGCCTTCGTCGGATTGAGGCCCTTCGGGCACACGTCGACGCAGTTCATGATCGTATGGCAACGGAACAGACGGTAGGGATCTTCGAGATTGTCCAGACG
>NZ_JBQCIV010000068.1:0-19971 GCF_051953405.1 Trinickia sp. | reverse complement strand
GGCACCAGTTGCTTGATCAGCTCCGGATCAAGGTTCAGCCCTCGACCGGGCTCAATCGTCGTTTCTTCTTTTCGTTTGCGAGGCATATCGGCTCCTTTGCCGAGAGTTTATGCCTCACACACAAGAAACCGGATAGGCTCTACGGCGTCGACTGTGATCCGAAAAAAGACACCAGCATCGGCCTCACAAACGTGAACATCCTCAACAGGTTTGGCACCCCGATGTTAATCGAATTGCAGGTGCAACGTTCCCCCGAGGCAGCGAGGGCCGCCTCGTACGCGCGCCCGCCCGAACACGCATCCACCACTCCTGCGGCTCCATACTCCTTGCACACGGAGAACATCACCCTCTCTCTGCCGTCCTTGCCGAAGAGCGCGGCGGCCGAACCGTTCACGGCAAAACAATACCCTTGCAACGGCTTACTTTTGGATAAATTGCGAGCCACGGACCCAGGCAAGGCCGACGCGCTCGCGTGCGTCAAGTTGAGTATTCCAAAAGAGTATGTGCTCGGCAACACCACCAACGGGGCGGCTACCTACAGTGGCGATTTCTCACAATATGTCCGCGTGCGCGCAAACGCGCCATCCGAGCCACACCAGGCAAAGCACGGAGAATGATGTGCAACGCACTACTCGTCAACGGCTAACGATAATGAGGCTGGCGGTCCAGTATTTTTGAGATAAGGCAGATGCGTCAACCCTCAAAGACCCATAAATAGACTAATGAAGAAATACCTCAAGTACTTGTTGATCTTCGCGATCTGTTTCGTGGCGCTGTGTTACCTCGTCCCCGAGTTCCCGGAAACGCCTCAATCGCGCAGCGAATCCATTGATGAAATGAAGCTCGACAGCACAGGCGAGAGGCTGCTGCTGCGTACCGAGCAATACGACTACGACTTCGCGCTTCCCACCCAGACATTGGCCCTTGCCTTGGCCCCTCTGAAGCATTCGATCCCCATGAAGGCTTCCGACACGCCGTGGTACCCACGAGCAGAGCCATCCGATCTGCAATTGAACGCCGACGGTAGCTTTCGTTCGCGTTTGACCGTCACCTTCGTCGGCTACGACGCCGAATTGCGCGCGCTCGATATCGGGCTCCCCGACAAGGAACTCGCTCGGCTCGAGAAATACGGTTTCAAGCGCGTCAAGAACGAGGGCGCCGACGATTTCAACGCCAAGTGGTCCACTGACATCGTCGGCCATCTGCATCCCCACAACAGCCTAGGCACCTATTCCGGCATCGATCTCTTGGGCTGCTGCGACAACGATCTGCGCGTGATTTTGGACACCCAGGAGACGATGGATCGCAATCGCCGGCTGCGCAGCCTATTGAAGCCGGTCATCGTGGTTTCCGATGCCGTAAAAAGCGCGGTCCTATTTGGGATTGCCTGCGCCTTTTTGTTGTTCGGCGGCTCAGGGCTACCGAGCGGTTGAGGACCCTGCTGCCAGCACACCCGAGGTTCTTTTGTCCCGTTGTGTCGTTGGCGCTTACCGGTCGGTCGCGACGTATGTCATCCTCGCATCCGTATTCGTTGCCACGGAAATTCGATGACCCGCTCGCCCCTTCTCCCGCACACCTACCTAGTCACGCCCGAGCCGCAGGACACTGACCCTTTCGTCGAATTCATCGCACGCTTGACGCTCGCGTTGGAGGCTGGCGTGCGCTTGGTACAGCTTCGGGCCAAAACGATCAGTGCGCCGCACTATGTGCGGCTGGCCGAACTGGCACTGGCCTGCTGCCGGCGTTATGACGCGCGATTGCTGTTGAACGCACCGGTCGACGTCGTGCTCGCCGTTCGAGCAGACGGGATACATCTCACCAGCACCCGGTTAATGGCATCCTCGGCTCGGCCGTTGCCGGCCGAATTGCTCGTGTCGGCCGCCTGCCATGACGAGCGCCAAGTGCTCCATGCGAATGCCATAGGCGCCGATCTGCTTACGATTTCGCCGGTGTTGCCGACGGCCACTCACACGACAGCGGTGCCCTTGGGTTGGCCGCGATTTCGCGAACTCGTGGCCCTGACCGACATTCCCGTTTATGCGCTTGGGGGCATGACGCTCGATACGCTCGCGCAGGCGCAGGAAGCGGGGGCGCAGGGTATCGCGGCGATTCGCGCACTTTGGGGGCGCACCGGGCAATAGGGGGTGGGTCGTGAGGACTTACGCGGCGAACGGCGATTGGCGATCGACCGCCGCAACACGCCGCTAGGCCACTAGGCCGCTAGGCCGCATCCCGATGCAACGGATGGATCTTCTCCAGTTCCTCGGCGAACCGCTCTTTCGCCATGGCCGTGTCGTAGTCCAGTTGCAGGCCCGTCCAGAACTCGTCGCTCGTTCCGAAGTAACGCGACAGGCGCAGGCCGGTATCGACGGTGATCGCACGCGTGCCCGCAATGATCTCGCCGATACGGCGTTGCTGGACACCGATCTCTTTTGCGAGGCGGTAGGCGGTGATGCCCATCGGGCGAAGAAACTCTTCTTGGAGGATTTCGCCCGGAATCGGGTACTTGACTTGACGAACCATGAAACCTCTCCAGTCAGCGATAGTCGACGATCTCGACGTCAAATGCATTGCCGCTCTCGAACCTGAAGCACACCCGCCACTGGTCGTTGATGCGAATGCTGTAGTCGACGGGTATCCCTAGCGGCTCAGGCCGAGAGTAGCCGGACCGTTTCCCAAACGGCAGTCGGCCAGAAGGCCAGCCTCGCCCGCGTCATTGAGATAGACCGGGCTGCGCGCCATAGGCAGGCTGCGACATAGGCCTTCAGGGGGCGTTGCCCCTGCCCATCGGCCCCATGGCTTCTCGGCGGCACGGACGTTGCGCGGTTTTTATCCGAACTGCCCCGCTCCTGCGGGCGGGGGCCGCTAGTTTGTCCTTTGGAGAAATCGACATGGCGTCCGAATCGAACGATGCGCTCCCTCAATTCGACCGGCCGTTCCGCTTATTTGCCTCGGGCACACGTGTGCTTGCGCAGAACGCGGCAGGCAAGGTAATCGATATCGGCGAGATGGCCTGCTTGGCGGACGGTGCCTGCCAAATCAAACTCGACGTCGATGCGATCGATTCCGGTCCCCAAGCGAACGCCGAGACGGCCTTGCGGGCGATTGTGCCGATGCTCACGTTCGATTATCTCGACGGGCTCTTCACGAGCGAGGCCGACGCCAAGTTCCAGGGCACGCTGGACGCGTTTCCGCACACGGCCTTTACGTTGCCGGAATCCATACCGCGCGAGTGGGTCGATCGCAGGCCGCCGGAACGCTTTTAGGGCAGCGTGCTAGATGCGCGTGGAATATGCGCAGCGGGTTAGCGAGCCGAATTTTGAGGCTGATCGTGGAGCGACTGAGCGAGTTTGAGCAGCTCGGCGCCTGTGGAAGCGTTTCTCGCTGCGAAGGCTTTGACATCGGCATCCTCGCCGGCTTGCGCCTCGCTTTCGTACAGGCTGTTGTCCATTCGATGGATGTTGATCTGCGCCAGCAGATATTCGCGATCGAAGACTGGCCCGCTCAAGCGCGCGAGTTCCTCGTATAGGGTGCGATCGGCCGGATCCATCGTCTTGATGAGGTTCACGTGCTTTTGGTCGGCGAGCGTTGTCAGTTCGCTTTCGATACGCGTGTGGGCGCGCGCCAGCCGTTGGCCATAGGCTTTCACGGCCGGGTTGCCGGCGTGTCGCTCGGCCAGTTCCGCCATGTCGACTTCAGCGATCCCCACGCTTGCTGCCGTCAACATGAATTGTTGATCGACGGGTGTGACCTCGGCGCTCGATTGTAGGTAAGAACAACCGACGGCCGCGAGCACGGCCGTTCCCGATGCTAGGAGCGCGGCATAACATCGTGGTGTGAGCATGGAACCTCCTGGCGACAGTGACCGCCTTCATCGAAGATGGGCGGCCTAATTTTTGCCGAGCATGTCGAATGCCAGGTGGGCGTTTGGTTTAACGACAGTTCGGGCAGCTATGGCACGAGCGATGCGCTTGGACGGGGATGCGCTACGGCAATGTATATCGACCATGACTCCGCGACGCCCATCGGTGCCGAAACCGGACCGCCGCATCGAAACCGATCCGGCCCAGCGGCCGGGGACGCTCGACGAGTGCCGGCGTTGTCCGCTTTGGCATGATGCGACGCAGGGCGTGGGGGGAGTTGGGCCGGCGCATGCGGCGATCATGATGGTTGGGGAGCAGCCGGGCGACAGTGAGGATCGTGAGGGGCGTCCTTTTGTGGGCCCGGCGGGACGATTGCTCGACGATGCGTTGCGCGAGGCGGGTGTGACACGCGGTACCGTATTCGTGACGAATGCGGTTAAGCATTTCAAGTGGGAGCCGCGCGGCAAGCGGCGCATGCACAAGACGCCGGCTCAGCGGGAGGTGGACGCGTGCCGCTACTGGCTCGAGCGCGAGTTGACGCGGGTATCGCCGAGGGTGGTGGTCGCGCTCGGATCGACGGCGCTGAAGGCATTGCTGCAAGACGCACACGTGCGGTTACAGGATTACTTCGGTAAGGCGACGGCTTACGAGGGCCGGACGATCTTGGCGACGTGGCATCCATCGTATGCGTTGCGAGCCCCGGATACCGAGACGAGGAAAAGGGCTTACGCGGACATTGTCGGCACGCTAGCGGAAGCGAAGCGAATCGTAGAGGAACGAGAGTCGGGGAAAAAAGCGGACTGAGCATCCGACCAAATATGGGCGAACAACCCAACCTGTGACATCGAAAAATACGGCATAACTGTCATCGCCTAGGTGTGGGTAAGCAACCTTTGCTGTCCGCCCAAGGACGCGCCTTTCTTTTGGTTACTTTTCTTTGGAAGTGCAAAGAAAAGTGACCGCCGCCCCGCGGAGGGGCAACGCTAGCAGACCGCAAAGCAAGCAAGTTCAAAGAAAGCGCATGAACAAAGAAAAAAGCGCGCGCCGCCGCAAGCGCCCGCAAACCCCGAAAACCCCAAAAACCCGTCCGCCCCCATCCCCCGGTCTGAATCTCGCCCACATCGCGTCCGCGAACGCCCGAGTTGGGCGACGATCCCTTACCGCGACCGAATCCACGCCTGGCATGGAACACGCGCGCGGCGCCCGTACCTAAAGGAGAACATCACGATGACCGATCCAGTAATCCACGTGGCGAACCACGCCACAATCCCTGTGTGTATTGCCCGCGATCCGAACTGGGATGATCAGGTGTTGCTAATTGGCGGGAGGGAGTCGAAGCAGACGCGTTGTTTAGCGCCGGGGGCGGACACGAGCTTCGGCGTACGAATTGGTGCCGACACGGAGCCGGATGAAAACCTGATAGGAGTGATCTTCGCGGACGCCAAGGATGTCGCTTATGGCAAGGTGGGTGCCTATCACTCGACGATCGGGCACGATCCTGCCACGGGGCTGCTTGCGGTGACGGACGAAAATATCGTTGGCACGCCGTCCACGCGCTACACGATTGCGAATGAAACGCAGTGGTCGATGAGCATGACGTTCGTCGACGCGTAACGAGTAACGAGTAACGAGTAACGAGTAACGACTCATACATAACGTGTAGCCGCTCGAGTGCACCCAACCGCCACGCCCTCGGGATATCGCCCCCCGGGAATGCGTGGCGCACGCACACCATCCCCCTCGTTCGCCTATTTCAACAGCCCCAACTCGACCGCTTTCACGCCTGCGGCGCGACTCGTATTCACCCCCAATTTCATTCGAATGTTCGCCAAATGGAAATTGATCGTGGATTGCGAGCAATCGAGAATGAGAGCAATTTCGGAGGCGGTTTTTCCAAAAACCCACCATTTCATGATTTCCGATTCACGCGGCGTGAATTGAGGCAAGATCGAGGCGAAAAAGCGTTCGGCGTGCGGCAGCACCGTCTCCATTGCGATGTCTCGTATCCAGCCTAGCAACGCCAGTTGAGCGCTCGCGCGGTGCTTGGCCGGCGTCACGTCAGCGCTGCTCGCGAAACTGAGCATCCCGGTCCGGCCCCGCGGCCCGTGCAGCGGCAGCAGCGCTCCCCAGCGCAGACCGCCGCTATGCAGATGGCCAAACAGCGCTGGGTCGGATAGCTTCGAATACCATGCTTCCCCCCACAACGTGGGGCTGGCGTGCGCGAATGCGTATCGAAGCAACGGGCAAGTCGCGGCCGATTTTCCGTTTCGATAGAACCGCGCGACGCTCGGCGCGCAGTTGCTGCGCACGAACGCATCGTCGCAATGCAAACCGCCGCCCGGCAATAAGACGAACGTCGTGTATTCGAAACCGTGACCGCGGCCCATGTTCATGAGCGCATCGAACCAGTCCGCCAGCGTCGCCGCATTGCGCAACCTCGCGAGCGCTTCATCCACGGGAACGTCGGCCGCACTCGTCACATTGTCGTGCTGTCCCGAATCAAGCGTCGCGAGCATCATTGTCAATGGCCTTCGATCGAAAGGATGAGTGACGAATTCAAGAAAAGATTACCGAACAATTAACGGCTTTACAAAAGAGTCGGCCGGTGTTTTTCTCCATATATGAGACAGCAATGCGCGATCGGTCCCGATCGAATCGCAGCGGTATGCGCGCCTCATGAGGAGTGCTTCATGCGAATCTCTCGATTGCCGGCAGCCTGGGTTTGCTTGCTCGCGGCCGCGCCGTTGCTCTACTTGCCCGCTGTCGCCGAAACGAATCCGATACCCGCGCAGACATCGGCCGTCGGCTCGCTTTCCCCGCTTGGCGGCTCGCCCCAGCGCGATGCTGCCGAAGCCGGGCTCGCCAGGCTGATCGAGCGCTCGCACGCACCGGGATCGGCCTTCCGCGCCAATCGGATCTTCAATCTTGCCGACGGCCAACACCTGGACCAGGCAAAGCTCGGCGACGGCTTCCAAACGTATCTAGTCGATCCGAAAAGGCTGCTCTCGGGCAAACGTCTTAGCGACTGTCTATACGGCAGCGGCGAATGGCGATTCGTCGTCCTACGGTACGGCAAAAGCGTCGGGCTCATCACAGTCGCGCGGCTGGGCAGCCGTTGGACGATGGTCGAAGCGGGCGCGAGCGAGTTAGCGGACGAAATCGCGTCCATCGCGGCCCGCTATGCGCAGCAGATGCCAGGCGCACATCTGCGCTTCGTCAGAAGCCGCCAAGCCGTCGCGGATTTCATCCAAGTTTTACCGCCAGGCCCCGCCGATGCCGCAAACGCACCCGTCTATGTTCCGCTCGCGAGCGCACGTACCCTGCTCGCCCCTGGCGCGGCCGGTTCCAACGCATCGGGACCGGCCCTCTCCGATGCGCAGCTCGACGACACGCTGCGCCGGGGCGTGCAACGCGGCATGCGCGACCCGCGAATCGGACATTGACACGTAAGGGGAGATTGCCGTGAACACTCGCATCGCCCGTCGCCTCCTGAGCGATCTCGTCATCGTCGCTGCCCCCGCACTCGTTGCCGCGAGCGCGCAACAAATCGACGTCCCGCAGGTCACCCAACAACACAGCGAGTGGTGCTGGGCAGCCGATGCCAACGCCGTCCTCGCCTATCGCGGCGTCTCGAGTTCGCAGTGCGGTATCGCGAACTGGGTCGACTCGATCGGCTATGCCTGCCAAAGCGCGCCCTTCGACTGGAACGACGACGCCAACTCGCCGAACACGCTCACCGGCACGACCGGCATCGCCGGCATCCTGTGGTCGCTTGGACGGCGCGATACGCACTATGTCGACGGCCCCGTCTCGTTCGGCTTGGCAAGCGCGAGCATCGACCGGGGCGCACCCATCGTCGTGCTGTGGACCTGGCCGGAAGGCGGCGGTCATTTCATCGTCGTGGATGGCTACGACGCACAGGGGAACGCCCTGTACTTCATGAACCCATGGCCCGGCGAGGGCGCGGGCTATGGCGACTATGGTTGGATGCTCGAGGGGGCGGGCAACATGGGCACCCATACTTGGGCGGAATCGTTGGTCGTGCACTAAAGCAGACCGCCCGAAGCGCAGCGCACCGCCTCGACGCAGCGGCCCAGCGACGTCACAGCCGGATCATCGACGAACACATCGTCGACGAACGCATTTCTACAACAAATGCAGACATGGGCAGGAGGCGTCGCCCGTTCGGCCACGCGCTGTGGGCGCGCGCACGATCGATGCGCGAATCGGGATGCGCGCAAGCACGCCATTGACTACGCTGAACGCATATCGCCTCGCGCTCGACCTAGCGCGCTCGTCACCTCTCGCAACCCGCCATGACACTCAATCTCGTGCGCTGCTCCGCACTACGCGCCTGCGGACCGGCCAGCCTCGGCCTACTCGGCGCATTGCTGATCGCATCGGGCTGTACGTTCACGCCGCCGACTCGGCCCGCCGCCGCGACGTTGCCACCGCCCGCGGCCGTCAACAGCCTCACGCTCGATCAATACCGCGCGACGATCGCGCAACGTATCGTCGAACGCAACCCATCGTATGTCGAGCATCAGCGCCCGCAGGCAATGCTGCGCTCGCTCGTCGTGGTCGCGTTCGTTGTCGATCGCAGCGGCAAGCTCGTCCGCTCCTCCGTCTATCGGACGAACGGCGACGACGAAGCCGAAGCGACGGCACTCGCCACGCTGCGTCGCGCCTCGCCGCTTCCCGCTCCGCCCGCGAAGCTGCTCAACGGCCAGGGTCAAGTCGAAATGATGGAAGACTGGCTCTTCAACGACGACGGCAAATTCCAACTACGCGAACTCGCGGCGCCGCAAGCGTTGACGTTCGAGTAGCGGGCACGCTATCTGCCGGTTGCGCGTTGCCGGCCGTCGCGCCGGCTCGTTATAATTTTCCGCACCGTGCGGCCGGTCCTTCCGGCCACGTTCGCGACGTCCCCCTTACCCGGCGGGGCGCTCGCGAGCCCGACGCCGCCTCGCCCGCGCCATTCGCGCGTCGCGCTTGTCGAATCGCATTTCCGCTTCCGCATTTCCGGTTGTTTTCGCCGGTTGCCTCACCTACGCATGACACCGCGCGCACTGTCGTGCACTCGTGCATGCTGCCGTCGCGCCCCGCCGGAGCCTCGAGCCCTGAACGCCGATCGCAGGCGTCGCGGATACCCGAGAGCGCCACGCGGCCCATTACCATCGGAGACCCTTCTATGTCCGCTTCGCCGTCATCGCCAGCCGTGACCCCTATGTCCGACGCGCAGAACGTATCGAGCCGTGCCCGCATCGTCTTCGCCAGCTTCATTGGCACCGCAATCGAGTTCTACGACTTTTACGTCTACGCCACCGCCGCGGCGCTCGTGATCGGCCCCGTATTTTTCCCCCACGGATCGGCCACGGCGCAAGCGTTGTCGGCTTTCGTGACGTTCGGCATCGCATTCGTCGCGCGGCCGATCGGCTCGTTCGCGTTTGGCCATTTCGGCGATCGCATCGGTCGCAAATCCACGCTGGTCGCTTCGCTGCTCGTCATGGGGCTGTCCACTACGCTGATCGGCTTTTTGCCCGGCTACGACACGCTCGGCGCATGGGCGCCGGTGCTGCTGTGCATCTTGCGCTTCGGGCAAGGGATCGGACTCGGGGGAGAATGGGGCGGCGCGGCATTGCTCGCGACGGAGAATGCACCCGCCGGCCGCCGCGGCTGGTTCGGCATGTTCCCGCAACTCGGGCCGTCGGTCGGCTTCCTGGCATCCAACGGCTTGTTCTTCGCCCTCGCGCTCGGGCTTTCCGACGCGCAATTCCGGTCATGGGGCTGGCGCGTACCGTTCATCGCCAGTGCGGTGCTGGTCGCGCTCGGGCTGTACGTGCGGCTGAAGATCGCCGAAACGCCCGCGTTTCGCGCCGCCATCGAGCGCGCCGAGCGGGTGCGGATACCGCTCGCCTCGCTCGTCGCGCATCACAGCCGAGCCACGCTGGCGGGATCGTTCGCGATGGTGGTCTGCTATACGCTGTTTTACATCTCGACTGTCTTCACGCTTTCGTACGGGGTCTCGACGCTGCACATCCCGCGTCAAAGCTTCCTCGGCATGCTCTGCTTCGCCGTGCTGTTCATGGGTCTGGCCACACCGCTCGCCGCCTGGGCCAGCGATCGTTTCGGACGCCGCCCCGTGCTGATCGCGGGCACGATCGCCGCCATCGCGTCGGGGTTCGCGATGGCACCGCTCGTCGGCAGCGGCTCGCCTGCGCTGATCACGCTGTTCCTGACGCTCGAGTTGTTCCTCATGGGCGTGACGTTCGCGCCGATGGGCGCGCTGCTGCCCGAGCTGTTCCCGACCGCCGTGCGCTATACCGGTGCGGGCGTCGCCTACAACCTCGGCGGCATTCTCGGCGCATCGGTCGCCCCCTACATCGCTCAGCTGCTGGCCGCGCACGGCGGCTTGGCGTGGGTGGGCGGCTATGTCTCGGCAGCGGCGGCCGTGAGTCTCGTCGCGGTCATCGCCATGCGCGAAACGCGCGACGTTTCGTTGTCCTAACGGCGACGGACGCTCACCCGCCGCGCCCGTCGCGCGGCGCGCGAACGTCCGACGTCACGCGGGCAAGCCGAGCGGGCGACGCCATGCGCCGCTCGCCGCCTGCCGCGGTGCGCCGAGCCCGCCAAGCCGCGGCGAGGCGCGCCAACGTCAGCAACGAAGCGACGGCAACGACATCGCCGAAGACTCGAACGAACCAGTTAGCCTCGCCATGCGCCAAGTGCACGGCCGCATCGACGACGATCGATACCACCGTGCCACCGACGAAACAGACGAGCCCCTGCTTGCCGACCGTCACGACGGCGGGCAAGCGCTCCGCCAATGCCCTCATCCAACCGAGCCGGGTCGCTTGCGCGCACAGCCAGGCGAGCGCAAGAAAGCTCACGATACGGACGCTGGCCAGGTTTTGCTTCATGTAGCCCGGCGACGGATGGGTTTCGATGCATACCTTGACGAACATGAACGTCAGCGCCAACGCGAACGCCGCGCCCGTGAGCGCACGGCCGACGGCCGACGTTTGCATCTGCATCGGCACGGGATGAAGGCGACACAACACACCGAGCACGAACAGCAATTGCCAGGCGAACGGGTTAAACGGCCAATCGGCAACGCCAGGCACCTGCTGCGCGAGCCATGGCGCGCCGAGCCAAACAACGAGGCTGAACGCAAAGCACAGCACGGGTTTGCGCTTACCGAGCGCCATCACGAGCGAAAGGCTCAAGGCATACAGCATGTACATCGGCAGGACGGCGGAAAGAAACGGCTGCCGACGCAGCGTAGCGATTTCGACGATGCCTTGGATGGGCCGATGCGCGAACCCGAGCCACCCGGTTTCGGAAACGATTGGCGAATCGATCGGCAGCCTCGCGACGATCGCGCCGCACACGAGCATCAATGCCGCGGTCAGCAGATAAGCGCGGTAGATTTCCCACGCTCGCCTGAGGAAACGACGGCGCGCCGCCCATTCGCCTTGGCGCGCCGCGAGGCTTGCGTAGCCCGAAGCGGACGCATAGCCGCCCAGGAAAACGAAAACCTCGGCGGCGTCGCAATACGCGTAGTTATGCAACATGGCGTGCGACAGCACGCTCGCGGAAATGTGGTCGATGGCGATTGCGATCAGCACGAGGCCGCGCAACAAATCCACTTCGATCGATCGTCCGGCGGACGAATTCATTGACGGCACCCCTCTTTGTACGACGGCCGCTCTCTCGGCCCAGTGCAATTGGTGCAACCGGCTCGCGAAAAATTCCTCGCTTGCCCGCATTTCATCTCAAATTCGAGCGATACCTCGCTTGCGTGCGATGAAAGCATTGGGATTTTTCCCGGCTTGCCCGTGCACGGCACGCGCCTATACTGCGCAACATGTACCGGTGCACTCTATCGCGCCAATTATCTGCACATCATCCACACGGGAGACGACGATGGCGATCCGAATCGACAATGCCGACATCGTAGCCATCCTCGCGCTCGCCCTACTGCTGGCGCTGTTGCTTGCCATACGGTTCCGCCCGAAAACGTGGCTCGCGATCGTCGTCGAAGCGCTGTTGGCGAACGCGGCAGCATTCGCCGCGGTGATCGCTGTCGAGACGCTGCTCGCCTAAAGCCGTCCTCGGGTTCGACCCTGACGCGCTTGTCGCCCCGCGCGGCTGGTCACCGCTCGTAGTAATAGCCGTGGTGGTAGCCGCCGTAGTACCCGTAATAGCCCGGCGCCGGAGCAATCACGCATCCCCCGAGCAGCAACGCAGCCAACGCGCCTGCAATCAATAGTCCTGTCGTGCGTTTCATCCCGTTCTCCGATCTCGTTCGTTGTTCATCGATTCGACGGCATGTCGAATGAATGCGATTGAACAGCACGACGGGAGCCACGGGCGTTGCAAATTTGTAAGCGCGGGGCCGCGCTTATTACAACGATTACCTCGTTCGTCTGCGGTCCGTTGCGGCGCGGCCGGGCGGCGTTTCGCACGCAACATACCGCCACAGATTTAACAGAGTCGTAATGGAATCGAACGGCGCACGGCCGAGCGCGCGCATCGAATGCGGCGTGGGGTGGCGTAATGAAAGCGGTGCAGGCGACCGAACGGCGCGCGCTCGTCATCTTGCCGATGGCGACGGCGCCGATCGTTAGCCGCGGCGTCGAAAGACGCGCCGCCGCGACCGGGTCGGATGCAATGGAATCGATCGGCGTCGAATCGATCCGCCTTGTCAGGCTTGCGGGATTTCGATTTTGACCTCGAGCACTTCGAGATCGTCTTGCCGTTCGAGGCTGACACGAATGTCATCGTCGGAAATCTTCACGTACTTCGAAATCACGGCGACGAGTTCGCGCTGCAGCGCGGGCAGATAATCGGCGGGCGGATGGCCGCCGGCACGCTCGTGCGCGATGATGAGCTGCAGGCGCTCTTTCGCGACCGCCGCAGACTTCTTCTTCTCGCCGAGCAAAAACGACAGAATCGACATAACGGACGCCCTCCTTAGCGAGTGCCGAAGAGGCGCTGCAGCAGGCCCGGCTTTTGGTAGTCGGTAAAGCGCAGTTCCTTCTCTTCGCCGAGAAAGCGTGCCACGACGTCCTTGTATGCCTCGGCCACGTCGGTGCCGTCTAGGTGCACGGCGGGCAAACCTTGGTTCGACGCGTGCAGCACGGCTTCCGATTCGGGCACGACGCCGATCAAGTCGATCCGCAGGATTTCTTGGATGTCGGACAGCGAGAGCATTTCGCCTTCGCTCACGCGCTTCGGGTTGTAACGCGTGATCAAGAGATGCTCCTTGACCGGATCCTTGCCTTCGATCGCGCGCTTCGTCTTCGACGACAAAATGCCGAGGATACGATCGGAATCGCGCACCGACGACACTTCCGGATTGGTCACGACAAGCGCTTCATCGGCGAAGTGCATCGCGAGCAACGCGCCCGATTCGATACCGGCCGGCGAATCGCAGACGATGTAATCGAAGCCCATGCCGGCCAGATCGTTCATCACCTTTTCCACGCCTTCGAGCGTCAATGCGTCTTTATCGCGCGTTTGCGAGGCCGGCAGGATGAACAAGTTCTCGCACTTCTTGTCCTTGATCAGCGCCTGATTCAGGTTCGCTTCGCCTTGGATCACATTGATGAAATCGTAGACGACGCGGCGCTCGCACCCGAGGATCAGATCGAGATTGCGCAAGCCGACGTCGAAATCGATCACGGCCGTCTTGTGGCCGCGCAATGCGAGACCCGATGCGAAGCTCGCGCTCGTGGTGGTTTTACCCACGCCGCCCTTGCCCGAAGTCACTACAACGATTTTCGCCATTTCCCCTTACCCTGTATTCGTCAAATTCGTCCATTGAATCGAAGCGGCGCATCCTGCGGCGCACCTTCGCTCGGCACGCTTACGTTACGTGAGCCGCAGCGGTTCGATCATCAGTTTTTCGTCCGACAGCCGGATCTGCACCGACTTGCCGATGACATCGGCCGGCAACGGATTCTCCGTGGTGCGATAGATGCCGGCGATCGAAATCAGTTCCGGCTCGAGGCACGTACAGAAGATCCGCGCATCGTGGTTGCCGTGTACACCTGCCAGTGCGCGCCCGCGCAGCGGCGCATAAATATGGATATTGCCCTCGGCGATCACTTCCGCGCCGTAGCTCACGAGGCCGAGCACGACGAGATCGCCCTTCGCATACACTTGCTGCCCCGACCGCAACGGCTTATCGACGATGAGCGTTTGCGACGGAACCGCCACGCGCCCGTTCGCTTCGGCCGCGGACGCCGCCGCAGGTGCCGCGCTGGACGGGCTCGTCGCATCCGCCGTATTCGGTTGTCCCGCCTCCGTTTTACCGTTTGCGGCCCGCCGATCGCGCGCCTCGACGAGCGGCAAGCCGCCCTCGCCCGCCCATTCGCGCTGCGCCTCGCCCGCCACGACGCCGATCGGGCGCATGCGCACGCTGCCCAGCAGTTGCGCGATGTCGGCGATCGATGCGCGCTCGGTTTCGCCGAGACGACGAACGTCGATCGTGACCACTTCGCCCGAGAAAAATTCGGGCGTTTGCTCGAAGCGCCGCGTAAGTTCGTTCCTGAGCGCGTCGAGATCGGTAGTCTTCACGACGAACTGAAGCGCGTCGACGGAGCCGCTGCGGAGTTCGAAGAAAGGCGTTTTATTCAGCGACATGGGGCGTTGCGGCAAAAAATTTTGCGTATTTTACAGGGGTCTACGCGCGCAGCCAGAATTTTCGCGTATGGCGCAGCGAAGCCCGGCGCCTGCATCGCGCGGACGCGCCATCGTCAGACAGCCGCGACGAGCGCGCGGCACACCGAGAAACGAGCGGGAAAGACCGGATGACGAGCGCTTGGCCGCGCTCAGTGCGAGACGATTTGGCCCGGCTTGACGCTGCGCACGAGCAGCGTTTGCCATTGCTTCGGCGCCCGGGCAACCGGTTGATGTTCGCCGGTAGGACCGTAGCCCAGCGCCTCGTAAAAGCGCATAGCGGTGCGGTTGGCATCCGCCACCCAGGCGTAGATTTCGGTCGCGCCTCGCTCGGCGAGCCAGGCGGTTGCCGTGTTCACCAGCAAGACGCCGCCGCGCAAGTGCCGCACGGCGGGCGCGACCCACAGTGCGCAGACGAACGCTTTGCGCTCGGGGGTATCGTCGAAGTATGCACCGATGAGACCGGCCGGATGGCCCTCGGTATAAAGAATGAACGTGGCAGCGCTCTCCGAGACGGCATAGCGGGCCGCGGCCGCATCGAACGTTTCCGCTCGTTCCGAGAGCGCTTCTTCCAGCGTCTCGGCAAATGCATCGGGCGCATCGCGCAGGGAAGCGGCACGCAGGTCGCGAAACATTGCGCCCTGATCGGCAGCTATACGGCGAACAGTCAGCGATGAACTCATGAGGCTCCGATATTCGCGGATGGCGGGCTAACGTGTAGCTTCGTCCGAACCGACGGGCGAGTCAAACCTTGTATTTAAGCGGCAGATGGGTGGCCCGTCCAGACTCCCGCATTGTGCATCGCACAATAGACGCGCGGAAGTATACCGATGCTTCGGTGTCCTGAGCGTTAGAATTCGGCCATGCGGGATGCAGCATAAATGTCGGGCCGCGCGATCTCCATGTATTTCTCCGGGCTGGCGAGCGCTCGGAAACCATGCGGCCGATACAGTTCGCGGGCATCGCTCGTCACGAGGACAATGCGCCGCAGGCCCTTGGCGAAGTCGGAGTCGAAAATATGGCGCACTAGCGCTTGCCCGTAGCCTCGCTTGCGATGCTCGGGCAACACGAAGACATCGCACAGATAGGCGAAGGTGGCCATGTCGGTCACGAGCCTGGCAAAGGCCACTTGCCGCCCTTCGATGTATGCGCCAAAGCAGAGCGAGCCGTCGATGGCGCGCTCCAGCGTCTCGCGCGGGATGCCTCGCGACCAATAGGCGTGGTCGCGCAAAAACGCGTAAATCATGTCGATATCGAGGGCGTGCTTGTCGCTCGAAATGTGCAGCGTGTCGTTCGGCATAGTTCGGCAGTAGGTTTTTGATGAAGACTAGCCGGTTGGCGATGGGCGGGCGAATGGGGAATCTTAAACTACGCCGGAAACCGCTCGTCGACGGATCGGACCGAACGATTCCTACAAAGGCCGAGCGGCGCCCGCTTGAACGAGGAGGGAGACGGCGACAGGATCGGGCATGCCGTTCGTGTCGATGGCGCCCGCCTTCGCAAGCACGGCCAGGTCGGCATCCACGCCAGGTTGTCCGACGACGAACGGCGTCGTCAGAAACGACTGCGTGCTCAGCGCGACCCCATAGTGCTGTTGGAAAATCGATGCAACGGCCGCTTCCGCGGCGACGACATTGGAAGCGTTCTCCAACACCTGCTGCTCGTGCGCGTTGTTGGGAAAATCGGCCAACAAATGGGCGGTGTCGGTACCGAGCTGGGCAGCCAGGTACGTTAACATCAAGTCGGTTTCGGGCGTCGTATTGAACGTGCCGCCGGCAAAGGCCAACGAATGCAGCGCAGTAGTGCCAGCAGTGGCAGTGATGACGCAGGGAAGCACGGCGCCAACCGTAATGGCGTAGTTTCCGCTCGAATCCGCCTGCGTGGTGGCAACGCCGTTCACGCAGTCGATCGTCACCGCCGCACCCGCCAGTGCCCGGCCCGTGGCTGCCGTGCCCGATATGGCGATGCTCTGCGCGCCGTCATCGAAGAAACAACCGTCGTCCCCCGCGCAGAAATCGCCATGGCAAGCGCCGAGCGCGATCAATGAAGCAACGGAGACGACACGCGACGCCGAGCGCAGGACGCGTGCGGCATGAATATTCATGGCGGGCGCACCCCGTTGAATGGGAAAGACGACGATAGGTGGCGCCGATCGGAAGGCGCCATACGTCATTCTAGGTGCTGGGGGAGGATACCGAAATGCAAAACGGGCCCGAAGGGCCCGTTTCAAGTTCTGGGGGAAAGGGGTGGGATTCGAACCCACGGTACGGTATAACCGTACACCGGATTTCGAGTATTCCTCGCCCGCTCCCTGACTGACCGAAAGTCATTGAAAACAAAGACTTGCGATCGCGCATAGAACGCCCCGTCAATCAGGACCGCTGTCGGCATATCCGTCCCCGTTTTTCCGATTTCAGAATGCAAAAAAGCCCAAGGGTTCGGCGCGGCGCTGGATGATGTGCGTCGGCGTACTGCCAAGGGCTCGATACGGCGAACGATAGCAATAGATATTACTTAGTGCAAGGCTAAGGCTGTTTGCAACGAGTTGCAAAGTGCTATGCTCACGCTCGCGCCGCGTTGACCACCCGCGACGGCGCGAACACCAACTAAAACGAGAGAGAGCATATGGGCCAAACCTGCGCAGCAGGCTTCTATCCGGTATTCAAGGACAACATGGCGGCGATCGGCTTGACCGCGCCACCGAACCTCTTTTCGTCACAGGTCAGCGCGCTACAGACGATCGGGCAACTCGCCGGCTTAATCAAAACCTTCGGCATGCGCGTAACGGTCGGCGAACTCATCGGGGCGGGCGATCTGACAGACAAGCTCGCTTTTGCGGGCGCATTGTACGCGTCGTACTATCTGGGCGGCACTATCGGCAGTCTCATGGTTGCCGGCGACGCGTTCTACGCGTGCAAAGCAGGACCGGGCGCGGCATCGCGCATGCATCAAGCGCTGTTCGCGTCAGGCGTCGCGCTGATTCAACCAATGCAGCTATTTCTGATGAACCATCCCGAATTATTCGACACGTCATCGCCGAATCGGCGCATCTATGGTATCCATGCACAGGCTGGCACGGGGTTAAAGTGATGAAAGCATGGCTCCTCGATCGCGCGTTGCTCATTCTCACGGCAGTAGGATTCATCGCCGCCGTCCTCGTCTCGTCGCGATGGCTCGGTAACGAAAACCTATACTCGGCCATCACGGCGATTACGATCGTCGCGCTTTGGTTCAAAGTCGCACGCTTGACGAAACTGCTGCGCGAGCACGGTATCGATCCGTATCAGAAGCGCGTGAAAGACAAGTCGAGGCCCCTCTCCTAGGCGTAGTGCCATACAAGTCGCTGACGGCACGCGCGCCCACGGTTTTTGTATCGTCTCGCCTAGATCAAGAATTTTCCGCCAAAGATGGGTCGCGGATAAAAAATCCACGCGATCTACACCGCCGTCCCTGGAGGATTGAGTCTGGGGCAAGCGCATCGCTTCGAACAGAGCGGTAATCAATGATTCGAACTCGCCCGGCGTAAGGTCCATCCAATGTTTCGCGTGATATGCTTGTAGCTTCATAGATCTGAGCACAAGAAACGGCAGGACAATCAGGGAGAAGGCTGGTCAATGCGACCGGCTTTTTTTCATGTACCCCCTGAGTGCGTTGCTTATCGCTCTGCAATTGCAACTAGCCATCGGTTATGTTTAAGAGCGAAATGCGGCCGTGGTTTTGGCGATAGTGGCGAAGTAATACGATCGGAGAGGGCGCTTGATACGCTGATGGAACAGACAGCAAGCACGGTTTCCGCAACTCAGTCGATGGCGGGAACGAATAATTCGGGGGCGAGTGCGACGACTGTTGTGCCAAGCGGCCCTTATCTAGACTTCCTGACGGACTACCATATTGGCGACCACGCGGGAATGCTTGGTCTGCTTGTATCAGTCGTCGGGCTTTGGCTTACCTATAACGAGGCAAAGAAGTCAAGAACTGCAGCAGAAGCGGCGCGCGACGCTGCTAAAGATGCTCGTCGGGGGCGGCTACTGGTTGACGTCTCGATGGATTTAGCGGCGATTTATGATCAGTTGGTGAGATTGAAGCAGACAGTTCGTGGGGATGAATGGGGCTCGATATCCGGTCAAATTGACGCGCTGTGCCGTGACCTGGAAGCCGTGAGGCAGGCGATGTTGGATGGTAGCACACCTGATTTCAGCGACTCGGAGTGCGGTGTCGTGGCAGATGCGTCAGCAAAGCTTCGAGAATTTGAGAATCTACTTACCAGAAAGAATGCGAAGCCTCCGAACGACGCAAAGTCAGAGGCTGCGTTGCAAAGGCAGGTTACCATCCCTTTGACAACGGTTATCGATAGCGTTACGAGTCTGCAGCACAAGGCTAGATTGATCTCGGGTAAGAGGTAGGCATGGATACGGAAAAGGAACAGGTTGCATCGTCTTTGCGCGGGCTGCATGCGCGGACGGTCAAGGGTGTTACATCGTGGCACGTGGGTGAGGACGACCGGTTCTACACGGACAACAAAGGTGTGCGCATAGTCATGTCCATGAGAACCGGCGGCGAGTTTGACGCTGACGATTACGTCGTATCCTTTTTTTCGCTGCCGACTCTCGAGCTTATCTTTGAGTTCACCGATGTGGACCTGAAGGAAGTGCTCCCGAAGTCTTATTTATTGATGCGCGATCTCTTTCAACAGGCTCGATTGAGCGCCCGTGGGTTCAAATCGTTGCTCGACGAGTCGTTAGCTGACCTGGCCCGGGATGATCCTGACGGGGTACCCTTCTAAGCGGAGTTTTTTGCGACGGCGGCCCGAATCCGTCGAGTCGCCGCATAGCGGCCCCCCATAGGGCTTGGACTTGCAGGCACCGTAAGAGATGCGGCTGTGCGGATTACGATGCACGGTAGACCGCCACTGCCGTATGACTTGGCGCTGTTCGCCAGTCTCTAGGCTCCTCGGCCGCCCCAGCCACACCCCGCACTTCTTAGCGGCCTGCATACAGTCTTCGTGCGTTCGCGAAATCATCTACGACAGATAGAGCAGAAAGGACTCGAAGAAACCAAAGTGTATGTAGAGGGGGGCGTAGAAATGCAAAACGGGCCCCGAAGGGCCCGTTTCAAATTCTGGCGGAAAGGGTGTCCGTCAAGAGCGGACACACCGGAGTTCATCTAAATTCACGCGACCTCGACGAAACCCTTGTCCATATTGGAATTGATGGCGGCGCGCGTTCACCGACATTCACGTGAACACGGATAAACTACGTTACAATCGCACTTTATTTTGATAGTCGATTTGTACGTTAACCGATGCCACGCGCCATAAACAGACTAAGCCAACTGACCGTCACCAAGACAATCAAGCCCGGGTTATACGCCGACGGCGGCGGCCTGTACTTACAGATCACCTCCGCTGGGGTCACATCATGGC
>NZ_JBQCIV010000067.1:0-24480 GCF_051953405.1 Trinickia sp. | reverse complement strand
AGTTCGGATTGAACCGCGATATCGACGGCGCCGCGCGCGACGTACAAGCGGCGATCAATGCGGCGCGCGCCGACTTGCCGACCAGCCTGCGCAGCAATCCGACCTATCACAAGTACAACCCGTCGGATGCACCGATTCTCGTTCTCTCGCTGACTTCCCCCACGATGTCGGCCGGGCAGCTCTACGATGCGGCCTCGACGGTACTGCAGCAAGCGCTCTCGCAAGTGGACGGCGTCGGCGAGGTGGACGTCAGCGGCGCGGCGAACCCCGCCGTGCGCGTCGAACTCGAACCGCAGGCGCTGTTCCACTACGGCATCGGGCTCGAGGACGTGCGCGCGGCGCTAGCGGCAGCGAACGCGAACAGTCCGAAGGGTTCGATCGATTTCGGCGAGAATCGCGTTCAGCTCTACACGAACGACCAGGCACGAAACGCCGCGCAGTACAAGGACCTCGTCATCGCCTACCGCAACGGTGCGGCCGTCAAGCTGTCCGACGTCGCTCAGGTGCAGGATTCGGTCGAAGACTTGCGCAACCTCGGCCTCATGAACGGCCAGCGGTCGGTGCTCGTGATCCTGTACCGGCAGCCCGGCGCAAACATCGTCTCGACGATCGATCGCGTGCTGGCCATGCTGCCGCAGCTGCAAGCATCGGTGCCGGCCGCGATCGACATCAACGCGGTGGCCGATCGTTCGACGACGATCCGCGCCTCGCTGAAGGATACCGAGCGCACGCTGATCGTCGCCGTGCTGCTCGTGATCACCGTGGTTTTTCTGTTCCTGCGCAACTGGCGTGCGACGCTGATCCCGAGCGTGGCCGTGCCGATCTCGATCATCGGCACCTTCGCGGCGATGTATCTGCTGCACTACTCGATCGACAATCTCTCGCTGATGGCGCTGATCGTGGCCACCGGGTTCGTCGTCGACGATGCCATCGTCGTGCTCGAAAACATCTCGCGCCATATCGAGGAAGGCGTGCCGCGCATGCGGGCCGCTTATCTGGGCGCGCGCGAAGTCGGCTTCACCGTGACGTCGATCAGCATTTCGCTTGTCGCGGTCTTTCTGCCGATCCTGCTGATGGGCGGGATCGTCGGCCGGCTGTTCCGAGAGTTCGCCGTCACGCTGTCGCTCGCGATCGCCGTATCGCTCGCGGTGTCCCTCACCGTCACGCCGATGATGTGTTCGCGGTTGCTGGCCGACGCCGAGCACCGGCCCAAGGACGGCCCCATCGCTCGGCGGCTGGAGCGTGCGTTTGCGCGGTTGCAGGGCGGGTACGCGCGCACGCTCGGCTGGGCGCTGTCGCATCCGCTGCTGATCCTGACCACGCTCGTCGCGACGATCGCGCTGAATGCCTACCTGTATGTGGTCGTACCGAAAGGGTTCTTCCCGCAGCAGGATACGGGGCGGCTCGTCGGCGGCATCCAAGCCGATCAGTCCACGTCGTTTCAGGCGATGAAGATCAAGTTTTCGGAAATGATGGCGATCGTGCAGCACAATCCGAACGTGCAGAACGTCATCGGCTTCACGGGCGGGCGACAAACGAACTCGGGCTTCATGTTCGTCACGCTCAAACCCAAGACCGTGCGCCGGGCGTCGGCCGATCAAGTCATCGCGCAGCTGCGCCGGCCGCTCGGACACGTGGCCGGTGCGCAAACGTTCCTGCAGGCCGTGCAAGACATTCGCGTGGGCGGACGGCAGTCGAACGCGCAGTACCAATACACGCTGCTGGGCGATTCGAGCGCCGAGGTGTATAAATGGGCGCCGCTTCTGACCGAGGCGCTCAAGCATCGTCCCGAACTGGCCGACGTCAACTCCGATCAGCAGCAAGGCGGCCTCGAATCGTTCGTGACGATCAATCGCCAGAGCGCCGCGCGGCTCAAGATCACCCCGTCGCAGATCGATAACACGCTCTACGATGCGTTCGGCCAGCGGCAGGTGTCGACCATCTACAACCCGTTGAACCAGTACCACGTGGTCATGGAAGTGGCGCCGCGCTACTGGCAGGATCCGGCCATGCTGAACCAGGTCTATATCAGCACGTCGGGCGGCAGCGCAAGCGGCTCGCAATCGACGAACGCGGTAGCCGGCACTTTCAGCGCGCCGACGAGCAGCACGAGCGCAACCAACGCCAATGCAAGCGCCGCCGCGATCGCCGGCGACGCCGCGCGCAACCTGGCGAACAACGCGATCGCCGCGAGCGGCAAATCGAGCGCATCGACGGGCGCGGCGGTGTCCACCTCGAAAGAAACGATGATTCCGCTCTCGGCCATCGCCTCGTTCGGGCCCGGCAGCACGCCGATCGCCGTCAATCACCAAGGCCCATTCGTTGCTTCAACGATCTCGTTCAACCTACCGCCCGGCAAATCGCTATCGGACGCCACGCGCGCGATCGACGAAACGGCCGCCGCGATCGGCATGCCCGCGACGGTCCACGGCAGCTTCTCGGGCACGGCACAGGCGTTTCAGCAATCGACGCGGGACATGCCGCTCTTGATCCTCGCCGCGCTGGCCGCCGTCTACATCGTGCTGGGCATGCTGTACGAGAGCTACATTCACCCGGTGACGATTCTCTCGACGCTGCCCTCCGCGGGCGTCGGCGCGCTGCTCGCGCTGCTGCTGTTCCATTCGGAGTTCAGCATCATCGCGCTCATCGGCGTGATCTTGCTGATCGGGATCGTCAAAAAGAACGCGATCATGATGGTCGACTTCGCGATCGAAGCGTCGCGGCAAGGCATGTCTTCGGTCGATGCGATTCATCGCGCCTGCGTGCTGCGCTTCCGCCCGATCATGATGACGACGTGCGCCGCGATGCTCGGGGCGCTGCCGCTCGCGTTCGGCAACGGCGAAGGCGCGGAGCTACGCTCGCCGCTCGGCATTTCCATCGTCGGCGGCCTGCTCGTGAGCCAGGTTCTGACGCTTTATACGACACCGGTCGTGTACCTCTACATGGACCGCCTGCGCGTGCGGCGCGACGCGCGTCGGGGGCGGCAAGCGCCGCAGGGAACCTAATGCGTTTGCCACCTGCGTTCAGGTAAAGGAATGCAACAATTGTGAGCGGGCGCGTTATGGCGTTCGCGGCAACGATGGCCTAGCCTGGTAGGTGTCGCGCCGCAAGTGAAGCGGCGCATTCGACCGATACGAGGAATAAGGAGCCCATCGTGCGGCGGTTCAATGCTTCGCTCCCACTGGCATTCGCATTCGCGCTCGCGGCGGCAGCCTGCCTCGGCTTTACCGGCACCGCTCATGCGGCGCATTGGCGCGTCGGCGTTTATATGGGTGCGCCGGGCCCGTACTACTACCCCTATGGCGCCCCGGTCGTGCCGGCGCCCTACTATTACGCACCGTATTACGCGCCCTACCCGCCCCCCGTCGTCGTCACGCCCGCCCAGCCCGACGTCACCTACGTCGAACGCCCGCAGCCGGGGCAAAACGACCAACCGGACGACGGGCCGCAACCAGGCACGTGGTGGTATTGCGATAAGACGAAATCGTATTACCCCTACGTCAAACAATGCGCGAGCGGCTGGCGCGAAGTGCCCGCCGCCCCGCCCGCACCGAACCGGTGACGATATGGACGATAGCACCTCGACGCGCGCCAAGCGGCGTGCGATATGGCTCCCGCTTGCGGCGTTGGCCGGCCTCGGCGCTTGCACTGTCATGCCGACAGGACCGAGCGTCATGGCGCTGCCGGGCACCGGCAAGAGCTTCGACCAATTCCGTGCCGACGATTACAACTGCCGTCAATATGCGCTGGGGCAAGTGGGCGGCGTCAGTGCGAACCAAGCGGCCACGGCAGCCGGCGTGGGCAGCGCGGCGCTGGGTACCGCCGTGGGCGCGGCGGCGGGAGCGGCATTCGGCGGCGGACGCGGCGCGGCCGTCGGCGCGGGTGCCGGACTGTTGACGGGCGGCGCCATCGGCATGGGCACCGCCCAAGGTTCGGCGTACGACATCCAGCGACGCTACGACTACGCCTACGTGCAGTGCATGTATGCCGCGGGCGAACGTGTGCCGATGCCGGCGGGCTACGACTACGATAACGGGCCGCGCCGGTACTACACGCCGCCGCCCCCGCCGCCGCCCGGTTATTGACGGCCGCGCAGGCCGATGCGGCTCAGCGGTGCTGCGCGGCACCGCACGTCGAATGCAGGCCGGTGCAAACTCGGGGCGATGCAAACCTTCTATCTGCGCTGCTAAGGTTGCTAATGTTGTTAATGCTGCGGATGCGCCTTGACCCACTCTCTGACGGCGCTCATCGTGTTGCGCACATGCTGGTCGGGCGAGAGGCTCGTGTATTCGTAAATGATCGTACCGTCGGGCGCGATCACGTACGACACGCGATTCGCCATGGTTCTCACGAGCGGCATCGCGGCATCGTAAGCGTCGATGATGTGCCGTTGCGGATCCGCGGCAACGGGGAATTTGCTGCGGCACTCGCTGACGGAAAACTTCTTGAGCGTGCCGATGTCGTCGTGCGACACGCCGATCACGCTTGCGCCGTAGCGCTTGTATTCGTCGACGGCATCGGCGAATTCGTGAGCCTCGATCGTGCATCCCTTGGTGAAGGCCGCCGGATAGAAATACAGGACGACCGGGCCCTTCTTCAAGGCGTCGGCGAGGGAGTAGGGATAAGCGTTGCCGCCGAGCGAGGCTTCGGTCGTGAAATCGGGCGCTTTGTCCCCCACCTTCAGGACAGCCGATGCATCGAGCGAACATACGGACAAGGCCACGCCCATAACGCCCGCGCACAAGGCGCGGCTCATGCTTCGCTTCATCGTCTTCTCGGGTCGGTAGGTTCGGGCGCGCAAAAACGCTCGCTCGCGGCCGCGGGGCCGCAAGCGACGCGCAAGGACGCGGCGCCGCGCAAAGGCATCCTTACGCCGCACGGCCGGTGCCGCGCGCAGCCCTATTGAACCACGGCGGCGCCGGACGTGCAGGCAGGCGGCGCGGTGACCTTCGACGACGGCAGACAGTTGGGCGCGGCCTGCGTCGCGCTCATCGCGCGCCTGCCGCTCGTCAGACCGGTCACGCCATCTCGTGCACCTGGGACCACGTCGCGGCCTCGAGATTGATTTCCGCGAACACGGACGACGTGAGCGACGTCAGCTCGGGATAACCGGCCTCGAGCGCCCGTACCGTCTCGTCGTGGCGCCCCGATTCGGCCGCTTCCGCGATCGTGAGGAGCGCGCCGAGCAGCCCGGCGCGCGCCACGATGGCATCGCCGATCTCGGGAACGAGGCCGATGTGCGCGATCGAATCGGCCGGCGCGGCGTGGCCGAGCAACACGTGTACGAGCGAGAACACCCCCGTCATGAACGCGCAATCGCCGAACCGCTCGCTGTCCGGCCGCACCCGCGCCGCGGCCAGCTCCATGAACCGCGAGCGCGTGCCCGCGAGTTGCGCCAGCGGATCGGTGCGCCACGTCAGCTCGCCGCTCGACGCGTACAGCAGCAGTTGCGCCCACCGCGCGATTTGCCGCGTCCCCGCCGCCAAGATCGCTTCGCGCACCGAGCTGATCCGGCGGTCCAACCCGTAAGCGCTCGAATTGACGAGCCGCAGCAGTTGCATGACGACATCGGGGCTGCGCTTCAGTTCTTGCTCGAGTTCGACGAGCGGCGCCTCCGAAGCGATCAGCGCCAGCATGCGCAGCAGCGACTGCCGCGACGGATCGGCGCGACGCGTCGACAACACTTGCGGGCGCGCGAAAAAGTAGCCTTGGAACAGATCGAAGCCTAGCGTTCGCGCGAAAGCATAGTCGTCGTGCGTCTCGATTTTTTCCGCGACGAGCGTCTTGCCGTGCGCTTTCACCGCTTCCGCCAGCGCAGGCAGCCGCTCGCGATTCGCGGATAGGAAATCCACTTTGACAATGTCGACGTGCGGCAGCGCCACGACCAGTTCGTCGGACAGCTCGTCAATATCGTCGAGTGCAACCCGGAAGCCGGCGCGGCGCAACCGGTCGAGACGTTCCATCAGCGGCCGATCGACGCGAACGGTTTCGAGCACTTCGAGGACGAACCGTTCGGGAGGCAGCAGCATGACGGTGTCGTCGAACAGCATCTCGCGGCAGACGTTGACGTAGCCGCAATGCGGCCCGAGCGTCGCCGATATGCCGATGCTGCACATCGCATTGACGACCACGCGGGCCGTCGCCTGCGCGTCGTCGCCGATGAACGCGCGGTTCGTCTCGCTCTCGCGAAACAATAACTCGTAAGCCGCGAGGGCTCCGCCTCGCGTCAAGATCGGCTGACGCCCGAGATAGAGACAGTCGATTTCGCAGCGAGCGCGGGCGTCGCAACCCGGCGACGCATCCGTGCGTAGGATCGATATTTCGGCCATGACTGATCCAGCTTGTTGTAGTAGTAGAACGAACCTAACGAGCACCCTCGCGCGGCCCAGACCACTCGCGGCACCCAGCGCGCGAGATCTGGCCATCCGAGACGGCGAGCGCGCCCCCGTGCACGCCGCCTCACATCGAAGGGCTCGCTCGGTACCGTTGTGCGGTTCCTTGCGCAGCTTGCGGCCATTGTCCACAAAAATCGCCCCGCGTGCATGTCCGGGCCAATCCCAACTCAAGTTTCTGCCGAATCGCGCATTTCATCCCTAAAGAATGCTTACGCGCTGCCGATAACTCGTCCTGATAGGTGGTATGGCGAGATCCAAGCACCGTGGCGAGCGTCCGTCCGCGCAGCCGCGCTCAGCCATCCGCCCGATCGACATCCGTCGCCCGCGAGAACGAATGCAAGCAAAATCAATCGGCGCACCGCGCCGCAGCGCCTGGCGCGCGGCCCTGGAGCTGTTGCGCGGCCGCGCAGGCGGGCCGCGCGACGGCGCAAGCCTGCCGCACGCGCACCCGTTCGCCCTCGATGGCGAGCATGGCGCACTGACGCTGCAGCTCGAAAAAACGCTGGGCGCCGTCGATTTCCTGGCGCACGTCGACAACCAACTGCGCTTTCTGTACGTCTCCGATGCGAGCTTGCGCTTCATCGGCTACCGGCGCGAATACCTGCAAACGGTCACCCTGCACGAGCTCGTGCCCAGCGGCGAGACCGTCGCGCTCGACTCCCTTCTTGCACGGGCCGCCGAAAGCGGGCTAGTCGAACGCGCCACCTTGCATTTGATGAAATCGCTGACGTATCCGATCGCGGTCGAGCTGCGCGTGGTCGCCAGCGCGCTTGCCGGCACGCCGGGCTTCGCGATCAGTGCATTCGACGTCTCGGCGTGGCGCGCCAACGAGGAACGTCTGACCTACGAGCTGCACAGCGACCGCATGACGGGACTGGCGAACGCGCTCGCGCTCGCAGCCGAGGTCAAGCGCGCTCAAGAAGACGCCGATGCGAACGGCACGGGCGCCGCCTTGTTGCTCGTCGACCTCGACGATTACCAGCGCGTGAACCGGGCGCTCGGCTACGATGCCGGCGATTCCCTCTTGCGCGAAACGGCGCGACGGCTGGAAGCGCTCGTCACGCCCAACGAAACGCTCGCCCGCGTGACGAGCGACGAGTTCGCCGTGCTGGTGCGCGCGGGCACGCGCGAGATCGCCGCGCAAGAAGCCGAGGCGCTCGGCCGGCGCTTGATGACCGCGGTGCAGCAACCGTACGTGGTGGACGGCCAGCCCGTGCACCTTTCGGCTAGCGTCGGGGTGGCTCTCTACCCCGACCCGGCGCACGACCGAGACGCATCGGGCTACTACGATCAGTTGCTGCGCCGTGCCGACCAGGCACTCGCGCAGGCCAAGGCATCGGGCAGCAACACGCTCGCCTTCCACCGTGCGCACGCCGATCCGGCCGATGCCGAACGCCTGAAGCTGGAGGCCGATCTCTACGACGGCGTCCGAAACGGCGAGTTTTCGCTGCATTTTCAGCCGATCACGAGCAGCCAGACCGGGGGCGTCGTCGGCGTCGAGGCGCTGATCCGGTGGCACCATCCCGTGCACGGGTTCGTGCCGCCGTCCACGTTCATTCCGCTCGCCGAATCGATCGGCCTCATCAACTACCTGGGCAACTGGGTACTGAAGATCGCGTGCATGCAACTCATGCAATGGGACGCGCAAGGGATCGTGCTGCAGTATGTGGCCGTCAACGTCTCCCCGCAGCAGTTCCGCGATCCGCGCTTCACCCAGAACGTGCGCGACGCGTTGACGCTCACGGGGGTGGATCCGAGCCGGCTCGTGTTCGAGATCACGGAATCGCTGCTGATGCAGGATCCGGCCCACGCCAAGGTGTTGCTGGAAGACCTGACGATGATCGGCATCCGCTTTGCGGTGGACGATTTCGGCACCGGCTACTCCTCGCTGGCATATCTGCAACGTTTTCCCCTAGCTAAACTAAAGATCGACCGCAGCTTCGTCGAGAACCTGCTAACCTCTCGCAACGATCAAGCGATCGTGTCCGCGGTGGTCGGCCTTGCACAAACGCTCGAACTCGAACTCGTCGCCGAAGGCGTCGAGACGGAAGCGCAGCGCGAGTTGCTGACGGCGATGGGCTGCGATCACATTCAGGGGTGGCTGGTTTGTAAAGCGTTGCCGTCCGACGAGCTGGCAAAGCGCTTCGAAGACCGCGTGCTGCACTTGCACGAAGCGGCGTGAGGGTGTCTTCGTCCGGTGCGATGCGGCGCGGCAATCACAAACAGATAAGCGTATGGTGCGAACGGGATTCACATGGTAAAGGCGGCGCTGCTCGATAAGCTGTGGGCGCGCATGAGCGAACGCGGCGATTTCCCGATGCTGTCGCAATCGCTCCGCACGACGATGGCCGCCATGACGAACGACGACCTCGATTTCACAGGGCTCGTGCAAGTCGTCCTATCGGATTTCGCCCTCACCCAAAAGGTGCTGCGGCTCGCGAATTCGGCCATGTACATGGCCTTCGGCGGCAATATCACGACAGTGACGCGCGCCCTCATGGTGCTCGGCATGGATGCCGTCGGCCATCTCGTGGTGGGCCTCAAGCTTGTCGATCACTTTCACCACAGCGCTCCGCACCGGATCGACGCCAAGCTCGAATTGAACCGCACGATGCTCTCGGGCTGCGTGGCCCGCAAGCTCACCGAGCAAGGCGACTTGCGCGCGGGCGAGGAAGCGGTCGTTTGCACGCTGATGCGGCAAGTCGGTAAGCTGCTCGTCGTCTTTTACCTCGAAGCCGAATGGGAGCAAATCCGGGAAACGACGGCCGCGGGCGAACTCGACGAGGCCGATGCCTGCGCCGCCGTGCTCGGCGTGAGCTTCGAAGAACTCGGGCAAGAGGCGGCCACGCGCTGGCGCTTGCCCGATACCATCCGCGCGGGCATGGGCACCTACGAGCCCGACGCCACGGAAGCGCCGCAGGTGCAATGGCTGCGGGCGGTGACCAACTATTCGACCGAAGTAGCCGGCGTACTCAGTTCGGCCGACGTGAGCGATTCCGCTCGCGAGGCGCATATCGCCGAGTTGGCGCACCGCTACAGTCGGGCGCTGTCCGCCGAACCGGACGAACTCGCCCAAATGACCGTGGCGCTCGCGCGCGAGGAAGCCGGCGAAGGCTTCATGCGAGAGATCGACGAGTTGCGGGCGAACGCGGACGCCATCGCGCGCGCCAGCGTCAACGCCGAAACACGGATTGCGGCCGGCCTAGAGGATTTGCGGGCGCTGCCCTCGGAAAACGCGCTCGCCCCGGTGCTGGCGCTCGCGTCGGAAACGGTGCTGGCGGGATTGAGCTTCACGCGCACGATCGTGTTCGTGCGCCAGGCCTCGGGCTTTTACAAAGCCCGCCTCGGATTCGGCCGCGACGTCGAACGCGCCCTCCCCTCGCTTTTCTTCAAGGAAGCGTTCGAGCCGGACGTCTTTCATTTGGCAATCGCCAATTCGGTCGGCATCTTCATCGAAAACGCGCGCGATCCGAAGATGATCGCGCGGCTGCCGTTGTGGTATCGCAACGCATTCGACGATGCGCGCTCGTTCGTGCTGCTGCCCGTCATCGCCCATCAATCGACGGTCGCGTTGCTGTATGGCGATTGGTCGCTCTCGCAGGAATCGCGCAAGGTCTCGCAAACGCAGATGAGCGCCCTGAACGAACTGGCACGAGAATTAGGAAGGTTCTTCGCGCACGCGCCCGCCCGGGAATTGGAAACGCTTTAACGCCTCATTCCTCGATCCGCTCGAGCCCCTCGTTTTCCTTGCTTTGATCGGCGGTGCTAGCCCACGCGGCCGCCGCGATCGCGATTTGCGCCAGTTCGCACGACGTGAGCGGTGCAAGCGCGGCGCTCGCCCGGTCGAGCGCTTCCCAGTCGCCGCGCTCGAGGGCTTCCATCGCGCCCAGCAGCGTGCCCAGTTGCCCTTCTCGCCGCAAGATCGCGGCCCGAATGTGCGAAGCCAGCGTCAGCACGTCCAGCGTTTCTTCGAGCGTTCCGCCGAACACCGCATCGACGAGCGAGAACACGCCCGTCAAAAAAGCGCCGTCGACAACCTTACGATTTGCCGCGGCAAGCCGCGTCGACGCGAGTTCCATGAAGCGGGCGCGGGTGGCGGCAAGCTGCACGAGCGGATCCTCTTCTAGCCGAACCTTGCGGCCGTCGGCGTAGAGCAGCAGTTGCGTCCAGCGCGCGATGCGATTCGTGCCCGTGGCGTTGATGGCGTCGCGCAGCGTCGCGACTTTGCGGCCGATGCTGGCCTCGCCCGAATTGGCGAGACGCATCAGATGCATGACGAGCACGGGATTGAGCTTGAGTTCGGCTTCCAGCTGCGCGACGCTCGGATCCGATGAGAGCAGGCGCAGCAAATTGAGCAGCGCTTGCCGCGGCGCGTTGACCCGGCGTGCGCTCAGCTTGCTGCCGCGCGCGAAGAAATACCCCTGGAACAAATCGAAATGCAGCGTCTTGGCCTGCTCGAATGCTTCGTGCGTCTCGACGTTGAGCGCGATCATCAGCTTGCCGGCCGATTTGAGCGCCTTCGCGAGCCGTTGCAGCAGGTCGGGATCGAAACGCGCCGGGTCGATCTTGATGGCATGCGCGTAGGGCAGCAGCTTGGCGAACCCTTCGTCGGGCTGGCGAACGTCGTCGATAACGAATCGATAGCGCCGCGCATGCAGCGTCATGAGACGCGCGATCAGCTCCGAATCGATCGTGAGCTGCGGCGAGATTTCGAGATAGAAGCGATCCGGCGCGAGACGTGCAATGGCATCCGAAAACAGCAGCGGACGGCTCACGTTCAGATAGCCATGGTGGCCGGAAAGCGCCGTGCGCACGTCGCTCGCGCCCAGCGCATCGAGCAGATGCGCCGCCGCGGCGTCGGTCGCCTTTCGGGTATCGGCCTCGTCGCCGGCGGCCACGGGCAGTTCGCGCAGATGGAGTTCGAAGCCGCGCAGCAAACCGTCCGCATCGACGATCGGTGCCCTGGCGGGATAGCGCACAGGAGCGGCGTGGGCCGCATCCGGTTGGTCCTGCGCCGGGCGCAGCGCCGAGTCGGTCATGGTCCCCATCGCCCCTCCTTTCTTGTTCTTACGATTAGTGGCGCGACGGTGGTCTCTATGTCATTGTCTTCGCGCAATTGGGGCCGATTATAACCGCAAAGTCGTGCCCGAAAACCGAGGCACGGCACCTTGCGCGGCGCGAATTTCGCCGCGCCGCGCAAGGTGGCCAGGCCGATCGCCGGGAGGGGTTTCGACGGCGTCCGACCGCTTTTTACCGCTCTTTCGAATTACTTCAACACCACCTTGACGTCGAAATATTTGGCGGCGATCTTGTCGATCGTGCCGTCGGCCTTGAGCGCTTTCAGCGCACCGTCGAGCTGGGCGAGCAAGGCCTTGTCGCCCTTGCGCACGCCATAGCCGACGCCTGCACCGAGAAGCTTTTCATCCGATACGGTGGGGCCCGCGAAGTCGAATCCGGCGCCTTGCGGACGCTTGAGAAAGCCCTTCGACGCCGCTTCGGAATCCTGGAATGCGGCGTCGAGACGTCCCGACGCAAGGTCGGCATAGACTTGATCCTGCGTTTGATACGACACGACGTCGATGCCGGCCGGCGCCCATTTCGCCTTCGCGTACGTTTCCTGGATCGTGCCTTGCAGCACGCCGACATGCTTACCTTTGAGCGATGCGACGCTCGGCTGGAGCGCGCTGCCCTTCTTGGCGATCAGTTGGTTCGGAATGGTGTAGATCGGCGCCGTGAAATCGATCGCGCGCTTGCGCTGATCGGTGATCGTCATGTCCGAATTGATCGCATCGAACTTGCGGGCTTGCAGCGCAGGGATCAGACCGTCGAAGTCGTTTTCCACCCAGACGCACTTGACCTTGAGCTTCGCGCAAACGGCGTTGCCAACGTCGATATCGAACCCTTGCAGTTGCCCCGACGCGTTCTTCGATTCGAACGGCGCGTACGAGGCCTCGAGGCCGAAACGCAATTCTTTTAGATCCGCCGCCGACACGCTGCCGGCCGCTGCCACTGCCGTCGCCGCGACCAGCGCGAGCGACACCTTCTTCCGCAAGTTCAATTTCATCGAGTCGATCCTAGACAAAGGGCATACCGAAGGGGAATCTGGCGCGCATCGTGGCCGCGCCAAAAAAACCGTTCAAATGCCGACGGCGCGCATGATGCGGCGCACAACGCAAAAGGGACCGGCATTGTACGGGTATCGACCGCCGTCACACCGGCAATCGAAAAGATGGGTATCGATGCGCAGCCGCGCGGGCGCGCAAGCGTGCGCTCGCCGGAAGATGCAATTGCATGTCGCGAGCGGGCAAGTCGCGCGAACGGCGGCGCGGCGCCGCAACCGATATGGCGGCGCGGGTCCAAGCAGGTCGTATCGAATAGATGAAACGAGATAGCGCGTTCGATCGCGAATGGAAAGCCGCGCGCTTCGCCGCAACCTATTGCTTCATGCGCGGACGCAGCACATAGCAGGACGGCTTTCGCTCGGCGGAAAGACGCACCAGCCGCCATCGCCATGACGAAATAGGAAGATCGACCGTACGCCGTCGGGCGCGTGCATTTCGACGCACACGTAGCGCGCGCGGTTGCCGATCATGCGCCCGGTACGCCGGACACGTGCGGGAGACGCGATCGTCGGCGCAAGCCACTTTTCCACCAGCGCCCGCAGCGAAATCTTTTCGGCACCCATCGCACGTCTCCTAGTTCCTGACTGGGCCCGACCTTTGAAGCGATCGGCCGCGCCCTTGAAGACAGTATCGGCAACGACATCGCGGATCGAAATCGGCGCGCGCCGAGAATCGCGTCAAGCGTTACCGCCGTTTGTCGGATGCGGACTACATGCGATTCAGACGAGCGAGGGCCCGGGTCGGGACCGGCGATTGCTGCCGATCAAGAGCCCTTTTCCGCCAACGCCTATGCTTCAAGGAATGACGATGTGTTAGGGAGGGCGTCATGAATGCAAGCACCCTCGTCGCGCTCGCCGTCGCTGGCTTTGCTGCTATCTCGACGGTTGGCGCGCTCGCTCAAGAACGGCCGCTTGGACACGAATCCGCAGTGGGTCCCGGGCCCGGTGCGGGCGCACACGGCTCCGGCGGCATGGCTCAAGGCCGGCCCGCGCAAGGTCTCGTCCAGCCGGGCGGCGCGGGGGCTGCCCCACCCGCGGCGGGCGGCCGCCCCGCCAGGAGGCCCGGGGGGCCGGGTGGGCCCGGTCGGCCGGGTGGGCCTGGGCCTGGGCCCGGGCCGGCACACGGCCCGCAAGGCCAGGCGTTCGGCCAGCGGCCGATGGCCCCTCAGGCCGCACCGGCGATGCGGCCCAATAACGGCCCCGTCGGCGTACACAACTTCGGCCCCGGTCCCGGCCGCGCACGAGGTCCCGCCCCCGATGTCGCACCGCGCGGCCCGGTCGATCATGCGCCACGCGCCTATGGCGCCGTTCCGGCCCCTTATCGCGGCAACATCCATCGGTTCGTCGATCAGGATGCGCGCGTGTGGCGAGGCGGCCGCTGGCGCCATTCGCACCACCACGGGAGCTTCGGCTGGTGGTGGGTGGTCGGCGGCCTCTGGTACTACTATCCGCAGCCCGTGTACCCGTACCCCGATCCGTTCGTGCCCGGTACCGTCGCGTATGGGCCGGCCGGCAGCGGCCCCTACTGGTACTACTGCGAATCGGCGGGCCAATACTATCCGTACGTGACGTACTGCCCTGAAGGCTGGGTAGCTGTCGTCCCCGACCAGTGAACGGTTCTCGCCCGCGCCGTGCCAACGTCAAGGCTTCTCGCTGCGTCGATGCCGCGATTTCGAAGACGGTCACGACGGTGCGCACGCGCGAGCTTCGACGAGACGCCTGCGGCGACATGGATTTCATGCCGCCCGCACGCGCCTGTCCGAGCGCTCAGTTGATTTGCAGATGTTTCTTCGCGGCCGTCGCCTTCTTGGGCAACGTCAACGACAACACGCCGTCTTGGTAGCTCGCTGCCGCGGCGGCTTCGTCGATGTCGCTCTCGAGCGAGAACGACCGGCTGATCATGCCCGAGTAACGTTCGCTGCGAATCACGCGCTCGCCTTCTTTCAGTTCCTTGTTGCGCTCGGCCTTGGCGCTGATCGACACGACGTTGCCGTCGATTTTCACGTCGATGTCCTTCTTGTCGACGCCGGGCATTTCGGCCTTCACCGTGTACGCCGTATCGGTTTCTGTTACGTCGACCTTGACGTCGGCGAGCGGCATGTCGCCGTTATGCAGAGCCAACGCGCGCATCGGCCGAAAGAAACCTTGAAACAGGTCTGGAAGCGATTCGATCGAGAACGGGTCATAACGCGTCATATTGCTCATTGCATTCGCTCCTAAAAAGATATGACGACAAGCGACGGTGCGCCTCATCGGGGCACCACGCACTTCGCCCATTCACTTTAGGATGCGTCTAATACGTGCAATTGATTTGCGTCAACCGGGGTGCATCGCTGTGCAGCTCGGCTCGCAAGCTAAAACCCCAATCCCTCGAGCGTCTCTCGCGTCGTCTCGATCACCGTCAGCCCCGCCCGCAAGCCGGGCTTCACCGTGCGATTCGGGAATACGATCCGCTCTTCGCCATGCGAGACCGTATAACGATAATCGCCGTCGCGTGCGAGCACCGCGCCCTTCTCGTAAGCCGTGAAATTGGCGACGTCGTCAGCCATGAATAGCTCGAACGCATCGCTTTGCTTCGTGATCTGCCCGATCACCGTAAACACGCGCGGCATCGGCGCTCCGTGCCGTACGCCGCCCGCCACGAGCGCGCGTACCGCTTCGTCGGCGTGCGCGAAGCGCGCGAGGTCGTTCTCGCCGAACGGCCGCACTTTGCCCAGTTCGAGCGTGCAAGCGTTCGCGCCGAACGCGTCCGCCGTGAAATGCGTAAACGTATTGCCTTTGGCCGTATGCAACAGCACGGCCTCGATATGCGCTTCGGCCAGCCATTCGAACATCGCACGCGAGAGCGGCCTACCGGTATGCGGCAATAGCGCGAAACGCTCGAATACCGAGGCTCGGATCGCCGTATGCATGTCGATATGCCAGCGCAGCCCGGCGTCTTCGGCCGCATCGGCAAAAAAGTCCTTGGCCGCCTCCTCGAGCGCCTGCGCGCGCGGCGCCTCGCGGCTGTCCGGAAGCTGTGCATAGCGGCCGCCGAAGAGCCGGTTCAGATCGTCGTCCAAATAGCGGCACCCGGCGCGCATCGCCGCCACGTTGCCGAGCACGATGCACACCCGGCACGCGAGCGGCACGTTCCCGCTCGCGATATCGGCCAGCATTCGCGACAGCAGTTCGATCGGCGCCGTTTCGTCGCCGTGCACACCCGCCGAAACCAGCACGCTGCACAGCCGCCCGCCGGGGTTTGCAACCGGCGCCAGTTCGATCACCCCCTCGCTGCGCCAGCGATAACGCACGGCGCCGCTCGCACACTCGCCTTGCGTCTGCTCGGCACTCGGCCGCGCCCCCGAAAGCGTGAACGCCAGAAAATCGGCAAGCAGCGCCGGTATCGATGGCGGCTCCGCATTCGCAGGGTCGCCCCAAGCGGGCTGACCGCCCCCGCCGGGGGCAGGCCGCGAACCCGGCCGCGCAGGCCGCGTGTCGTCAGCGTTGGAAGTCATACAGCGAGCCTAGACCGAGGATTTGCGTCAGCTCGTCGAGCGCCGTCCGCGATTCGACGAGCAGGCTCGGATCCGCTAGATCGCTCGGCGCGAGCCGGTCGCGATAGTGCTTGCCGATCCACGCGTCGAGCCGCCCGAACAGCGCGTCGTCGATCCACACGCCCGGCGCCACCGCTTGCCGCTCAGCCTCGCTCAAGACGACGCGCAGCCGCAAACAAGCAGGCCCGCCGCCGTTTTTCATGCTTTCGCGCAGATCGAACACGAGCACATCGTCGATCAGGCCCGAACCGCTCGCCAGATCGTCGAGATAAGCCGCCACATGCGGATTCTCCCGGCACTCCTGCGGCACGACGAGCACATCGCGGCCATCGGGGCGCGTGAGCAACTGGCTGTTGAACAAATACGAGGAGACGGCATCGGCCACGCTCACGCGCGCATCCGGTACCTCGACGACATTGAACTGCGCGCCCGTTTTTGATAGTTGCGCGCGCAACCGATCGTAGACGGCGCTCTGTTCGACGAACGCCCGTTCATGGCAAAACAGCGTTTGCCGGTTGCCCACGGCGATGACATCGTTATGAAACACGCCCGCGTCGATAACATCGGGGCTTTGCTGAGCATAGACGGTGCCGTCTTCGCTCAAGCCGTGCCGCTGCGCGACGGCGCGGCTCGCCTCGAACGTTTGACGCGCGGGATACCGCACGGGCTCGGGGCCGCGGCGATATTCGCTGCGCCCGTAGACGAAAAACTCGACGCCGGGCTCGCCATACTGCGCGCAAAACCGCGTGTGGTTCGCCGCGCCTTCGTCGCCGAGCGCGGGCGTGCCCGGCAACGCCTCATGCACGACGAATCGCGCGGGATCGGCGAAGATCGCCGACAGCGTGCGACGCGTCGCCTCATGTTCGATCGCGCGGTGCAGCTTGCTCGTGAGGTTGGCCGGCGTGAAATGAACGCGGCCGTCTTGCGTGTCGAACGACGGGCTCACCGTCGCTGCATTGGCCGTCCACATCGCCGAGGCCGAACTCGCCGCGGCCAGCAACTCGGGGGCTTCCTTCGCCGCGCGCTCGACGATCGCGCGCTCGGAGCCCGAAAAGCCGAGCTCGCGCAACAAGCGCAACGAAGGCCGCTCTTGCGGCGGCAGCACGCCTTGCAAGAAGCCGAGATCGGCGAGCTGCTTCATCTTGCGCAGACCTTGCTTGGCGGCGGCGAGCGGATTGGCGACCGATTTCTCGTTCGTCTGCGACGCCACGTTGCCGAACGACAACCCGGCGTAGTTGTGCGTCGGACCTCCGAGTCCGTCGAAATTGGCTTCCCGTGCTTGCATCGTCGATCCCTTGCTCGATTCTTAAAACTGAAGACCCGGCGAAACGCTCGCGGGCATCGTGAGTTGCGTGCTTTCCACCGAGGCCATCGGATAGGCGCAGTAGTCGGCCGCGTAGTAAGCGCTGGGCCGATGATTGCCGGAGCGGCCGGTGCCGCCGAACGGCGCCGCCGACGACGCCCCGTTCGTCGGACGGTTCCAGTTGACCACGCCCGCTCGAATCGTGCGATGAAAATGCGTCCAGCGCGCTTCGTCGTCGGCGAGCAATCCCGCCGACAATCCGTACACCGTGTCGTTCGCGCGCGCGATCGCTTCATCGAAGTCTCGATAGCGAACAATCTGCGCCAGCGGGCCGAAGTGCTCTTCGTCGGGCAAATCGCGCACGTCGGTGACGTCGAGGATCGCGGGGCTCACGAAGCCGAGATGCGCATCGCGCTGTTCCATCGTCAGCAGGGCACGCGCACCCGCGGCGATGAGCCCCTCCTGTGCGGCCACGAGCCTACCCGCCGCCCGCGCCGAAATCACGGCCCCCATGAACGGCTGCGGCTCGGCGTCGTAAAGCCCGTAGGCGATGCGCGACGTGACGTCGGTCAAGCGCGCGAGGAAGCGATCGCCGAATGCGTCGCGCGGCACGAAGATGCGTCGCGCGCAGGTGCAGCGCTGGCCCGCCGAAAGAAACGCCGATTGAATCGTGTGATGCACGGCCGCGTCGATGTCTTCGACGTCGGCCACGATGAGCGGATTGTTGCCGCCCATTTCGAGCGCGAGGACGATCTCCGGCCGGCCACCGAACTGCTTGTGCAGCAACGTGCCGGTATCCGAGCTGCCCGTGAAGAAAAGCCCGTCGATCTGGCGGTGATTCGCGAGCGCGACGCCTGTCTCCTTTTCGCCTTGCACGAGATTGAGCACGCCTGCCGGCAAGCCGGCTTCGCGCCATACGTCGACGGTCGCGCGTGCGACGCCGGGCGCCAACTCGGAGGGCTTGAATACGACGGCGTTACCCGCGATCAGCGCGGGCACGATATGCCCGTTCGGCAGGTGACCCGGGAAGTTGTACGGCCCGAACACGGCGACGACGCCGTGCGGACGGTGACGCAGCACGGCCGTGCCGTCCGCCATCGCGATCCGCTTTTCGCCCGTGCGCTCGTGATACGCCGTAATCGAAATAGCGACCTTCGCCGCCATCGCCGCGACTTCGGTACGCGCTTCCCACAGCGGCTTGCCCGTTTCGCGACCGATCGCGTGCGCCAGCGCTTCCTTGCGTTCGGCGAGGAGCGCGGCGAAACGCTGCACGATCTCGATGCGCGCCTGAAGCGGCAATGCCGACCACTCGCCGAACGCGCGACGTGCACCGGCCACCGCGCGATCGACGTCGGCGCTCGACGCGCTCTTGCCCTCCCACACCACCGCGCCTGTCCCGGGGTTGCGCGACGCGAATGCGGGGCCGCTGCCCTCGCACCATTGCCCGTCGATGAAAAGTTCGCTCATGTTCTCTGTGTCCTTACCCGTTCTTTTTGCTCGAGGCCGTCAAGGCCAATACGCGCACGAGATCGCCCTCGGCGACATCGAGCGCGGCGGCATCGTCGGCCGACAAGCGCATCGCCCCCTCGGCCACCCCGCCCGGCGCCACCCCGACGCGAAATCCCGCCATCGACGTATTCGAGACGAGCGAGCGTGCGCCGTCCTCGCCGTCGTCGCGCGTGCCGCCGATCGCGACCGGCACCAGCACGCTTTCGCGCACGGTACGCAGATCGTTGATGTGGCATTCCAGCACGGGGCCCGCATCGAAGATGTCGATGTGGTTTTGATACCGAAGCCCTTCGGCTTCGAGCATCTTGCGCGCCGGCGCCGTGTCGCGATGCGTGAGCCCGATCACCGCTTGCGCCTCGCTCGGCAGCAAATCGGCATACACGGGATAGCGCGGCATCAGCTCCGCGAGAAACGACTTGCGCCCGTGCGCGCTGAGATAGTCGGCCGCATTGAAATCGATCTGATAGAAGTGCGAGCCGACGGCGCGCCAAAACGGCGACGTACCGTCCGCGTCGAAATGCCCGCGCAGCTCGGCGCACAATCGCTCCGGGAAGTACTCGCGGAACTGCGCCATGAACATGAAGCGCGAACGCGACAGCAAGCCGCCCACGCCATGCGCGCGATAACGCGGCGACAGGAACAGCGAGCAGACCTCGGCGTAACCCGTGAGATCGTGCGAGATATTGAGCAGCGACATTTTGGTCCACACGCCCAGTTCCTGGCTCGCATGCACGACCGTACTCACGCGATAGTTGTAGAACGGCTGCTCGAGCCCGACTTGCACTTCGATGCCGCATACGCCGGCCACGTCGTGCGTCGCGGTATCTTCCATGACGAAGAAGAACCCCGCCTCGTGCGGCGCCGCGCGCCCTTGCATCGTGCGCTGCGCGCGTGCGATGCGGCCGGCGAGCGCGTCGCGATCGGGCTTGAACGTCGTCAGGCCCGGGCCCGTTTCGTGTGCGAGCGACACGAGCGCATCGAGGTCGTCTGTCTTGACGGCACGAACGACGATCATCGCCGATCTCCCGTTTGGTCCATCGTCTGGTTCATCCCTTGATTCATCGTTCGAGCCGGAGCGATATCGTCCGCCTCCCTTTGCCTTTCGTCGGCTGCCCCGCGGTGCAACGGCACGCAGCGCACCGAATCGCCGTGCACGACGTCTAGCGCCGCGCGTACCGGCCCGCCGAGCGGCACCTCGATCCCGCGCTCGTTCGGCAACTCGGCCAGCACGCAACGGAAATCGCCCGCTCGATGACTCGACACGAGATACGCGCGCGAATCGTCCGCCGCCTTGCCGCCCGCCTCGCGCACGGTGCGCGTTTCGTTGAAGAGGACGCAGGCGCTGCGATCGACCTGCGCGGTCAGCACCGGGCCCGCATCGAAGATATCGACGAAGCGGTCGGGCTCGAAACCTTCCTCGAGGTGGATGTCGTACGAGAGCAGTGCCTTCTCGTTCGGCTCGCCGATCACGCGCTGCGCCTCTTCGGGCAACAGCGGCACGTAAAGCGGGTACGAGGGCATGACTTCGGCGATAAAGGTACGGCTGCGCCCGCCCGACGCGATTTCGATCTGCGCGAAGTCGCGACCGAAGAACCGGCGGCCCACGGCCTCCCAGAACGGCGAGGTGCCGGCTTCGTCCGTCACGCCGAGCAGCAGCGAGAACACTTCCGGCGCGAAGCGCCGGCGGTTCGCCGCCATGTACATCATCCGGGCGCGCGAGAGCAGTTGCGCCGCGGCGTCGCCGGCGCCGGTCGCGGCCCGATCGATATAGAACCCGGCCAGCCGGCTTTTACCCGTCAGTTCGTGCGACATTGTCAGCGCGTGAATCTTGCGGTTGACGTGCAGCTCGCGCGACGCATGAATCAGCGCGTCGTTGCGAAACACGTAGAACGGTTCGGCGTAGCCGGCGGCGGCGACGATGCTGGCGGTGCCGAGCAATTTGCCTGTCGCGCTGTCCTCGAGCACGAAGAGATAGAACTCCTCGCCCGGGAAGTCGACATCGGCACGAAACGAATCCTCCGATAGCGCGACGCGCGCTTCGAGTTCGTGCCGATCGTGCGGCAGCGAATGCAGCACGGGCCGCGCCGCATGCGCCATCTGCGCGAGCGCGTCGAGATCGGACAGCCTTCCGGGGCGGACGAAGAGCATGATGGTTCCTCGGCGGTAAGCGCTTAGCGAGCCTGCGTGTCGGCGGTGGCGCCGACCACGGCTTCGATCGCCTTCGTCAAGCGCGCGAAACCTTCGTTCAGATCGGCTTCGGGAATCACGAGCGACGGCGCGAAGCGCAGCACGTTCGGTCCGGCGATCAGCAGCATCGCACCGTGCGCGGCGGCCGCATTGACGAAATCCTTCGCACGGCCTTCGTAGGCGGCGGTCAGTTCCGCACCGATCAAGAGCCCCTTGCCCCGCACCTCCTTGAATAAGCTGAAGCGGCGGTTGATCTCGCCGAGCTTGGCGACGATCTGCGCGCCGCGCGCTTTGACGCCCTCGAGCAGTGCGGGATCGCTGACGAGTTCGACCACCTTGTCGGCCACGGCCGCGCCGAGCGGATTGCCGCCGTAGGTCGTGCCGTGTACGCCGACCTTGAAGTGCGCGGCGATGCCCTGGGTGGTTAGCATCGCGCCGATCGGGAAGCCGTTGCCGAGCGCCTTCGCCGTGGTCAGGATATCGGGCGTCACGCCCGTGTCCATGTAGGCGTAGAACGCGCCGGTGCGGCCGACGCCCGTTTGCACTTCATCGAAAATGAGCAGCGCGCCATGGGCGTCGCAGGCCTCGCGCAGCGCGCGCAGGAAGGCCGGATCGCCCGGAATGACGCCGCCCTCGCCCTGAATCGGCTCGACGATCACGGCGCAGGTTTTCGGGCCGATGGCGGCGCGCGCCGCTTCGATATCGTTGTAGGGCAGATGCACGATGCCGGCCGGCACGGGACCGAAGCCCTCGGCATACTTGGGCTGACCGCCCACGCTCACCGTGAAGAACGTGCGGCCGTGGAACGACTGCTTGAACGAGACGATTTCGATCTTTTCGGGGCCATGACGCTCGATCGCCACCCGGCGGGCAAGCTTGAGCGCCGCTTCGTTGGCCTCGGCGCCGGAATTGGCGAAGAACGCGCGGTCGGCGAACGTGAGCGATTCGAGCCGCTTAGCCAGGCGCAGCACGGGCTCGTTCGTATAGGCATTGCTGACGTGCCAGAGCGTCTCGCCTTGTTCGCGCAGCACGCGTACGAGTTCTGGATGGGCGTGACCGAGGCCCGTCACGGCGATCCCGCCCGTGAAATCGATGTAATCGCGGCCCTCGGTATCCCAGACGCGCGAGCCTTGGCCGCGAGCGGGCACGAAGGAAGCCGGCGAAAATACCGGCACCATGACTTCGTCGAAGGTCTGGCGGTTCACAGCGAATTCGTTCATGGCGGGTCCTCTTCGGATGAGTGGGCGCCCCAGGAATCGGTCGCGAAGCGCACGATCCCGCAATCGGGGCAATCAACGTTAGTGTAGAAAACGATGCGCACGGCGTCTTGCTTGGGGGCGACGCAATCTATCGCCAATCCATCGCATGAATCGGGCACACCCCATCAGGCACGATCGGGCGGCTCGATCAACGCGCCCGCACGGGGCTCGCCTGCATAAGCCACGCCCGCTCCATGCTGTTTGGCAATCCAGTTGCGGCGTTCTTCGCGCGGCGTCACGCCGAACCGTTCGCGGTAAGCGTTCGAAAAATGCGCCGCCGACGAAAATCCGCAAGCCAGGCTGACTTGCACGATCGACTTGCTCGTGCGCTGCAATTGCATGCGCGCCTTGGCGAGCCGCAAGCCGAGGTAGTACTTCGACGGCATCGAGCCGAGATATTGGCGAAAAAGCCGCTCGAGCTGGCGGCGCGACACGCCGACGAGGTTCGCGATGTCATCGGTCGTCAAAGGATCTTCGATGTTCGCCTCCATCAGTTGCAGCGCATCGTTCAAGCGCGGATGCCGCTCGCCGGGGGCCGTCACGTAGGGGATGCGCTGGCGCTCTTCGCCCGCGCGCAGCACGCCGACGCCGAGGGCGTCGGCAATGCGCTCGGCGAGTTCCGGGCCATGCTCGCGCCCGATCATCGCCAGCATGAAGTCGACGCTGGCCAGCCCGCCCGCGCACGTCGCGCGATCGCGATCGATTTCGAAGATCTGCTGGGTGACGATCGACCGCTCGAACTGCTCCGCGAACTGCTGATACGTCTCCCAGTTCACGCTCACGCGGTAGCCCGAGAGCTGCCCGGCCATGGCGAGCCACCACACACCGTGGTGAATACCGGTTACGAGCGGCGTCCGCTGCCCCACGCGCGCCAAGGACGCCAGAAACAGGCGGTAATCGGCAAATTGCTGAAAGCGCTCCGCGACGACGATGAGCCAATCGCACGACACGCCGTCGCCGAAGGCATCGTCAGCCGGCAGCGCGGCGCCGCCCGCGAGCGGCACGGCACGCCCGTCCCAGGACAGGATCTGCCAACGGTAGAGCAAACGGCCGTCGATGTCGTTGGCCAGGCGCAGCGCATCGACGATCGGCGCGATGCCCGACATCGAAACGGGCGGCAAGGCGACGATCGCCACTTGCGTCGTCCGGCCCGGGCCGGCTTGCATGCGTGCCATCGTTCAGCCCCGGAAAACGACGCGGGGTGCACCGCGCGTTCGGGCGGCGCCTCGTGCGTCGCGTTCTTTCGCCCTGCCTTGCATAACGTTACTTCAAGCTGCCCGAGAGGAATTGCTTCAGGCGCTCGCTGTTGGGCTGCGTGAGCACGACGGCCGGATCGCCCTCCTCCTCGGTGCGGCCTTGATGCAAAAACATCACATGATTCGAGACGTTGCGCGCGAAGCCCATCTCGTGCGTGACGACGATCATCGTGCGGCCCTCTTCGGCCAACTTCTGCATGACTTTGAGCACTTCACCGACGAGTTCGGGATCGAGTGCCGACGTGGGTTCGTCGAACAGCATCACATCGGGGTTCATGGCAAGCGCACGCGCAATGGCGACGCGTTGCTGCTGGCCGCCCGACAAATGCGACGGGTACTGCTTTTCCAGACGCGGCGCGAGACCGACCTTTTCCAAATACATGCGGGCCCGTTCCTCGGCTTCGCGCTTGGACAAACCGAGCACGTGTACAGGCGCCTCGATGACGTTCTCGAGCACATTCATGTGCGCCCAGAGATTGAAATGCTGGAACACCATCGACAGCTTGGTGCGGATTCGCTGCAGCTGTTTGTGATCGGCGACTTCGAGATTGCCGGCCCGATCGGTTTTCGTGCTCACGGTTTCGCCGTCGACGACGATGCTGCCCGCGTTGGGCCGCTCGAGGAAGTTGATGCACCGCAAGAACGTGCTCTTACCGGAGCCGCTGGCGCCGATGATGCTGATGACGTCGCCCGCTTTCGCCGTCAGCGTGACGCCTTTGAGCACCTCGTTGTCGCCGTAGCGCTTATGGATGTCGAGCGCCGCGAGCTTGGCGGCGGCGGATTGAGAAGTCGCTTGAAGCACCATGCTCTCCCGTATGAATCTGAATCGATGGCATATAAAACGAGGGCGTGCGAATCAATGCCCGCGAACGGCAAGGTAAGCCAACCAGCGGCGTTCCGCCCGCCGGAACGCC